>NZ_JACCAC010000001.1:1806810-2409080 GCF_013409425.1 Nocardioides perillae | reverse complement strand
TCGCCGCACTGCAGCACCAGCAGGTTGCCCTGCTCGCTCTCGAAGGTGGTCAGCCGGTGGCAGGGGGTGTCGTCGAAGTAGTCCTGCTCGGCGAGCGCTAGGAAGGAGTTCACCGCGCACGGGGCGTTGGCCGCGTCCAGCGTCGCCGACACCTCGCCCTGGCCGAGCTCGATCACCACCGGCACGTCGCCGGACTCCTGCGGCTCGGTCGGCGGCTCCTCGACCTCGCGGGCCACCTCGCCGGCGCCCTCCGAGGTGTAGTCGCAGGTGACGCCGCCGCCCGCGCTGCTCTCCGCCGACCCGTCGTCGCTGCCGCACCCGGCGAGCAGGGCGGTCGCGAGCGCCACCGCGGCGGGCGCGAGGAGGGCGCGCGAGGCGGGGGAGACCGGGCGGGTGGGGCGGGTGGGGCGCAGTCGCATGGCGCCGATCGTAGGTGAGGGGCTCACGCGTTGGCGCCGCGGGCGTCGACCGCCCACGGCTCCTCGCGCCCCTCGTCGTCGACGTGGAGCACGTCGGCGAGGTTGACCGCCACGCAGGCGTGGTTGGGCACGACGCGCACGCGCGAGCCGAGCGGCGGCAGGCCGTGGCCGGCGAGGTCGACCGTCGCGTGGTGCTCCGAGAGCGCGACGACCCGTGCCTCGTGGTGGTCGAGCAGCCGACCCCACCCCGAGCTGTACGCCGCGCGGTCGGCCCCCAGCACCTTGCTGCCGGCGTCGAGCACGGCCCGCCCGCCCGCGTGGCTGACCACCGTCGCGACGCACCACAGCGCCACGTCGTGCGGCGGCTGGTGGCCCAGCTCCCACTGCTGGGCGTCGCCCAGCGCGTAGACCCCCGGCCGCAGCTCGGTGAGCTCGCCGGGCCGGTCGAGCTCGCTGCCGAGGGTGGGCGTGGACCCGCCCGACAGCACGGCCGGCTCGAGCCCGACCGCCCGCGTGGCCGCGGCCGCCACGGCCAGGGCACGCGCCTCGTCGTCGCGCGCGGCGCCGCCGGCACCCGCGGCGTACGCGTGCCCCGGGAAGGTGAAGAGCCCCTCGACCACCAGGCCGGCGGCGTCGGCGGCGCGGGCGACCGCGCCGGCGTCGGCGGGCGCGGCACCCGTGCGGTGGTGGCCGGCGTCGACCTCGACGCGCACGCGGACGCGGGACCGGGCGGAGCCGAGGACCCGCGCGGCCTGCGCCGCCCCCTCGGCGGAGTCCACGCCGAAGGTGAGCCCGACGCGCTCGGCGAGCGCCGCGACCCGTGCGCCGCGGGCGGCGTCGAGCCACAGGGGGTAGGCGACGAAGAGGTCGTCGTGGCCGTGGTCGGCGAAGACCTCGGCCTCGGCGACGGTGGCCACGGTCAGCCCGACCGCGCCCGCTGCCCGCTGCAGGTCGGCGATGCGGGCCGACTTGTGGGTCTTCGCGTGGGGGCGCAGCACCACCCCCGCCGCGCGGGCCCGCTGGGCCGCCCGCTCGAGGTTGGCGCCCAGGCGCTCCCGGTCGAGCCGGAGGTAGGGCGTGGCCGGCTCGGCGCTCACATCTCCTCGTGGGTGTCCGGGTCACCGCCGAAGAGCCGGCCGTCGGGCTCGGCGAGGGCGCTGATGGCGTCGACCTCCTCGGGCGTCAGTGCGACGTCGTCGAGGTGGAGGTTCTGCCGTTGCCGCTCGGGGTCGGCCGACTTCGGGATCGGCAGCACCCCGAGGTGCAGGTGCCAGCCGAGGATGACCTGCCCGGGGGTGGTGCCGAGGCGCTCGGCCGGTCCGGTCACGGCCGGCTCGTCCAGCGGCGCCCGCCGCTTGCCCAGGGGGCTCCACGCCTCGGTGAGGACGCCGAGGCGCTCGTGCACGGCGCGCAGCTCGGGCTGCGGGAAGCGGGGGTGGAGCTCGACCTGGTTGACCGCCGGCACCACGCCGGAGTCCTCGATGACCAGGGCGAGGTGCTCCTCGGTGAAGTTCGAGACGCCGACGTGGCGCACGAGGCCCTGCTCGCGGCAGGCGACGAGGGCGCGCCACGCCTGGGTGTAGAGCCCGCGCGAGGGGTTGGGCCAGTGGATGAGCACCAGGTCGAGCTGCTCGACCCCGAGGCGCTCGAGCGAGCCGCGCACGGAGGCCACGGCATCGTCGTACGCGTGGTGGCGGCCGGGCACCTTGGTGGTGAGGAAGACCTCCTCGCGGGGCACCCCGCTGCGGCGCAGCGCCTCGCCGACCTCGCGCTCGTTGTCGTAGTTGACCGCGGTGTCGAGGAGTCGGTAGCCCGCCTCCAGCGCGGAGACCATCGCGGTCGTGCCCTCCTCGCCGCGCAGCGGGTAGGTGCCGAAGCCGACGCGCGGCAGCGGCGAGCCGTCGAGCAGCGTGAGCGCCGCCCGCGGGTCGCCGGGCTCCCCGCTCGGAGCGGGTTCCGGTGCCGTCGTCACTCGCGCTCCACCTGCGGCTGGGCCTGGTCGCCGGCCGAGCCGTCGCCGGGGTCGGTCTCGGGCCGGGCGCGGTGGGCGGCGTCCCCGCGGGTGCGGCGGTCCTCCTTCATCTCCGCCTCGTAGAGGTGGCGCTTGCCCTCGACGAGCGCCTCGCGGGCGGCCTGCTCGACCTCCTTGAAGGCGGCGTAGTAGCCGGAGTCGTAGTCCTCCACGATCTGGAAGGTCCAGCGGCCCTCGATGACGTTGCGCCCGACGACCTCCCGCTCCACGCGGTCGGCGAGCTCCTCGTGGCCGGCGTGGCGCAGCATGTCGACGGCCTCGCCGAGCGTCAGGTCGGTGGTTCCGGAGAGGCGGTGGAAGGTGTAGAGGTGCCCGCGGGCGACCTCGGCGCACTCGAGCGCTTCCGAGAGCTTGCCGAGCGCCTCGACGGTGGCGTCGGAGACGCCCTCGGGGCGCAGGTGGGCCTGGTCGGGACGGTCCTCGGTCACGGGTCGCTCCTGGGGGTCGGGTGGTGCAGGGGAGGGGACGGGCGGTGGAGGGGTGGTAGGGGTCCCGCCGGATCAGGCGGGGTGGTGCGGTGGTCGACCCGGGGCCGGTACGCCGCGCGCGACGAGGGCCGCGACGAGGGCGTCGGGGTCGGCGACGGTGAAGGTGGCGCCCGGGTGGCGCAGTCGGCCGGTGGGGTCGAGGACGCGGACGGGCTCGCGGAAGGTGGCGCACACCGCGTCGTCGCCGTTGGTGGCGAAGCTGACGCCGCGGTCGCTGAACGACAGGTGCGGCGGGCCCGCGGTCTTGAACCACGAGAAGCCGCCGGTGCGGTGCAGCGCCTCGACGTTCGTCAGCGGCGTGCTCAGGCGCCAGGGCCCGAAGCGACACCGCAGCTCGTCGGGGCCGACCTCGACCCAGGCGGTGGCGGGCAGCACCCCGAGCACGGCGGCGGGCAGGCGGTAGGACGGGGCGAACTGGAAGCCGAAGCGGGAGCCGGGCATGCCGCGACGGTAGCCAGCCGGTCGCGGCCACCGCTGCCCGTCGGGGTGAGGGCGGACCACGCCGGGGCTCCTACGGTCGAGGCCATGAGCGAGATGAGCGACGAGAAGATGCAGGCCGTCCAGCGCGTGGTCGAGCACGTGGAGTCGTGGGAGTACTCCGCCGAGGACGACACCATCGAGAAGCGCCTGCGCGAGGGCCTGTCCGAGGCGGGCGTCGAGCTCGAGGAGTCGCAGGTGCAGCAGCTTGTCGAGGCCATCAGCGGCGAGGGCCCGGTGCACGCGGACCGCGTCCTAGGCTGACACCCGGGCGCCGACCGCCACCCGGGCGCCGCCCGCCCGGCGGGGGCCGGTGCGGCGTGCGCGAGGCGCCGGGTCGCGCTGGCACCATGGCGGCGTGCTGCGCGACGTGCTCTCCCGGGTGGCGGGGGACCTGGTCGGCACGCAGCCGGCGCCGGGCCCGCGCGCGGTCCTGGCGACCGCGCTGCTCGCGGCCGTGCTGGTGGCGTGGCCGCCGGTGTGGCGGCGGTGCCGTCACGCCCTGACCATCGTGCACGAGGCCGGGCACGCCGCCGTCGCCGTGCTGGTGGGCCGGCGCCTGGCCGGGATCCGGTTGCACGCCGACACCTCGGGGCTCACCGTCACGCGCGGCCGTCCCCGCGGCGCGGGGATGGTGGCGACCGCCGCGGCGGGCTACCCCGCGCCCGCGCTGGTGGGCCTCGGTGCCGCGCACCTGCTCGCGGCGGGCCGCGCGCTCGCGGTGCTGTGGCTCATGGTCGGCCTGCTGGCCGTCGTGGCCGTGGTGGTGCGCAACCTCTACGGCCTGCTGGTCGTGGTGCTCGCCGCCGCCGCGGTGGTGGGGGTGACGTGGTGGGGCCGCGAGGTGGTGCAGTCGTGGTCGGCGTGGGCGCTGACCTGGTTCCTGCTGCTGGGCTCTCCCGTCGCGGTGCTCGAGATGCAGCGCGGGCGGCGTCGCCGCGCGCGCGGCCGGCGCGGCGGGACCAGCGACGCGGACGTGCTGGCGCGGCTGACCCCGCTGCCGGCGCTGGCGTGGGTCGGACTGCTCCTGCTCGTCACGCTGGTGTGCCTGGTCTGGGGGGCGCGTCTCCTGCTGCCGTGAGCCGGGCGGTCGGGCCCGAGCCGGCGAGGCGGGTGGACCGGTCCAGCCGTGCCATCGCGACCGCGCCGACCACGGGTCCCGCCGCGAGGAGCAGGGTCGCGACGGGCCACGAGGTGGCGGAGACGACGACCGGCACGGCGTTGATGGTGACCACGGTGAGCAGGAACCCGAGCGCGGTCTGGGTGGTGAGGGCCGTGCCGGTGTAGCGCGGGTCGACGACCTCGGTGAGCACCGTCGAGAAGAGCCCCGAGTCGGCGATGACGGCGAAGCCCCACACGGCGAGGACGGCCGCCACGAGCGCCGGGTGGGCGCCGTGGACGGCGGCGGCGAGCACGCAGCAGGCAGCGCTGGCGCGCATCGCCCAGCCCGCGACGCGGGCCCGGCCGAGCCGGTCGCCGGCGAGGCCGCCGACGACGCAGCCGGCCACCCCGGCCACGCCGATCGCGGCGAAGGAGACCAGGCCGACCGTGGTGCGGGTGGCGTCGAGGCCGCGGTCGAGGAGGCTGGCGGTGAGGTAGGCGGGCAGCCAGGTCCACACGGCGTACAGCTCCCACATGTGGCCGAGGTAGCCCAGCGTCGCGAGGCGGGGGCCTCGCTGGCGCAGCAGCGACACGACCACACGGGGGGCGAGCGGTGGCGCGGGTCGCGCCAGCGGACCCGGACGCACGCCCGCCCAGGCGACGACCGCGGCGAGCGCGGCCAGCGAGGACGCGACCAGCAGGACACCGCGCCACGGCAGCACGGCGACCGCGTTGAGCAGCTGCGGCGCCGCACTGCCGAGCGTGAGCGCGGCGACCAGCACGCCGAGCGCGGCGCCGCGGCCGCGGTCGAACCACGACGCCATGAGCTTGAGGCCGGGCGGGTAGACCCCGGCCAGCGCGACACCCGTGACCGCGCGGAGCGCGACGGCCGGCCCGAGCGACTCGACCGCGAGCGCGATCACGGCGGTGCTCCCGGCCGCGAGGGCCGCGCTGCCGGCGACGAGGAGGTGCGCCGGCACGCGGTCGGCCAGGTTGAGTGCCGCCGAGCCGAGCGCGCCGGCGACGAAGCCGAGCTGCACCGCGACCGTGAGCGCGGCGGCGCCCGCGTCACCCACGCCCCAGTCGGCGCGGAGTGCGGGCACGACCGCGGAGGCGGAGAACCACGTCGCCATCGCGAGCACCTCGACGAGGGCGATCAGCGCGAGCTGGCGGCGTGCGGTCACCCGGGCACGCTAGGCCACCGGGGGTGCGTGGTGCCTCAGGCGCGAGGTCGCTCCGGGTGCCGGGCGAGCACCGCCGCGACGGCGAGCACGAGCAGCCCGCCCAGGCCCTGCAGACCGGGGGAGTCGTCGGCCTCGCCGAGCACGACCGCGGCGCCGCCCAGCGCGGACAGCACCGCGGCGGCGAGGGCGGGCAGGAAGGCGAGGGCGGCCGCGGGGAGCGCTGCGAGCCGGGGGCCGGGAGGGCGGGGGTCGGGCGTGGGCATCTGTCGATGGTCGATCGGTGCGCATCGAATGTCAAGCGGCATTCGGGGGCTTAGGCTGCCGGGGTGACGTCCTCCGTGCCGCCGCCACCGTCGACCGACTCACTCGCGGGAGCCCTGCCCGACGACCTGCCGGCCCACCGGCGCGAGGTCTTCGAGGCGCGCGTGCAGCGCTGGTGGCCCGACCTCGTCGAGGCGCTGACACCGCTCTACCCCGAGGCTCCCGACGTCGCGGTGCGTCTCGTCGAGACGTGTGCGCGCCGCTTCGCCGAGCGCGAGGACGAGCTGCACCACCTCGACCTCGAGCGCTCGCTCGCGCCGGACTGGTTCCAGCGGCCGGACGCGCTGGGGTACGCCGCGTACGCCGAGCGCTTCGGCGGCACCCTGCGGGGGGTCGCGGACCACCTGGACCACCTCGGGTCGCTCGGCGTCACCTACCTGCACCTGATGCCGCTGCTCGACCCCCGTCCGGGCGACAGCGACGGCGGCTACGCGGTGCGCGACTACCGCCGCGTGCGCGAGGACCTCGGCACGATGGCGGACCTGCGCGAGCTGGCCCGCGCCCTGCGTGCCCGCGGGATCAGCCTCTGCCTCGACGTGGTGCTCAACCACGTCGCGCGCGAGCACGCGTGGGCCGAGCGCGCCCGCGCGGGGGAGCAGCGCTACCGCGACTACTTCCACGTCTTCCCCGACCGCACCGAGCCGGACCGCTACGAGCAGACGCTGCCGGAGGTCTTCCCCGACTCCGCGCCGGGGTCGTTCACCTTCGACGTGGAGCTCGACGGGTGGGTCTGGACGACGTTCAACCACTTCCAGTGGGACGTGCGGTGGGCGAACCCGGCCGTGCTCGAGGAGTACGCCGACGTGCTGCTGCACCTCGCGAACCAGGGGGCGGAGGTGTTCCGGCTCGACGCGATCGCCTTCACCTGGAAGCGGCTGGGCACGAACTGCCAGAACCAGCCCGAGGTCCACTGCCTCACCCAGGCCCTGCGCACGCTGGCCCGGATCGCCTGCCCGGCGGTGGTGTTCAAGGCCGAGGCGATCGTGGGCCCCGACGACCTGCTGGCCTACCTCGGTGAGGGGCGCCACCACGGCAAGGTGAGCGACCTCGCCTACCACAACGCCCTCATGGTGCACCTCTGGTCGATGCTCGCCTCGCGCGACGCCTGGCTGTCCTCCGCGGCACTGGGGCGGCTCGGCACTCCGCCGTCGTCGACGGCGTGGGTGACCTACGCCCGCTGCCACGACGACGTCGGTTGGGCGATCTCCGACGAGGACGCCGCGACGGCGGGCGTCGAGGGCTCCTCCCACCGTCGCTTCCTCTCGGACTTCTACGACGGCTCCTTCCCCGGGTCGTGGGCCCGCGGGCTGGTCTTCCAGGCCAACCCGGCGACGGGGGACAAGCGGATCTCCGGCTCGCTGGCCTCCCTGGCCGGGGTCGAGGCCGGTGACCCCCACGGGGTCGACCGGGTGCTGCTCGCCCACGCGGTGACCCTCGGCTTCGGCGGCCTGCCGGTGATCTGGATGGGCGACGAGGTGGGGTTGCTCAACGACCCCGACTGGGCCGACGACCCCACCCACGCCGGTGACGAGCGGTGGGTGCACCGCCCGCGCATGACGTGGCCCGTGCGCGACGAGCACGGGGTGCTGCCGCGGTTGCGCCACCTGCTCGAGGTGCGTCGGTCGCTCCCGCACCTGCACGCCTCGACGCCCGCCGAGGTGCTGCTGCCGGAGGAGACCGGCGTCTTCACGGTGCTGCGGCGCCACCCGCTCGGGCCGATGCTCGGGCTCTACGGCGTCACCCCCGAGGAGCGGGTCGTGCCGTGGTCGACGGTGCACGCCTGTGGCCTCGACGGCGAGGCGCTCGACCACGTCACCGGGCAGCGGGTGCGGTGCGACGAGCGCGGCGTGGTCGTGGCGCCGTACGGCGTGCTGTGGCTGACGCGGCAGGACGGCTGACGGACCCCGTCCTGCAGCGCTCGTCCTGCAGCGCTCGTCCCGCAGCCCTGTCCTGCGGCGGCTCCGGGCGGTAGCCTCACCTCACCCACGCGAGGAGGTCACCGTGACCGGAGCCTTGATCACCCTCACCGCCATCAGTGCGGTGGTCGCCGTCGTGCTGCTGCTCGACCTCGGCTCCTCGCGCCGCCAGCGCCGGCGGCTCGCGTCCGGCGGTCCGCGCCCGGGGTCCGACCGCCGGGGGATCGACAGCCGCAGCAACGAGGCAGCCGTCGAGAGCTCGGCGCGCAACGCGGTCACGATCACCTACGGCACCTGAGCCTGCGCCGGACCCGTGCGGGTCGACCGCACCTGTCGGTGGGCCGTGGCAGGGTGCGTCGGGTGGGCACGGAGGTGACAGGGGGCCCGGCTGTCCCCGCGCGGGGTGGAGGTGGCGCGTCGGGCGTCGCCGGGCCGTCGGTCGAGCTGCAGCCTGACCCGCTGGTGGGGGAGTGCGTGCTGTGCTTCACCGCGCGGGTCGTGGGGGAGCACGGCTGCGACGGCACGCTGCGGTGGATCGGCCGTTTCCGCGAGCTGGCAGCGCCCGCCGCCACGGGGGTGGAGGCGCGGCTGGCGCGCCGCGGGGAGCCGTGCGACGGCCGGGTCGTCCTCGACGGGTGGCGGCTCACCCGCGAGGCGTGCGTGCGTGACGTCCACACCGACGAGCTGTCCGTGCCCGACCCGATGCCGTGGTGCCTCGGTGTCAGGCCGGGGTCCTCGCGGCCCTGCGGTCTGTGGGAGCTGAGTCGCCCCGGTGCGCGCGGCGTGGTGGTGGGTCGGCACGGCAACGGGTGTCGGTGGCCCCCGAGGCGGGCGGCGTGACGAGGCCGGTCGACCCCAGCGGTGACGTGGCCGCCGCGCTCGCGCAGCAGTCGCACGCCGTGAGGTCGGCGTGGGGTCCGACCGGTGGCGTGGCCGCGGCGGCGGACGTCGCGGTCGTGGTCGACGTCCTGAGCTTCTCGACCGCCGTCACCGTCGCGGTGGCCCGGGGGACCGAGGTGCACCCGTTCCGGTGGCGCGACGAGCGTGCCGCGGCACACGCCCGCGAGGTCGGCGCCGTGCTCGCGGTGGGTCGTCTGGACGCGAGCCGCGGCAGCGGGCCGCCGGCGCCGTCGCTGTCGCCCGCGGCCCTGCTGACGGGTCCGCTGCCGCCTCGCCTGGTGCTGCCCTCGCCCAACGGTGCCACCACCACCGTCGCACTCGCCGCGGCCGGCGCCCAGGTCGTCTCGGCTTGCCTGCGCAACGTCTCGGCGGTCGTGTCCTGGTTGGTCCCTCACCTCCAGGCGGGGCGATCGGTGGTCGTGGTCGCGGCGGGGGAGCGTTGGCCCGTCGACGACTCCCTCCGGCCGGCGCTCGAGGACGACCTCGGCGCCGGAGCCGTGCTGGCCGGCCTGGCGGCTCGCGGCCACGCGCACCGGCTGAGCCCGGAGGCCCGTGTGGCGGCCGCGGGTTGGCGGGCTGCCGCACCCGACGTCGCCGACCTGCTGCGTGATTGCGCCGGTGGGCGCGAGCTGGCCGCGAAGGGGTTCGCCGCCGACGTCGACGTGGCCGCCGCCCTCGACGCGTCCCCCGTGGTGCCGCAGCTCGTCGAGGGAGCATTCCGCGCGGTGTGACCCGTCCGGTCGGCCCCGTGCCGGCCCAGTGCGTCGAGGGGTCGCGCGTTGGGCATGCGCCGAGGGGTCGCGCGTTGGGCTGGCGTCGAGGGGTCACGCGCTGGGCATGCGCCGAGGGGTCACGCGCTGGGCATGCGTCGAGGGGTCGCGCGCTGCGCACGCGTCGAGGGGTCGCGCGCTGCGCACGCGTCGAGAGGTCGCGCGCTGGGCATGCGTCGAGGGGTCGCGCGTTGGGCTGGCGTCGAGGGGTCGCGCGCTGGGCTGGCGTCGAGGGGTCGCGCGCTGGGCTGGCGTCGAGGGGTCGCGCGCTGGGCATGCGCCGAGGGGTCGCGCGTTGGGCTGGCGTCGAGGGGTCGCGCGTTGGGCTGGCGTCGAGGGGTCGCGTGTTGGGCTGAAGTCGAGGGGTCGCGTGTTGGGCTGACGTCGAGGGGCGCGCGCGTTGAGCGCGCCTCGACGGGTCGCGAGTCGGGCACGGGTCGACGGGCGGAGCTGCGCGTCGAGGGTCACGCGCTGGCTCGCAACGAACCGGTGCTCGGGGGCCCGTGAGGCCCGTCCCGAGACCGCGTCGGCCTCTGGCACGTGTGTACGCCGGGCTGGCGTGTCTGGCTGCGTCGCGCGGTGTCAGGTCCGCATGGGCCGGGTGCGGGCGAAGGTGATCCGGTGGCGGTGGTAGGTGGTCTCGTAGGCGGGGTCGTGTGCCCTGGCGTGGTGTCTGGGGCAGAGCAGGTAGCCCTGGTGGAGGTCGGTGCTGCCGCCGGCGTGCCAGGGGGTGCGGTGGTGGGCGTGGCACATCGAGGGCGGCCAGTCGCAGCCCTCGGCGGTGCAGCCGCCTTGGAGGCGGGCGAGGGCGAGGCGTTGGGTCTTGGTGAAGTACCGCCGGGTGCGTCCGACGTCGAGGGGTTGGGAGGCGCCGCCGAGCACGACGGGCACGATCCCGGCGCCGCACGCCCACAGGCGGGCTTTCGCGGCGGTGATGCGGGTGCCGGTCGACAAGGTGGCCGGTGCGTCGGCGCCGGGGCCGGTGCCGGTGAGCTGTGCCAGGTCCAGGGTGACGGTGACGGTCGCGTCCACACCACCGGCCTGAGGCGTCGTGGTGGCGTCAGCGGCCCCGTCGGCGGGGCGGTGGCGGGTGCGGACGTACTCGCAGAACGCCTGCCCCCGTCGTAGCGGTCGAGGGGCCCGGTTGCCGTGCTGGTCGACCGGGATCGGGTCGGTGCCATGGGTGGCGTGGTGGTGTCGGGGTGCGGTCAGGGCGTCGAGGGCAGTGGCGAGCATGTCGGCTTCGGCGGCGGGGATGGTGAACCGGCCGTGGGCCTTGCCGTGTCCGTCGCGGGTCATCGTGAACGAGGCTGCCGCGGCTGCTGCTGCTTCTTCGCGTTCGAGGCGCTCGCGTTCGACGTCGTCGGCGATGTCGGGGGCCACGACGTCGAGGATCCGGTCACCGAGCCGCTTCAGCTCGACCGCGTCGAACATGGCCGCCAGCTCCAGCAGGTGGGCGCGGGCGGCGTCGAACACTGCGACCCCGACCCGGGTCACCGGCAGCGCGTCGACGGCCTTGCAGATGACCTCGGCCTGCTCGGGCAGCACCGCACCTGTGCTCATCGCCGCGAGGACGGTGCCGTGGCGTGCCTCGAGCGCCGCGGCGTGGCGGACGGTGGCGACGGACTTGGCGCGGGTCTGGTGGGTCAGCCTTGCCCAGTGCGCCCCGGTCGACGTCGCACCCGTGGCGTCACCGACACCAGCCCGGTCCGCGGCGGCGACGGTGGTGAGCTCGAGCGCGGCGAGGCGGGCACGACACTTCGCCAGCCCGATCAGCGCCGCCTCCGCCTCACTCGGGGTCAGTGACCAGATCGGCGTACCCGACGCGTGGTGCAGGTCGGTGTCGAGGCAGGCCAACGCAGCCAGCAGCGGGTGCTGCGGTGCGTGGTCGCGGTGGTCTGCCATACCGCCTACTCAACCACCGACCACCGACAGTCCCGCCCGACCTCGTGACCGCTCGGATCGCCCTCTGGACAACGGATCCACGACGACCGCCTGTGCACGACAAGTGGCGCAGACCTGCCCCTGGCGAGGGTCGGGGTCACGGCTGCGAGACAGCCCTGTCGGGCCCCCGGACCACCTCCGGCTGGAGTCGGCAGGGCGGCGCTCCGGGTCTCGACACGCTCGCTGGCGCTCGCTGCTCGACCACCGAGCTCAGCCAGCGCGCGACCCCTCGGCCGCAGAGCAACGCTCGACCCCTCGACGCATGCGCAGCGCGTGACCCCTCGACGCGTGCGCAGCGCGTGACCCCTCGACGCGTGCGCAGCGCGTGACCCCTCGACGCGTGCGCAGCGCGTGACCCCTCGGCGCGAGCGCAGCGCACGACCCCTCGCTGGCCCTGAGGCGGGGTCAGGCGGCGAGCGAGCCGGCGAAGATCTGCCAGGCGAGGGCCGACTTCGCGCCGAGGCTCAGCACGAGGTAGACGAGCTCGCCGAAACCGTAGTCGCGCCACGGGCCGACCTGGCGGTACTGCAGCCACTGGTTGACCGCGAAGCTCGTGAAGAAGGCGAAGAGGGAGAAGAAGATCCCGAGCACGAAGGTGGGGACCTCCCCGGCGCCGACGAGGTTGACGGTGATGACCACCCAGGGCGCCGCACCGGCGATGCAGCCGAACCAGAAGGGGACCATGTCGGCGCTGCCACGACCGGGCGGGTTGCTGCGCTCCTGGACCCAGCCGAAGAGGATCATCGCGACGTTGGCCCCCACGATCGCGATGAGGGCGGTGACCTGCACGACGCCTGCGTAGAGGGCGATCAGGCCGATCATGACGGTGGCGCTCACGCTGTACTCGACCCACCGGAAGGGATTGACGCCGCGGGCGAGGCACCGCTCGTATCGCTGGCGCGCCAGGACACCGGTGACGAGGTGGTCGAGGGCCGCGAGGCCCAGGAAGAGCGCGATGCTGAGACCGATCGGCACGGCGAAGGCCGCCTCGGCCTGCGGCACGCGCGTGCCCGGCGGGCCGACCGGGTAGGCGGTCGTGACGTCGATCGAGAAGTCGGCGGCCAGCAGCAGCACGGCGGCGGCCTGTGCCGCGTGGAGGACGGTCAGGGCGACGTTCCAGGTGCGCAGCCGGCGCAGGCGCCGGTCGCCGAGGTCGTGGGTGGGCTGGTCCGCAGCGGTGTGGGCTCGGTGTTCGGGCACCCCTCCAGCGTGGCAGGGCGGTGGAGGCCTCACCCCCTCCGGCCGGCCCGACCGTCGGTCGGACGCCCTGCGCGCAGGACGCCGCGCACGAGCAGGCCCGCGACCAGGGCCCAGAAGGCGGTGCCGATGCCGAGCACGGCCCCGCCCGACGCGGCGACCAGCAGGCACACGACCGCCGGCACCCGCTCGGCCTCCTCCTCGAGCGCCTCGCGCAGCGAGGCTGCGAGCGTGCCGAGCAGCGCGAGGCCTGCGGCGGACTCGACGACACCGGCAGGGGCGGCGACGACCGCGGCCGCGAGCACGCCGGACGCGGCGGCCACGGCAGGTACGTCGCGGCTGCCGCCAGCGGGGCCGGCCACCGTCGTCGCGGGTCGGGCCCGGCATCGGGACCGGCGCGAAGCGCAGCGGTGATCGCGGCCAGGTTGACCGCGTGGCCGCCGAAGGGTGCCGCCGCGACCGTCGCGAGACCCGTCACCGTCATCGACTCGCGCCACGGCACGCGGTAGCCGAGCCCGGCCATCACGGCCACCCCGGGCACGTTCTGCGAGGCCATCGTCACGACGTACAGCGGGAGCGCGAGTCCGACGACGGCCGCAGGGTCGAGCACCGGGACGGTCGGTGCGAGCACCGGCACGAGGTCGGCGCCGCCGACCTGGTCGCCCGCCACGAGCCCGACGACGACGAGCGCGACCGCCAGCGCGGCGGGGGAGGCCCAGCGGGGGGCGAGGCGGGAGAGGGCCACCCAGGTGACGACGACCGGGGCGACCACCGCGGGCGACGCGGCGAGCGAGACCACCGGCTCCACGCACAGCGTGAGCAGGACCCCCGCGAGCATCGCCCGGGCGAGGGCGACGGGGATGGCGGCGACCAGGTCGCCGAGGCGGGGGAGCAGCCCCGTGAGCACGACGAGCGCCCCCGTGACCGCGAAGGCGCCGATCGCCGTCGGCCAGCCCCCGGGCAGTGCGCCCGTCGAGGCGAGCAGCGCCGCGCCCGGTGTCGACCACGCCAGCGACAGGGGAGTGCGGTGTCGCAGGCACAGCCAGGTCGTCCCCGCGGCGAGCGCCAGGCAGAGCGCGACCAGGCCCGACGCCGCCTGGTCCGGCGTCGCCCCAGCCGCACGCAGCCCCGCGAGCACGACCACCAGCGAGCTGCTCGAGCCGACGACGGCCGCGACGACCCCCGCCGCCACGGGCACGAGCACGGCGCGCCGTCCGGGATCGGTCGCCGCGGCAGGACCGCGGACGCTCGCACGGTGGGACACGGAGGCTCCGATCGGCTAGTGTTCGGTCGACCGAACGTTCGGTGCGCCGAACGATAGCCCAGGAGGCCGCGTGAGCACCCGAGGAGCGTCGACCGGCGCACGCGTGAGGGCCGCGCGCACCGAGCGGGGGCTCTCGCTCAGCGCGCTGGCGGCCGCGGCCGGCATCGGCAAGGCGACGCTGTCGGACCTCGAGGCCGGTCGGCGCAACCCGACCCTCGACACCTTGTACGCCGTGGCGGGGCCGCTGGGCGTGCCGCTCGCGGCCCTGGTGGACGACGAGCGCGGCGCTGTCGAGGTCGGCGACGGCGACCTGACGTCCCGGCGGCTCCACGTGCAGCACGACGACGACGTGACGACGGAGGTCTACCTGGTGCGTGTGCGCCCCGGCGGGGCACGCACGTCGCCGGCGCACGCCGTCGGCGCCCACGAGCGTCTCGTCGTGCTCAGCGGCACCGGTGAGCTCGAGGTGGCCGGGCACGTCGTCGAGCTCGCGCCCGGCACGCAGCACGGGTTCGCGGCCGACGTCGCGCACACCTACCGTTGCACGTCGCGCGTCGAGCTCGTCGCCGTCGACGTCATCCGCACGCCGGTGCGGCCGCCCGGCGACGTCGAGCGTCCTCAGCGTCTCGAGGGGAGCTGGGGCACCACGCTCGACTCACCCGCCGAGTCAGAATGACATAATGTACATTATCGGCGACTTTCGGAACCGGTCGGAGCCGCCCACCTGGCGCCGCTCACGCGTCCAGACCCCAGAACCGCCGCAGCGCACCCACGCCCTCGAGGACGACGTCGGCGTCAGGACGCACGAACGTCTCCGGTGTGACGACGACGCGGTGCTCGACGGACCCGACGACGCCGTCGCGCGTGTGCTGCACGATGCGCTGACGCCCGTTGTCGACGTAGCCGACCTTCCGGCTGACGGCCGCGGAGGCGGCGTTGCCGGCGATGTACGCCGACCCGCAGGTCGCCGCGCCGAGCCCGTCGAAGGCGAGCCCGACGGCGAGCCGACGCATGAGCGTGCCGGTGCCGCGGCCCTGGTGGGCGCGGCCGAGCCAGGAGCCGGTCTCGACGTGGCGGGCCTGCGCGAAGTGCTCGGCGTGGAGGTCCTGGAGGCCGACGACCTCGCCGGCGCGACGCACCACCAGCGCCAGCTGCCACCCGTGCGGCGCGAAGGTGGCGCGCTGCGACCACCACCACGCCAGCGAGGTCGCCGGGAACGCGCCGGCCGACCCCGGCTCGTAGGGCTCCTCGTGCCAGGCGCGCAGGAACGGCATCGGACTCCCCTGGTCCGCGATGCCGCCGCGGACCAGCTCCACGAGCTCCGGCAGGTCGTCGTCGCGCAGCACGGTGAGCTCGACGTCGCCGCACGCGATGCGCAGGCCGAAGGGCGGGAAGATCTCCTCGAGGGTCAGCATGCGCGATCCTCCCGCGGCCGGGGCGGTGCGGCGCAACCGGATTCCCCCGCCCGGTCCGCCCGGTCCGCATGCTCCCCGCGACCTCGCCCGGTCACCGGTCGGCGAGCAGGAAGACCCGCAGCGCGGAGACGAACGCCTCGGGCTGCTCCGAGTGCACCCAGTGACCGGCGCCCTTGATCGTCACCGAGGTCGTGCGGGGGAAGAGCCGCCGCATGAGCGGCTCGTGCTCGGGCTGGACGTAGGGCGAGCGCTCCCCGGCCACCCAGAGCACGGGCCGGTCGAAGGTCGCGGTCACCTCCGGGAAGCCGGCGATCACCGCCAGCTCGCGGCGCAGGAGGTCGAGGTCGGCCTGCCAGCGGAAGCCGCCGTCGGCGGAGCGCAGGTTCTGCAGCAGGAAGCCGCGCACCCGCGCGTCGGGGATCCGCTCGGCCAGCGCGTCGTCGGCCTCGGAGCGGCGGGTCAGGCCGGCCAGGTCGAGCGCGACCAGCGAGTCGAGCAGGTGCTCGAACTCCCCCGCGCCGTCGCTCGGCGCGGGCGCGATGTCGACCACGACCAGCCGGTCGACGAGGTCGGGGTGGCGCAGCGCGACGAGCATCGCGACCTTGCCGCCCATCGAGTGCCCGACGAGGTGCGTCCGCCCGTCGCCCGAGGACCTCATCCAGCCGGCCACCGCGTCGGCGACCTCGTGGTAGTCGACCGACCCCGTCCACGACGACCTGCCGTGGTTGGGCAGGTCGACCAGCACCGAGCGCAGGTCGGGCTCGAGCGCCTTCGCGACCTGGGTGAAGTTGCGTCCCTGCCCGAAGAGCCCGTGCAGGAAGACCACCCGCGGACCGGCGGTGCCGACCTCGGTGGCGTGCAGGGCGGGGGCGTCGGCGCTCACCCGGCCACCCTAGGACCTCAGGCCGGGAGGGCTCCGGGGCGGCCGTCCTCCACGACGTACGACGCCAGCGTGCGCACCGGCGCCCGGGGCACGGTCGGACCTCCGCTACGACCCGACGTACGCCGCGAGGTGCTGCCCGGTGAGCGTCGAGCGGTCGGCGACGAGCTGGGCGGGGGTGCCCTCGAAGACGACGCGGCCGCCGTCGTGACCGGCGCCGGGGCCCAGGTCGACGACCCAGTCGGCGTGGGCCACCACCGCCTGGTGGTGCTCGATCACGACGACGGACCTGCCGGAGTCGACGAGCCGGTCGAGCAGCGCGAGCAGCTGCTCGACGTCGGCGAGGTGCAGGCCGGTGGTCGGCTCGTCGAGGACGTAGACCTCCCCCTCCTCCCCCATCTGCACGGCCAGCTTGAGCCGCTGCCGCTCGCCGCCCGACAGCGTCGAGAGCGGCTGGCCCAGGGTGACGTAGCCGAGCCCGACGTCGACGAGCCGGTCGAGCACGGTGACCGCCGCCGGCACCTTCGCGTCGGGTCGGGAGAAGTGCTCGCGGGCCTCGGCCACCGACATCTCGTGCACCTCGGCGATGTCCTTGCCTCCGAGGGTGTGCTCGAGCACGTCGGCGCGGAAGCGGCGCCCCTCGCACTCCTCGCAGGGCGACTCGACGGTGGCCATCGGTCCGAGCTCGGTCAGGATCACGCCGGCCCCGCCGCAGGTCGGGCAGGCCCCCTCGGAGTTGGCGCTGAAGAGCGCGGCCTTGGCGCCGGTGGCCTTGGCGAAGGCCTTGCGGATGGGCTCGAGCATGCCGGTGTAGGTCGCGGGGTTGCTGCGACGCGAGCCCTTGATGGCGCCCTGGTCGACCACGACCACACCCTCGCGACCGGCGAGGGAGCCGTGCACCAGCGAGCTCTTGCCCGAGCCGGCCACGCCGGTGACCACCGTCAGGACGCCGAGCGGGACGTCGACGTCGACGTCGCGCAGGTTGTGCGTCGAGGCGCCGCGGACCTCGACGACGCCGGTGCGCTCGCGCACCGTCTCCTTCAGGCGCGTGCGGTCGTCGAGGTGGCGGCCGGTGACGGTGTCGCTGGCCCGCAGGCCCGCGACGTCGCCCTCGTAGCAGATCGTGCCGCCGGCGGAGCCCGCGCCGGGGCCGAGGTCGACGACGTGGTCGGCGACGGCGATCGTCTCGGGCTTGTGCTCGACGACGAGCACGGTGTTGCCCTTGTCGCGCAGCTGCAGCAGCAGCTGGTTCATCCGCTCGACGTCGTGGGGGTGCAGGCCGATCGTGGGCTCGTCGAAGACGTAGGTCACGTCGGTCAGGGGCGAGCCGAGGTGGCGGATCATCTTCGTGCGCTGTGCCTCGCCGCCCGACAGCGTGCCGGCCGGGCGGTCGAGCGAGAGGTAGCCGAGGCCGATCTCGCAGAAGGAGTCGAGGAGGTGCTGCAGACCGCGCAGCAGCGGCGCGACGGACGGCTCGTCGAGCTCCCGGACCCACGCGGCCAGGTCGCTGATCTGCATCGCGGCGAGGTCCGCGATGGACTTCCCGGCGATCGTCGAGCCCCTCGCCTCCGCCGTCAGCCGCGTGCCGTCGCACTCCGGGCAGGTCCGGAAGGTCACCGCGCGCTCGACGAAGCGGCGCACGTGCGGCTGCAACGCCTCGACGTCCTTCGACAGCATCGACTTCTGGATCTTCGGGACGACTCCCTCGAAGGTCAGGTTGACGCCCTCGACCTTGATCTTGGTCGGCTCCGCCCACAGCATTGTCTGCAGCTGCTGCTCGGTGAACTGCCCGACGGGCACGTCCGTCGGCAGCCCCATCCCGGCGAAGAGCCGGCCGTACCAGCCGTCCATCGAGTAGCCGGGCACCGTCAACGCGCCGTCCGCGAGCGTCTTCTCCGCGTCGTAGAGCGCCGTGAGGTCGACGTCGTCGACCCTGCCCATGCCCTCGCAGCGCGGGCACATCCCGCCGAGGTAGACCTGCTGACGCGCGACCTTGCGCTCGGTGCGACCGCCCTTCTCTGTGGTCATGACGCCGCTCGCCCGGCGGGTCGGCACGTTGAAGGAGTACGCCGTGGGCGGGCCGACGTGCGGCTCGCCCAGGCGGCTGTAGAGGACGCGGAGCATCGCGTGCGCGTCGGTCGCCGTGCCGACGGTCGAGCGGGGGTTGGCGCCCATCCGCTCCTGGTCGACGATGATCGCGGTCGTGAGCCCCTCGAGGTGCTCCACGTCGGGGCGGGCCAGGCTGGGCATGAAGCCTTGCACGAAGGCGCTGTAGGTCTCGTTGATCAGGCGCTGCGACTCCGCGGCGATCGTCGCGAAGACGAGCGAGCTCTTGCCCGAGCCGGAGACGCCGGTGAAGACGGTGAGCCGCCGCTTCGGCAGCTCCACGCTGACACCGCGCAGGTTGTGCTCCCGCGCGCCCTGCACCCGGATCACGTCGTGGCGGTCGGCCGCGCGCTCGTCTCCCACTGCTCCCCCTCGCGTCTCCCGGGGCGACCCCGGCGCGGGGATCCTACGGCGGCGCCGCGGGCGGCGGCACTGCTCAGGACAGCGCGGGCAGCCGGTCGGCGAGCGCGGCGAGCGGCCCGGTCGCGGGGGCGCGCCCGGTGCCGACCAGCACGGCCTCGAGGTCGTGCGCCTCGACCGGCAGCGGCTGGCCCAGGAGTGCCGCGACCGCGCGCCGGCCCAGGCGCAGGGCCGTCGCCGGGGCCGGTCGCTCTGTAGCAGGTCGAGCTGGTGCACGGCACCCTCGACGGCCCACGTCGCGAGCAGGTCGCCGGGGTCGAGCACGTGGCCCTGGAACGCGACCGCGCTCCCTGCCAGCCCGGCGACCCCGCGCTGCACGGCCTGTGCGACGTCGTGCAGGTGTCGTCGCGCGCCGTCGGGACGGGCGTACGACGCGGTGCGGCGCCGCAGGGCCAGCACCCGGTCGACGGGGTCGTCACCCCCCCGGGCCGTCCGCGAAGGCCGTCCAGTAGGAGGCGGCGTCGACCGTCGGGGCCGCGTCGACCGGGGACACCAGGGCGCCCAGCAGCTCGCTCCACCCGTCGAGGAGGTGCACGACGACGTCGAGCCGGCTCCAGCCGTGGCAGCGCGACGCGCCGAGCAGCGCCAGCTCGTCGAGGTCGTCGACCGCTCCGGTGAAGCCGCGCACCGCGGCGGCGCACGCCTCACGGCCCTCGTCGAGTGCCACCGTCAGACCCACCGTCGGCCGCGCCGGCGACCCCGGAACCGGCCCCGTCGTCGTCCCCACGGAGACGACGCTAGGTCGCCGGCGGTCGTGGTGCCTCCCACCTCGCACGGTGTGGTCCGCGTGGCGGACGTGCGCACCGACCGGTGACGTGGTCTGCTGGTCCGCGATGGCACCGCTCCCCCACGGCCGCCTCCTGGCGCTGCTGCTCTGCGCGGCGCTGACGCTCACCACTCCCCCCGTCCCGGCGTCGGCGTCCGCCCCGGCGACGGCCGACGCGGCTGCGCCCGCCGCGGCGCACCGGGCGCCACCGGCCCTCACGGCCGCCACCGCCCGAGCCGCCACCGCCGGAGCCGCCGCCGCGCCGGCCGCGGTGCGTCCTCGCCGTTGGCGCACGGTGTCGGCGCGGCTGCAGGTGGCGACCTTCAACGTGCTCGGCTCCCAGCACACCCGGGGTGACCCACGGTGGCTGCCGGGCTGGCGACGGGCACGGCTCACGGCGCGCATCGTGCGGACCCGCGGGGTCGGGATCGTCGGCTTCCAGGAGGTGCAGGCCGACCAGCTGCGCACCCTGCGCCGCCACCTCGACGGCTACGCGCTCTGGCCCCGCGACACCCTCGGCGCCGGTGCACGACGCCTCCAGCTGGCCTGGAAGCGCTCGCGGTTCCAGCTCCTCGAGACGGGGTCGATCACCACCCCCTTCGACCGCACCGAGCGCCCGATCCCGGTGGTGACCCTGCGCGACCGCCGCACCGGGGCCCAGCTGACCGTCGTCGTGGTCCACAACTCCCCACGCCGGCAGGAACGCGACCGCGACGTGGCGACCCGGGCGCAGCTCAAGCTGGTCAACCGACTGCGACGGGCTTCGCCCCGGGCGGTCTTCCTCGTCGGCGACGTCAACGAGCGCACCGAGTTCTTCTGCCGGGCCGTGCGGTGGACCGAGCTGCGCGCAGCCGACGGCGGCACCTCGACCCGCCGCGGTTGCCGCCCGCCCGCGCGCCCGGTCATCGACCAGCTCTACGCCGCGGGTCGCGTGGAGTGGCTGCGCTACGCCCGCAGCCGCGGCTCGTGGGTGCGCCGCGCCAGCGACCACCGCTTCGTGGTCGCCACCGCCCGTGTCTCCCGCCTGGTGCGCGTGCGCCGGTGACGTGGGCCGAGGTGTGGGCGGAGGTGTGGCCTCCGCTCGCCGCGGCGGGAGCCGGCCTCGCGCTGGTGTGGGGTGTCCTGGTGGGCACGCTGTGGCTGCGGCGCCCGGACACGGCGAGCCTGCGCGAGGGGCTGCGGCTCCTGCCCGACGTGGTCCGGCTCGTGCGGCGGATGGCGACCGGCACCGCGCTCCCCCGCGGGGTGCGGGCGAGGCTGTGGCTGCTCCTCGCCTACCTCGCCTCGCCGGTCGACCTCGTCCCCGACGTGGTGCCCGTGCTCGGGTGGGCCGACGACCTCGTCGTCGTCGCCCTCACCCTGCGCGCCGTCGTCCGACGGGCGGGCCCGGCGGCGCTCGAGCGGCACTGGCCGGGCACGTCCGACGGGCTCTCGCTCGTGCGCGCGCTGGCCGGTCTCGGTCGCGCGACCGGCACCGCGCCGTAGGCTCCGGCGGGTGACGCAGGCGCCCCCTCTGCAGGTCGGCCGGTGGTGAGCCCGGCTGGTCCGCCCGATTCGGCGCAGCGACGGGTGGTCGCGCTGCACGTCGCGCCCGAGCGCGGTGCCCCGACGGTGGCCGTGGCACAGGTCGTGGTCGAGGCCGGGGCGGGCATCGTCGGCGACCGCCACCACGGCTCGCGGCACCGCCACGTCTCCTTGCAGTCCGCCGACGCCCTCGCCGCGGCCGCGGAGGTCCTGGGACGCGACGTGCCTGCGGCGCGGACGCGCCGCAACGTGACGGTGAGCGGGCCCGAGGTGCCGAGCACCCCGGGGGCCCGGATCCAGGTCGGCGACGTGCTGCTCGAGGTCGTCCGCGTGGCGGCACCCTGCCGGGTCATGGACGAGGAGCTCGGTCCCGGTGCTCGTCCGGCGTTGCGGCGCCGCGCGGGCTCGGTGCTCCGCGCGCTGACCGGCGGCACCGTGCGCGTCGGCGACCCGGTCGTGGAGCTCCCGGCCGGCCGGGCGGGCGGCGCCGCTCAGCCCGGCTGACGCCCGGTGGCGCCCTGCAGGCGGTCGATGTGCTCGGAGGCCTCGGCCTTGGTGAGGTCGGCCGGGATCTCCTCCCCCGCCTCGCGCGCCAGCGTGTCGAGGTAGCTGCGCTGTGCGCCGGTCATGGGCTCGTCGCCGGTGACCCAGTCGTCGGGGTCCTTCTCGGTGGTGCTGCCCTGCGGTCCGCCGAGGACCTCCTGGTCGGTCCCCGCGGCGGTGTCGTCGTCGGCGGGACGGGTCGGCTCGTTCGAATGCGTGTTCGAGGTCATGCCGCACCCGTACCGTTCCCGGCCGGGACTCACACGGGCGTGCGCACCACCAGGTGCCAGTAGGCGCCCGTGCGGCGGAAGGGCTCGCGGTCGTGCAGCGCGACCTCCAGCTCGACGAGCGCGGCGTACCACTCCGGGTCCTCCTTCAGCGCGTCGTCGGCCACGAGGTCGTTGGCCACCCGGCCGCCCGTGTGGGAGACGACGGCGCACCCGCGGGCGCCGAGTGCGGCTGCCACGGTGTCGACCTCCAGCTTGCGCACGTCGGTGTCGAAGGTCACCGTGCGCGCCGTCGCGGCCGACAGCTGCGCGAGCGCGGCCTGCGGGCCCGAGCGCACGAGTGCCGCGAGCACCATCCCGTGCGGGTTGGGCGCGACCACCGAGACGAGGCCGCCCGGGCGTGCCGCGGCCACCAACCGGTCGAGGTCTGCCTCGAGGTCGGGGCGGTAGTGCAGCACGAAGTGGCACAGCACCAGGTCGTGCGACCCGTGGCCGGGCGACCGCGCCAGGTCTTCCAAACCGCCGGCCACGGTCGTGGCGCCCGTGGCCGCCGCACCGGTCAGCAGCCCGGGTGACGGGTCGACCACCACGACGTCGTGCCCGGCCGCCACCAGCGGTACGGCGTCGAGGCCGTCGCCGCCGCCGACGTCGAGCACCCGCCACGGCGCCGGTCCGAGCTCGCTGCCGAGCCCGGCCAGCGTCCGGCCGACGAGGGTGTAGCGCAGCCGCCCCCAGGGGGAGGAGGTGTACGCCTGCCAGCGCGCTGCGTGCTCGTCGAAGGGGGTGCCCACAGCGCCATCCAAGCCCACCGGCCGCGTTGCCCGCCGCGCCGCGCCGGACCGCGCCGTGCGCGTCTCGCACCTGCCGCCGACACCCACCACCTCCCCCGTCCGTCAGGCCGCATGACCCGGTCGGGCCATCTTCGGCGGGTTCGGCTCAAGGTGCGGCCGGTGGTGGCCGACCCTCGGAGGGACGACGCAGGCCAGGGGCGGGCCGGACGGCCCCCGCGACACGAGGACGGGCACCATGTGGGACACGATCGAGACCTCCGGCGGGCGCGCGGGCGGCCACCTCTCCCACGACCTGCCGTGCGCCGCGTGCGGGCACGCGCCGCACCGCTTCCTCGCCTGCTCCGACTCCTGCGCGTGCGTCCCGCCGCCGCTGCCCGGCGTGCTCGACGCCCGCCGCCTCACGGCCTGACCGGCGCCGCCCTGGACCCGTCGGCGGGCCCGTCGGCGGGTGCGCGGGGCGCCTCAGCCCTCGCGCTCGCGCCGACCGCGGCGCAGCAGCGACCCGCCGGCCGCGAAGCGACGGCGCAGCCCGCGCAGGCTGTCCCCGGTGCCGTCCTCGTCGACCAGGGGCACCTCGGCCACGCACGTCAGCCGCGGCCGGTCGTGGTCGTCGTCGACGACCGCGCCGCGCGCCCACCACAGCCGCAGGCCGTCGTCGGTGACCTCGAGCGAGGCGAGGTTGTTGTCGAACCACGGCCCGCGCACCATCCCCCACCGCAACCCGGCGACGGGCACCTTGGCCGAGCGCGCGACGACGTGGCCGATCGGGCCCGCGAGGCCGTAGGACAGCGCGGCCGTCGCGAAGCGCATGCGGCGCGGCAGCGGGTTGCGGATCGGCGAGCACACCGCCTGCACGATCCGGCTGTGCTGGCGCTCCGCGGTCTCGTGGTCGCGCGCGACGGCCTCGGAGACGTAGCTGTGGTGGACGTCGCCCGACAAGAAGGTGACCGTCCGCGGGGCGCGCCCACGACGGCCGGTGGCCACCTCGAGCACCATGTCGGCGACCGCGCGGAAGCCGTCCTGGAAGGCGGCCCAGTGCTCCAGGTCGACGGCCTGGCGCAACGTCTCGCCGACCCTGCCCGCGCGCTCCCCCCACGCCCCCTGGGCGAGCGCCTCGCCGAAGGCCTCGACGTGGTGCAGGCCCGGCGCCAGCAGGAAGGGCAGGCTGGTCCCGACCAGCAGGTGCTCGACGTCGCCGCGCAGCTGCGCGTCGAGCCAGGACATCTCGGCGTCGTCGAGCATGGAGCGGTGCTCGGGGTCGAGCACGCGTGCGGCGCGGGAGTCGACCACGACCAGCCGCGCCTGCGAGCCCAGGTCGCGCGCGAAGCTCCACCGGTACGACGTGGGGTCGGCGTCGGCGCGCTCGGCCAGGGCGTCGACGGCGTCGGTCAGGTCGAGCTCACCCGCCGCGCTCCCGTCGCGCAGCGCCTCCTCGTGGTCGAGCACCCGGCGCCACAGCGCGTCCTCGGCCCGCTCGGCGGGCGAGAGGTTGCCCAGGTGCTGGTGCACCCAGTAGGAGCCGAGCCCGGCGACGATCCGGTCGTGCCACCACGAGGTGGCCTCCATCTGCTCCTTCCACGACTGCGAGGTGTTCCAGTCGTCGCGCACGTCGTGGTCGTCGAAGACCATGAGCGTCGGGACGGTCGACAGCAACCACCGGTTGGCCGGGTCGGTCCACGCGATGCGGTAGAGCTCGGCGTACTCCTGGTAGTCGGCGAGCTCGGTCCACGGCGGCTCGGAGAGGTCGCGGCGCGACTCGAGGAAGGCACGCATCTCCGCGGTCGTCTCGTCGGCGTAGACCTGGTCGCCGAGGAAGAGCAGCAGGTTCGGCCACACGTCGTCGACGGCTCGTCCGGCGTCGGGGTCGTCGTCGCCGGCGTGGGTGACCCCCGCCATCCGCAGGGCGTAGGCGCGCAGCGCGTCGACGCCGTGGGTGCGGTTGCCCTCGGCGTCGTGCGAGACGCTCGTGCGGCACGAGCCGAAGGCGAGGCGCAGCGGCCGGTCGTGGTCGAGCGTGGGCAGCGTCGGGGCGGGCAGGTCCGGCAGCCCGCCGAGCACCTCGGGGTCGGTAGGCGGCCACACCTGCGTGCCGTCGACCTCCACGACGTAGGCGGTGCGGGTGCCGCGCGGCAGCCCGGTGACGTCGACGAGGGCGTAGTGGTGGTCGTGCACCGCGAAGGTGCCCCGCTCGCCCACGTGGTCGCCGGCCCGCACCGTCACGCGCGCCGCGCGGTCGACCTCCACCCAGACGCTCGCGCTCTCCTGGTCGACGTGGCGGACCAAGGGGCCGACCACCAGCTGCGGCTGCTCCACGACTGCTCCCTCCGGCCCGCTCCCGAGGACCTGCGGCGACCCTACGCGGCCACCGCGAGCGGGAGTCAGGGCCGGACCAGGACCTTGATCGCCTCGCGCTGGTCCATCTGGCGGTAGCCCTCCGCGACGTCGTCGAGCGCGACGGTCGAGTCGAAGACCCGGCCCGGGTCGATGCGACCGGAGGTGACGAGCTCGAGGAGCTCGGGCAGGTAGCGGCGCACGGGGGCCATCCCGCCGGCGAGTCCGACGTTCTTCTGGAACATCCGGCGCACCGGCAGCTCGACGCCGTGCGGCACCCCGACGAAGCCGACGGTCGAGCCCGGCCGGGCCACCGCGAAGGCGGTGCCCATCGCCTGGTCGGTGCCGACGCACTCGAGCACCGCGTCGGCGCCGACCCCCTGGGTGATCTCCTTGACCGCCGCGGCCCCCTCCTTGCCGCGCTCGGCGACGACGTGGGTGGCACCGAAGGCGCGGGCGATGGCCTGGCGCGGCTCGTGGCGCGACATCGCGACGACCTTCTCGGCACCCATGGTGGCCGCGGCGAGCAC
Organism: Nocardioides perillae; assembly: GCF_013409425.1. Taxonomy (NCBI): domain Bacteria; kingdom Bacillati; phylum Actinomycetota; class Actinomycetes; order Propionibacteriales; family Nocardioidaceae; genus Nocardioides; species Nocardioides perillae. The sequence continues at coordinate 2,383,534 of NZ_JACCAC010000001.1, read as the reverse complement.
GCCGCACAGGCCGACCGCCCCGTCGCCCACGACCACGACCGTGCCGCCCTCGCGCACGCCAGCGGCGACGGCGGCGTGCCAGCCGGTCGGCATGACGTCCGCGAGCGCCAGCAGCGAGGGGATCATCGACTCGTCGGGCATGCCGTCGGTCGCGACCAGGCTGCCGTCGGCCTGCGTGACGCGGGCGTACTCCGCCTGGCCGCTCGTCGTCATGCCGAGGTTGACGCACGCCGAGTGCGCGCCCGCCAGGCAGTGGGGGCAGGTGCCGTCGCAGTGGTCGAAGGGCACGACGACGAAGTCTCCGGGCCGGAAGGAGCGCACCTCGTCGCCGACCTCCTCCACGACGCCGACGCACTCGTGGCCGATGGTCGACCCGGGCACGACGTCGTTCTCGCCGCGGTAGGGCCACAGGTCGGAGCCGCAGATGCAGCCGGCGACGACCTTGACCACGGCGTCGGTGGGCAGCTCGACGCGGGGGTCGTCGACCTCGGAGACGCGGATGTCGCGGGGGGCGTGGATGGTGGTGGCGCGCATGGGGGCATCGTGGCAGAGCCGGCCTCGGCCCCGCCTCGCCCGGGCGTGCCGATGCGGCGCTATCTCACATGTGAGTTAGCGTGGTGACCATGACCGAGGACTACAAGGGCCGCATCGGCAACCTGATCCGCGACGCCCGCAAGCACCGCGGCCTCACCCAGCAGCAGCTCGCCGACCGGCTCGCGACCAGCCAGAGCGCGATCAACCGGATCGAGAAGGGCCACCAGAACCTCTCGCTCGAGATGCTCGCCCGCATCGGCAGCGCGCTCGACTCCGAGATCGTCGCGCTCGGCGGCGGCCCCGTGCACCTGCGCGTGACCGGCCCGACGACGCTCTCGGGCAGCATCGACGTCAAGACCTCGAAGAACGCCGGCGTCGCGCTGCTGTGCGCCTCGCTGCTCAACCGCGGCCGCACCACCCTGCGCAAGGTCGCGCGGATCGAGGAGGTCAACCGCCTGCTCGAGGTGCTCGACAGCCTCGGGGTGCAGACGCGGTGGCTCAACGAGGACAACGACCTCGAGATCGTGCCGCCGCGCGACCTCGACCTGACGCGCATCGACGAGGCCGCCGCCCGGCGCACCCGCTCGGTCATCATGTTCCTCGGCCCGCTGCTGCACCGCGCCGACACCTTCGACCTGCCCTACGCCGGCGGCTGCAACCTCGGCACGCGCACCGTCGAGCCTCACATGGCCGCGCTGCGCCCCTTCGGGCTGGAGGTCAAGGCGACCGAGGGCTCCTACCACGCCACGGTCAACCGGGCGATCGAGCCCGAGCGCCCGATCGTCCTCACCGAGCGCGGCGACACCGTGACCGAGAACGCCCTGATGGCCGCCGCGCTGCACCCCGGCACCACCGTCATCCGCAACGCGTCGTCCAATTACATGGTCCAGGACCTCTGCTTCTTCCTGCAGCGCCTCGGGGTGCAGGTCGAGGGCGTCGGCACCACCACGCTCACCGTCACGGGCTGCCGCTCGATCGACGTCGACGTCGACTACGCGCCGTCGGAGGACCCCATCGAGGCGATGTCGCTGCTCGCCGCCGCGATCGTCACGCGCTCCTCCATCACCATCCGCCGGGTGCCGATCGAGTTCCTCGAGATCGAGCTCGCCCTGCTCGAGGAGATGGGCTTCACCTACACCCGCTCCGAGGAGTACGTCGCGCAGAACGGCCGGACGCGGCTGGTGGACCTCACCACGCAGCCGTCCACGCTGCACGCGCCGCTGGACAAGGTGCACCCGATGCCCTTCCCGGGCCTCAACATCGACAACCTGCCGTTCTTCGCCGTGATCGCGGCGGTGGCGCAGGGCCAGACGCTGCTCCACGACTGGGTCTACGAGAACCGCGCCATCTACCTCGTCGAGCTCAACAAGCTCGGCGGCAACGTCAAGCTGCTCGACCCCCACCGCGTGATGATCGAGGGGCCGACGCACTTCTCGGGCACGGAGATCGTGTGCCCGCCGGCGCTGCGCCCGGCGGTCGTGATCCTGCTGGCGATGCTGGCCTCGAAGGGCACCTCGGTGCTGCGCTCGACCTACGTCATCAGCCGGGGCTACGAGGACCTCGCCGAGCGCCTCAACCAGCTCGGCGCGAGCATCGAGCCCTTCCGCGACATCTGAGCCCCACCGGGTCTACCGTGCTCGCGTGAGGGAGACACGGGGGTCCGGCGCGCCCCGGGCCGGGGAGGCACCGCGCACCGGGTGGGCCTTCCTCGACGTGGTGCGGGACCACCCCGGCGGGGTGCTGGCCTTCGCCCACCGCGGCGGCGCCTTCCACCCTGAGATCGAGGGCCTGGAGAACACCCTGGCGGCCTTCCGCCACGCCGTGGAGCTGGGCTACAGCCACCTCGAGACCGACGTGCACGTGACCCGCGACGGCCACCTGCTCGCCTTCCACGACGACGTGCTCGACCGGGTGACCGACGGGACCGGCGCGGTGGGCGAGCTGTCCCTGGCCGAGGTGCGGCGCGCCTCCGTCGGGTCGCGCGAGCCGGTGCCGCTGCTCGCCGAGCTCCTCGACGCCTTCCCCGAGGCCCGCTTCAACGTCGACCTCAAGAGCGACGGTGCGGTCGACGCGCTCGTCGACCTGGTGCGCGCCCGCGGCGCCGAGGACCGGCTGCTGGTCGGGTCGTTCTCCCCCGCCCGGTTGCGGCGCTTCCGCAGGCTCACGCAGGGCCGGGTCGCGACCTCGGCCCACCCGCTCGAGGTCCTGGCCTTCGCCCTGGTGCCCAGCGGGCGGCTGCTGCGGGTGCTGACCCGCGGGCGGGTCGCCGCGCTCCAGGTGCCGGAGCGGGTGCCGCGCGGCCCGCGTCCGGTGCGCGGCCGGCGGGTCGTCTCACCGCGGCTCGTGCGCCGCGCGCACGCCGCCGGGGCCCACGTGCACGTCTGGGTCGTGGACGACCCGGCCGACGTCGAGCGGCTCCTCGACCTCGGCGTCGACGGCCTGATGACCGACCGCACCGACCTCCTGCGGCAGGTCCTGCAGGGCCGCGGCGCCTGGGTGCCGGCCGCCCGCTCCCCCGGTCCGCAGTGACCCGACCCGCGGTGACCCCGCCCGACCGAGCAGGAGACCGTCCGTGACCAGCGTGACCGACCCGACCCGTCCGAGCGCGGAGGAGCGACGACGCGAGCAGCGGGCGTGGTACTTCTACGACTGGGCCAACTCCGCCTTCGCGACGACGGTCGCGGGCGTGCTCTTCGGGCCCTACCTGATCGCGGTGGCCGAGGAGGCCGCGACCGGCACCCCGGCCCGGGTCGACGTGCTGGGCCTCGCGGTCGCCCCGGGCTCCCTGCCCGCCTTCACCATCACGGTCTCGACGCTCCTCTCGGCCGTGCTGCTGCCGCTGCTGGGCGCGGTCGCCGACCGCACCGAGCGCAAGAAGGACCTGCTGGCCGGCTTCGCCTGGGCGGGCGCCCTGGCCTCGCTCGGCCTCTTCTTCACCACCGGGGACGACTGGCAGCTCGGTGCGGTGTCGTTCATCGTGGCCAACCTGTGCTTCGGCGCGGCCGCGGTCTTCAACGACGCCCTGCTGTGCCTGATCGCCGACGAGGACGAGCGCGACCGCGTCTCCTCCCGTGGGTGGGCGTTCGGCTACGCCGGTGGCGGCCTCCTGCTCGCGCTGAACTTCGTGGTCGTGTCCTTCCACGACGCCTTCGGCCTCGACCAGGCCCTCGCGGTGCGGCTCTCGATGCTCTCGGCCACGCTGTGGTGGGCGGGGTTCACGCTGATCCCGTTCCTGCGGCTGCGGCACCACCCGGTCGTCGACCTGGAGCCGGTCGAGGGCGGCGTCGTGCGCCGCAGCTTCGGTCAGCTCGCGGGCACGCTCAAGGACATCCGGCACTACCCCGTCACGCTCACCTTCCTCGCGGCGTACCTGTTCTTCAACGACGGCATCCAGACCGTCATCGGGCAGGCCGCGGTCTACGGCGAGGAGGAGCTCGGCTTCGAGACCGGCACGGTGCTCGCGACCTACCTGCTCGTGCAGGTGGTGGCGGTCGGGGGTGCGCTCGCCTTCGGTCGCGCGGCGGAGCGGTACGGCGCGAAGCCGGTGGTCCTCGCCGGGCTCGTCGTGTGGAGCGGCATCGTGACCGCTGCGCTCTTCCTGCCGGCCGGGGCGCTCGTGCCGTTCCTGCTCCTCGGGGCCGCCATCGGCGTCGTGCTCGGCGGCACCCAGGCCCTGGCGCGCTCGTGGTTCTCGCTGCTGGTGCCGCGGGGCAAGGAGGCGGAGTACTTCAGCTTCTACCACGCGATGGAGCGCGGCACCTCGTGGCTCGGCACGCTGGTCTTCGGCATCGTCTACCAGCTCACCGACTCCTACCGTCCCGCCGTCTTCGCGCTGATCGTCTTCTTCGTCGTGGGCGGGCTGCTGCTCACCCGCGTCGACACCGCCCGCGGGATCGCCGACGCCCAGCGCGGGCACCCCGCCGCGGCCCGAGGGTGATTTCGGGAATCCTCGGGCGGTCAGTACCGTTGAACGCTTGAGGAACCGCGCCACCCGGCGCACCCGGGACGGGGCGACCCCCGCAGCCCCGGGGACCCGCACAGCACGGACGGAGGTGGCTCATGGCAGAGCGCACGCTGAGGGGCGCACGTCTCGGAGGCCAGAGCTTCGAGGACGAGCGCGGCATCGAGTTCGCCGCGCGCCAGCAGGTCGGCTACCGCTGCCCGCAGGACCACGAGTTCGAGATCACCATGTCCGTCGAGGCGGACGTCCCGGCGGTCTGGGAGTGCCCGCGCTGCGGCGCCGAGGCGCTGAGCACCGCCGGCATCAAGCCCGAGGAGAAGGCCGAGAAGCCGGCCCGCACCCACTGGGACATGCTCCTGGAGCGCCGCTCCGAGAAGGAGCTCGAGGACATCCTCAAGGAGCGGCTCGAGCTCCTCCGCGGCGGCGAGATCGGCCCCGCCCACCTGCACCGCGCCAACGCGAAGAAGCGCTCCGCCAGCGCCTGAGGACTACTCCTCCACCACCTCGCCCCGGACGACCTGCTCCCCCGAGCGGTCTCCGGGGCGTCGTGCGTCCGGGCCCGCGCCGAACGGGCCGCCGGCGAACGGGCCGCCCGCGCCCGCGCCTCCACCGAGCGGGCCGCCGCCGAACGGACCGGGTCCGAGGAGGCGGCGGGCCACCACGGCCGTGAGCGCGCGGCGTGCGACCGGGCGGGTGACCGGGAGCAGCAGGACGATGCCGACCGCGTCGGAGGCGAAGCCCGGCGTGAGCATGAGCGTGCCGCCGACCAGCACGAGCGCGCCGTCGGCCAGCTCGCGGGCGGGTGCGCGCCCCGAGGACAGCGCGGTCGTCAGACCCCGCCACGCCCGTGCGCCCTCGCGCTTCACCAGCCAGCCGCCGACGACGCCCGAGAGCACGAGCAGGGCGAGGGTCCACCACGCGCCGATGACCTGCCCGACCTGCACGAGCAGGTAGACCTCGAGCAGCGGCACGACGAGGAAGGCGGCGACCAGGACCGCGGTGACCGGTCGGCGGCGGCGGGGCGCGGCAGGGTGGCTCACGACCCCAGCCTAGGTCGCGGCACGCGGGTGCTCAGCGGGTCGCCGGGTGGCGTCGCCGGCCGGCACGGGCGCGCCGCTCGGCCAGGCCCCAGCGGGTGATGAGCCGGAGCGACTCGACCGCCACCTGGCCGCTCATCTTCGACTCGCCGCGCTCGCGCTCGACGAACTCGATGGGCACCTCGACGACGCGCAGCCCCGCCTGCACGGTGCGCCAGGCCAGGTCGGTCTGGAAGACGTAGCCGGTCGAGCGGACGGTGCCCAGGTCGATCGCCTCCAAGGTGGCGCGGCGGAAGAGCCGGTAGCCCGCGGTCGCGTCGCGGACGTCCATGCCGAGCAGCAGCCGGACGTAGAGGTTGCCGCCGCGGGAGAGCAGCTCGCGGTGGAGCGGCCAGTTGCGCACCGAGCCGCCGGGCACCCAGCGGGAGCCGATCGCGAGGTCGGCCCCGGCCGCGACGGCGTCGCGCAGCCGCTGCAGCTGCTCCGGCTGGTGCGAGCCGTCGGCGTCCATCTCCCCCACGACGTCGTAGCCGCGCTCGAGCGCGACCGCGAAGCCGTGCAGGTAGGCCGCGCCCAGGCCCTCCTTGCGCGAGCGGTGGACGACCGTGACCGCCGGGTCGGCCGCGGCCAGGCGGTCGGCGACCTCCCCCGTGCCGTCGGGCGAGCCGTCGTCGACGACGAGGACGTCGACGTCGGGCTGGGCCGCGCGCAGTCGACCGACGACCCAGGCGAGGTTGTCGACCTCGTCGTAGGTCGGGACCACGACCACCGTGCCGGCCACCTGCCTGCCTCAGCCCTGCAGGGCGGGCTCGTGCGCCCGCGTCGGCGCGGCCGGCGGCGCGCCGTGGTCGACGAGGCGGGAGCGCCGGCGCCGCACGCGGCCCACCACCAGCAGCAGCGCAGCGGCAGCGGACAGCCACACCGCGGCGCGCCCCAGCCACGGGGCGAGGTGGACGGCCGGCGTCGTCGCGTCGTTCAGCGCGACGTCGGCGAGCAGCACCTCCGCGGTGCGCGGGGCCGCGCTGGCGGTGACCGTGCCGTCGGGGGCGATGACGCCCGAGACGCCGTTGATCGCGGTGACCACGACGTGCTTCCCGGTCTCGAGCGCGCGCAGCCGCGACATCGCGAACTGCTGGTCGATCTGGTCGGTGAAGACGAACATCGCGTTGGACGTCTGCACGACGGCGAGCTCGGCGCCACGGCGCACCTGGGCGTAGAGCCCATCGTCGTAGCCGACGTCGAAGCAGATGGCGTCGGCGACGAGCGTGCCGGCGACCTCGAGCGGCGTCTCGCGGGTGCCGGCGACCATGTCGCGCGCGACCAGGTCGAGGCGCCCGACCCACGCGGTCAGGGGCCCGCTGCGCAGCGGGATGTACTCGCCGAACGGCACCGGGTGCCACTTGGTGTAGCGGTCGGACGGCCCGGTCCCGGGTTCCCACACGATGCCCTGGTTGAGCACCTGGCCGGGGTCCTGGGCGTCGACGATCGCGCCGACGAGCACCGGGCGGTCGATCGCCGCCACGGCCCGCTCGATGCCGGCGCCGACCGTGGCGTCGCGGAAGGGGTCGACCGCGGTCGAGTTCTCGGGCCACACCACCAGGTCGGGGGGCGCCACCTCGCCGGTCTCCACGCGCTCGGCCAGGTCGACGGTGAGGTCCACGTGGTTGCGGGTCAGCTGCTCGACGTCGACGAGCACGTCGTCGCCGCGGCCCGGCACGTTGCCCTGCACCGCCGCCACGCGCAGGGTGCCGGCCGCGTGGTCGGCACCCGGGTCGTCGAGCCCCACGACGTCGCGCCACGGCAGCAGCACCGGGAGCGCGACCAGGAGCGCCACGACGCCGGCGGGTGCGAGCGCGCGTGCGCCGCGGCGTACGCGTGAGGTGCCGTCGGTGGGCGCGCGCAGCCGCACGACCGCGGCGGCCAGCGTCGCGCCGAGGAGTGCGGCGAGGAAGCCGGCGCCGTGGACGCCGACGTAGGGCAGCGCCTCGGCGAGCGGGGTGTCGGCGGTGGCGAAGCCGAGCCGCCCCCAGGGGAAGCCGCCGAAGGGCTGCGAGCTGCGGGCGACCTCGGAGGCCAGCCACGCGGCCGCCACCCACAGCGGCCCCCCGGGCCAGCGCTGCACGCGGGCCACCAGCGGCCCCACGAGGGCGAGCCACGCGGTCTGGATGCCGGCCAGCAGGATCCAGGCGTCGATCCCGACGACCCGCATCCACCAGATGAGCGGGTAGAAGAACGCGGCGGCGAAGACCGCGGCCACCAGGACCGCGCGCCGCACGGACAGGTCGCGCACCGCGAGCACCATCCCCGCCACGCCGATCGGCGCGAGCCAGGCCCAGGCGAGCGGCTCGAAGGCGAGCGCGCACGCGAGCCCGGCCGCCGCGGCGCCCACGCACCTGCTGGGCAACCCGGTCGGCAGCCGGGACGGGAGGCGGGGCGGCACGCGCCCACGCTACCCGCGGTGCCGCAGGGGGCCGCAGGGGGCGGGAGGGGCAGCGGGCCCTTCGGACCAACCCGGGGCCGACCGGCTGTCGGCACCGTGCTGTTGTCTACGGAGCGCGCTCCCCTCCCGCACCCGCCCCGCGTGGGCTGGGACCTCCGACGGCGGCGGCACCGGCACGGGTTCGTGGTACCCGACCCCCCGGCTCCACCGCCTGCGCGGGGTCCCCTGGCCACGGGCTGCACAGGCGGACCCGTGCACCTTGTCCACCCGAGGCGGCGCTGTCAACCACGCGCTGACCTGCGGCGACGCGCATCACCGCAGGTCAGCGGAGCCGCCGTGGGCACCCACCCAGTGGGAGGAAGATGCTTGGACCGCGGCGTGTCGGGCCGCGACACGCCGTGCGGTCTGGACCGGGCCTGGGTCACTCCGTCGGCCAGGCGTCCGGACCCGGGTCGTCCTCCGACGGTGCGGCGCCCGAGCACGGCGACGGCCGTGGGTGGACAGCAGCGTCGAGGGATTGCCGCCGTCCTGGTGGTCGTCGTCCGCGGGCAGGCGCCTGCGGCCTACCCGGCAGGGGGCACGACCACGGTGCCGGTGGCGGTAGTGGCGAGCACCGGCGGGTCCAGCACGGCGGCGGCGCCCGGGCGCTCGGGCGTCGCGGCACCGCGGGCGACGACGGTGACCGCGAAGTCCATGACGCGCGAGCGCCTGCCGACGCGCACCAGCTCGCAGCTCACCTCGAGCACGTCGCCCGCACGCACGGGCGCGAGGAACTGCACGTCGGAGTAGGAGGCGAAGAGCCCCTCGTCGCCGTCGGTGCGGATGCACATCTCGGTGGCGACGTCGCCGAAGAGGCCCAGCGAGTAGGCGCCGTCGACGAGGTCGCCGGCGTAGTGGGCGTGGCTGTAGGGGACGTAGCGGCGGTGCACCACGCGCGCGCCGACCTCGGCGTTCACGACGCCTGCCCGACGGTCGCGCCGCGACGTGCGGTGACGAGGCGGTGCACGAGGAAGCTGGCGACCTCGCCGGGCGTCGTGCCCCGGCTGAAGACGCGGTCGACGCCGAGCTCGCCCGCCATGGTCTCGTCGAAGCGCGGACCACCGGCGACGAGCAGCGGCCGGGTCTCGTCGGGCCACGCCTCGCGGAAGGCGGCGACCGTCTCGCGCACGTTGTGCAGGTGCGCGTCGCGCTGCGTGACGACCTGCGAGACGAGCACGGCGTCGGCGGCCTCCTCCTGGGCCCGGGCCACGAGCTCCGGCACCGAGACCTGCGCGCCGAGGTTCACCACCTTGAGCTCGCGGTAGTACTCCAGGCCCTTCTCGCCGGCGAAGCCCTTGATGTTGCAGATCGCGTCGATGCCGACGGTGTGGGCGTCGGTGCCGATGCACGCGCCGACCACTACGAGGCGCCGCCGCAGGCCTTCCTTGACCGCCGCGTTGGCCTCCTTCGGGGTCAGGAGCGGGTAGTCGCGCTCGACGACCTCGACGGTCGAGGGGTCGACGAGGTGGTGGACCCGCCCGTAGACGACGAAGAAGGTGAAGCCCTCCCCCACCGCCTTGGCGTGCACCACCAGCGCCGGGTCCATGCCCATCTTCTGCGCCAGCTGCGCCGCCGCGCCCTCGGCCACCTTGTCGTGCGGCAGCGGCAGCGTGAAGCTGACCTGCACCATCCCGTCGCCGGTGGTGTCGCCGTAGGGCCGGACGAGTCCGGTGCCCGCCGTGGTGCCCGCCGTCGTCGTCACCGCGCCTCCTCGAGGGTCGGGGCGCCCGCGGTGGCGCCGAGCGCCTCGGTCGCCGGGTTGAGGTACGCCGGGGAGCGGCGCGCGACCCCGTCGAGCCCGCGGCCGCCGTCGGCCGGGCGGCGCATGAGGCCGAAGGTGCCGTCGGCGATCGCGTCGAGCAGCCCGTGCTCGTGCTCCAGGATGCGCAGCATCAGGTCGGTGGACTCCGCCAGGACGTGGCGCGCGCGCGTCGCGATGACGCCGTCGGGCGCCGGGTGGAAGTCCTCGTGGAGGCGGCCCGCGGCGTCCAGGACGTAGCGGACGTTCTGCAGGGCCAGGTCGCGGTCGGAGAGCCACGGCGTCACGACGGCCTCGGTCATCATGCCGACCAGCAGGATGCCCTGGCCGGTGAGCGCCCCGGCCAGGTTGAAGAAGCCGTCGAGCAGGTGCCCGCGGAAGACGTCGCCGGTCATGTGCCGCGTGGGCGGCATCCACTTCAGCGGGGCGTCGGGGAAGAGCTCGCGGGCCAGCAGGGCGTGCGCGAGCTCCAGGCGGAAGCTGTCGGGCAGGTCCGGGTCGATCTCGAAGGCGTGCCCGAGGCCCAGCTGCCAGTCCTCCAGCCCGGCCTCGTGGGCGAAGTACTCGTTGAGCAGCTGGCTGGTGGTGACCGTGTGGGCGGCCTCCACCGCGTCGGCGGTGGTGAGGTAGTTGTCCTCGCCGGTGTTGATGACGATCCCGGCGCGGGCGTGCACCTGCCGGCTGAAGCGCTGGTCGACGAAGGTGCGCACGGGGTTGATGTCGCGGAAGAGGATGCCGTACATGGAGTCGTTGAGCATCATGTCGAGCCGCTCCAGCCCGGCCAGCACGGCGATCTCGGGCATGCACAGGCCGCTGGCGTAGTTGGTGAGGCGGACGTAGCGGCCGAGCTCGCGGCTGGTCTCGTCGAGCGCGGCCCGCATGATGCGGAAGTTCTCCTGCGTGGCGTAGGTGCCGGCGAACCCCTCGCGCGTGGCGCCCTCCGGCACGAAGTCGAGGAGGCTCTGCCCGGTCGAGCGGATCACCGCGATGACGTCGGCGCCGGCGCGGGCCGCGGCCTGCGCCTGCGGGACGTCCTCGTGGATGTCGCCGGTGGCGACGATGAGGTAGACCCACGGCTGGCGCGGCGCGTCCCCGACCTCCGCCACCATCCGCTCGCGCTCGCGCCGCCGGGCGTCGACCCGGGCGAGCCCGGCGCCGACGGCAGCGCGGGAGGCGTCGGCCGCCCGCACGGCGTCGTCGCCTTCCGGCAGCCGGAACCGTGCCGCGCCCGCGGCGGCCTTCTCGGCGAGCGTGGCGAGGTCGGGTGCCTCGCCGCGCAGGAGCGCGTCCCACACCGGCAGCGCGACCCCGTGCGCCAGGCCGGTGGCGAGCGTCTCGTCGCCGTCGTCGGCGAGGTCCGCCCGCACGCCGTCGACGAGGTGGTTGACCCACGGGTGGCCGTCGGCGTCGGCCCCGGGCAGGCCGGCGAGCCGCACCGTCGCGCGCTCGACCGCGACCGTGGTGTGCGCCCGGGCGAGGTCGACGACGGGGGCGCCGACCCGGGCCGCCAGGGCGCGCGCCCGGGCGACCGCGGCCGGGTCGAGGTGGAGCTTGGACTGGTGGCTCACGCGACCACCTCGGCGTGCGCGGCGAGGCGGGCCTCGAAGAGCCGCCGCACCCCCTCCTCGGAGCGCAGCAGGTCGAGCGCGAGGTCGGCGTGGCCGGGCACGTAGCCGTTGCCGACCAGCATCGTCACGTCGGCGCCCGTCGTACGCCGGGGCGCGCGGCGCGGTGCGCGGGCGGGCGGGTCGCCACCGGCCGGCCCCTACCGTCGAGGGCATGGACACCCCCATCACCTCCCACGCCCACACCCACCACCGAGTGGCCGTCGTCGGCGGCCACGGCCAGGTGGCGCGGCACCTGCTGCACGACCTGCGCCGCTCGGACCACCAGGCCGTCGCGCTCGTGCGGCGCGAGTCCTACCGCGACGAGCTCGAGCACCGCGGCGCCGAGGTGCGGCTGCTCGAACTCGAGCAGCAGGGCGTCGACGACTACGCCGCCGCTTTCGAGGGCTGCACCGCCGTGGTGTTCGCCGCCGGCGGCGGCCCCGACGGCAGCATCGAGCGCAAGCGCACGGTCGACCTCGAGGGCTCGCTGAAGTCCGTGGAAGCCGCGACCCGGGTCGGCGCTCACCGCTTCGTGCAGATCTCGGCCATGGGCGTCGACGACCCGCTGCCGGACGACACCGAGGACGTCTGGCGCGCCTACGTCGAGGCCAAGCGCGACGCCGACGCGGCGCTGCGCGCCTCCGACCTCGCGTGGACGATCATCCGTCCCGGCCGGCTCACCGACGACCCCGCGACCGACCGGGTGGCGCTCGGCGAGCGCCTCGACCGGGGCGAGGTGCCGCGGGCCGACGTGGCCGCGGTCGTCGCCGCGGTGCTCGGCGACACCCGCACGGTCGGGCGGCAGTGGGACCTCGTCGCGGGCGACCGCAGCGTCCCCGCCGCGGTCACCGCCGCCCTCGGCTGACCCGTCGCCCGCCCCACCCCCGCCGAGGGGTCATCCGCTGCGCACCCGTCGAGGGGTCACCGGCTGGGCACCCGCCGAGGGGTCATCGGCTGGGCACCCGCCGAGGGGTCGTCGGCTGGGCACACGCCGAGGGGTCACGCACGGGGCGAGCAGAGCGCCCGGGCCCGCGCCGAGGGGTCATCCGCTGCGGAACTCGCCCAGCGCGTGACCCCTCGACGACAGCGCAGCGCGCGACCCCTCGACGACAGCCCAACGCGCGACCCCTCGACGACAGCCCAACGCGCGACCCCTCGACGACAGCCCAACGCGCGACCCCTCGACGACAGCCCAACGCGCGACCCCTCGACGACAGCCCAACGCGCGACCCCTCGACGACAGCGCAGCGCGCGACCCCTCGTCAGTCGGCGAGGGACGAGTAGGCCACGACACCGCGGCGCAGGGCACGCGAGGCGGTGCGGGCGGTCTCCCGCAGCGCGGCGTCGCCGAGCGAGCCGGCGGCGTCGGCGACCTGGTCGGCGAGGTCGAGCAGCTGCTTGACCCACCGCACGAAGTCGCCCGCCGCGAGGTCGGTGACGCGCAGCACGTCGTCGAGCTCGTCGCCCTCCGCCCACCGCCAGGCCGCCCAGGCGAAGCCGAGGTCGGGCTCGCGCAGGTAGTCGAGCCGGTGCTCCTTCTCGAGCGCGTCGAGGTCGGCCCAGATCCGCACCGTCTCGGCGATCGCGGCCTGCACCGCCCCGCCGGGCACCCGCGGGAGCGAGGCGTCGTCGGGCCGGCGGGCCTCGAACACCAGCACCGAGAGCGCCGCGGCCAGCTCGGCCGGGGTGAGGTCCGCCCAGGTGCCGGAGCGCAGTGCCTCGGCGGCGACGAGGTCCATGTCGGTGTAGATGCGGCTGAGGTGTCGCCCGCGCGCCGTCACCTCGTCGCCGTCGAGGTAGTCGAGCCGCTCGAGGACCTCGCAGACCCGGTCGAACTGCCGCGCGACCGTGTTGGTGCGCGACTCGACCCGCCGCTTCAGCGTGCCGGCGTCGCGCTCGAGCTTGTGCCACCGCTCGGCCCAGCGGGCGTGGTCCTCGCGGTCGGGGCAGTCGTGGCACGGGTGGGCCTTCAGGCGGGCCCGCAGCTCCGCCACCTCCCGGTCCTCGGCGGTCGGCGCCGTGGCGTCACCGCGCCCGGCCCTGTCGGGACGCCTGACCGGCCCGAGGCCGTGGGTGGCCTCGCGCAGTGCGGCCGCGAGGTCGCGGCGCATCTGCGGGTTGCGGCCGTTGAAGGACCGCGGCACCTTGACCCGGGCGAGCGCCTCGACCGGCGAGGGGAAGTCGAGGGCGTTGAGCCGGCGGGCCTGCCGGTCGGCGGTGACGACGTAGGGACGGGGCTCGTCACCGCTCAGCCCCGGGTCGACGACGACGGCGAGGCCGGCGAACTTGCCCGCGGGCACCGCCACGACGTCGCCGACCTTGAGCCGGGTCAGCGAGCGCAGCGCCTCCTCGCGACGGTCGGCCCTCCGTGCCCGGGCCGCGCCCTTCTCGACGTCGGTGATGCGACGACGGAGCGCGGCGTACTCCATGAAGTCGCCGAGGTGGCACGTCGCGGCCTCGCGGTAGCCCTCGAGCGCGTCCTCGCTCTTGCGCAGCTGCCGCGCGAGCCCCACCACCGCCCGGTCGGCCTGGAACTGCGCGAACGACTGCTCGAGCAGCTCGCGGGAGCGCTCGCGGCCGAACTGGTGCACGAGGTTGACCGCCATGTTGTAGGACGGCCGGAAGGACGAGCGGAGCGGGTAGGTGCGGGTCGAGGCGAGGCCCGCGAGCTGGCGGGGGTCGGTGCCCGGCTGCCACAGCACGACCGCGTGGCCCTCCACGTCGAGCCCGCGGCGACCGGCGCGGCCGGTGAGCTGGGTGTACTCCCCCGGCGTGATGTCGGCGTGCGTCTCACCGTTCCACTTCGTCATCTTCTCGATCACCACGGTGCGCGCCGGCATGTTGATGCCGAGCGCCAGGGTCTCGGTGGCGAAGACGCAGCGGATGAGACCGCGCTGGTAGAGCTCCTCGACGACTTCCTTGAAGGTCGGGAGCATGCCGGCGTGGTGGGCCGCCACGCCGCGGGTCAGCGCGTCGAGGAACTCGTGGTAGCCGAGCACCTGCAGGTCCTCGTCGGGCAGGTGGCGGCACCGCTCCTCGACGAAGGCGCGGACGGTCTCGCGCTCCTCGGGAGAGGTGAGCCGCAGGTTGGCGTCGAGGCACTGCTGCACCGCGGCGTCGCAACCGACGCGGCTGAAGACGAAGACGATCGCGGGCAGCAGGCCGTCGCGCTCGAGGCGCTCGATGACGTCCACGCGGCTCGGGATCCACACCCGGCGGCCGTTGCCGACCTGGCGGGGGTTCTTCGACGAGCCCGGCTTGCCCTTGCGCGGCGAGCGCCGGTCGCGCATCAGCCTGCTGCTGGACCAGTCGTCGCGCGCGATGCGCAGCAGCTCGCCGTTGACGGGCGCCCCCTCCTTCACGAACCCCGCCGCCGCGTCGACGTCGGAGTCGGCGAAGAGGTCGTGCAGGCGACGGCCCACCATCACGTGCTGGAAGAGCGGCACGGGTCGGCGCTCCTCGACGATCGTGGTGGTCTCGCCGCGCACCGTCTCGAGCCACTCGCCGAACTCCTCGGCATTCGAGACCGTCGCCGAGAGCGACACCAGCGCCACCGACTCGGGCAGGTGGATGATGACCTCCTCCCACACCGCGCCGCGCATGCGGTCGGCCAGGTAGTGCACCTCGTCCATCACCACGAAGCCGAGGCCCAGCAGCGTCCGGGAGCCGGCGTACAGCATGTTGCGCAGCACCTCGGTGGTCATGACGACGACCGGTGCCTCGGAGTTGACGACGTTGTCGCCGGTGAGCAGCCCGACCTGCTCGGCGCCGTAGCGCTTGACCAGGTCGGCGTACTTCTGGTTCGACAGGGCCTTGATCGGCGTCGTGTAGAAGGCCTTGCGCCCGGTCGCGAGCGCGAGGTGGATCGCGAACTCGCCGACGATCGTCTTGCCGGAGCCGGTCGGTGCCGCCACGAGCACGCCGCGGCCGTCCTCGACCTCCTCGCAGGCGCGCACCTGGAAGTCGTCGAGGGCGAAGTCGTGGTGGCTGCGGAAGTCGGCCAGCACCGGGTGCTGGCGCGAGGCCCGGTACGCCGCGTAGCGCTCGGCCGGTGAGAGCTGCTCGTCGGCCTGTCCGCCCACCATGTCGTCCTCCTGACCGGCCGCGCCCGGTGCGGGGCGGCTCACGCGTAGACCGTCAGCGCGCCCGGGTCCGCCGCCACCGTGAGGGGCAGCGCACCGAAGCGCTCACCGTCGGCGTAGGCGACGATGCCGGGCGCCGCCACTGTCACCGTACGGACCCGGTGGTGCTCGTGCTCCGCGAGCCCCGCCACGGTGCCCCGGAAGAGCCGCGGGTACGCCGCGACGAGGCGTCGTCGCGTCAGGGGGCGCACGACCACCACGTCGAGCAGCCCGTCGTCGAGCAGTGCACCCTCGGTGATGCGCAGGCCGCCGCCGAAGGACGACCCGTTGCCGACCGCGACGAGGGTGGCCTCGACGTGGCGGACCTCGCCGTCGAGGTCGAGCACGTAGGGCCGCGGCGCCAGCGTCCGCAGCTCGGCGAGCGTGGCCAGGTTGTAGCGCATCTGCCCACGCGGCCAGACCATCGCGTTGGCGCGCTCGTTGACCACGGCGTCGAAGCCGGCCGCGAGCACGGTCGTGAACCAGCGGTGCCCGCAGCGGGCGAGGTCGAGGGTGCGCGTGCGTCGCGCCACCACGCGGTCGGCGGCGGCGACCGGGTCGCGACGCGGCAGGTCGAGGTAGCGCGCCACGTCGTTGCCGGTGCCGGCCGGCACCACGCCGAGCGGCGTCGCGCTGCGGGCGACGGCCTGCACCGCGAGGTGCACGAGCCCGTCGCCACCGCAGGCGACGAGCGAGTCGACGCCGCGCTCGACCGCGGCGCGGGCGAGGTCGAGCGCCTCGTCGCCGTCGCGGCCGACGAGCTCGGTGACGACCAGCCCGGCGTCGCGCAGACGGGCGGCCGCCAGCCTGCCCGCCACGGCACCGCGGCCCTTGCCGGCCGTGGGGTTGATCAGGAGCGCGGCCTCGCGCCAGCGACCGGTCACCGGCGCAGCCTAGCGACTCAGCGGCCGTCGCCCCCGCGACGCCGACCGGGCGCGCCGATGCGCAGCAGCACGGCGTAGCGGTCGGGGTCGGAGCCGACCGCGCGCGCCAGCCGGGCGACCGCCTCGAGCACGTCGTCGGCGGCGAATCCCCGGCCCGGCACGAGCAGCGTGAGGCGCTCGCCGACCTCGGCGAGGTGCACCTGGCCGTGGTGCCAGGCCCGGTGCGCCGCCGTGCGGGTGGCCTCGTCGGCCACGGGGGCGGGGTAGGCGGCGTCGACGGCGAGCAGGTCGCAGGGGAGGTCGGCCCCGCCCTCCCCCGTCAGCCGCCCCGGCACCCGGTGCCCCTCGCGCACGCCCGCCTCGGCGGTCCAGGTCACCGCGCCCTCCCCCAGCCACTCCGGGAGGTCGAAGGGGTCGACGTCGACGGGGTGGTGGGGCGCGGTGCAGCCGGCACTCACAGGGGCGAGACCTCGTCGTCGTCCCAGGCCTCCTCGGCCGCCTGGGCGTCGCGCCGGCGGTCGACGACGCGGGCGACGCCCTCGGAGATGAAGAAGAGCACGATCATCGGCACGGCCAGGAAGATCATGGTGAAGGGGTCGGTCGAGGGCGTCGCGATCGCCGCGAAGAGGAAGATGCCGATGACCCACCACGGCCGGTAGGCCGCGAGGCTGCTGGCCCGCACCACCCCGGCGAGGTTGAGCAGGATGATGAAGACGGGGATCTCGAAGGCGACGCCGAAGACCAGCAGCGTGCGGGTCATGAACGACAGGTAGTAGCCGAAGTCGACGAGGTTGGTGAGGTTCTCCGGGGTGAAGCCGATGAGCACCTCGATGCCCTTGGGCAAGGTGAGGTAGCCGACGACGACGCCGGAGATGAACAGCGGTCCCGCGATCGCGGCGAAGACCCGCGTCCACTTCCGCTCGTGCGGGTGCAGGCCGGGCAGCACGAAGGCCCAGATCTGGTAGAGCCACAGCGGGCTCGACGCCACCACCGCCACGACGCCGCACAGCTTGAGGTAGAGCAGCAGCGGGCCCCCGACGCCGCCGACCGTGCCCTCCGACTGCGTGCCCTCGGGCAGAGCCGCGACGGCCTGCTCGTAGGGCTGGGAGAGGAAGTCGTAGATCCGGTCGTAGAAGAACAGCGAGACGACCAGGCTCGCCAGGAGCACGAGGGCGATCTTGAGGATGCGCGCGCGCAGCTCGCGCAGGTGGTCCGAGAGCGCCATCTTGCCGTCGGGACCGACGGGGTGCTGCGGGGTGCCGGCGAAGAGCTTGACCAGGCCGGAGGTCCAGGACACAGCGGGTGCGTGGGCGTGCGGCGGGTGGGTGCGCGCGCTCAGCCGGCGGCGCCGTCGCGGCGCTCACCGACCTGCTCCTCCGCGGCGCTCGGCCGCAGCGGGTCGCCGTGCGGCGATGCGGGCGCGCCCGGGGCGTCGAGCGCGCGCGGCGAGGTGGCCTTGGGCGCCTCGTCCTCGTCGTCGTCGTCGTCCATCAGGCCCTTGGTCTCGGCCTTGAAGATGCGCAGCGAGCGACCGGTGTTGCGGGCGAGCTCGGGCAGCTTCTTGGCCCCGAAGAGCAGCACGATGACGAGCACGATGAGCACGAGCTCCCAGCCGCCGGGCAGGGCGACGAGCGGGGTCACGAGCAGGTCAGCCATGGGATTCCTCACCTCGGGGGGACGACTCCCCCACTGTACGCCGCCTCACCCGTAGAGCCGGAGCGTCTCGGCGGCAGCGGCGGTCGACGAGCGGGTGAACTCCTGCGGACCGACCACCCGCGCGTGCGGCGCGAGCCGCAGCACGAGCCGGTCGAGCCAGCGCGGGTCGGCCACGACGAGGTCGACCTCGAGCGTGCCGTCGGCCTGCGGGCGGACGGCCTCGACGGGGTAGTACTCCGGCACCCACTGGGCGCGCGGCGCGAGCCGCAGCGTCACCGTCGGCGCCTCGGGAGACGTCGCGAAGAGCCCCTCGGCCTCGAGGTCGCGCGGCGGGACCGGCTCGCTCACCACCGGCGCGTCGAGCACGGCGGCGTCGCGCACCCGGTCGAGCCGGAAGAGCCGGGGGGCCTCCGCCGCGTGGCACCAGGCGTCGAGGTAGGCGTGCCCGCCGTGGCGCACCACGCCGCGCGGGTCGACGGTGCGCTCGGAGACCTCGTCGCGCGAGGGCGTCCAGTAGGTCAGGCGCACCTGGCGTCCGTTCGCCGCCGCCTCGGCGACCCGCGCCCCGAGCGCCGGGTCGAGCGGGGCGTGGTCGTCGCCCTCCCCGTCGAGCAGCACCGCGGGGGCGCTGCCCTCGGCCGCCGCGGCCTCCAGCTTGGCCAGCGTGCGGTCGACGACCTCGAGGGTCCGCTCGTCGGCGCCGGCACGCACGGCACGCAGGGCGACCACGAGGGCGGACGCCTCGGTCGCCGAGAGCCTCAGCGGGCGGGCGAGGTAGTCGGCGTTGCCGATGCGCACGACGCCGTCACCGCCGTCCTCCAGCGCGTCGAGGTCCACGTCGATGAGGTCGTCGGGGTAGCCGCCCGGCAGGCCGCACATGAGCAGCACCTTGAGGTCCTTCAGCAGCTGCTCGGGTGTCGTGCCGAGCGCGGCGGCGGCGTCGTCGAGGTGCACCTCGCCGGTGCGGTGCAGCCACGGCACCAGCGTCAGCAGCCGGGCGACCTGGTCGCGGGCGCCCGCGCTCACGCCGTCGTCCCCTGCCGGTCGTGCCCGCCCGGCTCGCCCAGCAGCGCCCGGAGCCGCGCCACGACGTCGTCGCGCAGGGTGGCGGGCTCCTCGACGACGACGTCGGGTCCGTGCGCCAGCACCTCGTCGGCGACGTCGGTGCGCGGCAGCCGCAGCCGGTCCCACCCGGCGGACCCGTCGGGACCGGTCACGCCGGCCTCGACGACCGTGGCGGTGCGCCGCAGCGCGTGGCCCGCGCCCGCGCGGACCAGGAGCACGGCCTCGCCCGAGCCGGAGGGGGCGCCGAGGCGCCGCGCGATCGCGGCCACGTCGGTGCCCGGCGGCACGTCGTACGCCGCGGGGTCGCCCACGGCGCGCGCCTCGCCGACGACCCGCGAGAGGCGGAAGACCCGCTCCTCGCCGCGGTCGGTGTCGAGGCCCACGGCGTACCACCGGCCGGAGAACCGCGCGACTCCCCACGGCTGCAGGTGGCGCGTGCTCGGGGGGTGTCCGGGGCGGGCGTAGTCGAAGACGACCTCGCGCCGCTCCTGCGCCGCCTCCCAGAAGACGTCGAAGGCCGGCTCATCGGCGCTGAGCCTCGGCTCGACGAGGTCGAGCGCGCCGGTGTCGACCGGCACCCCCGCCGCCCGCAGCTTGGCGACCGCGTCGGAGGTCGCCCGCGCCATGCGGGCGTGCTCCCACACCTTCGTCGCGACCCCGACCACCGCGGCCTCGTCGGGCTCGAGCTCGACCGGGGGCAGGCCGAGCTCGTCGGCGCGGATGCGGTAGCCGGGCTCGTCGTCGAAGAGCGGGTCGAGCTGCCCGACCTCGATCGGCACCCCGAGGCTGCGCAGCTCCTCCTTGTCGCGGTCGAACATCCGCTCGAAGGCGACCTCGCTGGCCTCGGGGTAGAGGATCGCGCGGATCCGGCTCTTGGTGAGGTAGCGCCGCTGCACCAGCAGCATGATGAGCAGGTTGAGCAGCCGCTCGCTCTTGCTCACGCGTCTCCCCCGCCGTGCCGGACCGTCACTTCGTGTTCGTGGCCCCCAGGACGTCGACGACGAAGAACATGGTGTCCTTGCCGCCGATGCCGGCCTGCGGGTTGCCCTGCGCACCGTAGCCCAGGGCCGGCGGCACCTCGAGCACGACGCGGCTGCCGACGGTCACGCCCGGCAGCGCCTGCTGCCAGCCCTGCACGAACTGCGCGACGGGCAGGGCGGTGGGGGTGCGCGAGTAGGACTCGTCGAACGGCGCGTCCTTGCCGAGGACCTGGCCGAGGTAGTCCACGACCACCGTCGACTCCGCGGTCACCTCGGGGCCCTCGCCCTCGATCAGCGTGGTCGTCTCGAGGTCGCCGGTCGCCTCGAGGCCCCGCGGGAACTCCAGCGCGGTGACGTCGGTGCCCTCGCCGGTCACGAGGGTCGGCACCTGGCCCCGCGGCTCGACCTGCTCGCCCTCGGGGGCGGTGAGCACGGAGTCGACGACGTCGACGACGAAGACGACGGTGTCGGCGGTGCCGATGTCGATCTGCGGGTTGCCCTGCGGGCCGAAGGCCTCCGCCGGCGGGGCGGCGATCAGCACGCGGGAGCCGACGGGCACGTCCTCGAGCGAGTCGGAGATGGAGGTGATGAAGCCCTCCGCGGCCACGGGCACGAGCTGCGGCTGGTCGCCCTCGTAGGTCGTGAGCGCCTGCTCCTCGGTCTCGCCGTTGCCGACGTAGATGTGGGCCAGGGCGTTCTCGCCGGCCTCGAGCGGGTCGCCCTCGCCCTCGACGAGGACCTCGCTGACGGTCTCGTCGACCGCGACCGTGCCGTCGTAGGCGACCTCGATGCCCTCACCGACCTCGCCGGTGACCTCGATCGAGTCCAGGCCGGCGCCGCCGCCGGCCGCGGCGTCGCCGTCGTCGGAGCCGCAGGCGGCCAGCGTCGGCACGAGCAGGCCGAGGGAGAGCAGAAGGGCGGCGGGGCGCGCAGCACGGCGCGCAGGCAGACGGAGCACGGTGAGGATCAACCTTCAGGTGGACGGCAGGTCGCAGCGGCACGGGAGGCCGGCGACGGGTCGTGCCCGAGCGTAGCCGCCGCGGCTGTGGGGAGCCTGAGCGGTTCCTACATGCCGTCCACGAGCCGCTGCACGCGCTCGTCGTGGGCGCGGAACGGGTCCTTGCACAGCACGGTGCGCTGCGCCTGGTCGTTGAGCTTGAGGTGCACCCAGTCGACGGTGAAGTCGCGACGCCGCTCCTGGGCCTTGCGGATGAACTCGCCGCGCAGCCGGGCCCGGGTGGTCTGCGGCGGCACCGACTTGGCCTCGAACACCTTCAGGTCCTGGGTCACCCGCTCCACCTTGCCGCGCTTCTCGAGCAGGTAGTAGAGCCCCCGGCCGCGGTGGATGTCGTGGTAGGCCAGGTCGAGCTGGGCGATGCGGGGGTGGCCCAGCGGCAGCCCCTGGCGCGAGCGGTACTGCTCGATGAGCTTCCACTTGATGACCCAGTCGATCTCGCGGTCGACCAGCGACAGGTCGTCGGACTCCACCGCCTTGAGCGTGCGCTCCCACAGGTCGAGTGCGCGGGCGATGGTGGGCGTGGAGATCTCGCGGCGGTCGACGAAGTCGCGGGCGCGGGTGAGGTACTCGAGCTGGATGTCGAGCGCGCTGGCCTCGCGGCCGTTGGCGAGGCGCACCTTGCGCCGGCCGGTCATGTCGTGGGAGATCTCGCGGATGGCGCGAATGGGGTTCTCCATCGTGAGGTCGCGCATCACCACGCCCTCCTCGATCATCCGCAGCACCAGGTCGCAGCTGGCGACCTTGAGCAGCGTCGTCGTCTCGCTCATGTTGGAGTCGCCGACGATGACGTGCAGCCGGCGGTACTTCTCGGCGTCGGCGTGCGGCTCGTCGCGGGTGTTGATGATGGGCCGGCTGCGGGTGGTGGCGCTCGAGACGCCTTCCCAGATGTGCTCGGCGCGCTGCGAGACGGAGTACGTCGCGCCCCGCGGCGTCTGCGTGACCTTGCCGGCCCCGACGATCACCTGCCGGGTGACGAGGAACGGGATGAGGACGTCGGCGAGCCGGCTGAACTCCCCCTGCCGCGTGACCAGGTAGTTCTCGTGGCAGCCGTAGGAGTTGCCGGCCGAGTCGGTGTTGTTCTTGAACAGGTAGATGTCGCCCGCGATGCCCTCCTCGTGGAGGCGCTGCTCGGCATCGAGCAGCAGGCCCTCGAGCACCCGCTCCCCCGCCTTGTCGTGGGTGACGAGCTCGACGACGTCGTCGCACTCGGGGGTGGCGTACTCGGGGTGCGAGCCCACGTCGAGGTAGAGCCGCGCGCCGTTGCGGAGGAAGACGTTGCTGCTGCGCCCCCACGAGACGACCTTGCGGAAGAGGTAGCGCGCGACCTCGTCGGGGCTCAGCCGCCGCTGGCCGCGGAACGTGCACGTGACGCCGTACTCGTTCTCGATCCCGAAGATGCGACGGTCCATGGCGTCAGCCTAGGCCGCGGGACCAGCCGGCGGGCGCCTCTCAGCTCACCGGCGGGGCGACCGGCGGCTCGCCCGCGGCGTCACCGGGGTCGCTCGCGGCCGGCGAGGGCGTCTCGGGTGCGGCACCCGCGTCGCGCTGGCCCGAGCCGGCCGGGGCGTCGGCCGGGCCGCGCTCGCCGAGCAGCTCGGTGAGGCGGGCGCCCACGACCCGGGCGAACTTGCGCGGCTGCGTGCGGGTGCGGTCGAGCACCGCCACCTCGAGGTCGGACTCGGCGATGACGCGGTCCTCCCCCTCGCCGCCGTGCCCGAGCGCCGCCACGGCGAGGCGCAGCGCCTCCTCGAGCGGGCAGCCCTCGCGGTAGTGCTCGCGCAGGTAGCCCGCGACGACGTCGGCCTGTCCGCCCATGCAGGCCCAGCCGTGCTCGTCGGCGACCTGACCGTCGTAGGTCAGGCGGTAGACCTGGTCGTCGGCCGGGGTGTCGCCGATCTCCGCGACGAAGATCTCCACCTCGTAGGGCTTCTCGCCACCGCTGGAGAAGATCGTGCCGAGGGTCTGCGCATAGGCGTTGGCCAGCCCGCGGCCGGTGACGTCGCGGCGGTCGTAGGCGTAGCCCCGCATGTCGGCGAGCCGCACCCCGGCGATGCGGAGGTTCTCGAACTCGTTGTAGCGGCCGACCGCGGCGAAGGCGATGCGGTCGTAGATCTCGGAGACCTTGTGCAGCGCCTGCGAGGGGTTCTCGGAGACGAAGAGCACGCCGTCGGCGTACTGCACGGCGACGACGGAGCGGCCGCGGCTGATGCCCTTGCGCGCGAAGTCGGCGCGGTCCTTCATCAGCTGCTCGGGCGAGACGTAGAACGGCGTGCTCACGGGGTGCTCCTCAGGCGGGGGTACGACGGGTCGGCGTCGTCGTCGGTCGGGCGGCGGTCGGGCGGCGGTCGGGTGGGCTCAGGTGAGCGACGCGGCGGGTCCGTCGGGGCGGCGCATCCGGCTGGCGACGACGCGGTCGGCCACGTCGGCCACCTCCTCGTCGGGCAGCCGGCGCCCGCCCGCGGCGGTGATGGTGTGCACCACCGGGAAGATCCGGCGCGCCAGGTCGGGCCCACCGGTCGCGGAGTCGTCGTCGGCCGCGTCGTAGAGCGCCTGGACGACCGCGGTCACGGCCTCGGCCTCGGAGAGATCCTCGCGGTAGAGCTTCTTCAGCGCCCCGCGCGCGAAGAGCGAGCCGGAGCCGACCGAGTGGAAGGCCGTCTCCTCGTAGCGCCCACCGGTCACGTCGTAGCTGAAGATGCGGCCCTGCGAGGCTGCGACGTCGAAGCCCGCGAAGAGCGGCACGACCGCGAGGCCCTGCATCGCCATCCCGAGGTTGCCGCGGATGAGGGCGGCGAGCCGGTTGGCCTTGCCGTCCATCGACAGCGTGGTGCCCTCGATCTTCTCGTAGTGCTCGAGCTCGGTCTGGAAGAGCCGCACCATCTCCACGGCGAGGCCGGCGCTGCCGGCGATGCCGACGGCCGAGAACTCGTCGGCCGGGAAGACCTTCTCGATGTCGCGCTGCGCGATGACGTTGCCCATGGTGGCGCGCCGGTCACCGGCCATCACCACGCCGCCGGGGTAGGTCGCCGCGACGATCGTGGTGCCGTGCGGGGCGAGCTCGCCGGCCTGGCCCGGTGGCAGCGAGCGGCGGGTCGGCAGCAGGTCGGGGGCCTGGGTGGCCAGGAAGTCGGAGAAGGAGGAGGTGCCGGGCGTGAGGTAGGCCGCGGGCAGTCGTGGGGACTGGTCGGGGAACGACACGCCGCTCACTCGCCGCCCTTCTGGATGAAGGACTTCACGAAGTCCTCGGCGTTGGTCTCGAGCACGTCGTCGATCTCGTCGAGCAGCGAGTCGACGTCGTCGTCGAGGGCCTCCTTGCGCTCCGCGACGTCGCTCTCCGGGGCGACCTCGGTCGCCTCCTCGCTCTCCGTCGACTTGCGGGGCTGCTTCTGCTCCTGCGCCATCGCCCGTGCCTCCTCGGGTCTCGCCGGGTCTCGCTGCGGGTCACCCCGCCGTGGAGGCGACCCTACCGATCACTGGGTGAGCGCGGTGAAGAGCGCCTCCGCCGTCTCGCAGCGGTCGAGCAGCTCCCCGACGTGGCGCCGGGTGCCGCGCAGCGGGTCCACGGTCGGGATGCGCTGGAGCGACTCGCGACCGGGCAGGTCGAAGATGACGGAGTCCCACGAGGCGGCCGCGACGTGCTCGGCGTACTTCTCCAGGCAGCGGCCGCGGAAGTAGGCGCGGGTGTCGGGCGGCGGCTCGTGCATCGCGGCCTCGACCTCGGCGTCGGTGACGAGGCGCTCCATGCGCCCGGCGCGCACGAGCCGCTGGTGCAGGCTCTTCTCCGGGCGGACGTCGGAGTACTGCAGGTCGATGAGCGCCAGCTTGGCGTCGTCCCACTCCAGGCCGTCGCGCGATCGGTACTGCTCGAGCAGCTTGAGCTTCGCCACCCAGTCGAGCTCGCCGGCGAGGCTCAGGGGGTCGCGCTCGAGGCGGTCGAGGACCGACTCCCAGCGCGCGAGCACGTCGAGGGTCTGGGCGTCGGCGTCGGCGCCGAGGCGGTCCTCGACGTGCTTGCGGGCCAGCTCGAGGTACTCCATCTGCAGCTGCACCGCGGTGAGCCGGCGACCGTCGCGCAAGGTCAGCAGCGTGCGCAGCGTGGGGTCGTGGGAGACCTCGCGCAGCGCCGCGACGGGCGACTCCACGGCGAGGTCGCGGCTGACCGCGCCGTCCTCGACCATCGCGAGCACCAGGGCGGTCGTGCCGACCTTGAGGTAGGTCGAGACCTCGGCGAGGTTCGCGTCGCCGACGATGACGTGGAGGCGGCGGTACTTCTCGGGGTCGGCGTGGGGCTCGTCGCGGGTGTTGATGATCGGTCGCTTCAGCGTGGTCTCGAGGCCCACCTCGACCTCGAAGAAGTCGCTGCGCTGGCTGACCTGGAAGCCGACGCCGCGACCGTCCTGGCCGATGCCCACGCGGCCCGAGCCGGTGACCACCTGGCGACTGACGAAGAACGGCGTCAGGTGGCGCACGATGTCGGCGAACGGGGTGGAGCGGCGCATCAGGTAGTTCTCGTGCGCGCCGTAGGAGGCGCCCTTGCCGTCGGTGTTGTTCTTGTAGAGCGCGATCTGCTGGCCACCGGGCAGCTGGGCGGCCCGCACCGCGGCGTCGTGCATCACCTGCTCGCCGGCCTTGTCCCACAGCACCACGTCGCGCGGGGTGACGACCTCGGGCGTGGAGTACTCCGGGTGGGCGTGGTCGACGTAGAGCCGCGCGCCGTTGGTGAGGATGACGTTGGCTAGGCCGAGGTCCTCGTCGGTGAGCTGCGAGGGGTCGGCGACCTGGCGCGAGACGTCGTAGCCCCGCGCGTCGCGCAGCGGGGACTCCTCCTCGAAGTCCCACCGCGCCCGGCGCGCGCGCAGCGTCGCGGAGGCGTAGGCGTTGACGACCTGGGACGAGGCCACCATCGGGTTGGCCTGGGGCTGCCCCTGCACCGAGATGCCGTACTCCACCTCGACGCCCATCACCCGGCGCACGCTCATGCGGCGAGCCTACCCACGGGGCCGGTCACCGCTTGGCGAGCACCATCCGGGCGACGTAGATCGCGACGAGCACCAGCACGACGATGACGAGGATGCGGACCACGGGGACTCCTGAGGGGATCGGCCGGTCAGAGGTACTGACCGGTGTTGGCGACGGTGTCGATGGAGCGGCCCGGCTCGGTGCCCTGCTTGCCGGTGATCAGCGTGCGGATGAAGACGATCCGCTCGCCCTTCTTGCCGGAGATGCGGGCCCAGTCGTCGGGGTTGGTGGTGTTGGGGAGGTCCTCGTTCTCCTTGAACTCGTCGACGCACGCCTGCAGCAGGTGCTGCACGCGCAGACCCTTCTGGTCGTGGTCGAGGAGGTCCTTGATCGCCATCTTCTTCGCGCGGTCGACGATGTTCTGGATCATCGCGCCGGAGTTGAAGTCCTTGAAGTAGAGGACCTCCTTGTCGCCGTTGGCGTAGGTGACCTCGAGGAAGCGGTTGTCCTCGGTCTCGGAGTACATCCGCTCGACCGTGGCGCGGATCATCCCGGCGACGGTCGCCTCCCGGTCGCCGCCGAACTCGGCGAGGTCGTCGGCGTGCAGCGGCAGGCTCGGCACGAGGTACTTCGAGAAGATGTCGCGCGCGGACTCGGCGTCGGGGCGCTCGATCTTGATCTTCACGTCGAGGCGGCCCGGTCGCAGGATCGCGGGGTCGATCATGTCCTCGCGGTTCGACGCGCCGATGACGAGCACGTTCTCGAGGGTCTCGACGCCGTCGATCTCGCTGAGCAGCTGCGGGACGATGGTGTTCTCGACGTCGGAGGAGACCCCCGACCCGCGGGTGCGGAAGAGCGAGTCCATCTCGTCGAAGAAGACGATCACCGGGGTGCCCATGCTGGCCTTCTCGCGCGCCCGCTGGAAGACCAGGCGGATGTGCCGCTCGGTCTCGCCGACGTACTTGTTGAGCAGCTCGGGGCCCTTGATGTTCAAGAAGTACGCGCGGGCCTCGTGCGGCTGCCCGGTGCTGCCGGTGCGGGCCGCGACCTTCTTGGCGAGCGAGTTGGCGACCGCCTTCGCGATGAGCGTCTTGCCGCAGCCCGGCGGGCCGTAGAGGAGCACGCCCTTCGGGGGCTTGAGCTGGTGCTCCTGGAACATCTCGGGGTGGAGGTAGGGCAGCTCGACGGCGTCGCGGATCAGGTCGATCTGACCGGCGAGGCCGCCGATCGACTCGTAGGCGATGTCGGGGACCTCCTCGAGGACCAGCTCCTCGACCTCCGACTTCGGGACCTTCTCGTAGACGTAGCCGGCGCGGGAGTCGAGCAGCAGCGAGTCGCCGGCGCGCAGCACGTCGTCGCGCAGCGGCTCGGCGATGCGCACCACGCGCTCCTCGTCGGCGTTGGCGATGACCAGGACGCGGTCGCCGTCGGCGAGGACCTCCTTGAGCATCACGACCTCGCCGACCTGCTCGAAGTCGAGCGCGGCGACGACGTTGAGGGCCTCGTTGAGCATGACCTCCTGGCCGCGGCGCAGGGTGTCGAGGTCGACGGTGGGGCTGACGTTGACCCGCAGCTTGCGCCCGCCGGTGAAGACGTCCACCGAGTCGTCCTCGTTGCGGGCGAGGAAGGTGCCGAAGCCGGCCGGGGGCTGCGCTAGCCGGTCGACCTCGTCCTTCAGCCGCGTGATCTGGTCGCGGGCCTCGCGCAGCGTCTGGGCGAGGCGCTCGTTCTGGCTGGTGACCGCGGCGAGCGAGCGCTGCGTGTCGGCGAGCCGCAGCTCGAGGCCGTGAGCGCCCGGCACGGGGCGCGAGGACTCCCCCAGCCGGCGGCGGAGGTCGGCGACCTCTGCCTCGAGGTAGCGCACCTGGTCCTGCAGCTCCTGCGGGCCGTGCCCCGCACCGTCGTACGTCGACATCGCGTCACCTCCTGTGTGGTCACGACCCTACCCACACGCCGGGTGGTGCGGGAGCGACGCGCGCCTACCCGTCGAGCTGCTCCTCGGCCGACTGCGGGGGCAGCCAGTCGGGGCGCGGACCGGAGTAGTCCACGCCGTACGCACCGGGTGCGGGACGCCGCGACTTGCGGGGCGCGCGCTCCCCGGGCGCCATCCGGCGGGCGGTGACCAGGAAGGCCGTGTGGCCGATCATCTTGTGGCCCGGGCGCACCGCGAGTCCCTCGACGTGCCAGTCGCGCACGAGCGACTCCCACGGCTGCGGCTCGGTGAAGCCGCCGTGGGCGCGCAGCGTCTCGACGACCCGGCTCAGCTGGGTGGTGGTGGCGACGTACGCGCAGACGATGCCGCCGGGCACGAGGGCGTCGGCGACCGCGGGCACGCACTCCCACGGGGCGAGCATGTCGAGCACGATGCGGTCGGCGCGCTCGCCGGACGAGACGAGGCCTTCGGCGAGGTCGCCCAGGTGGAGGGTCCAGGCGGGGTGGTCCCCGCCGAAGAACTGCCGCACGTTGCGCCGGGCGACGTCGGCGAACTCCTCGCGCCTCTCCCACGACAGCACCCGGCCGTGCGGGCCGACGGCGCGCAGCAGCGAGCAGGTCAGCGCGCCCGACCCGACACCGGCCTCGACCACGGTCGCGCCGGGGAAGACGTCGGCCATCGCGACGATCTGCGCGGCGTCCTTGGGGTAGACCACCGCCGCGCCCCGCGGCATCGAGACGACGAACTCCGCCAGCAGCGGTCGGAAGACGAGGTAGGTGCCCCCGGCGGACGAGGTGACGGTGAAGCCCTCCTCGCGCCCGATCAGGTCGTCGTGCTCGAGGTGGCCGCGGTTGGAGAAGAACCGCTTGCCGGCGACGAGCTCGAGGTTGTGCCGCCGTCCCTTGCTGTCGGTCAGCCGCACCCACTCGCCCTCGCGGAGCGGTCCGCGCTGCACGCCGCCCCAGGCCTCGGGGGGCACCTCGCCGAGGGCGGACGAGGGGGTGCTGGTGGCGCTGGGGTCGAGGTCGTCGGAGGGGTCCGGCATGGCCGAGACCCTAGTGGCGGGCCGCCCGGAAGGCGCCATCGACGTCGGCCGTGGTCAGCACGCCGTAGAGGGAGCCGTCGTCGTGCACGAGGAGGTACTCCGGCGCGGGGCGTCGACCGAGCGCCAGCACGAGCTGCTCGCCGGCGAGACCCACCGGCAGCCGGAGGTCGTCGTCGAGCGTGCGGGCCACCGCGGAGACCGGCAGCCACGGCCGCCGCTCCTCGGGCGTGGCGAGCACCGCGGCCTCGTTGACGAGGCCCACCGGCCGCCCGTCGGGGTCGAGGGTGACGATGCTGCCGGCCCGCTGCTCCTGGGCCCGCCGCACCGCCTCGGCCAGCGGCAGGTCGGCGGGGACGCTGACGGTGCGGCGGGCCAGCTCGCGGGCCACGAGCGCGGGCAGGCGGCTGCGCACCCGCGCCGAGGCCATCGCCGCGCCGGCGGCGGTCCAGAGGAAGAGTCCCACCACGAAGGCGAGGACGAAGTCGAGCAGCTCGGGAGGCACGCCGAGGAACCGCTCCTGCGCGAGGGGCCACAGCAGCACGAGGACCGCGGCGGCTCGGCCACCCCACCCGGCGGCGAGCGTGCCGCGGTGCGGGCTGCCGGTGAGGCTCCACACGCCCGCCTTGAGGACCCGGCCGCCGTCGAGCGGCAGGCCGGGCACGAGGTTGAGCACGCCGACGAGCAGGTTGGCGCCGGCGAGGCCCTCGACCGCCAGCTTGAGCAGCCCGTCGGGCGTGACGAACCAGAGCCCGACGGCTGCGGCGCCGACGGCGATCGAGGCCAGGGGCCCCACCACCGCGATCCAGAACTCCTCGCGCGGGCGCCGCGCCTCGCCCTCGACGGCCGTCATCCCGCCGAGGAAGTGCAGGGTGATCGAGGTGACCGGGAAGCCGAGCCGCTTGGCCACCACGGCGTGCGAGGCCTCGTGCAGCAGCACCGAGCCGTAGAGGACGACCGCGAAGACCACGCCCGCGACGTACTTCCAGGCGCCGAGCCCGGGCTGCACCTGCTCCACCCGCGGCGCGACGACGACCGCGATCAGCGCAGCGACGAGGAACCACGAGGAGGAGACCAGGACGTCGCTGCCCGCGACGCTGCCGATCCGGAAGGTGCCCGGGGGGCGTCGCGCGGCAGGACGGCGGTCGGTCTCGGACACCTCACGAGGCTAGCCGACGCCCCGGGCCGCGCCGCGGTCGTCGCCGGTCCCGCCTAGGGTCCTCCTCGTGGACGTCAGCACCGCTCCCCCGCCGCCGCCGGTCTCGCCCGCCGAGGCGCGCTCGACCCGGGTCGACGGCGTGCACGTGCTGGGCGCGCTCTCCCCGAGCCGCGCCGGCGACTTCATGACGTGCCCGTTGCTCTACCGCTTCCGCTCGGTCGACCGGCTGCCTGAGCCGCCGTCGCCCGACGCGGTGCGCGGCACCGTCGTGCACCGCGTGCTCGAGGAGCTCTTCGACGTGCCCGCGGCCGAGCGCACCCCCGACCGGGCGCGCGCGATGCTGGAGCCCGCATGGGAGCAGGTGCTGGAGGCCGACCCGACGCTGGCCGGCATGTTCGACGCCGACGGCGGCCCCGAGGTGGGCCGGTGGCTCGCGTCGTGCGCGACCGTCCTCGACCGCTGGTTCACCCTCGAGGACCCGCGCCGCCTCGAGCCGGCCGAGCGCGAGCTCTACGTCGAGACCGTCCTCGACTCCCGCCTGCTGCTGCGCGGCTTCGTCGACCGGCTCGACGTGGCGCCCAACGGCATGCTGCGGGTCGTCGACTACAAGACCGGTCGCGCGCCGGGGCCGGGCTTCGAGGGCAAGGCGCTGTTCCAGCTCAAGTTCTACGGCCTCGTGCTGTGGCGCACCCGCGGGGTCGTCCCCGCGGTCCTGCAGCTGGTCTACCTCGGCAGCGGCGAGGTCCTGCGCTACGAGCCCGACGAGGCCGACCTGCTCGCCACCGAGCGCAAGGTCGAGGCGGTCTGGCGCGCCATCCGTGCGGCCGAGGAGTCCGGCGACTGGCGCCCGCGCCGCAGCCGCCTCTGCGGCTGGTGCGCGCACCAGGCGCTGTGCCCGGAGTGGGGCGGCACCCCGCCGCCGCTGTCCGGGTCAGAGACCGTGCCGCTCGGCCCAGAGGGCGGCCTGGGTGCGGTCCTGCACGCCGATGCGGGCGAAGACGCTGCCGAGGTGGGCCTTGACGGTGCGGTCGCTGATCCCGAGGCGGGTGGCGATCTGCTTGTTGCTGAGCCCGGCCTGCAGCAGCCCGAGCACCTCGGTCTCGCGCACCGTGAGGGTGGGGCGCACCTCGGCGCGCCGGCCGAGCAGGGCGCGGGCGGCCTTGGGGTGCAGCGGTGACTCCCCGCGGCTGACCGCGCGGATGCCGGCGAGCACGTCGTCGGGGTCGGCGTCCTTCAGCAGGTAGCCCACGGCGCCGGCGTCGAGCGCGCCGTGGATGCGCTCGCTGTCGGAGAAGCTGGTGAGCACGAGGACGTCGGTGCCCGGCACGTCGCGGCAGATGGCGCGCGTCGCCTCCACCCCGTCGGTGCCGGGCATCTGCAGGTCCATCAGCACGACGTCGGGGCGGGTCTCGCTGACCACCGCCACCGCCTGCGCGCCGTCGCTGGCGGTGCCGACGACCTCGATGTCGCCGCTCGCGGTGAGGAACTGCGCGAGACCGGCCCGCACGACCGCGTGGTCGTCGACGAGCACGACGCGGATGCTGGTGCTCACCGGGCGTCCACCTCCACCGTCACGCGCGTGCCGCCGCCGGGTGCGGAGACCACCTCGAGCCGACCGCCGTGGTCGGCGACCAGGCCGTCGAGGCCGCGCAGCCCGTAGTGTGCTCCGTCGCGCCCGGCCGCGGGGTCGAAGCCGCGGCCGTCGTCGACGACGTCGAGGCGGACCCGCTCGTCGACGCCGCGCACGCTCACCAGCAGCGTCTCGGCCTCGGCGTGGCGCAGCACGTTGCGCACCGCCTCCTGGGCGACCCGCCAGACGACGGCCGCCGTGCGGTCGGAGGCGTGGTCGACCCGCTCGACCTCGACGCTCGCGGCGACCCCGGCCGCCGCCGCGGGCGTCGTCAGGTCGGCGAGCGCCGCCTCGAGGCCCGCGGCCTTGAGGTCGGGCGGGTGGATCTCGGCGAGCAGGCTGCGCAGCCCGCGCAGGCTGTCGCGCACCGCCGAGCCGGCACCCTCGAGCACGTCCTGCGCGTCCGCGGGCACCCGCGGGTCGCGGGCCACGGCGGTGAGCGCGAACGCGGTGCCGGCGAGGTCCTGGACGACCCCGTCGTGCAGGTCGCGGGCGATGCGGCGCCGCTCGCGGTCCGAGGAGACGATCGCCGACTGCAGCGCCCGGGCGCGCTCGCGGCCCGCCCGGGTCAGTCGCCGGGTGAGCACCTGCAGCAGCGGCAGCGTCAGCAGCATCAGCGCCCCGAGCCCGCCGAGGGTGATCCAGCGGAAGGACGAGCCGATCTGCTCCCCGCTCTCCTCGATGTCGCCGGGGTCGTAGTAGACCTCGAGCAGCATCGGGTTGCCGCGCCGGTCGACGACGCGCGTGTAGGTGCGCAGCTGGCCGGTGACGTCGCGGTCGGTGAGGTCGGCCAGCAGCCGGTTGTCGGGACGGTCCGGGTCGGCGGGCTCCGAGACCACGCCGCCGCGCTGCAGCACCTCGCGCTCGCGCGGCGTCAGCGGCACGTCGACCTCGAGGCCGCCCTCGGCGTTGGGGAACCACGAGAAGTCCAGGCGACCCGACGGGGACCAGATCGAGACCCGCTCGACGTCGCGGAGCCGGACACCGGAGAAGTTGTCGAGCAGCGCGTCGCCGCTGGCGCCGAGGTGCAGCCGCCGCGGGATGTTGGGCTCGACCAGCGTCTCGGCGAGGAGCACGGTCTCGCGCCGCAGACCTCTCCGGAGTCGGTGTTCTCCGCTCGCAGCACGACGTCGTCGACCCCGATGTGGTCGACCATGCGCCGCACGACCGTGAAGGCGCCCGTGGCGTCACGCGTCTCGCGCGCCGGAGAAGCTGCGCTCGCCGTCGTGGCGCAGCTCCCAGTCGAAGCGCTCGTCGGGCCGGCCGCCGTCGATGCGTGCCGCCACCTCGAGGACGCCCCCGTCGTCGACGACCCGCAGCCGCCAGCTGCTGACGTCGCGGTTGCACGTGCCGGCCCGCTTGGTCACGTCGTCCTCCGCCGCCGCGTGGGCGGAGACGGAGGCCGCTGTGCTCAGCACGAGGCCGAGCGAGACGACGAGACCAAGCCGGGTCGGCATGCGTACCTGCTTCCTCCTGGGCGGCAGTCGGGAGCAGGTCCCCCCGAGGTGCCTCCAGTCTGGGTGTGGGTGGGTCGGAGCGTCCCTTGTCCGGTGGTACTACGACCTGCGCCAGCGAACGCCGGGACCCGCGTGGGCCGGAGGTCCCGGGTCAGGCCCGCTCGCCCCGCACGGAACGGTGCACGGCGGCCAGGTCGTCGAGGCCGAGACCCACCAGGCTGTCGCGGAAGACCCGTCGCTCCCCCGCGTCGACCGGCACGTGGTGGGGCACCACGAGCACCGTGCACCCCGCGGCCGCCGCCGAGGTCGCACCCGTGCCGGAGTCCTCGATCGCGACGCAGTCGGCCGGGTCGACGCCCAGTGCCCGGGCCGCCAGGAGATAAGGCTCCGGGTGCGGCTTGCCGTCGTCGACCTGGTCGCCGGTGACGACCGCGTCGAAGCTGCCCTCCGGCAGCGCCGCCAGGACCGGGTCGACGAAGCGGCGCCACGACATCGTCACCAGCGCGCGCGGCACCCCGGCCGCCGCGGTGGCGGCCAACAGCTCGCGCGCGCCGGGGCGCCACGGCACGGCCTCGCGCACCCGTGCCACCACCCCGTCGAGCAGCTCGTCGACGATCTGGTGCGGCGTGCGGTCGATGCCGGCGTGCTCGCGGATGTAGGCGCCCGACACGAGCAGGTCGTTGCCCACCAGCGCCAGTGCGTGCTCGTGCGACCACGTGCCACCCCAGCGCTCGACCAGGGCGAACTCGGTGGCGATCCAGTAGGGCTCGGTGTCGACGAGCGTGCCGTCCATGTCCCACAGCACCGCGGCGGGCAGCGTGGGCGCGGGTGCCCCGGTCACGTCAGTCCTCGGGGTCGTAGCCGAGGTTGGCCGAGAGCCACCGCTCGGCCTCCTGCAGCGTCCAGCCCTTGCGGGCGGCGTAGTCCTCGACCTGGTCGCGCCCGAGGCGGCCGACGACGAAGTACTGCGAGTCCGGGTGGGAGAAGTACCACCCCGACACCGCCGCGCCCGGCCACATCGCCATGCTCTCGGTGAGCTGCAGGCCCGTGGACGCCTCGACGTCGAGCAGCTCCCACAGCGTGAGCTTCTCGGTGTGCTCGGGGCAGGCGGGGTAGCCCGGGGCCGGGCGGATGCCGCGGTAGCGCTCGGCGATGAGGGCCTCGTTGTCGAGCGCCTCGTCGGGCGCGTAGCCCCAGTGCTCGCGGCGCACCCGCTCGTGCAGCTGCTCGGCGAAGGCCTCCGCCAGCCGGTCGGCCAGCGACTCGAGCAGGATCGCGGAGTAGTCGTCGTGCTCGGCACGGTAGGCCGCGACCCGCTCGGCCACCCCGTGGCCCGCGGTGACCGCGAAGCCGCCGACGTGGTCGGCGAGCCCGGTCTCCTTCGGCGCGACGTAGTCGGCCAGCGAGCGGTGCGGGATGCCCGGGCGGTGCTCGCCCTGCTGGCGCAGGTGGTGCAGCCGCACGCGTACGTCGGTGCGCGCGGCGTCGGCGTACACCTCGACGTCGTCGCCGACGGCGTTGGCCGGGAAGAAGCCGTAGACGCCCTTGGCGCTCAGCCAGCCCTCGGCGACGATGCGGTCGAGCATCGCCTGGGCGTCGTCGTAGAGCTTGCGCGCCGCCTCGCCCGAAGCGGGGTTGTTGAGGATGTCGGGGAACCGGCCCTTCATCTCCCACGCGTTGAAGAACGGCTGCCAGTCGATGTAGCGGCGCAGCTCGGCGAGGTCCTGGGACTCGACGACGTGCACGCCGGGTCGTGCCGGAGCCGGCGGCTGGTAGGACGACCAGTCGACCGGTGTGGCGGAGGCGCGCACCTGCTCCAGCGGCAGCAGCTTGCGCTCCCCCTTGCCGGCGTGGCGGGCGCGCAGCGCGTCGTAGTCGGCCTTGAGGTCGGTGAGCAGCTTCTCGCGCCCGGTCGGGTGCAGCAGCGCGGCGACGGTCGGCACGGAGCGGGAGGCGTCCTTGACCCACACGACGGGCTGGTCGTAGCGCTGGTCGACCTTGACCGCCGTGTGGGCGCGGGAGGTCGTCGCGCCGCCGATGAGCAGCGGGATGTCGAAGCCCTGGCGCTGCATCTCGGTGGCCACGGTGACCATCTCGTCGAGCGAGGGCGTGATGAGGCCGGAGAGGCCGATCGCGTCGGCCCCGTGCTCGCGCGCGGCGTCGAGGATCTTCTGCGGCGGCACCATCACGCCGAGGTCCACGACCTCGTAGTTGTTGCACTGCAGCACGACGCCCACGATGTTCTTGCCGATGTCGTGCACGTCGCCCTTGACCGTGGCCATGACGATCGTGCCGTTGGTGTCCTTGGCGGTGGCCAGCTCGGGGTTGTCGAGCTTCTCCTGCTCGATGAACGGGATGAGGTAGGCGACGGCCTTCTTCATGACGCGCGCCGACTTCACGACCTGGGGCAGGAACATCTTGCCGGCGCCGAAGAGGTCGCCCACGACGTCCATGCCGGCCATCAGGGGGCCCTCGATGACCTCGATGGGGCGACCGCCGCGCGCGGCGATCTCGGCGCGCAGCTCCTCGGTGTCGGCGGTGACGTGGGTGTCGATGCCCTTCACCAGCGCGTGGGTGATGCGCTCGGCGACGGGCAGGGAGCGCCACTCCTCGGCGTCGGCCTCGACCTGCTCGCCGACGCGGTTGTAGGACTCGGCCACCTCGAGCAACCGCTCGGCCGCGTCGGGACGGCGGTCGAGCACGACGTCCTCGATGCGCTCGCGCAGCTCGGGGTCGACCTGGTCGTAGACGACGAGCGCACCCGCGTTGACGATGCCCATGTCGAGGCCCGCCTCGATGGCGTGGAAGAGGAAGACCGCGTGGATCGCCTCGCGCACCGGGTTGTTGCCGCGGAAGGAGAAGGAGACGTTGGAGATGCCGCCGGAGACCAGCGCGCCGGGCAGGTTCTCCTTGATCCACCGCGTGGCCTCGATGAAGTCCCTGCCGTAGGAGGCGTGCTCCTCGATGCCGGTCGCGACGGCGAAGACGTTGGGGTCGAAGATGATGTCGTGGGCCGGGAAGCCGACCTCCTCGGTGAGGATGCGGTAGGCGCGGGCGCAGATCTCCTGGCGGCGCTCCAGGCTGTCGGCCTGGCCCTCCTCGTCGAAGGCCATCACGACCGCCGCGGCGCCGTGGCGGCGCACGAGCCGGGCCTGCCGGACGAAGGCCTCCTCGCCCTCCTTCATCGAGATGGAGTTGACGATGGCCTTGCCCTGCACGCACTTGAGGCCGGCCTCGATGACCTCCCACTTCGAGGAGTCGACCATCACCGGCACCCGGCTGATGTCGGGCTCGCTCGCGACCAGCTTCAAGAAGCGGTCCATCGCGGCGACGCCGTCGATCATCCCCTCGTCCATGTTGACGTCGATGACCTGGGCGCCGGCCTCGACCTGCTGGGCGGCCACGGCGAGGGCGGCGTCGTAGTCGGCGTCCTTGATCAGCTTGCGGAAGCGGGCGGAGCCGGTGATGTTGGTGCGCTCGCCGACGTTGAGGAAGAGGCTGTCGGCGGCGACGGTGAGCGGCTCCAGGCCGGAGAGCCGCAGCGCCGGCTCCACCTCGGCCGGGGTGCGGGGGGCCTTGCCCTGCACGGCCTCGGCGATCCGGGCGATGTGGGCCGGTGTCGTGCCGCAGCAGCCGCCGACCATGTTGACCAGGCCGGCCTCGGCGAACTCCGCCACGATGGCCGCGGTCTCCTCGGCCGCCTCGTCGTACTCGCCGAAGGCGTTGGGCAGACCCGCGTTGGGGTAGGCGTGCACGAAGGTGTCGGCGATGCGGCTGAGCTCGGCGACGTAGGGCCGCATCTCCTTCGCCCCGAGCGCGCAGTTGAGGCCGATCAGCAGCGGGCGCGCGTGGCGCACGGAGTGCCAGAACGCCTCGGTCGTCTGCCCCGACAGGGTGCGACCCGACGCGTCGGTGATGGTGCCGGAGACGACGACGGGCCAGCGGCGCCCCGCCTCCTCGAAGAGCCCCTCGAGCGCGAAGATCGCGGCCTTGGCGTTGAGGGTGTCGAAGATGGTCTCGATGACCAGGAGGTCCGATCCGCCGTCGACCAGGCCGCGGGCCGCCTCGGTGTACGCCGCCACGAGCTCGTCGAAGGACACGTTGCGCGCGCCGGGGTCGTTGACGTCGGGCGAGATGGAGGCGGTGCGGGTGGTCGGGCCGAGGGCGCCCGCGACGTAGCGCGGGCGGCTCGGGTCGGCCGCGGTGACCGCGTCGGCCTCCCGGCGCGCGAGCCGGGCGGCCTCGAGGTTGAGCTCGTAGGACAGGTCGGCCATGCCGTAGTCGGCGAGCGAGACCGCGTTGGCGTTGAAGGTGTTGGTCTCGACGAGGTCGGCGCCGGCCTCGAGGTACTCCCGGTGGATGCCCGCCACGATGTCGGGCTGGGTCAGCGTCAGCAGGTCGTTGTTGCCGACGAGGTCCTGCGGCCAGTCGGCGAACCGCTCGCCGCGGTAGCCCGCCTCGTCGGGGCGGTCCCGCTGGATCGCCGTGCCCATCGCGCCGTCCACCACCAGGATCCGCTCGCGCATGACGGCCGTGAGCTCGGCGGTGCAGTCGGGGCGGTGGTCGGTCCCACCAGGGGTGTCAGGCACGCGGTTCCTCTCGCCGGAGCAGCCTCCCGGCCGGGCGGCTGCATCCAGTCTGCGCGCCCTGTCCGAGGGGTGGACTCGTTTCCCAGATCGTGGCACCGGCCCGGTCGGCGGGCGAAATCCCCGCGTGCACCTAGGCTGGTGACGTGATCGAGATCGAGGACCTGCCCGAGCTGAGGGACCCCGTGGTGATCGCGGCCTTCGAGGGCTGGAACGACGCCGCGGACGCGGCGTCCTCGGTGCTCGACCACCTCGTCGAGGTGTGGGAGGCCCGCGTCGTCGGGGCGGTCGACCCCGAGGACTTCTACGACTTCCAGGTCAACCGCCCGGTGGTCGGCTCCCACGCCGACGGCCAGCGCCGCATCACCTGGCCGAGCACGCAGGTGTCGGTCGCCTCGCCGCCTGGCCTCGACCGCGACGTCATCCTGGTGCGCGGCATCGAGCCCAACATGCGGTGGCGGCAGTTCTGCGCCGAGCTCCTCGCCGCCTGCGACGAGCTGGGCGGGCGGCTGGTGGTCACGCTCGGTGCCCTGCTCGCCGACACGCCGCACACCCGGCCGATCCCCGTCACGGGCACCGCGACCGAGCCCGACCTGGTCGACCGGCTCAAGCTGGAGCAGTCGACCTACGAGGGGCCGACCGGCATCGTCGGTGTCTTCCAGGACGCCTGCGTGCGCCTCGACGTGCCGGCGGTGTCCTACTGGGCGGCGGTGCCGCACTACGTCGCGCAACCGCCCTGCCCGAAGGCCACCTTGGCGCTGCTCGGCCAGCTCGAGGACCTGCTCGAGGTCAGCATCCCCCTCGGCGAGCTCCCCGAGGACGCCCGCGCGTGGGAGCGCGGGGTCGACGAGCTCGCCGAGGAGGACGAGGACATCGCCGACTACGTCCGGGCGCTCGAGGAGAGCCGTGACACCGCCGACCTGCCCGAGGCGTCGGGCGAGGCGATCGCGCGGGAGTTCGAGCGCTACCTCAAGCGCCGTGGCGACGACACGCCCGGCCCCGCCTGACGAGGTCGCTGACGAGGTCGCTGACGAGGTCGCTGACGGGGCCGCTCACAGCGACAGCCCCAGCGACGCGTCGAGCAGCGCGTGCATGACGGCGCCCGCCTCGCGGTCGGAGGTGTCGGCCAGCCCGTCGGTGCCGACGGTGGCGTCGACCCACGCCTGCACGACCGCGAGCGCGGTGGGCGCGTCGAGGTCGTCGGCCAGCGCGGCGAGCACCTGCTCGACCACCGGGCCCGACGGGGCGCCGGCGCCGAGCGCGAGCGCCTTGCGCCAGGTGGCGAGGGTGTCGACGGCGTCCCAGAGCTGGTCGTCGGTCCACTCCCAGTCGCTGCGGTAGTGGTGGCGCAGCAGCGTCAGGCGGATCGCGGCGGGGTCGACGTCGCTGTTGCGCAGCGCCGAGACGAAGACCAGGTTGCCGCGCGACTTCGACATCTTCTCGCCGTCGTAGGCGACCATGCCGGCGTGGGCGTAGAGCTGCGCGAACGGCTCGTCGTGGTCGAGCACCTGCGCGTGGCCGGCGCACATCTCGTGGTGCGGGAAGACCAGGTCGGAGCCGCCGCCCTGCACGTCGAAGCCGCCGCCGAGGTGCTCGCGGGCGATGGCGGTGCACTCGACGTGCCAGCCGGGACGACCGGGGCCGAAGGGGCTGGGCCACG
The DNA here is from genome assembly GCF_013409425.1 of Nocardioides perillae. Classification (NCBI taxonomy): domain Bacteria; kingdom Bacillati; phylum Actinomycetota; class Actinomycetes; order Propionibacteriales; family Nocardioidaceae; genus Nocardioides; species Nocardioides perillae. The sequence goes on along the minus strand of NZ_JACCAC010000001.1, from coordinate 2,344,007 downwards.
ACGGCTCGCCCGGGCGCTCACCGCGCCACACGACGCAGTCGAGCGGGTCCCGCTTGCCGGCCCGGTCGGGGTCGCCGCCGCGCTCGGGCCACACCTCGAGCATGCGGGCCCGCTCCCAGCCCGAGACCGTGCCGAAGGCGGGGTCGGCGGTGACGGAGTAGTAGAGGTCGCCGTCGACCTCGTAGACCGCGCCGGCGCGCTGCATCTCCTCGACCATGGCCACGACGAGCGGGATCGACTCGACCGCGCCGACGTAGTGGTCGGGCGGCAGCACCCGCAGCGCCTGCATGTCCTGGCGGAAGAGCTCGGTCTCGCGCTGGGCGATCTCGGTCCAGTCGCCGCCGACCTTCGCCGCCCGCTCGAGCAGCGGGTCGTCGACGTCGGTGACGTTCTGCACGTAGGTGACCTCGTGGCCCGCGGCGCGCCAGGCGCGCACGAGCAGGTCGAAGCCGACGTACGTCGCGGCGTGGCCCATGTGGGTGGCGTCGTAGGGCGTGATGCCGCAGACGTAGAGCCGCGCCGGACCCCGCGGGCTGGTGGTGCGCAGGCGGCCCGAGGAGGTGTCGTGGAGGGCGACCGCCGGCCCGGTCACGGGCAGGCGGGGGACGTCCGGGGCTGACCACGCGCGCATGCGGCGCAGCCTAGCCGCGGCCGGTCAGAAGGGCGGCCAGGGGATGGCCGGCCACCCGCCCGACGGGCTCGGCAGCCGGCCCGCCTCGAGCAGGCGGGTGCAGCGACGGCGGCACGCGGCGACCTCGCGGGGGGCGACGTGCTCGACGAGGGCGGTGCCGAGGTCGCCGTCGAGCACGTCGACGAGGCGGGCCAGCCCGGCGCGCTCGTCGTCGAGGAGGGGCTCGTCGTGCCAGCCCCACAGCACGGTGCGCAGCTTGTCCTCGACGTGGAAGGAGACACCGTGGTCCACGCCGTAGCGGTGGCCGTCGGCCATGGCCAGCACGTGGCCGCCCTTGCGGTCGGCGTTGTTGACCACCGCGTCGAAGACCGCCATGCGGCGCAGCGGGGCGGTGTCCTCGTGCACGAGGGAGACCGCGCGGTCCTCGGCGTCCACGCCGTCGAAGACCGGCCGCCAGCCCGGCGGCGTCTCCCCCGCGGGCACGATGTCGACGGCGACGACCTCCTCGTCGGGCTCCTGCCACAGCTGCACCATGCCGGGCCCGTGCGGGCCGTCGCGCAGGAAGGTGCGCGGGACGACGTCCCAGCCGAGCGCCTCGGAGACGAGGTAGGAGGCGACCTCGCGGCCCGCGAGCGTGCCCTCGGGGAAGTCCCACAGGGGCCGCTCCCCCGCGACCGGCTTGTAGACGACGCGGGTGTCGCCGACCTCGCCGAGGAAGGTGGCGTTGGAGGCGGGCATGACCCGCCCGTGCAGGACCAGCTCGCCGGTGAGGAGGTCGCTCACGGGTCGCGGCGTCGGAAGCCGTTGGCGCGGGGGCACAGGTGACCGGACGGGTCGACGGGGCCGCCGCAGAAGGGGCAGTCGGGGCGCCCGGCGCCGAGCACCGAGGCGGCGCGCTTGACGAAGGCACGGGCGGTGCCGGCGGTGATGCGCACGAGGAAGACCTCGTCGGGCTCGGGCTCCTCGACGTCCTCCTCCAGGTCGTCGGGGCCGACGACCGCCGTCTCGCTGAAGGGGAAGACCTCGATGACGACCCGCTCGTCGGCGGGGTCCCACGACAGCGTCATCGTGCCGGCGCGGAACTCCTCCTCGATCGGCTGGTCGAGCGGGTCGGTGTCCTCCAGGTCGAGCGGGGCGACGGCGGGCACGACGGTGGTCGGCGAGGCGGCCATCACCTCGTCGAGCAGCTGGTCGACGCGCTCGGCCAGCGCCGCGACCTGCTGCTTCTCCAGCGCCACGCTGGTCACCCGGGTGCCGCTGCGTGCCTGCAGGAAGAAGGTGCGCGCCCCGGGCTCGCCGACGGTGCCCGCGACGAAGCGCTCGGGAGGGTCGAAACCGTGCACGAGGGGTGCCATGCCGCCAGCCTAGGGGTGCTCACCAGGAGCCGACTGCGGGCCCGCGCCCCCGCCCACCGCCGCGTCCTGGGAGCGCTCCTCCCCCGGCCGGACCGCGAGCCAGGACAGGTCGCCGGCGTGGGTGTTGGTGGCCAGCACGAAGGGCCTGGTCTCGGTGTAGCGCACGACCGACAGCGACGCCGGGTCGACGTGGAGGCGCTGGAAGGCGTCGAGGTGCATGCCGAGGGCGTCGGCCAGCACCGACTTGATGACGTCGCCGTGCGACACCGCGACCCACACCGCGTGCGGTCCGTGCTCGGCCTCGACCGCGGCGTCGTGGCGGCGCACCGCCTCCACGCTGCGCGCCTGCATGGTGCGCATCGACTCCCCACCCGGGAAGGTGACCGCGGACGGCTGCGCCTGCACGGTGCGCCACAGCGGCTCCTCCGCGAGCTCCTTCAGGGAGCGGCCCTGCCACTCGCCGTAGTCGCACTCGAGCAGCCCGCGGTCGGTCGCCAGCGGGGGCGGGTCCGCCTGGGCGGCGAGCACCGCGCGGGCCGTCTGCTTGCACCGCTCGAGCGGGCTGCTCACGACGGCCGCGAGCGGGACGGCGCCGAGGCGCTCACCGGCGCGGCGCGCCTGGTCCTGCCCCGTGGGGTCCAGCCGCACGCCGGCCGTGCGGCCCGCCAGGGTGCCGCTGGCGTTGGCCGAGGTGCGCCCGTGGCGCAGCAGGACGACGGTGGCCATGCGGCGGAGCGTAGCGGGGCTACCCTCGCCCGGTGATCGTCGACAGCGCGCTCTACCGGGCCGGCCAGCGGGTCGATGTCGCCGACCACTCGCCCGGCGACCTCCGCGCCCTGCGGGCGTGCGCCGGCGAGGGCGACTTCGTCTGGGTGGGCCTGCACGAGCCGACCGGGCCCGAGCTCGAGGAGGTCCGGGCGGTCTTCGGGCTGCACGAGCTGGCCGTCGAGGACGCCCTGCACGCCCACCAGCGCCCCAAGCTGGAGCGCTACGACGACTCGCTCTTCCTCGTCCTGAAGACGCTGTGGTACGTCGACGAGGACGACGCCGTCGAGACCGGCGAGGTCAACCTCTTCCTCGGCGCGGACTTCGTCGTGACTGTGCGCCACGGCCACGGTGGCTCCCTGTCGCGCTCGCGGCGCGACCTCGAGCGGCACCAGCAGGTGCTCGCCCACGGCCCGGCGGCCGTCTTCTACGCCGTGTGCGACCAGGTCGTCGACGAGTACGAGGCGGTCGGCGCTGCGCTCGAGGAGGACGTCGACGAGGTCGAGGCCTCGGTGTTCTCCCCGGAGCGCACCGACGACGCCGCGCGCATCTACACCCTGAAGCGCGAGCTCGCCGAGGTCCGCCGAGCGGTGCTGCCGCTGCGCGAGCCGATGCGCCGGCTCGCCGGCGGCGAGGTGTCGGGCGTGGCAGGCGAGACCGCGCCGTACTTCCGCGACGTCGCGGACCACCTGCAGCGGGTCGCGGAGGTGGTCGACAGCCTCGACGCGCTGCTGTCGACCGCCTTCGACGCCTACGTCGCGCGGGTGCAGGTGCAGCAGAACGACGACATGCGCCGCATCTCGGCCAGCGTCGGCCTGATCGCGGCGCCCACCCTGGTGGGGTCGGTCTACGGGATGAACTTCGAGCAGATGCCCGAGCTCGGGTGGCGCTTCGGCTACCCCTTCGCGCTGGCGGTGATGGCGCTCAGCTCGCTGGTGGTGTGGCTCGTCGCGCGCCGTGCGGGGTGGCTGTAGCGGCCCGGGGGGTCGAGGGCCGCTTGCCGGACCCGGGTCAGGCCTGCAGCACGCCGCCGGCCACGAGGGCGAGCGTGAGGCTGCCCAGCCCGATGCGGTAGAGCACGAACGGCAGGTAGCTGTGGGTCGAGACGTAGCGCAGCAGCCAGGCGATCGCGGCGTACCCGACGAGGAAACTGACGACGGTGGCGGCGATCGTCGGGCCCCAGCCGTAGTCGTTGTCGCCTGCGCCGATGTCGGGGAGCGTGAACAGCCCGGCCCCCACGACGGCGGGGATGGCGAGCAGGAAGGCGAAGCGGGTGGCGGCCTCGCGGTCGAAGCCGAGGAAGCGGCCCATCGAGATGGTGGCGCCGGAGCGGGAGACGCCGGGCACGAGCGCGGCCGCCTGCGCCAGGCCCATGAGCACGGCGTCGCGGAGCCGGAGCTGCTTGATCGTGCGGTCGGTGCGGCCGACGCGGTCGGCGACGCCGAGCACGACGCCGAGCACGACCAGGGTCGTGCCGATGACCCACAGGTTGCGGAAGTCTGACTCGATGACGTCCTTGAGCAGCACGCCCAGCACGACGATCGGCACGGAGCCCACGATGATGAACCAGCCCATCCGGGCGTCGAGGGTGCCGCGGTACTCCGCGCGGAAGAGCGAGCGCAGCCACGTCGAGGCGATGCGCCAGATGTCGTGGCGGAAGTAGAGGAGCACCGCCACCTCGGTGCCGAGCTGCACGACCGCCGTGAAGGCTGCGCCCGGGTCACCCCAGCCGAAGAGCTCCGGGAAGATCCGCAGGTGCGCGCTGCTGGAGATCGGCAGGAACTCGGTCAGTCCCTGCAGCGTGCCGAGCACCACGGCCTTGAGGAGGTCCACCACGGCCGGGGAGCCTACGGGGCGCGGCGCCCACCACGGGGACCGCGGTGCGCGCGGCGAGCCGCGACGGGTGGGGTCGGCGCCGGTCGCTACGGTGCTGCCCATGCAGCAGCGCGCGGTCGGGAGCACCGGCCTCACCGTCTCCCGGCTGGGGCTCGGCACGATGACGTGGGGTCGCGACACCGACGAGCACGAGGCGCGCGACCAGCTCGTCGCCTTCGTCGAGGCCGGCGGCACGCTGCTCGACACGGCGGCCGGCTACGGCGCGGGCGCCTCCGAGACGCTGCTGGGCCAGCTGCTCGGCGACGTGGTGGCACGCGACGACGTCGTGCTGGCGACGAAGGCCGGCATCAGTGCCCGGCCCGACGGGTCGCGGCGCCACGACACCTCGCGGGGCCACCTGCTCCCCGCGCTCGACGCGTCGCTGCGCCGGCTCGGCGTCGACCACGTCGACCTGTGGCAGGTCCACCTGTGGTCGGGTGCCACCCCGCTCGAGGAGACGCTGGCGGCGCTCGACACCGCCGTGACCTCGGGGCGCGCGTCCTACGTCGGTGTCTCGAACTACTCCGGCTGGCAGACGGCTCAGGCGGCCACGTGGCAGCGGGCGGTGCCCGGACGGGCGCCGCTCGCGTCCACCCAGGTCGAGTACTCCCTGCTCAACCGCGGTGTCGAGGCCGAGGTGCTGCCGGCGGCGGCCGCCCTCGGGCTCGGGGTGCTGCCGTGGTCGCCGCTGGGCCGCGGCGTGCTCACCGGCAAGTACCGCTCCGGCACGCCGTCGGACTCGCGCGGCGCCTCGCCCCACTTCGCCGGCTTCGTCGGCGCCTACCTCGACGACCGCGCGGCCCGCGTGGTCGAGGCCGTGGCCCGGGCCGCCGACGGGCTGGGATGGACTCCGCTCGAGGTGGCGTTGGTGTGGGTGCGCGACCGCCCGGGCGTCACGGCGCCCGTGGTCGGCGCGCGCACCGCGGCGCAGCTGCGCGGCTCCCTCGGCGTCGAGGAGCTGGAGCTGCCCGCCGAGATCGTGGCCGCGCTGGACGACGTGTCGGCCGACTGAGGCCCGCCGCAGCGGCGGGAGAGGAGGAGCACCGTGGGACGAGCGGAGCGACGGGCCCCCGGCCGTGGGGTCGAGTGGGAGTTCGAGCACGTCACCTACTCCCGCGAGCACCCGCGGGGCGTGGTCACCAAGCTGCTCGTCGAGCGCGCCGAGCACGGCGGCTGGGAGCTCGACCGCGTGCGCATCGGCGCCGACGGCACCCGCCGCGTCGTCCTCCGGCGCAAGATCATCCGCCAGCTCCGTCCGACGTGGGTCGCCTGAGCGGGTGCGGACCCACCCGCTGTGGCGCCCCTTCGCGCTGGCCGACCTCGCCGAGGTCGCCCAGGCCCGCGTCGGCGCGCCACCGCCGCGCCTGGTCACCGTCGTCCCCTACGACCCCGCCTGGCCCGAGGCCTACGAGCAGGTCGCCGCCCGCGTGCGCTCCGCCCTCGGCGACGCCGTCCTGACCCTGGAGCACGTCGGCTCGACCGCGGTGCCGGGCCTGGCCGCGAAGGCGGTGGTCGACGTCGACCTCACGGTCGCCGACCCGGCGGACGAGGCCTCCTGGCTGCCGCCACTCGAGCGGGCCGGCTTCGTGCTGCGAGTGCGCGAGCCCGGCTGGGACGAGCACCGGGTGCTGACGCTGGAGTCCCCCGTCACGAACCTCCACGTGTGGCCGCCCGGCGCCCCGGAGCCGGCACGCCACGTGCTCTTCCGCGACTGGCTGCGCCGGGACGCAGTCGACCGCGAGGCGTACGCCGCCCTCAAGCTCGCTCTCGGCCGGCGCGGGTTCACCGACGGGATGGACTACAACAACCACAAGGCCGCGCTCGTGTACGACGTCTACGAGCGTGCCTTCGCCGCAGACCCCGCCCACCCCCACGACCCCCACCCCCGCTGACTCGACCCGAGCCCGAGGGGTCACGCACTGCTCTCCGGTCGAGGGGTCGCGGGCTGCGCTCGCGTCGAGGGGTCACGCGCTGGGCTCGGGTCGAGGGGTCGCGCGTTGCGTTCGCGTCGAGGGGTCGCGCGCTGCTCACCCGCCGAGCGCTGCGCCCGCGCCGAGGGGTCACGCGCTGCGCTCGCGCCGAGGGGTCACGCGCTGCGCTCGCGCCGAGGGGTCACGCGCTGGGCTCCCGTCGAGGGGTCACGCGTTGCTCACCCGTCGAGGGGTCACGCGCTGGGCTCGCGCCGAGGGGTCGCGCGCTGTTCACCCGCCGAGCGCTGCGCCCGCGCCGAGGGGTCACGCGCTGCGCTCGCGTCGAGGGGTCACGCGCTGCGCTCGCGTCGAGGGGTCACGCGCTGCGTTCGCGTCGAGGGGTCACGCGCTGGGGCACTCGGGTGGTCGAGGAGGCACGCAGTGCCGTCTCGAGACCGGAGTCCAGGCGGGCCGTGGGCCACTGGTCGTGCACAGGTCGACGGCGTGGATCCGTTGTCCACAGCCGGATCCGGGCCGCCGGTGAGTGTCGGTGGTGGCTGCTTGACTCCTCTCATGACCACCAGCCCGGCACCCGAGCTCGATACCGCGATCGCGGTGCTCGACCGTGCCGGCGCGCTGGTCGCCGACGCCCGCGTGGTCGACGCGGAGCTGATGCGGGCTGCGTGCTGTTGGGCTGATCTGCACCCCGCCGACGCCCTCGATGCGGCGACGGTGGCCGGTACCTACGGCGACACCGCCCTGCGGGTGGCTGGGGCCTGGGCGCCGGGGGTGACGGAGTTCGCGGTGGCGGAGTTCGCGTCCCGGTTGGGGCGGTCCACTGCCTCGGGTGCCGCCTATCTCGGCCAGGCCCTGGTGTGTCGTCACCTGCTGCCGCGGTTGTGGGACGTGGTGCAGGCGCATCGGGTGGACGGGTGGCGTGCCCGCCTGGTCGCGCGGATGGTGCTCGGCAGAGACCTCACTCCTGAGGCCGCGGCCTGGGTGGACCGGCACGTGACACCCGTGGCGCAGACCATCGGCGCCACCACCCTCGAACGCCTCGTCGCCGAAGCGCTCGCGCGGTTCATGCCCGACGAGGCCGAGCTCGCCCAGGCCGAGGCCCGCGAGCAGCGCCGCTTCGACGTCCACCTCGACGGTCGACCCGGCGATGACTTGACAGGGACGGTGGACGCGAGCGGGTGTTTCGACCTGCCCGACGGCATCACCATCCACGACGCCGTGGTCGAGGAGAAGCAGCGGCTGCGTGCCCTGGGCGTTACGGCTGAGTCGGGGCCGTTGTCGGCGCAAGCCCTGTTGAACCTCGTCGTGCGGGGTTCCGACGGCGCGTCGGCGCAGGCCACCCTCGACCTGGTGACCGTGGACGGGGGTCGAGCAGCGAGCCCCGGCGAGCGTGTCGAGACCCCCGAGACTCCTGCGGGTCGGTCGTCGCCGCGGCACCGACGGCGCTACCTGCTGCACCTGCACGTGTCCGACGCGGTGCTGCGCTCATCTATGTTCCCCGGCCGTCTGGCTGCCGGTGACGGGGCGGTGGGTCGGGTGGAGGAGACCCGGGCACCGGTGTCGGCGGCCGCGATCCGCGACTGGCTCACCACCGCCGGGATCGACGGGGTCGCACCCCACGTGACGGTGCTGCCGGTGCTCGACCTCGCCGAGGCGGTGCACACCGAGGCCTACGAAGTCCCACGCCGCCTCGCCCACCACAGCGCTCTGACCCACCTGACGTGCATGTTCCCGTGGTGCGGCCGTGCCGCCCGCAGGTGCGACCACGACCACGCCGTCCCCTACAACCCGGTCGACCGTGCTGGCGAAGCGGACGCGGCGGGCGAGGCGGGCGAGGCAACCATTGGGCCCGCGGGCGGGCCGACATGTTCGTGCAACATCGCGCCGCTGTGCCGGCCGCACCACCGGCTGAAGACCCACGGCCACGCCGCCACCAGGTGGACCCTCACCCCAGCAGGTGCCGGCGCGTGGCTGTGGCGCAGTCCCCACGGGGCGCACTACCTGCGCGACCACACCGGCACCCGACCACTCGACGGATCCCTCGACGGGCCCCTCGCCCACGACACCGCACCGCTCGATGCTGGACCAGCGCCCCCGGACTCCGGACCGGCCTACAACACCGGGCCGCCGCGCGATGGCGACCCGCCGCACCACGACGACACCGGCCCACCCGCACCCGCGGACTGACGCCACGCGCGTGCGTCACCCGGGTCTCGACGCGGGCTTGACGGCCCTGCTCGAACAACGAACAGGGGCGTCCGGTCCTCTTCAGCCATCTGTTCGACGACAGCCCGCACCCGACACCGGGGTGACGGGCTCGTCGTGCTGCCCGAACAGAGTGGGCGTCCGGGTGCGGGGGTCTCGACACGGGCCTGGCGGCCCTGCTCGACCACCGGGGCCGGCGGACTTGCCCGACCACCGGGGCCGGCGGCCCGCCCGTCCGGCCTGCCTCAGACGTCGTCGAGGAAGCGGTCGAAGACCCGCGCGCCGAACTCGAGGGCGTCGACGGGCACCCGCTCGTCCACACCGTGGAAGAGCGCGGTGAAGTCGAGGTCGGCCGGCAGCCGCAGAGGCGCGAAACCGTAGGACCGCATGCCGAGCTTGCGGAAGTGCTTGGCGTCGGTGCCGCCGCTCATCAGGTAGGGCGCGACCACGGCTTCGGGGTCCTCGGCGAGGATCGACCGGGACATGGCGTCGACGAGGTCGCCGTCGTAGGGCGTCTCCCAGGGCTGCTGGTGGCTGACGTGCTCCACCTCGACCCCCTCACCGGTGAGCTCGGCGAGGGTGGCGAAGAACTCGTCCTCGAAGCCCGGCAGGAAGCGACCGTCGACGTGCGCGGTGGCCTCGGTCGGCACCACGTTGACCTTGTAGCCGGCGCCGAGCATGGTCGGGTTCGCGGTGTTGCGGATGACCGCGCCGAGCATCCGCGCCGCACCACCGAACTCCTCGATGAGCGCGTCGGCGTTCTCCGGCGTCGCCTCGACGCCCGCCAGCTCGCCCACGCTCGCCAGCAGCACCTCCATCGTGGGGGTGAGGCGCACCGGCCACTGGTGTGCGCCGATGCGCGCCACGGCGGAGGTCAGCGTGGTGACGGCGTTGTCGGGGTTGATCATCGAGCCGTGGCCGGCCTTGCCGCGCGCGGTCAGCTTCATCCAGGCCATGCCCTTCTCGGCGGCCTCGATCAGGTAGACCCGACGACCACGCACGGTGGCGCTGAAGCCGCCGACCTCGCCGACCGCCTCGGTGCAGTCGGCCAACAGGTCGGGGTGGTCGCGCACCAGGACCTCCGCGCCCTGGTGACCGCCCGCCTCCTCGTCGGCGGTGAAGCACAGGACCGTCGGACGCTCCGGCAGCCGACCGGCACGGGTGCGCGCCCGGACCACCGAGAGCAGCATCGCGTCGAAGTCCTTCATGTCGACCGCGCCGCGACCCCAGACGTAGCCGTCCTGCACCTCGCCGGAGAACGGGTGCACCTGCCAGTCCTCGGCTGCCGCCGGGACGACGTCGAGGTGCCCGTGCAGCAGCAGCGGCGGGCGGTCGGACCCTTCGCCGCCCCAGCGGGCCACGACGTTGGTGCGACCGGGCGCACCCTCGACGAGCTCCGCCTCGATGCCCACCTCGTCGAGCAGCGCGGCGACGTGCTCGGCCGCCTTGCGCTCCCCCGGGCCGTCGGCGTCGCCGTAGTTGCTCGTGTCGATCCGGATCAGGTCGCGGCACAGCTCGACCACCTCGTGGGCGGGGTCGTGGCGCGGGTCGTCGGTCGTCATGGGCCCATGGTGGCACCCGACCGGCTCACCCTCGAGGTGCGCGCACCCCCGATGCGACGTGCACCCCCGCCGGCTGCTAACGTTCCCTCCGCACTCGTCCGGGTGGCGGAATAGGCAGACGCGCTAGCTTGAGGTGCTAGTGCCCGTATTAGGGCGTGGGGGTTCAAGTCCCCCCTCGGACACCAGCAGCACCGACAGGGCCCCGCACGCGCGGGGCCCTGTCGGCGTCCTGGGCCTCAGAGCTCGATGACCTGGCGCAGCGCGGTGCCGTCGGCGAGGGCGTCCATCCCGGCGTTCACCTCGTCGAGCCCGATCCGGCCGGAGACGAGCCGCTCGACCGGCAACCGGCCGTCGCGCCACAGGTCGACGAAGACGGGCACGTCGCGCTGCGGCACCGCCGAGCCGAGGTAGCTGCCCACGATCGTCCGGGCCTCGGCGACCAGCAGCAGCGGCGAGACCTGTGCGAAGGCGTCGGGCGCGGGCAGCCCCACGGTGATGGTGCGACCGCCGGCCTGGGTGAGCGCGAGCGCGGTCTCGAAGGCGCGCACGTGCCCGGCGGCCTCGACGACGACGTCGGCACGCACGCCCGCCGCGGCCGCCTCCTCGGGGGTGTACGCCGCGTGGGCACCGAGGTCGCGGGCCGTCGCCAGCTTGGCAGGCAGCGCGTCGACCGCGACGACCCGCACGTCGGGCGAGGCGAGGGCGGTGAGCACCGCCGCCATGCCCACGCCGCCGAGGCCGACGACGCCCACGGTCTGGCCGGGCTCGACGTGGCCGTCGTTGAGCACCGCGCCACCGCCGGTGAGCACGGCGCAGCCGAGCAGGGCCGCGACGTCGGGCGGCACGTCGTCGTCGAGCGGCACCAGCGAGCGGGTGTCGACCACGGCGTGGGTGGCGAAGGCGCTGACACCGAGGTGGTGGTGCACGTCGGACCCGTCGCGGTGCAGCCGCCGCCCACCGCCGAGGAGCTCCCCGGCCCCGTTGGCGACCGACCCCGGCACGCAGGGCCGGCGCCCGTCGGTGCGGCAGCCCTCGCACTCCCCGCAGCGGGGCAGGAAGGTCATGACGACGCGGCGCCCGACCTCGAGGTCGGTGACCCCCGGCCCGAGCGCCTCGACGCGGCCCGCCGCCTCGTGGCCCAGCAGCATCGGCACGGGCCGCACACGGTTGCCGTCGACGACCGAGAGGTCGGAGTGGCACAGCCCGGCCGCCTCGATCCGCACGAGCACCTCGCCAGGACCCGGGTCGTCGAGCTCCAGCGACCCGACCGTGAGCGGGCGGGACCCGGCGTACGGCCGCTTCCGACCGATCTCGTCCAGCACGGCTCCGGTGATCTGCAACCCCTGCTCCTCACGTCGCGCCGCGGCCACCCGCGGGTGTGGCGCGACCCTACCCAGCGGTCGCGGCACGACGTCCGACACGCCGGGGCCGCGCGGGCGGTGCACTACGGTCCGCCCATGGGGACGGGGACGGGGACGGGGACGGGGACCGGGTCGACGGGCGCGAGCGCACGGCGGCGCGTCGCGGTCAGGCTGCTGGCGGGCTCGGTGACGACCGCCCTGCTCCTGACCGCCGGCCCCGCGCCGGCGCACCAGCCCACTCCCGTCCCGACCAGGGCCGACAGCCCGGCCCGGGCCGACACCTCGGTCCGGGCCGTCACCTCAACCGTGGCCGCCCGCGGTCCGCTCCTCCCGGCGCCGAGCGCCCGTCCGGCACGGCCGCTCCCCGCCGAGCGGACGACGCTCTCGGGCCGGTTGGCGGGCCCCGACCGCCCGGTGCAGCTGCAGCGCCTGCGGGGCAGCCGGTGGGTGGGGGTGGCGCGCACGCCGGTGCGCCGCGGCCGGTGGGCCGTCACGCTGCGAGCGCGCCCCGGTGCCACCGCCTACCGCGTCGTCGCCCCGGCGACCCGGGCCGGCGGCCGTCGCCTCCCGCGCCGCGCCAGCCGGGTCCGCACCGTGCACGCGACGCAGTCGGCCGCGCTCGAGGTGCGCCCGGCGACGCTCGTCGGCGAGGAGGTCCCCCTGCGCGTCGTCGCGCTGCCGGCCCGGGCCGGGCGCCCGCTGCTGCTCGAGCAGCTGCGCGGCGGCACCTGGGCCGAGGTCGCGACGCTGCGCTCGGGAGCGGCGGGCGCCGCGGCGTACACCCTGCCGGGCGGCACCACCCGCACCGACCTGCTGCGCGTCACCGCGCTGCCCTGGCGCGGCGCGCCGGCCACCACCTCGCCCGAGCGCACCCTGGACCGGGCGCCGCGGGCGCTGCCCCGCGTCGGCTGGCCGCAGGAGGCCTTCCCCGTCAACCGCACGCAGGTCACGGTCGTCGACGTGCCGCAGGAGCTCGAGGGCCCGGTCGAGGTGTTCCTCGACGGGGTGCGGCTCGGCCGGGCGACGCGCTGCCCCGCCAGTGCCGAGACCGAGCCGTGCGCCAGCGGCGGGGACCCGACCGACCCCGACGCGCTGCTGCGCCACACCTTCGCCTGGGACACCACGCTCGTGCCCAACGGTCCGCACGACTTCACCGCCCGCACCGCAGGCCGCCACGGCCGCCTCGCCGACTCCGTGCGCGTCACCGTGCTGAACGCGGTCCCCGACGCCGTGCCCACCGGGCTGCCGGAGGGCTTCAGCCTCGAGACGGTGGCGAGCGGGTTCACCCTGCCGACCCAGGTCGAGGTGCTCACCGGCGACAGCGCCCTCGTCGCCGAGAAGGGCGGCACCGTCCGCCTGGTCCGCGACGGGCGGATCGACCCGCGGCCGGTGCTCGACCTCGGCGACCGCGTCGTCACCGAGGGCGACATGGGCCTCGTGGCGATGGCGGTCGGCCCGCGCTTCGACCGCGCGCGGGTGAGCGGCGACCTCTACCTCGGCTGGGTGCACCACGACGAGGGCCGCCCCACCACCTTCCCGACCGTGCAGAACCAGCGGGTGTCGCGCTTCGTCGTGCGCAACGGCGTGGCAGACCCCAGGAGCGAGCGCGTGCTGCTGGGCGGCGCGCCCGCGGCGCAGTGCGAGGACGACGCCGACGCCCGCCGCCCCGGCTGCCTGCCCGCCCTCGGCACGGGCCACACCGTCGACGACCTGCTCTTCGCGCCCGACGGCTCGCTCTTCGTCTCCGTCGGCGACGGCATCCTCGTCGAGGGTGACTCATCGCTGAACCTGCGCGCGCAGGACCTCGACACCGCCCTCGGCAAGGTGCTGCGCATCGACCCCGCCACCGGTCGGGGGCTGCGCGGCAACCCCTTCGTGCGCTCCGGCACCCCCCTCACGAGCCACCGCGCCCGCGTGTGGGCCTACGGCCTGCGCAACCCCTTCCGCATGACCCGCAACCCCCGCACCGGCCGGCTCTACGTCGGCGACGTCGGCAACGGCGCCACGGAGGAGGTCGACGTCGTGCGCCCCGGCGCCAACTTCGGCTGGCCGTGCTTCGAGGGCACCGTGCCCCAGGACGTCGACGGCCCCGTCTGCGCCGCCCTGCAGGCCGACCCGCGCTCGGTCACGGCCCCCGCGTGGTCCTACCCCCACACCGAGCGCGGCGGGTCGGTGGTGGGCGGTGCGTTCTACACCGGCGGCGAGTACCCACCCTCGTGGGACGGCACCCACGTGGTCGGCGACTACGCGCAGGGCTTCGTGTCGCAGCTGCGCTGGGACGCGCGCGACCGCCTCGTCGGCGAGCCCGTCCCGCTCGTCTCCCCGGAGGCCAGCGGGGCGCCCGTCGCCTTCGAGATGGGCCCCGACGGCCGGCTCTGGTACGTCGCGATCGGCGGCTTCGAGCCCGGCAGCGGCCAGCTGCGCCGACTGCGGTACGCCGCGGGGTGCCAGCCCGGCGAGTACGTCACGGAGCTCTTCGCCTCGACCACCCCCACCGGCACCCCCACCGGCACGCCCGCCGCGCGCCGGTGTGACCGGGAGCCGGGCGGCAGCTGGGGCGCGGGTGCCCCCGACCCGGCGCTGCCCGCCGACGGCTTCGCCGTGCGCTGGACCGGTCGGCCCACGCTGCCGGGCGGCACCTACCGCTTCTCGGCGACCACCGACGGCGCCCTGCGGGTCGAGGTCGACGGCCGCACCGTGCTCGAACGGGCCGCGACCTCCGGCCCGACCGCGACCACCTCCGAGCCGGTGCGGCTCGGGTCGGGCCAGCACCGCGTCGTCGTGGAGTACGCCCACGTCTCCGGCGAGGCCTCCCTCGCGCTGACCCGCGACCGCGTCGGCACGGCCCCGACGGTCCGGCTCACCGCACCCTGGAGCGGCCTCACCCTGCTCGACGGCGAGACGGTCGACTACACCGCGGTCGCGAGCGACGCCGAGGACGGCCCGCTCGGCGACGACGCGGTCGAGGTTCTCGCGGAGACCGTGCACTACCCCGTCGCGGGCGGCGCCACCAGCACGCCCCACAGTCACCCCGCGGCGGTCCGGCCCGGGCGCTCCGGCTCGGTGCGGGCCGACGGCGTCCACGCCCCCGGCCGGGTGCTGATGCGGCTCACCGCCCGCGCCACCGACAGCAGCGGGTGGACCAGCCTGAGCGCCCCGGTCTGGCTCTGCGTCGACGGCAACCGCGTCGGCCCGTGCGTGCCGCACGGCGCGGGCGGCGACGGGGGCGGCGACGGGGGCGACACACTGTCCCGGTGACCCCCGCTCCCCTGCCGCCCTACCGGCTCGGCTTCGTCGAGGGCGCCACCCCCGACAAGTGGGCCCGCCGCTGGCGCGAGCGGCGCCAGGAACCGATCGAGCTGGTGCCGCTGCTGCCGGAGGAGCAGCTCGAGGCCCTCGACAGCGGGCGGGTCGACGCGTGCATCGCGCGCCTCCCGGTGCCGGAGCGCTGCCACGTCGTCCGGTTGTACGACGACCCCGCCGTCGTCGTGGCACCCGCCGACCACCTCGTGGCGGCCGCCGACGAGGTGAGCCTGGCCGACCTCGCCGAGGAGCAGCTGGTGCTCCCGCCCGACACCGTGCCCGGCTGGACGGAGGTCTCGACCGTGGAGCGGCTGCCCTTCCCCGCCATGGGTGTGCGCGAGGCCGTCGAGGTGGTCGCCTCGGGCACCGGCGTCGTGGTCGTGCCGGCCTCCGTCGCGCGCCTGCACGCCCGCAAGGACACCGTGGTGCGCCCCGTCGTCGACGGGCCCGTCTCCGAGGTGGCGCTGGTGTGGTTGCGCGAGCACGACGACGAGCGCTCCCAGGAGCTCGTCGGCGTCGTGCGCGGGCGCACCGCCCGGAGCTCGCGCGGCGCCGCCCCCGACCCTGCCCGGTCAGCCGCGCCCCGGTCAGCCGCGCCCCCGCGGCGGCGGGGAGACGCCCGCCCGGCCGCGGGCCGAGGCGCTCAGCGCCGGCCCGGTCGCGGGCGTCGCTGACGCCGCACCCCGACCGCCACGCGGCTCACCAGCTCGAGGCGAGCGGACGACCCTCGGCGTAGCCGGCCGCGGACTGCACGCCGACCACCGCGCGCTCGTGGAGCTCGTCGAGCGTGGTCGCACCGGCGTAGGTGCACGCCGAGCGGACCCCGGCGCAGATCTGGTCGAGCAGGTCCTCGACGCCGGGGCGCGCGGGGTCGAGGTACATCCGCGACGAGGAGATGCCCTCCTCGTAGAGCCCCTTGCGCGCGCGGTCGAAGGCCGACTCCCCCGAGGTGCGGTGGGCCACCGCGCGGGCCGAGGCCATGCCGAAGGACACCTTGTAGGCGCGCCCGTCGGCGTCGTGCACGAGGTCGCCGGGCGACTCGTGCGTGCCGGCGAACCACGAGCCGACCATCACCGACGCGGCCCCGGCGGCGAGCGCGAGGGCCACGTCGCGCGGGTGCCGCACACCGCCGTCGGCCCACACGTGCGCACCGAGCTCGCGCGCCGCGGCCGCACACTCGAGCACGGCGGAGAACTGCGGCCGTCCGACACCGGTCATCATGCGGGTGGTGCACATCGCACCCGGTCCGACACCGACCTTCACGACGTCGGCCCCGGCGGCGACGAGGTCGCGGGTGCCGGCCGCCGAGACGACGTTGCCCGCCACGACCGGCACGGCGGGGTCGAGGGCGCGCACGGCGCGCAGCGCGTCGAGCATGCGGTCCTGGTGGCCGTGGGCGGTGTCGACGACCAGGCAGTCCACCCCGGCCTCGAGCAGCGCGGCCGCCTTGCCGGCCACGTCGCCGTTCACGCCGACCGCGGCGCCGACCCGCAGCCCGCCCCGGGCGTCGACCGCCGGGGCGTACACGGTCGCCCGGAGCGCCCCGGTGCGGGTGAGCACGCCGACGAGCCGCCCGTCGCGGTCGACCGCCGGCGCCAGCCGCAGCCGTGCCTGCTCGAGCCGCTCGAACGACGCACGGGGCTCGGCGTCGGCGTCGAGGAGCAGCGCGGGCGCCGACATGACCTCGCGCACCTGCGCGAACCGGTCCACCCCGGCGCAGTCCTCCTCGGTGACCACCCCGACGGGGCGGCCGTCCTCGACCACCACCGCGGCGCGGTGGGCCCGCTTGGGCAGCAGCGAGAGTGCCTCGGCGACCGTCTGGTGCGGCTCGAGCTCGATGGCGGTGTCGACCACGTGGTGGCGCTGCTTGACCCACGCGACCACGTCGCGCACCACCGGCACCGGGATGTCCTGCGGGACCACCGTCAGCCCGCCGCGCCGCGCGACCGTCTCGGCCATCCGCCGTCCGGCGATCGCGGTCATGTTCGAGACCACCACCGGGATGGTCGCGCCGGTGCCGTCGGCGGTGGTGAGGTCGACGTCGAAGCGGCTGGCCACCGTGGAGTGCTGCGGCACCGTGAAGACGTCGTCGTAGGTCAGGTCGTGCGGCGGGGCCGCGTCGTGGAGGAAGCGCACGTGGGGCCACGCTACGCGACACCGGGGCCCGGGGAGGCGTGCTCCCCGGGCCCCGGCGGGCCGCTGCGCGGTCGGTCAGGGCTTGGTGCGGCCCTTCCCGAGACCCGGCTTGGTGCGGACCGTGGTCGGCTCCGCGGTGGCTCCGACCAGCGCCTGCACCGCCGCGACCACGTCGACGAGACCCGTGCCCTTGTCGAAGGACGTGGTGAGGCCGCCGTCGGTCGGCTCGTAGGCCGCGCCGTCGGTGAACTTGTAGGTCGTGCCCTTCAGCGCCGCCTCGATCTCGGCCGGCGTCGCGGTCGG
The DNA here is from genome assembly GCF_013409425.1 of Nocardioides perillae. Lineage (NCBI taxonomy): Bacteria > Bacillati > Actinomycetota > Actinomycetes > Propionibacteriales > Nocardioidaceae > Nocardioides > Nocardioides perillae. The sequence continues at coordinate 2,326,583 of NZ_JACCAC010000001.1, read as the reverse complement.
CTTCGCCTCGAACAGCTGCGCCACGATGCCCGCGACGTGCGGCGCCGCCATCGAGGTGCCGCTGATCGTGTTGAAGGTGCCGACGTCGAGCAGGCCGGGACCGTTGCGCGGGTCGAGGCCCGTGCCGCAGATCGGCATGGTGAGGCGGCACGAGGAGGTGATGGCCTCGCCGGGCGCGGAGAGGTCGGGGTAGGTCGCCTGGCGACCCGCCTCGCCGCGCGAGGAGTAGTCGCTCACGACGCCGTCACGGGTGCCGGTGTCCTGGTCGAAGTAGGACGCGACGGAGAGGATGCCGGGGGTCGGGTCCTGGCTGTCGGGGTTGACCACGTTGGCGGAGCCGTCGCCGCCGTCGTTGCCGGCGGCCCACACGGTGAGCACACCCTCGGCCGCGAGCGCCCGCTGCAGCTTGGCGGTGGCGGACTCGGGGTCGAACTCGCCGCCGCCGGACGGGCCGTAGGAGTTGTTGGTGACCTTGATCGGCGGGCAGACGGTGGCGGGGACGCCCTCGCCGCAGGGGGCCTCGTGGTTCTCCAGCACCCACTCCAGCGCCGTGTCGGCCCCGACGATGAACAGCACCGCGCCGGTGGCGAGCGAGACGAGCTTGGCGCCGGGAGCGGCGCCCTGCAGCTGCGCGCCGTCGCTGAGCGTGGTGGGTCGGCCGGCGACGATGCCGGACACGTGCGTGCCGTGGCCGCCGGCGGCGAGGGTGTCGGTGTCGACGAGCGGCCCGACGTCCTGGACCGTGCAGGCGATCTCGAAGAGGTCGCAGACCACCTTCTGGTTGCTGACCACGGCGGAGGAGCCGACGGCCTCGCGGAAGTAGGGGTGGGTCGGGTCGATGCCGGAGTCGATGACGCCGACGCTGACGCCCGAGCCGTCCAGGGCGCTGCCGTCGGCGCCCTTCAGCGTCGCGACCGCCTCGGCGCCGCGGGTGGCGACGTTCGAGGTCTCCTGCTGGAAGGTGATCGGCCGGTTGCCCTCGAGGTAGGTGACGCCCGGCTGGGTGCGGGCGGCCTCGATCTCCGCTGCGGTGCCGCGGGCCACGACGACGCCGATCCGCTCGAAGGCGGTGCCGCGCGTGAGACCGGCGGCGTCCACGGCGGCCTCGGCCGCGGCGAGGTCGGTGCCGTGCACCATCACGACGGCCTCGCCGGCACCGAGGTCGGCGAGCTGGTCGGCCAGGAAGTCCTGGACGCGGGCACCCGCGGGCTCGGCGGTGGCCGAGCCGGCGAGGGCGAGGGGCAGGGCCGGTGCGAGCAGCGCGGCGGCGGCGGCACAGGCGAGGGACAGGCGCGCGGGACGGCGCATGGGGGGTCCTCCTCCGAGTAGGGGTTGCCTCCCTCAACGGTCCAGACCACCGGAGGTCACGCCCCGGTCCGCGATCAGGCCCGCGTGGCGGAGATCCCCGTCCGTCCGGAGCGGAAGGCCTCGACGAAGAGCGTGTGGTCGCGCCGCACCCGCGCGGCGTACTCGACGGCGAAGTCGGTGACCCAGGCGCGGAACTCCTCGCGGCGGCCCTCGACCGAGGCGGCGACGGCGTCCTCGACCTGGATGTCGACGAGGTCCTGGTCGCTGTCCTCGTCGCTGGCGCAGTGCACCTTGGCGGTCGCGCGGCCGAGGCTGACCACCACCTCGCGGATGTCGTCGGGCTCGGTGATCCCGTGCCACTCGAGGTCCACCTCGAAGGGCGAGAGCTCGGCGACGACGTAGCCGACGCCGTCGACGGCCGTGTGGCCCAGCAGCGGGTCGGTGTGCACCTGCAGCGCGCGCTGCGAGACCACCGTGCGGTGACCCTCGTGCTCGAAGTAGCCCTCGATGCCCGCGGCGTCGACGAAACGGCTCACGGCCGGGACGTTGGCCTGCTTCAGGCTGAGGACGACGTCGTCGTCGAGCGCCTCGCTGCGGCCCTCGACCAGCACGTTGTACGCCGGGAGGCCGGCGCTGCCGATGCCGAAGCCGGAGACGCCGACGACGTCCCTGACCTGGTAGAAGAGGTCGCGGTCGATGCGCTTGTCGGGCGGGATCGTGGTCAGGTAGTGCGCGAACGCCTCCAGCACCCGCTCGCGCTCGGCGTCGTCGAGGCGGCGCCGCGGCGCGTCGTCGCGGAAGACCCGGCTGTCGCCCTCCTGCCGGGTCATCGGGTCGAGCACGTCGCCGCGCCGGCGCAGCCGGGCCGCGGCGAGGGCCGCCTGCACGTGGCCGGTCGTGTTGTCGAGGCGCAGCCCGAAGTCCTCGTCGTCGTCGGTGGCGCGGTAGCGGTCGACCTGGTCGAGGTAGGCGTCGACGTAGGTGCCCACCAGCGCGCGCACGGCGTCCTCGGGCAGCGCCTTCTGCCAGCAGGTCAGCGCCAGCGACGCGGCGAAGCGCTGGACGTCCCAGGTGAAGTGGCCGAGGTAGGCCTCGTCGAAGTCGTTGACGTCGAAGACCAGCCGGCCGTCGGAGGACAGGTAGGTGCCGAAGTTCTCGACGTGGAGGTCGCCGTGCACCCAGATCCGGTCGGCGCCGTGGCGCGCCCACGGGTCCGGGGCGGCGGTCACGTCGGCGAAGAACAGGCAGGCGGTCCCGCGGTAGAAGGCGTGCGGGTCGCGCGCCATCTTGCGGTACTTCGTGCGGAAGGCCGCGGGGTCGGCCGCCACCAGCGGCGCGAAGGCCTGCTCGAGCACGGTGACGATGTGCTCGGAGCGTGCCTCGTCGGACAGGGCGGTCGGCAGGTCGGTGGTCACGGCTCCGAGTGTGCCGCCCCACGTCGCCCTGAGCACCCGTGCTCAGGCAGGTCGAGCACGGCGACCGGTGCCGGCCCGGCCACGGCCACGGGAGGCTCGGGGCATGGACAACCCCACTGCCGCCAAGAACACCAACGCCTTCTACGCCCAGGCCGCCATCTCGTTCGGCCTGGCGCTCGTCTCCATGGTCTTCGCCGTGCTCTACCTGCCGGTCGACCCCTGGGTCCGGGCCTTCCTCGGCCTCGGCACCCTCTACCTCACCACCTCGGCCTTCACGCTCGCCAAGTGCGTGCGCGACGCCCAGGAGGCCTCCACCGTGGTGCAGCGCCTCGACCAGGCGCGCGTCGAGCGGATCCTCGCCGAGCACGACCCCTTCCGGGCCGTCTCCTGAGGTCCTGCTCACGTCGCCGGCACGGGTGGGCGCCGCCGTCGTGGGTACCGACCGGCCACTGACCGAACGGAAGGACGACCCATGTCGCTCTCGACCCTGACCGCCCTCCCCCGGCGCCTCGTCACCACGGCGTTCAGCGCCGCGACGCACCCCGTCGCGACCGTCGCGCACGGTGTCGGGCTCGCCCGCGGCACCGCCGCGGGGCTCGTGCACGTCGTGCGAGGCGGGTCCGACGCCTCCACCGACAGCACCTCGCGGGCACCCGGCGCTCCCGAGGCCGAGCGGGCCGGCTCGACCGGCACCGAGGCAGCGGTCGACGCCGCCGTGGACGAGCCGACCTTCGAGCCCGTGCCCTTCGAGCCCGAGCCGCCCGCCCCGGACCCCGAGCCCACCCCGGAGCCCGAGCGCACCGCACCCGGCTCGGTGGCCACGCCTGTCCCGGCGCCGCCGCCGGAGCGGACCCCGGAGCCCGAGGCCGAGGTCGTCTACTCCTCGACGACGCCCGAGGGCGCCGAGCCGGGCGCCGGCACCGGCCCCGGCGCGGGCGGCGACCAGGGCGGGGTGCTCGACCCCGCCACCGCGGCCGCGCTGCAGTCCGAGGCCGAGACGATGGCCCGGGCGGCCGACCCGCGCTTCGGCGACTGACGCACCACGGCACCTCACGACGTACGACGAGCGGCCGGCGCCCCCGCGGGGGTGCCGGCCGCTCGTGCGTGCGGAGGCTGGGCCGCTCTCGTGCTACTTGAGCTCGGCGCTGCTCAGGCCGAGCACCCGGCGGGCGACGATGAGCTGCTGGATCTGCTGGGTGCCCTCGAAGATGTCGAGGATCTTCGAGTCGCGGCCCCACTTCTCCAGCAGCTCGACCTCGGAGTAGCCGAGCGTGCCGCACAGCTCGATGCAGCTGAGGGTGACGTCGGAGCCCACCCGGCCGGCCTTCGCCTTCGCCATCGAGGCCTCGAGCGAGTTGGGCTGGCGGTTGTCGGCCATCCACGCCGCCTGCATGGTGAGCAGACGCGCGCCCTCCCAGTCGCTCTCGAGCTGGAGGAACTTCGCCGCCGCGGCCGCCTGCGACAGCGCCGGGCGGTCGTAGTCGATCTCGACGCCGGCCCGCTCGAGGAGCTCCCGGGTGAGGTCGAGGGAGGCGCGGGCGCAGCCGACCGCCATCGCCGCCACCAGGGGCCGGGTGTTGTCGAAGGTCGCCATCGCGCCGGCGAAGCCCTGCTTGACGTCGATCTCGGGGCTGCCGAGGAGGTTCTCGGCCGGCACGCGGCAGTCCTCGAAGATGATGACCGCGGTGTCGGAGGCGCGGATGCCGAGCTTGTGCTCGAGCCGCTCCACCCGCATGCCCGGAGTGCCCTTCTCGACGACGAAGGACTTGATGGCGGCGCGACCGAGGCTCTTGTCGAGCGTGGCCCACACGACCACGGAGTCGGCCCGGTCGCCGGAGGTGACGTAGATCTTCTCGCCGTTGATGACGTAGTGGTCGCCGTCGAGGCGCGCCGTGGTCGAGATGTTGGCGGAGTCGGAGCCGGTGCCGGGCTCGGTGATGGCCATCGCGGCCCACGTGCCCTTGAACCGCTCCTGCTGCTCCTCGTCGGCCACCGAGGCGATCGCGGAGTTGCCGAGGCCCTGACGCGGCATCGACAGCAGCAGGCCGGTGTCGCCCCAGCACATCTCGGCGATGGAGAGCACCGAGGCGAGGTTGGCGCCGTTCCTGACGCCGGTGTCGGCGGCCTTCTCGTCGCGCTTGACGCCGGCGGCGCCGGCGCCCTCCGAGGCGCCGGAGTCCGACAGGCCGTCGACCATGGCCGCCAGCATGTCGAGCTCCTTGGGGTAGGCGTGCTCCTCGCGGTCGTACTTGCGGGAGATCGGCCGGAGCATGTTCATCGCCACCTGGTGCGCCTGGTCGACCAGGGCCCGGTGCTTCTTGGGAGTCTCGAGGTTGATCATGGTCTTTCGGGGTCCCCTCGGTGTCGGGAGTGGGAGGAGCGGAGCGGGGGGAACGAGCGACAGCGTGGGGTGTTCAGACGAGCACCGCACCTTCCATGACGCCGATCGCACGCAGGTCGCGGTACCACCGCTCGACCGGGTGCTCCTTGACGAAGCCGTGTCCCCCGAGCAGCTGGACGCCGTCGAGGCCGATCTGCATCCCGCGGTCGGTGCAGGCCTTGCGGGCCAGCGCCACCTCGCGGGCGAAGTCCTTGCCCTGCGCCGCGCGGGAGGCGGCGCGGTAGGTCAGCAGCCGCATCGCCTGCAGCTCGATCGCGATGTTGGCCACCATGAAGGCCACCGACTGGCGGTGGGCGACCGGCTCGCCGAAGGCCTCGCGGGTCTTGACGTAGGGCGTGACGTAGTCGAGCACGGCCTGACCGGTGCCGACCGCCAGGGCGCACCAGGCGAGGCGCGAGAGCCGCACGCACTCGGCGTACGTCGTGCCGTCGGTGGCGCCGAGGACGGCGTCGACGGGCACCCGGACGCCGTCGAGGCGCAGCCGCGTGAGCGAGGCGGCGCGCACGCCCATGGCGGGGTCGGCCTCGACGCTCAACCCGGCGGCGGAGGACTCCACCAGCACGAGCACGGGCGCCCCGTCGAGCAGCGCGCCGACGACGAAGAGCTCCGCCTCGGCGCCGCGCACGACGGCGGACTTCAGGCCGTCGAGCACCAGCTCGCCGCCCTCGCGGCGCGCGGTGGTGGCCGGTGCCAGCACGTCGGCGAGCACCGTCGGCTCGCTCAGCGCGAGCGCCGCGGCCGGGACCTCGTCGCCGGTGAAGGCGGGCAGGTAGGTCTGCTGCTGCTGCTCGGTGCCCCACAGCGAGAGCGCCGTGGCGACGGAACCGGGAGCGAGGCTCGCCACGGCCAGGCCCATGTCGCCACGCGCGAGCGCCTCGGCGACCAGGGCGCCGGCCATCGCCGAGCGCTCCTCGGAGATGCCGCCGAGCGCCTCGGGGACGCCCAGGAGCGGCAGGCCCACCTCGAGACCGGCCTTCAGGACGGTGTCGGGCGCGACGCAGGCCGCGTCGGCCTCCGAGGCGGCGGGGCGCAGCACCTCGTCGGCCAGCTCGGTCACGACGTCGACGAGCATCTGCTCGTCCTCGGTCGGGGTGAGGTCGAAGGTGCCGGCGGGATCGGCGGGGCGGACGCGGACGCCGGGCTGGCCGGTCGCCCCCTTCCGGGCGAAGGTGCGGCTGGCGGCACCCGCCACCTTGAAGCCGTTGCGGGTCGCGGTGAAGACGGTCTGCTCGGCGGTGCGCCGCAGGCCGAGGCGGTCGATCAGCTCGCTCTGCGCCAGCACGTTGAGCGCAGCGACGGCGTAGCCGATCGGGTCGCGCGACTCCGAGCTGGACAGACCGTGCTTGCCGCCGGGGCGGAGGCTCTTGGTCAGGGACATGCCGCAACTGTAACTGTGAGTTGCACAGCGCGCTACAGACCGCGCGGTGGTGCGGGTCACCCGGGTGCGCGGACTAGGCTTGCCCACCATGGCCGACCCTGCTGAGACCGCCGCGCCCGACGACGTCCTCGCCCCCCACGGCCCGCTGCCCGCGGGCGGGCGGGTCCGGCCGATCACCCGCTGGGGCACGCCGGTCATGCACCGGGCGCAGCAGCGCGTCGCGACGTACGACGAGGGGTTGCGCTCGCTCGTCGCCGACATGGTGGCGACGATGTACGCCGCGGACGGCGTCGGGCTCGCCGCCTGCCAGGTCGGCGTCGACCTGGCCGTCTTCGTCTTCGACTGCCCCGACGCGAGCGGTCGCCGCACCGTCGGCGTCGTGTGCAACCCCGTGCTGACGCTGCCGGAGGGCCGCGACCGCCGGCTGGACGCCGACGACGAGGGCTGCCTGTCCTTCCCCGGCGCCTTCGTCGAGTGCGCGCGGCCCGACCACGCGCGCGTCGACGGCACCGGCCTCGACGGCGAGCCGGTCTCCTTCGAGGGCGACGGCCTGCTGGCGCGGTGCCTGCAGCACGAGACCGACCACACCCTCGGCACGGTCTTCGGCGACCGGTTGCCCACCAAGCTGCGCAAGAAGCTGGGCAAGCAGCACGAGAAGGCGGCCGAGGACTACCCCGCGGACTGGCCGGCGGGCGTCGCCGAGGGGGCTCAGGCGGTGGGCGCGGACCAGCCGGTGAACCCGACCGCGTAGGCGCGGGCGGTCGCGTCGCCGGCGGTGGCCAGGCGCTCGACCAGCGCCCGCCGCGGGCTGCCGTGGGGGCCGAGCTCGTCGAGCACCTCGGCGCGGGCCTCTGGGTCGAGGGCGCGGACCATGCGACCCACGCGGACGCCGTGGCGCACGAGGTCGGCCGGGCTGCTGCGGGTCACCAGGTGGTGCACCAGCGCCTCGCCGCGCAGCGCGCGGGCCTCCGCCCCCGGGTGGCCGGCGCGACCGTCGAGCAGCACGCCCAGGAGCACGGCGGTCGCGTGCTCGTCCAGGTGGTCCAGGGTGATGAGCGGGCGCTGCCGGCTGGCGGCGAGCACCTCGGCGTCGATGTCGACGACCTGCGCCGGCTGGGCCGGCCGCGCCCCGGCGCCGACGCGCTGGTGCGGCACCTGCGGCGCCGGAGGGGTCGTGGTCATGCCTGCTCAACGAGGGGCGCGACCGCGGGTCACGGGTGGGCCGGCCCCAGCGCCCCCTGGTCTGGGCCGGCCCCGGCGCGGCGGCTCCGCGCGCGGCGACTCAGCGCGCCGCGGCGACGTAGCACGCGACCGCCGTGGCGGCGGCGACGTTCAGGGAGTCGACGCCCGCGCGCATCGGGATGACGGCGCGGCGGTCGGCCGCGGACTGCCAGCGCGGCGACAGCCCGTGGCCCTCGGTCCCGAGCACGAGGGCGATCCGGTCGACGCCGGCGACGGCGTCCTCCACCGGCACGGCGTCGGCCGCGAGCGTGAGCGCGACGGTGGTGAACCCGGCCGCCGAGAGCGCCGGGAGGGCGTCGTGCCAGTCCGGGAGGCGGGTCCAGGGCACGGAGAAGACCGCGCCCATCGCGACCTTCACCGAGCGGCGGTAGAGCGGGTCGGCGCACCGCGGCGAGAGCAGCACGGCGTCGAAGCCGAGCGCGGCACCGGAGCGGAAGATCGCCCCGACGTTGGTGTGGTCGACGACGTCCTCGAGCACGAGGACCGAGCGGGCGCCCTCCAGCACCTCGGCGACCGTCGGGAGCGGGCGCCGCTCGAGCGAGGCGATCGCGCCGCGGTGGACGTGGAAGCCCGTCACCTGCTCCGCGAGCGCCTCGGACACGACGTAGCAGGGGGCGTCGGAGGCCGCCAGCACGTCGGCGAGGCCGTCGAGCCAGCGCGGCGCGACGAGGAAGGAGCGCGGCGCGAAGCCGGCCTCGACCGCCCGCCGCACCACCTTCTCGCCCTCGGCGAGGAAGAGCCCGTGCTCGGCCTCGAGGTGACGCCGCAGCTGGACGTCGCGCAGGTCGCGGTAGTCGGCGAGCCGGGGGTCGGCGGGGTCGTCGACGGTGACCAGCTCGGCCATCAGTGGGCGCGGGCGTAGTGCTCGGGCCGGGCCACGGCGACCACCTCGCCGACGACGATGATCGCCGGCGGGCGCACCTGCTGCCGGGCGAGGTCGGCGTCCAGGGTGCCCAGGGTGCTGAGCACCGTGCGCTCCGCGGGCATGGAGCCCTCCGCGACCACGGCCACCGGGGTGCCCGCGGGGCGACCACCCGCGACCAGCGCCGCGGCGATCGCGCCGGCGTTCTGGACCGCCATCAGCAGCACGAGGGTCCCGCGCAGGCGGGCCAGCGCCGACCACTCCACCAGCGACTCGGGGTGGTCGGGCGGCAGGTGGCCCGAGACGACGGTGAACTCGTGGGCCACGCCGCGGTGGGTCACCGGGATGCCGACGAGCCCGGGCACCGAGATCGAGGAGGACAGCCCGGGCACCACCGTGACGGGCACCCCCGCCTCCTGGCAGGCCAGGACCTCCTCGTAGCCGCGGCCGAAGACGAAGCCGTCGCCGCCCTTGAACCGCACCACACGCTTGCCCTCCCGGGCGCGCTCGACGAGGACGCGGTTGATCTCCTCCTGGGTGGCCGAGCGTCCCCGGGGCAGCTTGGCCACGTCCACCAGCTCGACGTCGGGGTCGAGCCCGTCGAGCAGCTCGCGCGGGGCGAGCCGGTCGGCGACCACGACGTCGGCCGACGCGAGCGCGTGCCGCGCGGCGACGGTGGCGAGCTCCGGGTCACCGGGGCCGCCGCCGACCAGCACCACGCCGGGCGTGCGGTCGCGCGCGCCCCGGGCGGCGATGGTGCCGTCCTGCAGCGCGGCCATGATCTCGTCGCGCACGGCGGAGGACCGCCGCGGCTCCCGGTTGCCCAGGACCGCCACCGTGACACCGGCGTGGCGTCCCACCGCCGGGGTCCACGCGGTGGCCTGCGAGGCGTCGTCGGCACGCACGCAGAAGGTGCGTCGCTCCTCCGCCGCGGCGGCGACGGCGGCGTTGACCGCCGGGTCGTCGGTGGCCGCGATCGCGTACCAGGTGTCGTCGAGGTCGGCCGGCTCGAAGCGGCGCAGCTCGAGGGTGACCTCCCCGCCGAGGCCCTCCAGGGCGGGCGTGACCTCGGGCGCGACCACGGTGACGCGCGCACCCGCGGCGATGAGCGCGGGCACGCGGCGCTGGGCCACCTGACCGCCACCGACGACGACGACGCGGCGACCGGCCAGGCGCAGCCCGACGGGGTAGGGGGCGGGTGCGCCCTCGGGCGTCTCGGCGCCCATCAGCCCTGCTTGCGGGCGACGCCCGCGCCGTCGAAGGTGGCCATCTCGCCCAGCAGCAGCGCAGCGGCCCGCACGAGGGGCACGGCGAGCGCGGCGCCGCTGCCCTCGCCGAGGCGGAGGTCGAGGTCGACGAGGGGCCGCAGCCCGAGGTGCCGCAGCGCGGCGGTGTGCCCGGGCTCGACGGAGCGGTGCCCCGCGAGCAGGTACGCCGCGGCGTGCGGCGCGAGGGCCACGGCCACGAGCGCGGCGGAGCCGGCGATGACGCCGTCCAGGAGCACGGGCACCCCGGCGGCCGCGCCGCCCAGGACGAAGCCTGCCAGCGCGGCGTGCTCGAGCCCGCCCACCTCGGCGAGCACCGCCACGGGGTCGGCGTCGGGCGCGAGGCGGGCGACCGCGCGCTCCACCACGCCCACCTTGCGGGCGAAGGTCGCGTCGTCGACGCCCGTGCCGCGGCCGGTCGCCGTGCGTGCGGCGACCCCGGTCAGGGCGGCCACGAGGCAGGCCGAGGGTGTCGTGTTGCCGATGCCCATGTCACCGGTCAGCAGCAGGTCGTGGCCCTGGGCCACGAGGTCCGCGGCCACCTGTGCCCCCACCAGGAGCGCCGCGAGCGCCTCCTCGCGCGTCAGGGCCGGCCCGCGGCTCAGGTCCGCGGTCCCGGCCCGCACCTTGCGGACCAGCACGTCGGGCCCCGGCTCGACCGGGCTCGCGACGCCGACGTCGACCACGACGACGCGCGCGCCGCACGCGCGCGCCAGCACGTTGACCGCCGCTCCCCCGGCCCGGAAGTTCTCCACCATCCCGGCGGTGACCTCCTGCGGCCACGGCGAGACGCCCGCGGCGTGCACCCCGTGGTCACCCGCGAAGACGGCGACGGCCGGTCGCGCCGGCACCGGCGGCGGGCAGCTGCCGGCGATCGCCGACAGCTGCACCGAGACGTCCTCCAGCGCCCCGAGGGCACCCGCGGGCTTGGTGAGCTGGGCCTGCCGCTCGCGGGCGTCGCGGGCCGCGCCGTCGTCGCCGGGACCGACGGCGGCACGCAGCGCGGCCAGGGCGTCCTCGGGGTCGCGGTGGTCGGCGTCCGTCGTCGTGGCGAGCATGCGCCTAGTCTCCCCCAGCCCGTCCGGACGGCCGACGGGTGTTCGCCCCGGGGCTATGTTCACCGGCATGAGCCAGCTCGACCGACCCGTCAGCCCGAACCCCTACGACCTGCTGCCGGCCACGGCGTCGTTCCAGGTCACCAGCACCGACGTGCACGACGGCCAGCCCCTCGACGACGCGCAGGTGGCCGACGGCGGCAACACCTCGCCGCAGCTGTCGTGGGCGGGCGCCCCGGAGGGCACGAAGTCCTTCGTGGTGACCTGCTTCGACCCCGACGCCCCGACCCCCAGCGGGTTCTGGCACTGGGTGCTCGTCGACCTGCCCGCCGACGTCACCTCGCTCGAGGCCGGCGCGGCGTCGGGCGAGCTGCCGGGGTCCGCCTTCCACGTGCGCAACGACGCCGGCCAGGCCGGCTTCATGGGCGCCGCGCCGCCGCAGGGCGACCAGGTCCACCGCTACTACTTCGTCGTCCACGCCGTCGGCGAGGAGACGCTCGGCGTCGACGCCGACGCCAGCCCGGCCGTCGTGTCGTTCAACCTGGCCTTCAAGACCCTCGGGCGGGCCGTGCTGCACGGCACCTACCAGCACTGATCGGGGTCTCGTCCGGGGTCTGCGCCCGCCGCCCGCGCCGCGTCAGCGTCGCGGGCGCGCGGTGACCACGACGTTGCTGCGGTAGGCCGTCCCGTCCCAGTCCTCGCACGTCACGAGCACGAGCCGCGACGGCACCCGCTGGTCGAAGAGCTGCTGTGCCCGCCGGGCGAGCACGCCCTTGCCGAGCACCTGCACCGACACCACCTCGTAGCTGCGCCTGCCCGTGGTGGTGCGCACCACCACGTCGTCACCGCGGCGCAGCAGCTCGAGGTCGTCGAGCGCACCACCGCCCGTGCTGACCGTGTGGCCCGCGACCAGCACGCTGCCGCGCTGTCCGGGCCGGGCGCCCGCCGCCCACCACCCGAGTCGGGTGGCGTCCGACGGCGGGGTCAAGGTGCCACCGGGTGCGCCGACCGGGTCGACGGGTGCGTCCACCCCCAGGCGGGGCACCCGCACCCGCAACGGCGCGCCGGGGCGCGTGCGTGCGGGCTGCGCCTGCGGCAGCTCGGCCGGCGGCGCGGCGGTCGCGCTGGACGACTCCTGCTCGACCGGGCCGGTGGCCGCGCGGGACGGGGTGGGTGCGCCGTCGGCGTACCACTGCCACAGGCCGGTGCCGGCGACCGCCAGGCCGCCGACCACGAGCAGGGTGGTGACGACGTCGCGCAGCCGCCCGGCCGCCGACGGGCGACCGGGCGAGCTGCGCTGCGTCGAGGAGGTCACGACCGGACAGTACGCCGCCTCGCGAGGATGCCGACGAGCGCGGCCGCGCCGCCGAGGAGCGTGGCGACCAGTGCCGCCAGCCCGACCTGCTCGCCGGTGGTCAGACCGGCGTCGACCGAGGTCGGCACCGCGGCGGTCGTGCCGGCTTCGCTGCCGGCACCGCCGGCCGCGGCGAGGTCGGCGCTCGCCTCGGCGTCCTGCGACTCCGTGAAGCCCGCGACGACGCCCTCCTCGGTGACCGTGCCCGAGTCGGTGCCGGTGTCCAGGCCGGTTCCGGTGTCCACGGTGCCGGGCAGCTCCGTGCCGGGGGTCTCCGTGCCGGGGGTCTCCGTGCCGGGGGTCTCGGTGCCGGGGGTCTCGGTGCCGGGGGTCTCGGTGCCGGGGGTCTCGGTGCCGGGGGTCTCGGTGCCGGGGGTCTCGGTCCCGGGGGCCTCGGTCGTGCACGGCTCGACCCAGAAGACCTTGGTCTTCGTGTCGTTGCCCTGCGAGCGCGGCGTGCTGACCGTCAGCTTGACGTGGTAGCCCTGCTGCGGGTGCGGCTCGCCGTCGAAGGAAAGGGTGTAGGTCTCGACGCCGTCGAGGCCGGTGTCGGTGCCCGCGCCGGATGCCGGGTCGCCGCCGACCGGCACCGTGGTGTCGCCGGCCACGCTCAGGCCGACGTCGGCGGTCGGGGCGTGCATCGCGAAGGACACCGTCGAGACGACGTCCTCGCCCTCGTCGAAGCCGTACCACTCGACCTGGAAGGTGCAGCCGGGGTGGGGGCTGTTCTGCGGGATGCCGTCCATCTCGCCGTAGGGCGCGATCTTCACGGTGCCGTTGTTCCCGGCGGGGTCACCGGCACCGCCGGCCTTGCCGCCGCCCTTGCCGCCGGCCTTGCCGCCGCCCTTGCCGCCGCTGCTGCTCGGGGCGGTGCTGGAGCGGCCCGGCGACGTGGTCTGCGGCGTGCCCGGGCTGCCGGCACCGGACCCGCCACGCGAGCCGGCGGAGCCGGAACCCTTCCCGGCCTTCTTCTCGGCCTTCTTCTCGGCCTTGGCTGCCTTCTTGTCGTCCTTCTCCTCGCGCTTCTCCTGGGCGGCGCCGGGCCCCTGTGCGCTCGGCTGCGAGGCCCTGCTGGTGCCGGCGGACCCGCCCTGGGCGCGCTCGCCTCCCGTGTTGCCCCGGCTCCCGCCCTGGCCCTGGCCCTGGCCCTTGTCCTGGCCCTGGCCCTTGTCCTGGCCCTTGCCCTGGCCCTTGCCCTGGTCGGCGGCGGCCACCGCGACGGGCGCGGCGAGCGCGGCGCCGGAGGAGCTGACGGAGAGCGCGGCTGCGGTGAGGACGGCGGCCGCAGCGAGGCCCGGGGTGCGCGAGGTGCGACGCGGCCGGTCGCCGGCCGGGCGAAGGGGTGTCTGAGCAGCCATGGGGGATCTCCTGGGAGGGGTCGACGCGACGGGTGGTGGCGCCGGCCCGAGCCCGGCGGGAACACTGTTCCTCCGGTCTGACCTGCACAAACGCGCCAGCCAACAAACGGCGTCAAAACCACCCTCGAGGGTGGTCCCGGCAGCGACGTGCGTAACCCTGTGGCCCCCCGCAGGGGTGAGGGCGCCACCCCGGTGCGCGCACAGGGACGCCCCCCGGGACCGGGTCCCGGGGGCGTCGAGGCGGTGAGGCTTCGGGCGCGCGGTCAGGCTCAGCGCGGCGTGCGCACCCGTGCTCGGGCGGGACGGCGGCGAGCCGCAGCGCCGAGCAGCGCAGCACCGCCGCCGGCCCCGACGAGCAGCAGGAAGGCGACCTCCCGCTCCGTCGCGGAGCCGGGCAGGGCCGCCTGCGCCACCGCGAGCGGCGCGGCCGGGCCGAGGCCGGCTGCCACGGACGCCGGGGCCTCGCCCCGCCACCACCACAGCGGCATGTCGTCGGCGGTCGACCAGGTGGGCTCGGCCATGTCGCGCTGGGCGCCGGGACCGAGCTCCCACACCTGGGCCGCGGCCTGCGGCGACTGCGGGCCCTCGCTGCTCGCGCGGCCGACCCCGCCCGCCGCGCTGACCCGCGCTGCGACCGGCGTCCGCACCGCGGCGGCGGCGGTCGCCGCGGTCGTCGGGGCCGCGGCGGCGACGGACTCGTCGGCGTCGCCGTCGGCCGGGCCCTCGGCGGGTCCGGCGGTCGGCTCCGAGCCCGTGGAGGCGTCGCCAGGACCGGGATCGGTCGTGCCCGGCGCGGCGGGTGGCTGCTCGGCGGTGCCGGGCTGCCCGGACGTGGCGGGACGCCCGCGCTCGGGGCCGGGCGCGCGCTCGCCCTCGGCGCCCCTACCGCGCTCGCTGCCGCGCCCAGTGCCGCGCTCACCGCCGCGCTCACCGCCGCGCTCACCGCCGCGATCTCGCTCAGCAGCGGCCGGTGCGCCGCGGTCGCGGTCCGTGCCCCGGTCGCCGCGGTCGCGGTCGTCGCGGTCCTGGGAGCGGTCGCGGTCCTGGGAGCGGTCGTCGGGGCCGCGGTCGCCGTCGTCTCCGGCACCCGGGCCGTCTGCACGCGGGCCTCGGTCGTCGCCTCCGCGGACGCTGCCGCGGTCGTCGCCTCCGCGGTCGCTGCCGCGCCCACTCGAGCGCTCGCCCGGCGCCGGTGCCGCGGCAGAGCCGGTGCCGCGCTCCCCCCCGCCACCGGGTCGCTCCTCGTGACCTCGGCCGGCAGCCGTGGCGGGTGCAGCACCGGCGGCGACGACGGCCAGCGACGCGAGGGTGGCGGCAGCCGCGGCTCGCGCACGGACGGGGCGGGTGGGGAGGTGCGGTGGCACGGGACTCCTCGAGTCGAGCGGGGCGGAGGGCGACGCCGCCCCGGGACACGGCTCGCCGAGAGGGGTGTTCCCCCCGGTGACGGCGCTCAAACCAGCGTGCCGCTGCGGCCCCGGCCGCTCCGCGCCCCAGACTGGAGCGGTGACACGAGACGCGCCGGCCGAGGCGCCCCGACCGACGCCGCCTCGACGCCTCGCCCCGGGGCGCGCCCGTCGCCCCGCGCCGCCGGTGCTGGTCAGTGCCCACCGGTGCGGGGCCGGCACGGCGACCCACCTCGAGAACACCCGGGTGGCGCTCGACCGCGCGCTCGGGCTCGAGGTCGACTTCGTCGAGTTCGACGTGCAGCTCCTCGGCGACGGCACGTTCGTGCTCCACCACGACGACGTGGTGGAGGTCGGCGGCGCGCTGCGCCCGCTCGCGCACCTCGACCTCGCGACGTACGCCGGGGCGGTGTCGGAGGTGCTGCGCTACGACGAGGTCCTCGACGCCCTCGCCGGCACCGGCAAGCAGGCGCACGTCGACCTCAAGTTCCGCTCCCCCGCGGCGGCGTACGCCGACCCGGCGAGCACTGCGGAGGTGGCGGCGGCGCGGCTCGCGGTCGAGCGCCTGGGCCCGCACGACCTCGTCGTGACCACGCTCGACGACGACTCCGTGCGCGCCGTGCGCGACTGGGCGGAGGGCGAGGGACTGCCGCTGCTGGTGGGGTTGTCGCTCGGGCGCAGCACCGTGGGCCTGCCGGTGGCCGAGAAGGTCCGCATCCGCACCTCGGAGGTCGTCGCCCGCCCGCGGGTGCGCGACTCACGGGCCAACGTCGTCGTGGCCCACCAGCGCCTGGCCCGGGCGGGGGTCCGCTCCTTCGCGCGGCGCGTGGACCTGCCGCTCCTGGTGTGGACGGTCGACGACGAGGAGGCACTGCGCTACTGGATGCGGCCGGGCCGCGCGTGGCTCGTCACGACCAACGAGCCCGAGCTCGCGCTGCGGGTGCGCGCCGAGGTCGAGGAACGCTACCACCGCGCCGCGCGCGCCCGGGCGGAGCGGCGGCGGCTGCGCGCGGAGCGGCGGGCCGCCCGGACCGCCCCGGGCGACCGGGCCACCTAGCTGCCGGACGTCACTCGTCCTCGAGGCGGAAGCCGATCTTCATCCCGACCTGGAAGTGGTCCACGGCGCCGTCCTTGACGTGGCCGCGGACCTGGGTCACCTCGAACCAGTCGAGGTGGCGCAGCGTCTTGCTGGCGCGGGCGATGCCGTTGCGGATCGCCTGGTCGATCCCGTCGGGCGAGGTGCCGACGATCTCGGAGACGCGGTAGGTGCGGTCGGTCACGGGTGCTCCTGGGGTTCGGCGAGACGTGGCGCAGCCCGCTCCGGGGCCGCTGGGTTCTGCGATGGTAGCGACGTACGCTCGAGGTCATGGCAGCGCGCGGAGCAGGTCGTGGAGCGGTCCGCCCGGGCGGGCAGGCGCGGCAGCGCCGCGGCACCGAGCCGGTGCGCATCACCGAGGCGCCCTCGAGCGCTGCCGACGACATCCGGTCGCGGCAGAACAAGTACCTCTTCTCGATGGCGCTGCGCACCATCTGCGTCGTCGCCGCCGTCTTCACCGTCAACGTCAGCGTCTGGGCGTTCTCGCTGGCGCTGCTCGGCGCGGTCGTGCTGCCCTACGTCGCGGTGATCATCGCCAACGTGGCCGGTCCGCGCACCGACGGGTTCCGGCTCCGGCAGCCCACGAGCGACCGTCGGCAGCTCCCCCCGGGCGGCGGCTCGACGGTCTACCGACCGCTGGACTGAGGGCGGCACGCGGCCCCACCCGGACCGTGGACGCGCTCGCGGGTGGTCGTGCAAGAATCAACCGACGGGCGCGCTCGCGCTGCCCGTCGGCCGTGGTGCCGGACGGCTTCCCCCGTGGTTGTCCGGCACCACCCGGCCTGCCCGGCCGGCGCCGCGACGCCCCGATCCCGAGCCCGTGCCGCGAGGTGAGCCCGTGACCCCCACCTGCTCCGCGCGCGACTGCCGCGCCGACGCCGTCTGGGCGCTGCAGTGGAACAACCCGCGCCTGCACCCGCCCGAGCGGCGCAAGACCTGGCTGGCCTGCGAGACGCACCGGGACAGCCTGGGCGACTTCCTGGGCGCCCGCGGCTTCCTGCGGGAGACCGTCGCCTTCGCCGACCTCCCCCAGGACCAGCCCGAGGACCGGCCCGACGACCTGCCGGAGGCCGGGGCCGACTAGGCGGGCGCAGCGGGCGGTCAGCCGCCGATCGCCGACATCGGGCGGTCGGGTTGCAGGAAGGTCACGTCGTCGATGCCGTGGCCGGCGCGCTTCACCGCCATCGCGGCGACCCAGCGATCAGCGAGCTCGTCGTCGGTGGCACCGGCACGCATCGCGCCGCGCAGGTCGGACTCCTCGCGTGCGAACAGGCAGTTGCGCACCTGACCGTCAGCGGTGAGCCGCACCCGGTCGCAGTCACCGCAGAAGGGCCGGGTCACCGACGCGATCACGCCGACGGTGGCCGGCCCCCCGTCGACCTGCCACAGCTCGGCAGGAGCGCTCCCCCGCGGCTCGGAGGCCGGCGTGAGCGTGAACTCGGCCTCCAGGCGGGCCAGGATCTCCTCGGCGGTGATCATCTCGGCACGCGACCAGTCGTGCTGGGCGTCGAGCGGCATCTGCTCGATGAAGCGCAGCTGGTAACCCTCGGCGACCGCCCAGCGCAGCAGCTCCGCGGCCTGGTCGTCGTTGTGGCCGCGCAGCAGCACCGCGTTGACCTTGATCGGGCCCAGGCCGGCGTCGCGCGCCGCCGCCAGGCCGTCGAGCACGTCCTGCAGCCGGTCGCGCCGGGTGATGGTCGCGAAGGTCTCTGCACGCACGCTGTCGAGGCTGGCGTTGACCCGGTCGAGGCCGGCCTCGGCGAGGGCGTGGGCGGTGCGGGCCAGGCCCAGCGCGTTGGTCGTGAGCGAGATCTCGAGGTCCGGGCCCACCTCGCGCGTGCGACGCACGATGTCGACGAGCCCGCGGCGCACGAGCGGCTCACCGCCGGTGAAGCGGACCTCGCGGATCCCGAGCAGGTCGTGGCCGATGCGGATCAGCCGCACGACCTCGTCGTCGGTGAGGACCTGCTCGGTCGGCAGCCAGTCGAGGCCTTCGGCCGGCATGCAGTAGGAGCAGCGCAGGTTGCACCGGTCGGTGAGCGACACGCGCAGGTCGGTCGCGACCCGCCCGAAGCGGTCGCCGAGCACGCGGGGGTCCGTGCCTGCCTGTGTCGTCGCGGTCACACGCCCAGCATAGGTGGCGCACCCGACACCGCCGGCGCGTCGACGGCCGCGTCGCGCGGGCTAGCCTCGGAGCGTGGGCTCGTTGCGCTTCCTCCTCTCCCGCCGGTGGGTGCTCTTCGGCCTCGTGGTCGCACTGCTGGCCTCGCTGGCGTGGTACCTCGGCGAGTGGCAGTTCGGCCGGCTCGACGAGCGCCGGGACCGCAACGCCCTGGTGCGCGCCGCCGAGGACGCACCGCCGGTGCCGGTCGACGACCTCATGTCGGTGGACGAGCCGGTCGCGCCGGAGGACGAGTGGCGCCGCGTCACCGCCACCGGCGAGTACGCCGTGTCCGACACCGTCGTCGTCCGCTACCGCACCCGCGAGGGCCGCTCCGGAGTGGACCTCGTCGTGCCGCTCGTGACCGACGACGGCACGGCGCTGCTGGTCGACCGCGGCTGGCTGGCGACCCGCAACAGCGGCATCGACGGCTCCGACCTCGACGCCCTGCCCGCACCGCCGGCCGGCGAGGTGACGATCACCGGCTGGGTGCGGCGAGACGCGACCGGCGACGCCACGTCGGTGACCGCGCAGTCGACCCGCGCGGTGTCGAGCGAGGCCATCGGCGACGCGCTCGACCGGCAGGTCTACGCCGGTTTCGTCGACCTCGTCGAGGAGTCCCCCGCGCCCGAGGACCCGCTGGCCGCGGCCGAGCTGCCCGACCTCGACGACGGACCGCACTTCTTCTACGGCCTCCAGTGGTGGTTCTTCGGCCTGCTGGCCCTCGTCGGCTTCGGCTACCTCGCCTACGACGAGTGGCGTCGCGCCACGGGCCGCAAGGCGCCGCCCGCGCCGCGGCTGAGCCCCGACGAGCGGGCGCTGCAGCAGGCCCGCGAGCGCGCCCGGCGGCGCGCCGTGCGCTCGTCGGGCTGAGCCGGGACCCGGCCTCGCGGCCGAGGGCCCTCAGACCCCGGCGCCCGCCTTCGGGGTGTCGTCGAGGAACTGGGTGCGGTAGAGGTCGGCGTAGAGCCCGCCCTCCGCCAGCAGCTCGGCGTGGGTGCCGCTCTGCACGACCCGGCCGCCGTCGAGCACCAGGATGCGGTCGGCGTGGCGCACGGTCGAGAGGCGGTGGGCGATCACCAGGGACGTGCGGCCCGCGAGCGCCGCGTCGAGGGCACGCTGGACGGCGGTCTCCGACTCGGAGTCCAGGTGTGCGGTGGCCTCGTCGAGCACCACGATCGGCGGCGCCTTGAGCAGCAGCCGGGCGATCGCGAGGCGCTGGCGCTCACCGCCGGAGAGGCGGTAGCCGCGGTCGCCGACGACGGTGTCGAGGCCGTCGGGCAGCGAGCGCACCAGGTCGCCGATGCGTGCCGCGTCGAGGGCGGCCCACACCAGCGTGTCCTCGGCGTCGGGCTTGGCGTAGGCGAGGTTGGCGCGCACGGTGTCGTGGAACATGTGGGCGTCCTGGGTGACGTAGCCGACGGCGTCCTCGAGCGACTGCAGCGTCAGGTCGCGCACGTCGTGGCCACCGACCCGCACGACGCCCTCGGTGACGTCGTAGAGGCGCGCGACGAGGTGGGTGACGGTGGTCTTGCCCGCGCCCGACGGGCCGACCAGCGCCACCATCTCCCCCGGCGCGGCCGAGAAGGTGACGTCGTGCAGGACCTGCTCGTTGACGCGGCCGTCGGTGCGGGCCACGGTCTCGAGCGAGGCGAGCGAGACCTCGTCGGCGCGGGGGTAGGTGAAGCCGACGCCGTCGAACTCCAGCGAGGCGCTGCCGGCGGGCAGCGGTCGCGCGCCGGGACGCTCCTGGATGGTGGAGGGCAGGTCGAGCACCTCGAAGACGCGCTCGAAGCTCACCAGCGCGGTCATCACGTCGATGCGCACGTTGGACAGGCCCTGCAGCGGGCCGAGCAGGCGCAGCAGCAGGGTGGCCAGGGCGCCGAGCGTGCCGATGGTCAGCTGGTCGCGCAGCGCGAGGTGGCCGCCGACGCCGTAGACGAGGGCCGTGGCGAGCGCCGGCACCGTCATCATCGCCGTGGTGAAGAGGCGGGTGACGAAGGCGATGCGGATGCCCAGGTCGCGCACGTTGGCGGCCTTGCGGGCGAAGAGCGCGTCCTCGTCCTCGCGACGCCCGAAGAGCTTGAGGAGGGTCGCGCCGCCGACGTTGAAGCGCTCGGTCATCGCGTTGCCCAGGTCGGCGTTGCCGTCCATCTGCTGCCGGGTCAGGCCGGAGAGCGTGGCGCCGACGACGCGGGAGGCGAGGAAGAGGAACGGGAAGGTCGCCAGGCACAGCAGCGTGACCTGCCAGCTGAGCGCGAACATCGTGATGCCGACGACGACCACGGCGATCGCGTTGGACACCGTGCCGGACAGCGTCGAGGTGAAGGCACGCTGGGCGCCGATGACGTCGTTGTTGAGCCGGGAGACCAGCGCGCCGGTCTGGGTGCGGGTGAAGAAGGCCAACGACTGGCGCTGCACGTGGGCGAAGACCTGCGTGCGCAGGTCGAAGATCAGGCCCTCGCCGATGCGGGACGACAGCAGGCCCATCAGCACCATCAGCACCCCGCTCACCAGGGTGGTGGCGACCATGGCGAGCGCGAGGAGGGTGATGAGCGTCGGGTCGCCGCCGAGGATGCCGTCGTCGATGATGCGCTGGATCAGCAGGGGGTTGACGACGACCAGACCGGCGTCGACGACCGTGAGGACGAGGAAGAGCGCGATCAGCCGGCGGTGCGGGCGCGCGAAGCGCAGGACCCGGCGCACGGTGCTGCGGTCGAGCCGCTGCTGGGCCACGCTGCGGTCCGTGCGCAGCGTCCGGAAGGCCGGCCCCATCCCTGACATCGACACCGGGTCTCCTCCCGCCTCGCCCCACCTCGCCCGGTCCCGCGGGGTGCGGGCCGGGCGGCCCCGCTCAGGCGCCGGCCAGGGCGGCCAGCTCGCGGAAGCGGCCGACCTGGGCGGTGCGCTCGACCAGGCACTGGGTGGCCAGGTCGTTCGCGGACGCCTGCTGCACGACCTGCTTGGTCGCCCGCACCGCACCCGCCATCGGGGCGGTCAGCGCGCCGACCAGCTCCTCCAGCGCGGCGTCGAGGCCGTCGGCGGCGCAGTCGACCGTCGTCAGGCCGTACGCCGCCGCCTGCTCGGCGCCGAAGGTGCGGGCGGTGGTGCACAGCTCCAGTGCCCGCGCGTAGCCAACGGCCTCGACCAGCGGTTTTGTTCCCGTGAGGTCGGGCACGAGCCCGAGCGCGGCCTCGCGCATGGAGAACTGCGCGTCGGCCGCGACGACCCGCAGGTCGCACGACAGCGCGAGCTGGAAGCCCGCGCCGATGGCGTGCCCGTGCACGGCGGCGACCGAGACGAAGCGCGGGTCGCGCAGCCACAGGAAACCCTGCTGGTAGTCCCCGATCGTGCGCACGATCGCCTCGTCGTCCTGCGCGAGCAGGCCGACGACGGTCTCGTCGCCTCCCCCGTCGGCTGCGGAGCGCGCCGGGTCGAGCATGGTGCGGTCCAGGCCGGCGGAGAAGCACACGCCGGCGCCGCGCACGACGACGACCCGCACCTCGTCGGGGACCTCGGCGCCCAGGCGGGCCATGGCACGCCACATCGCCGGCGTCTGGGCGTTGCGGCGCTCCGGCCGGTCGAGGGTGAGGGTGGCGACGGGTCCGTCGACCTCGAAGCGGAGGCCGACCTGGGCCAGCTCGTCGGGAGTCATGCCGCGCAGCATACGGACCAGTAGGGTCGGGCCGGTGAGCAGCGCTCAGCCCTTCGGCTCCTGGCTCCTGGGGCCCGCCGACCAGGGCCGGCGACAGCTGCGCGTGCGGGTGCAGCTGCTCCTCACGGTCCTCATCGTGACCACCAACGTCGTCGGCGCGCTCGTCGTCGCCGGGGTCTTCTGGCTGGTGCGGCCCGCCGAGCCGCTGGGCGCCGCCGGGGTGCTGGCGGCGGCGGTCGCGGTGCCGACCTACGTCGGGGTGGCGGTCCTCGTGGGCGCGGCGTGGGGCACCACCGTCACCCTGCGGGCGCTGCGCTGGGCCACCGACCAGCGGGTGCCCAGCGACGAGGAGCGGCGCACGGCGCTGCGGGTGCCGCTGCGGCTGACGGTCATGCAGGCGGTGCTGTGGGCCGGCGGGGTCGCGCTGCTCACCGGCCTCGCGGTGTGGCTGCAGCCTGCCCTCACCACGACGGTGCTGCTGTCGGTCGCGATCGCCGGCGTGCTCGTGTGCGCCGTGTCCTACCTGCTCGCCGAGTTCGGGCTGCGCCCGATCGCCGCACGGGCCCTCACCGACGACGCGCGCGTGCTCACCGACCGCCCGACGGCGGGCTCCGGCGTCAAGCGGCGCATGCTGCTCTTCTGGGTGCTCGGCTCCGGGGTGCCGGTCGCCGGGCTCATGGTCGTCGCGGTGCTGGCGCTGGCCGGCGACGACATCGGCCGCACCCGGCTGGCGGTGGTCGTGCTCGTGCTCGGCACCGTCGTGCTCGTGCCCGGCCTGCTGATCGCGGTGCTCGACGCCCGCGCGGTGGTCTCCCCCATCCTCGACGTGCGCGACGCGCTGCACCGCGTCGAGGGCGGCGACCTCGACGTGCGGCTGCAGGTCTACGACGGCACCGAGCTCGGCGCGCTTCAGGCCGGCTTCAACCGGATGGCGGAGGGGCTCGGCGAGCGGGAGCGCATCCGCGACATCTTCGGGCGCCACGTGGGGCACGACGTGGCGCGGGCCGCCCTGCTGCGCAGCGTCGAGCTCGGGGGCGAGGTGCGGTGCGTCTCGGTGCTCTTCGTCGACCTCGTCGGCTCCACGACGTACGCCGAGGAGCGGCCGGCCACCGACGTCGTCGCGCTGCTCAACCGCTTCTGCGGCGTGGTGGTCGACGAGGTCGACCGCCGCGGCGGCCTGGTCAACAAGTTCATGGGTGACGCGGTGCTCGCGGTCTTCGGCGCCCCGGTCGACCAGGACGACCACGCGCGCGCGGCGCTGGAGACGGCCCGCTGCGTGGCGGCGCGGCTGGCGCAGGAGGTGCCCGAGGTGGGCGCCGGGATCGGGGTCGCGACCGGCGAGGCCGTGGCGGGCAACGTCGGCGACCAGCGGCGCTTCGAGTACACCGTCATCGGCGACGCCGTGAACGCCGCGGCCCGCCTGACCGAGCTCGCCAAGGACCGGCCCGGCCGCGTCGCGGTCTCGGCCGAGACCGTCGAGGCAGCCGGGGTCGCGGAGGCCGCGCACTGGGAGGTCGTCGAGACCGTGCAGCTGCGCGGTCGCGCCCGCGAGACGCGGGTGGCGCTTCAGGCCAGCGAGACCAGGTCGGCGTAGCCCTCGTTCCACAGGTCCTCGTCGCCGTCGGGCAGCAGCAGGACGCGGTCGGGCTCCAGGGCGCGCACGGCACCCTCGTCGTGGGTGACCAGCACGATCGCGCCCTCGTAGGTGCGGATTGCGGCCAGCACCTCCTCGCGCGACGCCGGGTCGAGGTTGTTGGTGGGCTCGTCGAGCAGCAGCACGTTGGCGCTCGAGACCACCAGGCTGGCGAGCGCGAGGCGGGTCTTCTCGCCGCCGGAGAGCACCGCGGCCGGCTTGTGCGCGTCGTCACCGGAGAAGAGGAAGGAGCCCAGCACGCTGCGCGCCTCCGAGTCGGTGAGCTGCGGTGCGGCGCTCTGCATGTTCTCGAGCACGGTGCGCGCGGTGTCGAGGGTCTCGTGCTCCTGGGCGTAGTAGCCGAGCTTGAGCCCGTGGCCCGGCACGACCTCACCGGTGTCGGGGCGGTCGACGCCGGCGAGGATGCGCAGCATCGTGGTCTTGCCCGCGCCGTTCAGGCCCAGGATCACCACGCGGGAGCCCTTGTCGATGGCCAGGTCGACGCCGGTGAAGACCTCGAGCGAGCCGTACGCCTTGGACAGCTGCGCCGCGGTGATCGGCGTCTTGCCGCACGGCGCCGGCTTGGGGAAGGCGATGCGCGCGACCTTGTCAGCCTGCCGCTCCCCCTCGACGCCCGCCATCATCTTCTCGGCCCGCTTGAGCATCGACTGCGCAGCGGAGGCCTTGCTGGCCTTGGCCCGCATCTTGTTGGCCTGGTCGGTGAGCGTCTTGGCCTTGGACTCGGCGTTCTGCCGCTCGCGGCGCCGTCGGCGCTCGTCGGTCTCGCGCTGCGTGAGGTAGGCCTTCCAGCCCATGTTGTAGACGTCGATCGTGGCGCGGTTGGCGTCGAGGTGCAGCACCCGGGTGACGGTGTCCTCGAGCAGGTCGTTGTCGTGGCTGATCACGATGAGCCCGCCGGAGTGGGCCTTGAGGAAGCCGCGCAGCCACACGATCGAGTCGGCGTCGAGGTGGTTGGTCGGCTCGTCGAGCAGCAGCGTCTCGGCGCCGGAGAAGAGGATGCGCGCCAGCTCGACCCGGCGCCGCTGGCCACCCGAGAGCGTCTTGAGGGGCTGCGTGAGCAGGCGGTCCTCGATGCCCAGGCTGCTGGCGATCTGCGCGGCCTCGGCCTCCGCGGCGTAGCCGCCGCCGGCGTGCAGCTCGGCGTCGGCGCGGGTCCAGCGCTTCATGGCGCGGTCGGCGGTGGCGGGGTCGGCGGAGCCCATCTCGGCCTCGGCGTCGCGCAGTCGCCGCACGACGTCGTGCAGGCCGCGCGAGGACAGGATGCGGTCGCGGGCGAGCATCTCGGGGTCGCCGATGCGGGGGTCCTGCGGGAGGTAGCCCACCTCGCCGGTGCGGTGCACCGCACCGCTGGCGGGCAGCGCCTCACCCGCGAGGATCTTGGTCAGCGTCGTCTTGCCGGCACCGTTGCGGCCCACCAGGCCGACCTTGTCGCCGGCGGCGACCCGGAAGCTGACGTGCTCCATGAGCAGGCGGGCCCCGGCGCGCACTTCCAGGTCGGTGGTGGTGATCATGTCCGGCCCAGTCTAGGAACGCCGCGGGGTGGGTGCAGAATCGCCGTGCGCGGGATACCGGGTGACGCCGCACACCCCCGACACCAGGAGCGACGATGAGGTTCAACCCCAAGGCCCGGCTCGACACCAGCCGCGTCGGCGACCGGCGCGGGGGCGGTGGCTTCGGCGGCGGGCTCGGAGGTGGCCTCGGCGGTGGCCTGGGCGGAGGGCGCGGGCGCGGCGGCGGCCTCCCCATCCCCGGGGGCGCGGTCGGCGGTGGCGGCCTCGGCCTGGTCGTGGTGCTGATCATCGTCGGCATCCAGCTCTTCGGCGGCGGTGGCGGCGGTGGCCTGGGTGGCCTGGGCAGCGGGGTCGGCAGCGGGTTGGACAGCAGCCGGTTCACGGCGACCGAGCGCTACGCGGCGTGCGAGACCGGCGCCGACGCCAACGCCTCGGCCGACTGCGCCCGCGTGGCGGTGGAGAACTCGCTGCACGACTACTGGTCCGAGGCGCTGCCGGCCCAGACCCGGGCCGACTTCTCCCCCACCACCCTCACGACGTTCTCGGGCTCGGTGCAGACCGCCTGCGGCCAGGCCACCTCGGCCGTGGGGCCGTTCTACTGCCCCGGCGACCAGGGCATCTACCTCGACAGCGGCTTCTTCGACTCGGTGCTCGAGCAGCAGCTCGGCGGGCCCGACGGCGGCTTCGTCGAGGCCTACGTGCTCGCCCACGAGTACGGCCACCACGTGCAGAACCTGCTCGGCACGATGCGCCAGGTCCGCACGCAGTCGGGGCCCGACAGCGACGCCGTGCGCCTGGAGCTGCAGGCCGACTGCTACGCCGGCGCCTGGGCGAAGGGCGCGACCTCGACCGAGACCGCCTCCGGCGTGCCGCTCATCTCCGACCTCACCCGCGACGACGTGAGGCTCGCCGTCGAGGCGGCCGAGGCGATCGGCGACGACCGCATCCAGGAGCGCACCCAGGGCCAGGTCACCACCGAGTCCTGGACCCACGGCTCGGCCGAGCAGCGGGTGCGGTGGTTCTCCACCGGCTACGAGCGCGGCACGGTCGAGGCCTGCGACACCTTCGCGGTGCGCAACCCCTGAGCGTCCACGGGCTGGCGCCGGCGCCCCGCCAGCTCCTGGCCGCGGGAGACTCGCGGGCGTGAGCCTGCAGCGAGAGAGACACGACGACGGCGTCGAGGTGCTGCGCCTCGACCGTCCCGCCAAGCGCAACGCCTTCGACACCGCCACGCTGGGCCTGCTCAACCAGGCGCTGACCGAGCTGTGCGACGACCCCGACGTGCGCGTGGTGGTGCTGTCGTCGACGTCCGAGACCGCGTTCAGCGCCGGTGCCGACGTCTCCGAGCAGCTCGACGCCGCCGGGGGTGTCGCCCGCATGGAGGCCTTCGCCCGGCTCTACCGCCTCGTCGAGCTGGTGCCGGTCCCGACGATCGCGGTGTGCGTCGGCAGCACGGTCGGCGCCGGGGCCGAGGTCGCCGCCGGCTGCGACCTGCGCGTGGCCGGTGACAACCTCCACCTCGCCTGGGCCGGGGCCCGCCTCGGCGTGCCGGTGGGGCCCGCCCGGCTCACCCCCCTCGTGGGCCTCTCGCGAGCGAAGGAGCTCGTCTACACCGGACGCCGCGTCGACGCCGACGAGGCCCTGGCGCTCGGCCTGGTGCACCGGGTGGCCCCTGCCGCCGAGGCGGAGGCCGCCGCGCTCGAGCTCGCCGCGGCGGTCGTGCGGCAGTCACCGAGCGGGGTGCGCGAGCTCAAGGAGATGTTCCGCGAGCTCGAGGGCACCTTGTCCCGCGTCGACGTCGAGAACGAGCGGCTGGTGCGCTTCCAGCGCGACGGCGCGGGTCTGCCGCAGGGCTGAGGGCGCGGCGTACGACGTGTGGGGGCGCGGCGCTCAGCGCGGCAGGGGTGCGTCGGTGACGGTGGCGCCCGGGTTGACCGGGTCGGTCAGGTCGGTGGTGGCGGGCGGCGCGGGCGAGCCTCCCGCCCGGGCGTCGGCGAGCACCTCGGGCGGCACGTGCTGCTCGAGGAAGCGCCGGCCGGCCCGGGTGGCCGGGTGCATCGCGGCCGCGGCGGCACCGACGATGGCGGCGATCGTGAGCCAGCCGAAGGCGCCCCACTCCATCGCCAGGAAGCCGTAGACGGCCGGCGCCCAGAAGCGGCCCAGCGTGCCGCCGAGCTCCGAGACGCCCTGGTAGTCGCCGCGCCGGCGCGGGTCCATCAGCTCGGCCTCGAAGGTCCAGCCCGAGGCCGAGAGGTAGAGCTCGGCCCACGTCAGCACGACGTGGCCGAGGAAGAACAGCACGACGGTGACCCAGCCGACGGTCTCGTGGGTGGCCAGGGTGACGACGCAGGTCAGCGCGAAGAAGAGCGCGGACAGCCGCACCGCGCGCAGGGCGGTGTCGACGTCGCGGATGCCGCGCGAGGTCAGGCGCGGCAGCACGATGCACATGACGGTGTTGGTCGCGAAGAGCAGCGCCACCAGCTCGTGGGGCGCGTCGGTCTCGAGCACCAGCCACAGCGGGATGACCGTGTGCAGGAGCACCTGGTTGGACCACAGCACGCCGGTGAGGAAGGTGACGGCGAGCCAGCTGCGGTTGCGGATGGCCGCCGGGCCCTCCGGCCTGCGGCGCGGCTCGGTGGAGCGCACGTCGTGGGAGGCGTCGGGCAGCCGGAGGATCGCCACGGCGTTGACCGCGAAGAGCGCCGCGGTGAGCACCGGCGCCCAGCGCAGCACGTCGGCGCCGAAGGCGATGGCGCCGCCGCTGAGGAAGGCGCCCAGGCTGAAGCCGACGTTGAGAGCGGAGTACATGTAGGCCCGCGACTCCACGCGCTCGGCGGGCGGCAGGACGTCGAGGACGTAGGCGGCGTGCGCCGCGCCGCCGAGGCTCCCCGCGACCTCCATCACCACCGCGAGCGCGACGAACTGCTCGACGCTGTCGATGAACGGCCAGGCGACGAAGAGCGAGCCCTGCAGCACCGCGCTCAGCGACCACATCCGCTTGGGGCCGAAGTGGTCGACGAGCTTGCCGGCCGGCACGGCCGCGAGGAAGCTGGCGATCGCCGCGACGGTGAGGCCGATGCCGACCTGGCCCAGTGAGAGCCCCAGGATGACGCCGAAGTAGACGGCCGATCCCGCCAGGAACGCGCCCTCGCCGGTGGCGAACAGCAGCGACTGGACCGACAGGCGGCCGGCGAGGGTGGACGGGGGCGTGACGTAGGTGCGGAGCGCGGTGAGCATCACCGCCCATCCTCCCCTCCGTCACCGACACCCGTCATGCGGTTTGCGGACGCGTGAGCAGCGTCTCGCGGTCCTCGGCCCGACCTCGACGCCGTCCTCGCCGTGCCCGGGATCGACAGGATCTACGTCGGTCCCGGGGGACCTGTCGCTCTCCCTGGAGCTGGTCGGCGCCGAGCACGCGGCGGAGCTGCGCGACGTCCTGTCCTCGGTCATCGCCCGGGCGCGCGCAGCCGGGGTGCCGGTCGGCGTCTACGCCTACGACGGCGAGCAGGCCGCGGCGTACGCCGCCGAGGGCGCGACGATCGTGACCGTCGCGGTGGACACCGTGTCGCTGCGCGCTGCCGTCGCCGGGCACCTCGACGTCGCGCGCGCCTGAGCGACCCCGGTCCTCACCGGCCGGCGACCACCGAGGTCGCCGGGCCCGTCACAGCAGGGCCTCGAGCTGCGGGAACTGCCGCTGCATCGCCCGCAGGTGCGGCGCGACCGCGGGGTGGGTGTACTTCCCCGCCAGCGCCCCCTCCCCCTCGGCCACCCGCCCGAGCGCCCAGTCCGCGCGGGTCAGCACGGTGAGCACGGCCGTCACGCGGGCGGCGTACGCCGCGTCGTCGGGGTCGGCGAGCCCGGCGGGCAAGGCGCCGACGTAGGCCTCGAGCAGCGGCTCGAACGATTCGCGCGAGCTCAGCGACCAGTAGCCGAGGTCGGCGCCCACCGGGCCTGTGCCGAGCGTGGCCCAGTCGACCGCGACGCAGCGCGACGGGTCCCCGGGGTCGACGCCCACGAGGTTGCCCGGGACCGGGTCGCCGTGCTGCGCGACCTGCGGCAGGGCGTCGAGGCGGGCGAGCATCGACGTGCGCCGCCGCCACAGGTGGTCGGCCACATCGGCGACCGTGGTGCGGGCCAGCGAGCGCCAGCCGCCTCGGCGCTCGACGCGGGCCAGCCGCTCGCGCAGCTGCCCCCGCGCCAGCCAGCCGGGGTCCTCGACCCGGGCGCCCGCGAACCGACCGAGGCAGGCGGCGACGAAGAGACCCGGCACGGCCACGGCGCCCGCGGCTCGCTCGTGCACCAGCACCAGGCCGTCGTCGTCCTCCTCGCACCGCACCAGCGCGGGGCCCCGCAGGCCAGGCGAGGCCGCGACCGAGCCGGCCAGCCCCACCTCGGCGGGTCGGCGCCACCAGGCGCTGCTGCGCGGGTCATCGAGCTCGGGCGGGTCGTCGGGCCCGGGGCGCGCGAGGCGCTTCACCACCACGTCGCGCCCGTCCTCGACCGCGGCCCACACGCCGACGGTGGACACCGAGGCGCCACCGGGCAGCGGCTGCCACCCCGGAGCGGGCTGCCACACGGGCGCCTCCTGGCCGTCTCAGGCGTTGACGACCGTCATCCTGGCAGAGCAGGCGTCCGCCACGGCGGAGGTGAGCACGTCGCGGCGCGGGTCGGGCACCGGCAGCCACGGCTCGACCACCCGGCACCGCGCGAGGCGTGGGTCGTCGAGCACCTGCTCGACCGCGCCGCGGTCACCGCCCACCACCGTCGGCAGGCCGCCCGCGGGTGCCGGCACCAGCAGGCGCACGGCGTGCTCGCCGGCCGCCTCGTAGGCCTGCCGCGCCTGGTTGTCGCGGCGTCGGGCGAAGCGCTGCTGGCTCTGCCCGCCCGCCTTGGTGCGCCCCTGCACGTGGCGCTTGCCGACCTTGCTGCCCGCCACCCGGTCACCGGCGAGCCGGGCGACGGCGAAGCCGCCCTTGCGGACCAGCAGCACGCCCCAGTCGGCGGGCACGTCCGCGGCGAGCCGGAAGTCGGCGGCGGCCGGCAGTCCGGCGTAGTGCTGGGCGAAGGGGAGGCGAGCGGTGAAGCTGGAGCCGTCGGCCGCGGCCCCGACCAGCGCGCCGTCGACCACGTCGAGCGCGGTGGCACCGTGGCGGCCCTGGAAGTTGAGCACCCAGCGCTCGACGCGCTCGAGGGGCACGGCGACCTCGGACGCCGCCGGTGCCGGCTGGTCGGGCACGGCTCAGGCCCGGTGCAGCACGGCGAGGTGCTCGACGAGCACGCCGTCGACGACCTCGACGCGGCTGGTGCTGACCAGGGCCCGCGGGCGGCCCGCCCCGTCGAGCACGATGCCGAGCGTGCCCGGCGCCGGCGGGGCCTCACCGGCCGCCTCGAGCTCGGCGACCGGGGTCTCGAGCCGGGTGGTGCTGCCGTCGAGCAGCGCGGCCAGGCCCGCGTCGGCCTCGGCCGGGTCGTCGGAGAACGACCAGGTCGGCGGGACGACCACCTCCAGGGTGGTCGGGCCGAAGTAGCTCGGGGCGGCGTTCATGCGAGCGTGGACCCGGGCGTCGGCCCAGAAGGACTCGACGTCCCCGGGCTCACCCGCGACCTCGCTCACGGCGCGGCTCAGACGTTGAAGCCGAGGGCCCGCAGCTGCTCGCGGCCGTCCTCGGTGATCTTGTCGGGCCCCCACGGCGGCATCCAGACCCAGTTGATCGCGACGTCGTTGGCGAGACCCTCGAGCGCGGCGTTGGTCTGGTCCTGGATCACGTCGGTCAGCGGGCACGCGGCCGAGGTGAGGGTCATGTCGATGACGACGTTGGACGTCTCGTCGACGTGCACGCCGTAGACCAGGCCGAGGTCGACGACGTTGATGCCGAGCTCGGGGTCGACGACGTCCTTCATCGCCTCGGTCACGTCGTCGACGGTGGCGGTCGCGGTGCCGCCGGCCGCCGCCGTCTCGACGTCGGGCAGGTCGCTGTGGTCGGGCGCCGCTGCGCCCGTGGGGGTGCTGGGGGTGGTGTCGGTCATGCCGTGTCTCCAGTCGTCTGGCCGGGGGTGGTCGTCGTCAGGGCGGAGGCGGTGGCGTCCTTCCAGGCCATCCAGCCGAGCAGCGCGCACTTCACCCGGGCGGGGAACTTCGCGACGCCGGCGAAGGCGATGCCGTCCTCCAGCACGTCCTCGTCGGGCTCGACGCTGCCGCGCCCCTGCATGAGGGTCAAGAACTCCTCGTGCAGGCGCATCGCCTCGGGCACCGGCTTGCCGATGACCAGGTCGGTCATGACCGAGGCCGACGCCTGCGAGATCGAGCAGCCCTCCGCGTCGTAGGACACGTCGGCCACGACCTCGGCGCCCGGCTCGCCCTCCAGGTGGACCCGCAGGGTCACCTCGTCGCCGCAGGTCGGGTTGACGTGGTGCACCTCGGCCTCGAAGGGGTCGCGCAGGCCCGCGTGGTGGGGGTTCTTGTAGTGGTCCAGGATGATCTCCTGGTAGAGCGAGTCGAGGTCCACCGCTCAGCTCCTCGCGAAGTAGGACCGGGTGTGCTCGAGCGCCTCGACCAGCGCGTCGACCTCGGCCGGGGTCGTGTAGAGGTAGGACGAGGCCCGCGTCGTCGACTGCACGCCGAAGAACCGGTGGGCCGGCTTCGCGCAGTGGTGGCCCGCCCGCACGGCCACGCCGCGCGAGTCGAGCACCTGCGCCACGTCGTGGGGGTGCACCCCCTCGAGCTCGAAGGAGACGGCCCCAC
The DNA here is from genome assembly GCF_013409425.1 of Nocardioides perillae. Taxonomy (NCBI): domain Bacteria; kingdom Bacillati; phylum Actinomycetota; class Actinomycetes; order Propionibacteriales; family Nocardioidaceae; genus Nocardioides; species Nocardioides perillae. The sequence continues at coordinate 2,294,723 of NZ_JACCAC010000001.1, read as the reverse complement.
CGCGCCGCGTCGCGTCGAGCGGGCCGACGACCCGGAGCCCCGGCACGGTGGCCAGGCCCTCGAGCGCGTAGGCGGTGATCGTCTGCTCGTGGCGGTGCACGGCCTCCATGCCGATCGCAGCGAGGTAGTCGACGGCGGCACCGAGGCCCACGGCCTCGGTGATCGGCGGGGTGCCGGCCTCGAACTTGTGCGGGATGCCGGCGTAGGTCGAGCCCTCCATGCGCACGGTCTCGATCATCTCGCCGCCGCCGAGGAAGGGCGGCAGCGCCTCGAGCAGCGCCCGGCTCCCCCACAGCACGCCGATGCCGGTCGGGCCGACGACCTTGTGCCCGGTGAAGACCAGCGCGTCGGGCCGCTCCTCGGGCGCCATCGCGGCCAGGTCGATCGGCAGCTGCGGCGCCGCCTGCGAGGCGTCGACGACGACGATCGCGCCGACCTCGTGGGCGCGGCGGGTCAGCTCGGCGACCGGGTTGACCGTGCCGAGCATGTTGGAGACCCAGGTGAAGGTGAGCACCTTGGTGCGCTCGGTGATGAGCTCGTCGACCTGCGACAGGTCGAGCTCGCCCTCGGGCGTGAGGTCGAACCACCGCAGCGACGCGCCCGTGCGCTGCGTCAGCAGCTGCCACGGCACGATGTTGGAGTGGTGCTCCATCACCGTGGTCACCACCTCGTCGCCCTCGCCGAGCTGCAGCTCGCCGCGGGCCCACGCCAGGCAGTTCGCCACCAGGTTGAGGGCCTCGGAGGCGTTCTTGGTGAAGACCACCTCGTCGCGCGACGGCGCCCCGATGAACGCCGCGACCTTGTCGCGCGAGGCCTCGAACGCCTCGGAGGCCTCCGCGCCCAGCTGGTGCATGGCGCGGGCGACGTTGGCGTTGTGGCGCTCGAGGTGGTCGACCATCGCGTCGATCACGCACTGCGGCTTCTGCGAGGTGTTGGCGCTGTCGAGGTAGACCAGCGGCCTCCCGCCCGCGAGCGTGCGCTCGAGGATCGGGAAGTCCTTGCGGATCACCTCGAGCTCAGGGAGCAGGCCCTCCACGGGATCTCCTTCGGTCGGCGGGGCGGTCGGTCCGGCGTACGCCGGGTGGTGCGGGTGCGCGGTCGGTCAGGCGGAGGCGTTGGCCTTGAGGAAGCGGTCGTACCCGTTGGCCTCGAGCTCCTCGGCGAGCTCGGGGCCGCCGGACTCCGCGACCTTGCCGTCGACGAAGACGTGCACGTGGTCGGGGGTGATGTAGCGCAGGATGCGGGTGTAGTGCGTGATCAGCAGGACACCCTTGCCCTCCTGCTCGCGGAAGCGGTTGACGCCCTCCGAGACGACCTTGAGGGCGTCGATGTCGAGGCCGGAGTCGGTCTCGTCGAGGATCGCGACCTTCGGGTCGAGCAGCTCGAGCTGGGCGATCTCGTGGCGCTTCTTCTCACCACCGGAGAAGCCCTCGTTGACCGAGCGGCCCGAGAAGGAGGCGTCGAGGTTGAGGCGCTCGAGGGCACCGTTGACGTCCTTGACCCAGGTGCGGAGCTTGGGGGCCTCGCCGTCGATGGCGGTCTTGGCGGTGCGCAGGAAGTTCGCGACCGAGACGCCGGGCACCTCGACGGGGTACTGCATGGCGAGGAAGAGGCCGGCGCGGGCGCGCTCGTCGACCGACATCGCGAGCACGTCCTCGCCGTCGAGGGTGACGCTGCCGCCGGTGATCGTGTACTTCGGGTGGCCGGCGATGGAGTAGGCCAGGGTGGACTTGCCGGAGCCGTTGGGGCCCATGATCGCGTGGGTCTCGCCGTCGCCGATGGTCAGCGTGACGCCCTTCAGGATGGCCTTGGGGCCGTCCTCGGTGTCGACGGAGACGTGGAGGTCGGTGATCTCGAGGGTGCTCATCGCAGGTGTCCTTCGTGGAGAGGTCGGGAGGTCAGGAGGGGCGGACGCCGTTGGTCGTGGTGTCGACGTCGACGAAGACCTCGTCGCCGCGCACCTCGACCGGGAAGACCGCCACGGGCTCGGTGGCCGGGAGGCCGGTGGGCTTGCCGGTGCGCAGGTCGAAGCGGGAGCCGTGCAGCCAGCACTCGATCTGGCACTCGGACACCTCGCCCTCGGACAGCGCGACGGCCGCGTGGGTGCACAGGTCCTGGACCGCGAAGAACTCGTCACCCTCGCGAGCCACGGCCAGCGTGAGGGCGCCGACCTGCACGGCGAGCGCCTCGTCCTCGGGCACCTCGCCGGTCGTGCAGACGCGCTCGAAGCCCATCAGCGCACCCCACCCGAGACGTTGCGGGCCAGCTCGGCCTCGACGGTGGCGGTGAGCTGCTCCTCGAGGGTGGGCACGCCCACCTTGCGGATGAGGTCCTGGAAGAAGCCGTGCAGCACCAGGCGGCGCGCCTCCTCGTCCGAGACGCCGCGCGAGCGGAGGTAGAACAGCTGCTCGTCGTCGAAGCGGGCCGTCGCCGAGGCGTGCCCGGCCCCCTCGATCTCTCCGGTCTCGATCTCCAGGTTGGGCACCGAGTCGGCCTGGCAGCCGTCGGTGAGCACGAGGTTGCGGTTCTCCTCGTAGGTCTCGATGCCCTCGGCGACCTTGCGGATCAGCACGTTGCCGATCCACACGGTGCGCGCACCCTCGCCCTGCAGCGCGCCCTTGTAGACGACGTTGCTCTTGGTGCGGGGCGCGTTGTGGTCGGCGAAGAGCCGGTGCTCGAGGTGCTGGCCCGCGTCGGCGAAGTAGAGGCCGAGCAGCTCCGCCTCGCCGCCGGGACCGGCGTACTCGACGTTGGCGTGCATGCGCACGACGTCGCCACCGAAGCTCACGGAGGTGTGCTTGACCTTGGCGTCGCGACCGACCCGCACGGCGTCGCGACCGAGGTGCACGGCGTCGTCGTCCCAGTCCTGCAGGGAGACGACGTCGACCTCGGCACCGTCGCCGACCAGCACCGAGGTGATGGCGTTGTAGCGCGCGGAACCGGTGTGCGAGACCACGACGGTGGCGCGGCTGTGGGCGCCGAAGCGCAGCACCAGGCGGGCGTGCACGAGGTCGTCGACCGACCCGCCGCGGAAGCGGAGCACCACCGGCGCGTCGAGCTCGGCCTCGGCCGGCACGTCGAGCAGCAGGGCGCCGTCGGCGAGCTCGGCGGCCAGCGCTGCCGGCCGCTCGTTGGGCGGCAGCTCCAGCTCGCGGGCCTCCGCGGCGCTGATCGTGCGCAGCTCGACGCCGGCGGGCAGCTCCTGCTCGAGCGCGAGGCTCGCCTCCGAGGGCTCGCCGTCGAGCAGGCCGCGCAGGCGCTTCAGCGGGGTGAAGCGCCACACCTCCTCGCGCCCCGTCGGGACCGGGTGGTCGGCGAGGTCGTAGGACGGCGGCGGGTTGAGGTGGGACACGACCCGCTCCTGCTCGAGCGCGGAGGCCACGCTGTCGCGGGCGGTCTCGGTGACGGTCACAGGTGCTTGTCTCCTGGTGGGGTGCGGGAGGGGGAGCTGGCGCGGGTGCCGGCGCGGTGCCGGCGAGGCGTGGGGCGGGCCGGCGTCAGCCGACCGCGCCCTCCATCTGCAGCTCGATGAGGCGGTTGAGCTCGAGGGCGTACTCCATCGGCAGCTCCTTGGCGATCGGCTCGACGAAGCCGCGCACGATCATCGCCATCGCCTCGTCCTCCTCCATGCCGCGCGACATGAGGTAGAAGAGCTGGTCGTCGGAGACCTTCGAGACGCTCGCCTCGTGGCCCATGGACACGTCGTCCTCGCGGATGTCGACGTAGGGGTAGGTGTCGCTGCGGCTGACCTGGTCGACGAGCAGCGCGTCGCACAGCACGTTGGACCTCGAGCCGTAGGCACCCTCGTTGACCTGCACCAGCCCGCGGTACGACGTGCGCCCGCCGCCGCGCGCCACCGACTTGCTCAGGATCGAGCTCGAGGTGTGCGGGGCCGCGTGGACCATCTTGGCGCCGGCGTCCTGGTGCTGGCCCTCGCCGGCGAAGGCGATGGAGAGCGTCTCGCCCTTGGCGTGCTCGCCCATGAGGTAGACGGCGGGGTACTTCATCGTCACCTTCGAGCCGATGTTGCCGTCGACCCACTCCATGGTCGCGCCGGCCTCGCAGGTCGCACGCTTGGTGACGAGGTTGTAGACGTTGTTCGACCAGTTCTGGATGGTCGTGTAGCGCACGCGGGCGCCCTTCTTCACGACGATCTCGACGACCGCGGAGTGCAGGGAGTCCGAGGAGTAGATCGGCGCCGTGCAGCCCTCGACGTAGTGCACGTAGGAGTCCTCGTCGGCGATGATCAGCGTCCGCTCGAACTGGCCCATGTTCTCGGTGTTGATGCGGAAGTAGGCCTGCAGCGGGATGTCGACGTGCACGCCCTTCGGCACGTAGATGAACGAGCCGCCCGACCACACCGCGGTGTTGAGCGCGGCGAACTTGTTGTCGCCGACCGGGATGACGGTGCCGAAGTACTCGCGGAAGAGCTCGGGGTGCTCCTTCAGCGCGGTGTCGGTGTCGAGGAAGAGCACGCCCTGCTCCTCGAGGTCCTCGCGGATCGAGTGGTAGACGACCTCGGACTCGTACTGCGCGGCGACGCCGGCGACGAGGCGCTGCTTCTCCGCCTCCGGGATGCCGAGCTTGTCGTAGGTGTTCTTGATGTCCTCCGGCAGCTCGTCCCAGGTGGTCGCCTGCTTCTCGCTGGAGCGGACGAAGTACTTGATGTTGTCGAAGTCGATGCCGTCGAGGTCGGAGCCCCAGGTCGGCATGGGCTTGCGGTCGAAGAGCTTGAGGCCCTTGAGCCGCAGGTCGAGCATCCACTGCGGCTCGGACTTCTTCGACGAGATGTCGCGGACGACGTCCTCGTTGAGGCCGCGCGTGGCGGCGGCGCCGGCGTCGTCGCGGTCGGCCCAGCCGAACTCGTAGCGGCCGATGCCCTCGAGTCCGGGGTTGAGCTCGTCGATCGTCGTCATCAGGACGCTCCATCCGTGTGGTCGGGCTGCTGCAGGGGGTGGCTGGGGGTCGTGCTGTGGGTCGTGCCGGGGGTCGTGCCGGGGGTCGTGCTGCTCGTGCTGGGGGTGCTGGGGATGCAGGTGGTGCACACGCCGTCGCCGTGCGCGATGGTCGCGAGGCGCTGCACGTGGCGGCCCAGGACCGCCGAGATGGCCTCGGTCTCCGCCTCGCACAGCTGCGGGAACTCCGCGGCGACGTGGCTGACCGGGCAGTGCTGCTGGCACAGCTGGTCGCCGATCGGCAGCTGCCGCACCGCCGCGGCGTAGCCGCCGCGGGTCAGCACGGTCGCGAGGGCCTCGGCGGGGCTCAGGGAGGGGTCCTCCTCGACGACGCGGGCGTAGTCACGCTCGATGAACGCCACGCGACGCCTCGCGAATTCCACGACCGCGTCCTGGCCCTGCGTCTCGGCCAGGAACCGCAGCGCCTGGGCTGCGAGGTCGTCGTACTGCTGGTCGAGCTGGGAGCGGCCGGCGTCGGTCAGCCGGAAGACCCGGGCCGGGCGCCCGCGCCCGCGGGTGCCGTAGACGCGCTGCTGGCCGGCGTCGAGCACGCCCTCCTCGACGAGGTGGTCGAGGTGGCGGCGCACCGCGGCCGGCGTGAGGTCGAGGCGGTCGCCGAGCTGCGCGGCCGTCGAGGGGCCGTGCTCGACGATGGAGCGGAGCACGCGGGCACGCGTCGGCGCGTCCGCGGAGGACGTGTCGAGGGCGCTGCCGGCGATTTCCACAACACGAGTGTGTCGTTAATGGCCGGGGCCGTTCAAGCAAGGGTCGCCTAACCCCGACCGGGCGGTGACGGGCCTCACGTCGCGGGCGACCTCGCCGGCTCGGCGCGGGCTCGCCACCTTCCTACACTGGGGAGGTGCCCCCCACTCCCGAGCCGGTCCTCGCGGCGCCGCGAGCCGACGCGGACGGCTCCCCCGGCTCCCCCGGCTACGCCGCCGGGGCGGCGGTCGTCGTGCAGGACCTCCGCATGCGCTACGGCGCGACGGTGGCAGCGGACGGCCTCAGCCTGGTCGTGCCCCGCGGCTCCGTGACCGCCGTGCTGGGGCCCAACGGTGCCGGCAAGACCACCACGCTCGAGACCTGCGAGGGCTTCCGCTCCCCGCAGGGCGGCACCGTGCGCGTGCTGGGCCTCGACCCCGTGCGGCAGCGGCGCGAGCTGCTGCCGCGCATCGGGGTGATGCTGCAGTCGGGTGGTGCGTGGTCCGGGGCCCGCGCCGAGGAGATGCTGCGCCACGTCGCGGCAATGCACGCCCACCCGCTGCCCGTCGGGATGCTCGTCGAGCGCCTCGGCCTGGCCGAGTGCGGACGCACGCCCTACCGCCGGCTCTCCGGGGGCCAGCAGCAGCGGCTCAGCCTGGCGATGGCCGTCGTCGGGCGCCCGGAGCTGCTCTTCGTCGACGAGCCGACCGTGGGCATGGACCCGGCCATCCGGCGCACGACCTGGGGGTTGCTGCGCGAGATGCAGCGCGACGGCGTGACGATCGTGCTCACCACGCACTACATGGACGAGGCCGAGCAGCTCGCCGACCTCGTGCACGTGCTCGACCGCGGCCGCGTCATCGCCAGCGGCAGCCCGGCGGAGCTGACCCGCGGCACCGGCAGCGCCACCATCCGGCTCGTCGTCGTGCAGCCCTTCCCTCCCGACGCCCCCGAGTCGCTGCGCACCGCGCTCGGCGGCGACGTCGAGGTCACCCCGCTGACGACCCACAGCCTGCTCGTCACCGGCACCGCCGACGCCTCCACGCTCGCCACGGTCTCCGCCTGGTGCGAGCGGCACGGCGTCGTGCCGGAGTCGCTCACCCTCGGCCGCCGCACGCTCGAGGACGTCTTCCTGCAGCTGACCGGCCGGGGGCTCACCGGTGAGGCGGTGCCCGCGTGAGCACCGTCGAGCCCGCCACCACGGGCGGCGCCGCCCCGGCCGGGGCACCCGCCGCCGGCACCTTCGCGCCGCGGCCGTTCGCTGCGGCGTACCACCGCCAGGTGCGGGCCCAGGCGGCCATGGAGACCAGGCTGCTGGTGCGCAACGGCGAGCAGGTGCTGCTGGCCGTGGTGATCCCGGTGCTGGCGCTGGTCGGCGGCGTGCTCGGGGCGCGGCGCCTCGGGGTGGAGTTCGCGCACCCCACCGTCGACGTGCTCGCGCCGGGCGTGCTGGCGCTGGCGGTGATGTCGACGTCGTTCACGTCGCTCGCGATCGCGACCGGCTTCGAGCGGCGCTACGGCCTGCTGAAGCGGCTCGGCGCCAGCCCGCTGCCCCGCACAGGCCTGCTGCTCGGCAAGGTCGGCGCACTGCTGCTCGTGCAGGCGCTGCAGGTCGTGGTCATCTCGGCCGTCGCGCTCGCACTCGGCTGGGACCCCGCCTGGCGGGGGGCGCCGGCCGCGCTGCTCGCCGCGCTGCTCGGCACCGCCGCCTTCGCCGGGCTGGCGCTCGCGCTCGCGGGTGCGCTGCGCGCCGAGGCCACGCTGGCCGCGGCCAACCTCGTCTACCTGCTGCTCATGGCGGGCGGGGCCGTGGTGCTGCCCCGCACGTCCTACGGCGCGGCCGGCGACGTCCTGCAGCTGCTGCCCTCGGCGGCCCTGGGCGACGCCATGCGCACGGCGCTGATCGACGGCGGCGTCGCCGTCGTCCCCCTCCTCGTCCTCCTCGGCTGGACGGTGCTCGGCACCGCGCTGGCCGCCAAGCTCTTCACCTGGGAGTGAGCACGGTGACCGCCACGCTCGACCACCCCGTCCCGACCGCCGCGACCGGCGCGCCGCGCCGGCGCCACGTGGCGCTGCGCCCGGACCGTCCGGTCGCCGGCCGGCTGCTGGTGCCGCTGGCGGTCGCCGACCTGGTCGCCAACGTGCTCATCGTCGTGACGGGCGGCGCGGTGCGGCTGACCGCCTCGGGCCTCGGCTGCCCCACCTGGCCGCGGTGCACCGAGGAGTCCTACGTCGCGCACGGCGAGCTGGGCCTGCACGGCGCGATCGAGTTCGGCAACCGGCTGCTGACCTTCGTGCTCGCCGCGGTCGCGGTCGCGACGCTCGTGGCCGCCTGGCGCGCCGTCGGCCGCCCGGGCCGCGGCGACCGGCGCGTCACGCTGCTCGCGCTCGCGGTCTTCCTGGGCATCCCCGCCCAGGGCGTGCTGGGCGGGGTCACCGTGCTGACCGACCTCAACCCCTGGGTCGTGTCGCTGCACTTCATGCTCTCGATGGTGCTCATCGTCCTGTGCACCTGGCTCCTCGACGCGGTCCGCGGCCGGCCGCGCGCGGCCGCCGGCCGGGCGTCAGCGCGCCTCGCGCTCGGCGCCTTCGCCCTCGGCTGGGTGGCGCTCTACCTCGGGACCGTCGTCACCGGCAGCGGCCCGCACTCCGGTGACCTCGAGTCGCGGCGCACCGGCCTGGACCCGCAGCTGCTCTCGCACGTGCACGCGTGGTCGGTCTACGTCCTGGTCGCGACCACGGTCGCGCTGCTGGTCGTCGCCCGGCGGCGCGGCGAGGTGGCGCTGGCGAGTGCCGCCGGCGCGCTGCTCGTCCTCGAGCTCGCCCAGGGTGCCGTCGGGTTCGTGCAGTACTTCACCGGCCTGCCCGAGGTGCTCGTCGGCGTGCACATGCTCGGTGCCGCGCTCCTCGCGTCCGGCACCGCCTGGGTGCTGCTGCGCACCCGAGCGCGCGGGACCGCCCCCGCCGCGACGGCCTGACGGCGGGCCCCGTGGCGGCGCTGGACCGGGCGCTCGCCCAGCGGATCACCGACCGGGTGATGGAGACGCTCGGGCACAACGTCAACGTCATGGACGCCGCGGGCACGATCATCGGCAGCGGTGACCCCGCCCGGCTCGGCGAGACCCACGAGGGCGCACTGCTCGCCATCTCGCGGCGTCGCACCGTCGAGGTCGACGAGGCCGCCGGCCGGCGGCTGCGCGGGGTGCGCCCGGGCGTCAACGTGCCACTGGTCCACCGCGGCGAGGTCGTCGGCGCGGTGGGCGTGACCGGCGACCCCGAGCAGCTGCGCGAGGTGGGCCGGCTGCTGGCCACCACCGCCGAGCTCATGGTCGAGCAGGCGCGGGTGCTCGACGACGCGGCGTGGCGCCGCCGCCGCACCGAGGCGCTGGTGCGCGCGCTCGTGGCCGACCCGGCGGACGTCCCGGACCGCCCCGCCGCCGCCCACGCCGCGGCCGTCCGCGCAGACGAGCTCGGCATCGACCTGGCGGTCCCCCGCGTCGCGCTCGTGCTGGAGCCGCTCGAGGGCGAGCCGGCGACGCTGCTGCGCGACGCGCAGCGGGCGCTCGACGCCGCGCCCGCGGCGGGAGGCGGCCCGAGTGCGCTGAGCGCGCTGGTCGAGTCGGAGCAGCTGCTGGTCCTGGCTGCCGACCCCCGCGGTGCCGACGGCGCCCTGCGCGACCTCGGGCCGCTGCGCGCGCGGGTGCGCGTCGGCGTCGGCGCCCGTTTCTCCGACCTCCCCGCCGACCTCGCCCTCCCCCGCTCCCACCGCACGGCGCTGGCCGCCCTGCGGGCCGCCCGGCGAGCGGGCCTTCCGGAGCGGCGCTACGCCGACGACCCCACCACCGTGCTGCTGGCCGACCTGCCCGACGACTGGCGGCTCACCGAGGTCGCCGCACCCTGGGCGCGGCTGGCGGAGGCCGACCGCCACGGCGTGCTGGCCGCGACCTTCGCGGCGTACGTCGTGCACGGCGGCGACCTGGCGGCCTGCGGGGAGGCGCTGGCCGTCCACCGCAACACGCTGCGCTACCGGCTCGACCGGCTCGCCGCCCTGAGCGGCGCCGACGCCCGCGACCCGCTGGGGTCGACCCGGCTGCTGCTCGGCGCGGTGCGTGACCCGCGCTGGCCCACGTTGGTGCAGCCGCACGAGGAGAGGGCCGCCCCACCGGTCTGACGTCGTGCAGGTGGATGATGCGCCGGCAGACACCGCCGCCCTAGCGTGACGGACACCACTGCCGGCGCCCGCCGGCCCGTCCGCACCGGAGGCACCGTGGACCTCGTCCTCGTCCTGGTCGTCGTGGTGGCCCTCATCGTCGTGGCCACGACCGCCCTCAAGACCCACCCGTTCCTGGCGCTGCTGCTCGCGGCGTTCCTCGCCGGCTTCGGCTTCCGGCTGCCCCTCGACGAGCTCGTACCGACGGTCACCGGCGGCTTCGGGGGCATCCTCGGCGGCATCGGCATCGTCATCGTGCTGGGCACGGTCATCGGCGTCGTGCTCGAGCGTTCCGGCGCCGCGGTCACCATGGCCGAGACCGTCGTCAAGGTGCTCGGGCCGCGCTACCCGACGCTCACGGTGTCGATCATCGGCTTCATCGTCTCCATCCCGGTCTTCTGCGACTCGGGCTACGTCATCCTCAACAGCCTCAAGGAGTCGCTGGCCCGGCGCACCGGCACCTCGCTGGTGGCGATGTCGGTCGCGCTCGCCACCGGCCTCTACGCCACCCACACCCTCGTGCCGCCGACGCCCGGGCCGATCGCCGCCGCCGGCAACCTGGGACTCGCCGACCAGCTCGGCCTCGTCATCCTCGTCGGCCTCGGCGTCGCGGTGCCCGCGGCGCTGGCGGGCCTGCTGTGGGCCAACCGGTTCCGCGGTGTCGAGCCCGACGGCGAGGAGGCAGGTGGGCTGGCCGAGGTCACCGAGGACGTCGAGGCCCTCCGCGCGCGCTACGGCCGGCTGCCGAGCCCGGCTGCCGCGTTCGCGCCGATCCTGGTCCCGATCGCGCTGATCTGCCTCGGCACGGTCGCGGCGCTGCCGAGTGCCCCCTTCGGCGACGGGACCCTCGCCTCGGTCGTCTCCTTCACCGGCCAGCCGCTGGTGGCGCTGCTGGTCGGCCTCGGCTGTGCGCTCGCCCTCGTGCGCCCCCGCGAGGGCCGCGGTCGCCGCCACCAGTTCCACGACGACGTCGCCGACGGCCTCACCGCGAGCGCGCCGATCCTGCTCATCACCGGCGCGGGAGGCGCCTTCGGCGCGGTCATCCAGGCCAGCCCCGTCGGCGACTACCTCGGCGAGAACCTCTCCGGCCTCGGGATCGGCGTGCTGATGCCCTTCCTCGTGGCTGCCGCGCTCAAGTCGGCGCAGGGCTCCTCCACCGTCGCCCTGGTCACCACCTCGGCGCTGGTCGCACCCCTGCTCGGCGACATCGGCATGGACTCCGACCTCGGCCGGGTGCTGGTCGTCATGGCGATCGGCGCCGGCGCGATGACGGTCTCGCACGCCAACGACAGCTTCTTCTGGGTGGTCACGCAGTTCTCCCGGATGAGCGTCGCGCAGGCCTACCGCGCCCAGACCGCGGCGACCCTGGTGATGGGCCTCACGACCGCCGCCGTGGTCTGGGTGCTCTCCCTCGTCGCGGTCTGACGGCGGCCGACGTGCGGGTCGTCATCGCGCCGGACTCCTTCAAGGAGAGCCTGTCCGCGCCCGAGGTGGCCGCGGCCGTGCGGCGGGGCCTGGTCGCGGTCTGGCCGGACGCCGACTACGACGAGGTCCCCCTCGCCGACGGCGGCGAGGGCACGGTCGACGCGCTCGTGGCAGCGCTCGGCGGTGAGCTCGTCACCCGCCGGGTCACCGGGCCGCTCGGCGACCCGGTGGACGCGGCCTACGGCCGGGTGGACGGCGGGCGCACCGCGGTCGTCGAGGTCGCGGCGGCCTCGGGCCTGCACCTGGTCGCCGAAGCGCGGCGCGACCCGGGGCGCGCCACGAGCCGCGGGACGGGCGAGCTGGTCGCGCACGCCCTCGACCACGGCGCCGAGCGGCTCGTGCTCGGGCTGGGCGGCAGCGCCACCAACGACGGCGGCGCGGGCCTGCTCGTCGGCCTCGGCGCCCGCGTGCTCGACGCCGACGGGCGCGACCTGCCGCCTGGTGGCGCGGCGCTGTCGTCCGCCACCCGCCTCGACCTCGACGGGCTGCACCCCGCCCTGCGCGCCGGCCAGGTGCGTGTCGAGGTGGCCTGCGACGTGGACAACCCGCTGCTCGGGCCCAGCGGCGCGACCGCCGTCTTCGGGCCGCAGAAGGGCGTGGCCGCGGGCGAGGTCGCCGCCCTCGACGCCGCGCTCGCGCAGTGGGGCGACGTGCTCGCGGCGGCGACGGGGCGCGACGAGCGGCACACCCCCGGCGCCGGGGCGGCCGGCGGCATCGGCACGGCGGCGCTCGCCGCCCTCGACGCACGGCTGCGCGTCGGCTTCGAGCTCGTCGCCGACGCGGTGGGGCTCGCCGGCCGCCTCGGCGGCGCCGACCTGGCCGTCACCGGCGAGGGCCGGGTCGACGCCCAGACCGGGCGGGGCAAGGCACCAGCCGGCGTCGTCGCCGCGGCCGCGGCTGCCGGGGTCCCGGTGGTGGTGCTCGGCGGCTCGCTGGGGCCCGGTGCCGACGAGGTCGTCGACGCCGGCGCGGTGGCGGTGCTGCCGACCGTCCCCGGACCCGCCGCCCTCCCCGAACTGCTCGCCGGCGCGGCCGCCGAGGTCGAGCGGACCGCGCGGCAGGTGGCCGCGCTGTGGGAGGCGGGCCGGCGCAGCGCGACCACCTGACCCGCTCTCGGCTCCGTGGCGCGGCTCAGCGGCTCAGCGGCCGGCTGGGTCCGTGCCTCAGCGGGTCAGCAGCGGGTCGAGCGCCACCGAGACGAACAGCAGCGAGAGGTAGAGGTTGCTGTGGTGGAACAACCGCATCGGCCGGATCTCGGCGAGCGACTCGGTGCCGGCGGTGCGGCCGAGCATGCGGTGGGCCTCGACCAGGAAGACGGCGCCCAGCACGACGGCGGCGGCGGGGTAGAACCACCCGGTCCCCGCCACCGGCCACAGCAGCAGAGAGGTGGCCACCATCACCCAGGAGTAGGCGAGGATCTGCCGCGCGACCGTGCGGGCCGGGGCGACGACCGGCAGCATCGGCACGTCGACGTTGGCGTAGTCCTCGCGGTAGCGCAGCGCCAGCGCCCAGGTGTGGGGCGGGGTCCAGAAGAAGACCACCAGGAAGAGCACCACCGGCGTCCACGCCAGCTCGCCGGTGACGGCGGTCCAGCCGATGAGCGCCGGGAAGCACCCGGCCAGCCCGCCCCACACGATGTTCTGCGTGGTGCGCCGCTTGAGCACCATCGTGTAGACGAGCACGTAGAACGCGTTGGCGCCCAGCGCCAGCAACGCCGAGAGCTCGTTGACGAAGAACCAGAGCACCAGCGTGGAGACGACGCCCAGCATCAGGCCGAAGACGAGGGCGGCCCGGGCCGAGACGAGGTGGCGCGGCAGGGCGCGGCGCCGGGTGCGGCGCATCTGCTCGTCGATGTCGCGGTCGTAGACGCAGTTCAGCGCCGAGGCCGAGCCCGCCGAGAGCGTGCCGCCCACGACGGTCGCGACGACGAGGCCGAGCTCCGGCACGCCGCGGGCCGCGAAGAACATGACCGGGACGGTGGTGAGCAGCAGCAGCTCGATGACCCGCGGCTTGGTGAGCCCGACGTACGCCGCGACGACGTCCTTGAGGCTCGCACGCTCCTCGCCGTCGGCCCGTCGGGCGTCCGGGGCCGAGTGGCCGACGTAGGTCAAGAGGAGTCCTCGAGGGGCGGGGCGCTGCCAGGTGGCGCGGGCCGAGCGGCCCGCTGGTGCGGGGTCGAGTGTAGTCGGCCGGATGAGTAGGCTCGGAATCGCCTGCCGGCCCCCGACGAGGGGTACCGCACACCTGACGCGGCCGTGCCCGACCGGGCACGCCCGGGCGACGCCCCGGGCGACCACGCCGCACACCACCACCCCGAGAGGACCCGTGTTGACCGCACGTCTGGACTGGACCGAGCTCGACGCCAAGGCGGTGGACACCGTCCGGGTGCTCGCCATCGACGCGGTGCAGAAGGTCGGCAACGGCCACCCCGGCACCGCGATGAGCCTCGCCCCGGTGGCCTACACGCTCTTCCAGAAGGTGATGCGGCACAACCCGGCCGACCCCGCCTGGGCGGGCCGCGACCGGTTCGTCCTCTCGGCCGGCCACACCAGCCTCACGCTCTACCTGCAGCTCTACCTCGGCGGGTGGGGCCTGGAGCTCGACGACATCAAGGCGCTGCGCACCTGGGGCTCGAAGACCCCCGGTCACCCCGAGCACGGCCACACCGCGGGCGTCGAGACCACCACCGGTCCGCTGGGCCAGGGCGTCGCCAACGCCGTCGGCATGGCCATGGCCGCGCGCCGCGAGCGCGGGCTGCTCGACCCCGACGCGCCTGCGGGCGAGAGCCCCTTCGACCACCACGTCTACGCGATCTGCTCCGACGGCGACGTCCAGGAGGGCGTCAGCGCCGAGGCCTCCTCGCTCGCCGGCCACCAGCAGCTCGGCAACCTCACCGTCATCTACGACGACAACGAGATCTCGATCGAGGACGACACCTCGGTGGCGCTCTCCGAGGACACCGCGAAGCGCTACGAGGCCTACGGCTGGCACGTGCAGGTCGTCGACTGGAAGGCCGGCGAGGCCTACCACGAGGACGTCCAGGCGCTGTACGACGCGCTCGAGGCCGCGCGCCAGGTCACCGACCGCCCGAGCTTCATCGTGCTGAAGACCCTCATCGCCTACCCCGCCCCGAACGCCCAGGGCACGGGTGCGAGCCACGGCTCCGCGCTCGGCGAGGAGGAGGTGGCCGCGACCAAGCGCCTCCTCGGCTTCGACCCGGAGCAGACCTTCGAGGTCCCCGACGACGTCCTGGCCCACACCCGTCGGGCCACCGACCGCGGCAAGGAGGCGCAGGCCGCCTGGGAGCAGCGCCTGGCCACCTGGCGCGAGTCCGCCGGCGAGCGCGCCGACCTCTACGACCGGATGCGCACCCGCACCCTGCCGTCGGGCTGGGCCGACGCCCTGCCGACGTTCGAGGCCGACCCGAAGGGCGTCGCCACCCGGAAGGCCTCCGGCAAGGTCATCAACGCCCTCGCCGGTGTGCTGCCCGAGCTCTGGGGTGGCTCGGCGGACCTGGCGGAGTCCAACAACACCACCATCGAGGGCGAGGACTCGTTCCTGCCCGCCGAGCACTCCACGCGGATGTTCACCGGCAACCCCTACGGCCGTGTCCTGCACTTCGGCATCCGCGAGCACGCCATGGGCGCGATCATGAACGGCATCGCGCTCCACGGCGGCACGCGCGTCTTCGGCGGCACGTTCCTGCAGTTCAGCGACTACATGCGCCCCGCCGTGCGGCTCGCCGCCCTCATGGGGCTGCCCACGACCTACGTGTGGACCCACGACTCGATCGGCCTCGGCGAGGACGGGCCGACCCACCAGCCGGTGGAGCACCTCGCCGCGCTGCGCGCGATCCCGGGGCTCGCCGTCGTGCGGCCCGCCGACGCCAACGAGACCGCGGTCGCGTGGCGCACCGTGCTCGAGCACACCGACCACCCGGCCGGCCTGTGCCTGACCCGGCAGAACGTGCCCACCTTCCCCCGCGGCGCCGTCGACGGCGAGGAGTGGGGCTCGGCCGAGGGCGTCGCCCGCGGCGCCTACGTGCTGCTCGACGTCGAGGGCGGGCAGCCCGACGTGCTGCTCGTGGCCACGGGCTCCGAGGTGCAGATGGCGGTCGAGGCCCGGCAGGTCCTCGCCGCCGAGGGCATCCGCGCCCGGGTGGTCTCGATGCCGTGCCGCGAGTGGTTCGACGCGCAGGACGAGGCCTACCGCGAGTCGGTGCTCCCGCCGTCGGTGAAGGCGCGCGTCTCGGTGGAGGCCGGCATCGCGCAGGGCTGGCGCGAGGTCGTGGGCGACCACGGCCGCACCGTGTCGATCGAGACCTACGGCGCCAGCGCCGACCAGGCCCGGATCTTCCGCGAGTACGGCATGACCACCGAGACCGTGGCCGACGCCGCTCGCGACAGCCTCGCCGCGGTCCGCGACCGCTGACCTGCGCCGGCCCCGCCGGCGCCGCCCACCCAGCAGCAACCAGCAGCAGGGAAGGAATCCCGTGTCCGACCGTCTGAAGTCCCTCGCCGATGCCGGCGTCTCCATCTGGCTCGACGACCTCTCGCGCGAGCGCATCGAGACCGGCAACCTCGCCGACCTCGTGCGCGAGCGCTCCGTCACCGGTGTCACCACCAACCCGACGATCTTCGCCTCGGCCCTCGCCGAGGGCGAGCGCTACGACGAGCAGGTGCGGCGACTGGTCGCCGAGGGCGCCGACGTCGACCGCGCGATCTTCGAGCTCACCACCGAGGACGTCCGCAACGCCTGCGACGTGATGCAGCAGGTGGCCGACGAGACCGAGGCCGACGGCCGCGTGTCGATCGAGGTGGAGCCGGGCCTGGCCCGCGACACCGAGGGCACCCTCGCCCAGGCGCGCCAGCTGTGGCAGGCGGTCGACCGCCGCAACTGCTACGTCAAGGTCCCCGCCACGCAGGAGGGGCTGCCCGCCATCACCGGCGCCATCGCCGAGGGCATCAGCGTCAACGTCACGCTGATCTTCAGCCTGGAGCGCTACCGCGCGGTGATGGACGCCTACCTCACCGGCCTGGAGCAGGCCCGCGACGCGGGCCTCGACGTCAGCCAGATCACGTCGGTGGCGTCCTTCTTCGTGTCCCGCGTGGACTCCGAGGTCGACAAGCGGCTCGACGCGATCGGCACCGACGAGGCGGCGGCGCTCAAGGGCAAGGCCGCGATCGCCAACGCCCGCCTCGCCTACGCCGCCTTCCAGGAGGTCTTCTCCTCCGACCGCTGGCGCGTGCTCGAGGAGGCCGGGGCCAAGCCGCAGCGGCCGCTGTGGGCCTCGACCGGCGTCAAGGACCCCGCCTACCCCGACACGCTCTACGTCACCGAGCTCGTCGTCGCCGGCACCGTCAACACCATGCCCGAGAAGACGATGGCGGCCTTCGCCGACCACGGCGAGGTCGAGGGCGACCGCGTCACCGGCCGCGCCGCCGAGGCGCAGGAGGTCATGGACCGCCTGGCGGCCGTCGGCGTCGACTTCGACGACGTGCTCGTGGTGCTCGAGGAGGAGGGCGTGAGCAAGTTCGACGCCTCGTGGGCCGAGCTCGTCGAGACCGTCGAGGGCCAGCTGGCGCAGGCCCGCGAGGCGGGCGCGTGACCGCCCCCGGTGCCGCCGAGCACGAGCCCGGCACCCCCCGGTTGAGCGTCACGGTCCCCGACCGCGCGGCGTACGACGCGGTGCTCGCCGAGCTCGTCGACGCGCAGGTGGCCTCGGCGACCGCGCGCCAGGACCCCACGCTGTGGGGGCCGGAGGCCGAGGAGGAGGCCGCGAAGCGGCTGTCCTGGGTGCAGCTGCCCTCCGCCTCGCGCCCGCTGGTCGCCGAGGTCGAGGAGCTGCGGGCCCAGCTGCAGCTGCAGGGCGTCGACCGGGTCGTGCTCTGCGGCATGGGCGGCTCGTCGCTCGCCCCGGAGGTCGTCTGCGCGGCCGACGGCGTGGGCCTCGTGGTCGTCGACTCGAGCGACCCCGACTTCGTGCGCGACGCGCTCGAGCAGCGGCTGCAGCACACGGTCGTCGTCGTCTCGTCGAAGTCGGGCGGCACGGTGGAGACCGACAGCCAGCGCCGCGCCTTCGAGAAGGCCTTCCGCGACGCGGGCGTCGACCCGGCCGGCCGCATCGTCGTCGTGACCGACCCCGGGTCGCCCCTGGACGAGGAGGCCACGGCCGCGGGCTACCGCGTCTTCCGCGCCGACCCCGACGTGGGCGGGCGCTACTCCGCGCTCACCGCCTTCGGGCTCGTGCCCAGCGGGCTCGCCGGCGCCGACACCGGGCGGCTGCTCGACGAGGCGGCCGCGGCGCGCCCCCTCCTCGAGTCGGACTCCCCCGACAACCCGGCGCTCGGGCTGGCCGCGGCGCTCGCGACGGCCCACCGGGCCGGCGCCGACAAGCTGGTGCTGGCCGACGCCGGCTCCCCCTTCCCCGGACTCGGCGACTGGGTGGAGCAGCTCGTGGCCGAGTCGACCGGCAAGGACGGCACCGGCGTGCTGCCGGTCGTCGTCGAGAACACCCAGGTGCCCGACTTCGCCCCCAGCCGCCCCGACGAGGTGCTGGTGACCTGGGGCCCCGACGAGGTGGCGACCGACGCGGCCTCCGGCTTCGCGGCCCACCTCGAGGCGCCCCTCGGGGCGCAGCTGCTGCTGTGGGAGCACGCGACGGCAGCCCTCGGCCGGCTGCTCGGGATCAACCCCTTCGACCAGCCCGACGTCGAGAGCGCGAAGGCCGCGGCCCGCGAGATGCTCGACGGCGGCGGCTCGACGCCGACCCCCGTCTTCGTCGACGGCGACGTGACCGTCTACGCCAGCGACGGCTGGCTGCCCGCCGGCACCGACACCGCGGCCGGCGCCGTCGAGGCGCTGCTGGGCCACGTCGACCGCGAGCGCGGCTACCTCGCCGTCCAGGCCTACCTGCACCGCCTGCGCGACGCCGCGCTCGCGGTGGTGCGCCCGGCCCTCGCCGAGCGCACCGGCCGACCGGTCACGTTCGGCTGGGGACCGCGGTTCCTGCACTCCACCGGGCAGTACCACAAGGGCGGTCCGGCGACCGGGGTGTTCCTCCAGGTCACAGGGCAGCCCGTCGCCGACCTCGCGGTGCCCGACCGGCCCTTCACCTTCCACGAGTTCCTCACGGCCCAGGCAGTGGGAGACGGGCGGGTGCTGGCCGAGCACGGGCGTCCGGTGCTGCGGCTGCACGCCGAGAGCGCCGCGGGCCTCGAGGCGGTGCGCACGCTCCTCGGCGGGGTGTGAGCCGGTGAGCCACCTGCCGGGCGCCGACCCGGGTGACGCCAGTGCCCACCTGCGGGTGCTGCCCGACGCCGAGACGCTCGCGACCACCGTCGCGACCGACCTGCTCGTGCGGCTCGCCGCGGCCCAGGGCCGCGGCGACCTGCCGCACGTCGTGCTGACCGGCGGGACGATCGCCGACGCGGTGCACCGCGAGCTCGCGCGGCTCGGGCCTGCCTCGGCGGTCGACTGGTCCCGGGTCGAGGTGTGGTGGGGCGACGAGCGGTTCGTCGAGGCGGCCAGCGGCGAGCGCAACGAGCGCCAGGCGCGCGAGGCCGTGCTCGACCACCTGCCGCTCGACCCGGCCCGCGTCCACCCCGTGCCCGCGGTCGACGCGGTGGCCGACGTCGCGGCCGCCGCGGCGGCGTACGCCGAGGAGCTCGCCGCCCGCGGCCCCGGCTCCGCGGACGGCCCGGACGCCTTCGAGGTGGTGATGCTCGGCCTGGGCCCCGACGCGCACGTCGCCTCGCTCTTCCCGGGCTTCGCCCAGGTCCGCGTCGACGACGAGGGCGCCGTGCCGGTGACGGACTCGCCGAAGCCGCCGCCGGAGCGGGTCTCGATGACCGCACCGACGCTCGCGCGCACCCGGGGCGCGTGGTTCCTCGTCAGCGGCGAGGGCAAGGCGCAGGCCGTGGCCGACACCCTGGCGGCCGACCCGACCGACCCGGGTGCCGCCGACGTCACCCCGGCCGTGCGCCTGGCGGGGGTGCCCGAGCGCCGGTGGTACGTCGACACGGAGGCCGCCTCCCGGCTCCCTGCCACCTGATTGGTCGGACTTCCATGGCCCGAACGGGCCATTCCTGCCGGATTCCTCAAGAACGACGCAAGACCTGCCGACACCGTCAGACGTGATCGGCGGGGCTCTCGGCCCGCCGCGGACCGAGGAGCCGCAGGATGCGCGTCGACGACCGGGCAGGACGCCCCACCACCCCCCTGCTCGCGCGCCCTGTGCGCGCCTGGGCCCGCGCGGCTCGCGCGCTGGGCACGACCGCGGTCGCCGGGGTGGCCGCCCTGGCCGTCGCCGGCTCGTCGCCCGCCGCGGCGCCGACGAGCGCCGGGACCGCACCGGCGGTCGGCGCCGCCGCCACGGTGGTCAACACCACCGCGCCGGCTCCCACCCTCGCCGCCGTGGCGTCGGCGACCGGACGCACCTACTACGTCGCCCCCACCGGCTCGGACTCGAACCCCGGCACGAGCGCCGCGGCACCGTTGCGCTCGCTCGCAGCCGCCTCCGCGCTCGCCCTGCGCCCCGGCGACCGGCTCCTGCTGCGCCGCGGCGGCGCCTGGACCGGTGACCTCCGCGTCGACGACGCGGGCACCGCCCTCGCACCCGTCACCGTCTCGTCCTACGGCCGCGGCCCCCTGCCGCGGGTGCAGGGCTGCCTGCGCCTCGCTGCCGACCACCAGGTCCTCCACCAGGTCCACGTCGACGGCTGCACCTGGTCGGCCGTGCAGGTCGCGGGCGACCACGCCCTGGTCTACAACGTCGAGGCGACCGGCAGCTTCGCCGGGATCGAGGTGGAGCCCGAGACCACCGGCGCCCGCCTGCTGCGCAACTGGGTGCGCGACAACGACCGGATGGCGCCCGGCACCACCGGCTCCGACGACGACTACGGCGCCCACGGCATCCTCGTGCGCGGCGACCAGGCCGAGGTGGCCTGGAACCACATCTCGGGCCACCTCGCGGACTCGCCCGACTACGGCACCGACGGCGCTGCGCTCGAGGTCTACGGCGCGGTGGGCACCCGCATCCACCACAACGTCGCGGTCGACAACCGGGCCTTCCTGGAGCTCGGCCACAGCCGCACCCGCGACACCCGCGTGAGCTACAACGTCAGCCGCACCAGCGTGCCGCTGGCGGAGTTCGTCATCACGCGCGGCGCCGACCCCACGCACGGCGGCGTGCTGGGCACCGTCGTCGCGCACAACACCGCGAAGCACAGCGGGGCGGGCAGCCAGGCCTTCTGGTGCGCGCCCGGTTGCGCCCCCGACGTGCTGGCGCTCGAGGCCAACGTCTTCGACATCACCGGCCGCATCGGGTGGGCCGACGGCCCGCTCGGCGGCCGCGACAACCTCTACTGGGGCAGCGGCGTCGAGCACACCCTGCTGCCGGGCGACCTCGTCGCCGACCCCCGCTTCGCGTCCCCGGCCACCGGCGACCTGCACCTGTCGGCCGGCAGCCCCGCGGTCGACTCGGCCGGTGCCCTGCTCGCGGCCCGCGCGAGCTCGCCGACGGACCGGGTCGACGCCGACGGGCGGAGGCTGCCGCGCGACGGCGACGGCGACCGCGTGGCCGTGCTGGACCGCGGCGCCTTCGAGCGCTGACCCTGCGACCCGACGTGGTCGGGCGCGGTCGTCAGAAGACGATGTCGCCCGACTTGCGCCGGCTGCGCAGGAGGTTGAGCGCCTCGTCGAGGATCTCCGCCGCCTCGGCGTCGGAGCGGCGCTCCTTCACGTAGGCGAGGTGGGTCTTGTAGGGCTCGATCTTCGGCGCCGGCGGCGGGTTGTCGCAGTCCAGGCTGGCCGGCAGGCCGCACTTGGGGCAGTCCCACGACTCGGGCACCTGCGCCTCGGTGCTGAAGGCCACGACCGAGCGGTGGTCGTGGGAGCAGAAGTAGGTCACCAGCTGCCGCGGCGCGGCCTCACCGCGCTCGGCCTCGCCCATCGGGCCAGCCCCGACCCGGCTTCCCCGGATCGCGTTACCTCCACCAGCCACGAGAGCTCTCCTTGTCAGACGTCGTAGGCGACGAGCAGGCCCAGCGCCACGATGCACGCGAACCAGATCAGACCGATGCCGACCGTGAGCCGGTCGAGGTTGCGCTCCGCCACCGAGGAGCCGCCGAGCGAGCTAGACACGCCGCCACCGAACATGTCGGACAGGCCGCCACCGCGTCCCTTGTGGAGCAGGACGAGGAGGATCAGCAGCGCGCTGGTGATCACGAGGAGGACGGTGAAGAGCAAGGTCACGGTCGCAGAGCCTACGTCACGCCTCGGGTGGTGCGGGTCACCGGCACCGCTCAGATGACCGGCATGTCGTAGAAGCGGCAGATGCCGCCGAACTCCTCGGCCTGCAGGCTCGCGCCGCCCACCAGGCACCCGTCGACGTCGGGCTTCTCCATGATGCCGGCGACGTTGGCGGCCTTGACCGACCCGCCGTAGAGCACGCGCAGCCCCTCGGCCGCGGCGTCGCCGTGCACCTCGCGCACCCGGGCCCGGATCGCGGCGCACACCTCCTGCGCGTCGTCGGGGGTGGCCACCTCGCCGGTGCCGATCGCCCACACCGGCTCGTAGGCCACGACCAGCCCGGCGACCTGCTCGGCCGTGAGCCCGGCGAGCGAGCCGTCGACCTGGGCGAGGGTGAAGGGGACCTGCTCCCCCGCCTGGCGCACCTCGAGACCCTCGCCCACGCACACGATCGGGGTCATGCCGGCCCCGAGCGCCTGACGGGCCTTCGCGTTGACCAGCGCGTCGTCCTCGTGGTGGTGCTGGCGGCGCTCCGAGTGGCCGACCACGACGTAGGAGCAGCCGAGCTTGGCGAGCATGCCCGCCGACACCTCGCCGGTCCACGCGCCGGAGTCGTGGGCCGAGACGTCCTGCGCGCCGTAGCGCACCGCGAGCCGGTCGCCCTCGACCAGGGTCTGCACCGAGCGCAGGTCGGTGAAGGGCGGCACGACCACGACCTCGACCTTGGCGAAGTCGTGGCGCTTGTCGGACAGGGTCCAGGCGAGCTTCTGCACCAGGACCACCGCCTCCTGGTGGTTCAGGTGCATCTTCCAGTTGCCCGCCATGAGCGGGGTGCGCAGCGTGGCCACGGGTCAGTCCTCCAAGACGGTGAGGCCGGGGAGGGTCGCGCCCTCGAGGTACTCGAGGCTCGCGCCACCACCGGTCGAGATGTGCCCGAAGGCGTCGTCGGCGAAGCCGAGGGTGCGGACGGCGGCGGCGGAGTCGCCGCCCCCGACCACGGAGAGGCCGCCGGCGGCGGTGACCCGGGTCAGCGCCTCGGCGACGGCGCGGGTGCCGGCGGCGAACGCGTCGACCTCGAAGACCCCCATCGGGCCGTTCCAGAAGACGGTGCGTGCGCCTGCCAGGGCGGCGGCGAAGGCCAGGCCCGACTGCGGCCCGATGTCGAGCCCCATGCTGTCGGCGGGGATGCGGTCGGCGGGCACGACGTGCGGCTCGGGCTCGCGGTCACCGGAGGGGAACGCGGTGTCGACCACGACGTCGACGGGCAGCAGGATCCGCACGCCGGTGTCCTCGGCGCGCTGGAGGTACTCGCGGCAGGTGTCGAGCTGGTCCTCCTCCAGCAGGCTCCCGCCCACCTCGTGGCCCTGGGCCGCGAGGAAGGTGAAGACCATGCCGCCGCCGATGAGCAGCGTGTCGGCCCGGTCGAGCAGGTGGTCGATCACGCCGAGCTTGTCGGAGACCTTCGAGCCGCCGAGCACCACGGCGTAGGGCCGCTCGGGCCGCTCGGTGAGCCGCTGCAGCACGTCGACCTCCGCGGCCACGAGCGCGCCCATGGCGTGGGGCAGCCGCTGCGCCACGTCGTACACGGAGGCCTGCTTGCGGTGCACGACGCCGAAGCCGTCGGAGACGAAGGCGTCGGCGAGCGCGGCGAGCTCGTCGGCGAAGGCACCGCGCTCGGCGTCGTCCTTGCTCGTCTCGCCGGGGTGGAAGCGGACGTTCTCGAGCAGTGCGACGTCGCCGTCGCCGAGCGCCCCCACGGTGGCCCGGGCGCTCTCGCCCACCGTGTCGCTCGCGAAGGCGACCGGCCGGCCCAACAGCTCGCCGAGCCGCTCGGCGACCGGCGCCAGGGAGTACGCCGGGTCCGGCGCGCCCTTCGGCCGGCCCAGGTGGGCGGTGACCACCACCCGCGCCCCGGCCTCCGCCAGGGCGCGGAGGGTGGGCACGCTGGCGCGGATGCGCCCGTCGTCGGTGATGGTGCTGCCGTCCAGCGGGACGTTGAGGTCGGAGCGGACGAGCACCCGCCTGCCGGCGACGTCGCCGAGCGTGCCGAAGTCACCCATGGGTCAGAGGGTCTCGCCGACGTAGGTGATGAGGTCGGCCAGGCGGTTGGAGTAGCCCCACTCGTTGTCGTACCAGCCGACGACCTTGACCTGGTTGCCGATGACCTTGGTCAGCGGCGCGTCGAAGATGCAGGACGCGGGGTCGGTGACGATGTCGCTGGAGACGATCGGGTCGGTGGAGTAGCGCAGGATGCGGCCGTCGGCGGCCTTCTGCACGGCGGCGTTGACCTCCTCGACGGAGGTCTCGCGGCCGGCCTCGAAGGTGAGGTCGGTGGCCGAGCCGGTCGGGACCGGCACGCGCAGGGCGTAGCCGTCGAGCTTGCCCTTGAGCTCGGGCAGGACCAGGCCGATCGCCTTCGCCGCACCGGTGGAGGTCGGCACCACGTTGAGGGCGGCGGCGCGGGCGCGGCGCGGGTCCTTGTGGATGTTGTCCTGGAGGTTCTGGTCGGCGGTGTAGGCGTGGACCGTGGTCATGAGGCCCTTGACGATGCCGAACTCGTCGTGGAGCGCCTTGGCCATCGGGGCCAGGCAGTTGGTGGTGCACGAGGCGTTGGAGATCACCGTGTGCGCGGCCGGGTCGTAGGACTCGTGGTTGACCCCCATGACCACGGTGACGTCCTCGTTGGACGCCGGCGCGGAGATGATGACCTTCTTGGCGCCGCCGCCGTCGACGTGGGCGCGGGCCTTGGTGGCGTCGGTGAAGAAGCCGGTCGACTCGACGACCACGTCGACGCCCAGGTCGCCCCACTTCAAGGCGGCGGGGTCGCGCTCGGCGAAGGCGCGCACGGTCTGGTCGCCGACGAGGATGCTGTCCTCGGTCGCGGAGACGTCGGCGTCGAGGCGGCCCAGGATGGAGTCGAACTTCAGCAGGTGGGCCAGCGACGCGTTGTCGGTGAGGTCGTTGACGCCCACGATCTCGATGTCGGCGCCCGAGGCGCGGACCGCCCGAAAGAAGTTGCGGCCGATGCGACCGAAGCCGTTGATGCCTACGCGAACCGTCACGGATGAGCTCCCTGCTGATCGGGGTGGTCGGGTGGTCGGTCCCGGGACACGCGCCCCGGGGCCGGGACGTGGCTGACCCTACCGGGGGCGCGCGGGCGCGCCGCCCCGGTGTCCCGGCGTACGTGCAGGTAACCCGCGCGGGGCTCGCCCAGACGGGCTCAGGCCTCCTCGGCCAGCATCTCCGGGGTGAGGGAGGCCTCGGTGTCGGGGATGCCGAGCTCCTCGGCGCGCTTGTCGGCCATCGCGAGCAGCCGGCGGATGCGCCCGGCGATCGCGTCCTTCGTCAGCACGGGCTCGTGGAGCTGCCCCAGCTCCTCCAGCGAGGCCTGGCGGTGCTCGAGGCGCAGGTGGCCGGCCATCTTGAGGTGGTCGGGGACCTCCTCGCCGAGGATCTCCAGCGCGCGACCGACGCGGGCGCCGGCGGCGACCGCCGCGCGGGCGGAGCGGCGCAGGTTGGCGTCGTCGAAGTTGGCCAGGCGGTTGGCGGTGGCGCGCACCTCGCGGCGCATGCGCCGCTCCTCCCACGCCATCAGCGTCTCGTGGGCGCCGAGGCGGGTGAGCAGCGCACCGATGGCGTCGCCGTCGCGGATGACGACGCGGTCGACGCCGCGCACCTCGCGCGCCTTGGCGGAGATGCCGAGGCGCCGGGCGACGCCGACGAGCGCGAGCGCGGCCTCCGGACCGGGGCAGGTGACCTCGAGCGAGCTGGAGCGGCCCGGCTCGGTCAGCGAGCCGTGGGCGAGGAAGGCGCCGCGCCACGCGGCGACGGCGTCGCAGCCCCCGCCGGAGACCACCTGGGGCGGCAGGCCGCGCACCGGGCGGCCGCGCTGGTCGAGCAGCCCGGTCTGGCGCGCGAGCGCCTCGCCCTCACGCACGACGCGCACGATGTAGCGGCTGCCCTTGCGGATGCCGTTGCCCTGCACCATCACCACGTCGGAGTGGTGGCCGTAGACCTCGGCGATGTCCTTGCGCAGGCGGCGCGCGGCAGCGCCCGTGTCGAGCTCGGCCTCCACGACGATGCGGCCGCTGACGATGTGCAGCCCGCCGGCGAAGCGGAGCATCGAGGCCACCTCGGCCTTCCGGCAGCAGGTCTTGGTGATCTGCGTCGAGGCGAGCTCCGCCTTCACCTGTGCCGTCATCGCCATGGCGCAGATCCTCCCACGACGGTCAACGACCCGCAGCGGGGCCCGCGGACGGCGCCGGGGTGCCCAGCACCCGCGAGTACGCAGCGGCGAGGCGCTGTGGGTCGTGCCGCGCGACCCCGGGGGCCTCGGCCACCTCGGCCAGCACGAGGCGGGCGCCGAGGGCGGCTGCGGCCCGCTCGAGCGGGGCGGGGTCGCCGACCGCGGCGGGGTCGGCCAGGACGGTGTCGACGCGCAGCTCGGGCGCCAGCGCGACGAGGGCGGCGAGGTGGTCCTCGGGTCCGTAGCCGGCGGTCTCCCCAGGCTGGTCCTCGAGGTTGAGCACCACCAGCACCCGCGCGGGTCCGCGCACGACCGCCTCGCGCAGCGGCGGCACCAGCAGGTGCGGCAGCACCGAGGTGTACCAGCTGCCGGGGCCCAGCACGACCCAGTCGGCCTCGCCGACCGCGGTGACCGCCTGCGGGCAGGGCGCGGGTTGCTCGGGGTCGAGCGCCACCGAGACGATCCGGCCCTCCGTGGTGGCGACGGCGACCTGGCCGCGCACCTCCCCCACCCGCGCCGGGTCGGCGGGGTCGAGCCCGCGCACCTGCGCGGTCATCGTGACCGGGGTCGAGGCCATCGGCAGCACCCGGCCGCGGGCACCGAGCAGCCGGGCGACCCAGTCGAGCGCCTCCACCTGGTCGTCGAGCACGTCCCACAGTCCTGCGATGAGGAGGTTGCCGACGACGTGGCCGGCGAGCTCGCCGTCGCCGCCGAAGCGGTGCTGCAGCAGCCGCGACCAGGTGCGCCCCCAGTCGTCGTCGCCGCACAGCGCCGCGAGCGCCATCCGCAGGTCGCCGGGCGGCAGCACCCCGAGCTCGGTGCGCAGCCGGCCCGACGAGCCGCCGTCGTCGGCGACGGTGACGACCGCCGTCGGCAGTGCGACGACGCGCCGCAGGGCGGCCAGCGACGCGTGCAGGCCGTGCCCCCCGCCGAGGGCGACCACCCGCAGGTCCGCGAGGCCGGCGTCACTCACGCCCGAGGTCCCGGTGCACGGCGCGGGCGTCGTATCCCCGGGCGGTCAGCCGGGCGGTGACCTCCTCGGTCATCGCGACGCTGCGGTGCTTGCCGCCGGTGCAGCCGAGCGCCACGGTCATGAAGCGCTTGCCCTCGGTGAGGTAGCCCGCGGCGATGGTCTCGAGCACCGGGACGTACTGCTCGAGGAACTCCTCGGCGCCGGGCCGGCCCTTGACGTAGGCCGCGACGTCGGGGTCGCGACCGGTCTGGTGGCGCAGGTCGGGCACCCAGTGGGGGTTGGGGAGGAAGCGCATGTCGGCGACCAGGTCGGCGTCGACGGGGATGCCGTACTTGAAGCCGAAGGAGACCACGGAGACCTTGAGCCGGGTGGCGTCGTCGCTGCCGAAGGCCTCGGCCACGCGGTCGGTGAGCTGGTGGACGTTGAGGCCGCTGGTGTCGATGACCACGTCGGCCGTGGCGCGCAGCGAGGCCAGCGCGACCCGCTCGCGGGCCAGGCCGTCGAGGAGCCGGCCGCCGGCCTGCAGCGGGTGCGGTCGGCGCGCGGCCTCCTGGCGGCGGACCAGCACGTCGTCGCGGGCCTCGAGGAAGAGCAGCGTCGTGCGGCGGCCCGTGGCGCCCTGGGCGAGGTGGCCCTCGAGAGTCTCGAAGAACGACCCCGACCGCACGTCGACCACGACCGCGACGGGCTGCTGCACGCCGCGGCTGTCGTCGACGAGGGCGACCACGTCGCGCACGAGGGAGGGCGGGAGGTTGTCGACCACGAAGTAGCCGAGGTCCTCGAGCTCCTTCGCGGCGGTGCTGCGGCCGGCGCCGGTCATGCCGGTCACCACCACGAGCTCGCCCCGGCGGGCGACGTCGTCGTCGGGCGGGTGCATCAGTCCTCCTCGATCTCGCCGGTGGCGGTGTTGACCCGCAGCGGTGCCTCGGCACCGGCCGGGGAGCCGGCGCCGCGCCGGGCCGGCACGGCGTCGACGGCACCCTTGATGGCCTCGGCCGTGCGCGGGCCGATGCCCGGGACCTGCGCGATCTGCTCGACGTCGGCCTCCCGCAGCTTCTTCAGCGACCCGAAGTGCTTGAGCAGGGTGCGGCGGCGCACCTCGCCGAGGCCCGGGACGTCGTCGAGGGCACTCTCGACCATCGACTTCGAGCGCCGGCTGCGGTGGTGGTTGATGGCGAAGCGGTGCGCCTCGTCGCGGATGCGCTGCAGGAGGTAGAGCCCCTCGCTGGAGCGCGGCAGGATCACCGGGTCGTCGTCGTCGGGCAGCCACACCTCCTCGAGGCGCTTGGCCAGCCCGCAGACCGGGACGTCGGTGATGCCGAGCTCGAGCAGGGCCTGCTGGGCGGCGGCCACCTGCGGCGGGCCGCCGTCGACCACGACCAGACCGGGCGCGTAGGCGAACTTGCGCGGCTTGCCGGTCTCGGGGTCGACCAGCACCGGCCCGCTGAGCTCGCCGTCGGGCAGGTCGGACGCGGGGACGCTGCTGGCCTGCTCGTCGAGCAGCCGGCGGAAGCGCCGGGTGATCACCTCGTGCATCGACGCCACGTCGTTCTGCCCGTCGACGCCGCGGATGACGAAGCGGCGGTACTCGCCCTTGCGGGCCAGGCCGTCCTCGAAGACCACCATCGAGGCGACGACCTCGGTGCCCTGCAGGTTGGACACGTCGTAGCACTCGATGCGCAGCGGCACCTCGTCGAGGGTGAGCGCCTGCTGGATCTCCTCGAGCGCGCGGTTGCGGGTGGTGAGGTCGCTGGCGCGCTTGGTCTTGTGCAGCGCCAGGGCCTGCGCGGCGTTGGCCGCGACCGTCTCCTGCAGCGCGCGCTTGTCGCCGCGCTGCGGGACCCGGATGCGCACCCGGGCGCCCCGCCGCTCGGTCAGCAGCTCCTCCAGGGTCTCGAGGTCGGGCGGCAGCACCGGCACCAGGATCTCGCGCGGCACCGCGTCGCCCTCCTCGCCGGCGTAGAGCTGGAGCAGGAAGTCCTCGACGAGCTTGTCGGAGCCGCCCTCGTCGACGCGGTCGGCGACCCAGCCGCGCTGGCCGCGGATGCGGCCGCCGCGCACGTAGAAGATCTGCACGGCCACCTCGAGGGGGTCCTCGGCGAGGGCCACCACGTCGGCGTCGGTGCCGTCACCCAGCACCACCGCCTGCTTCTCCAGCGCCCGGTTGAGCGCGCCGAGGTCGTCGCGCAGGCGCGCCGCGCGCTCGAACTCCATCGCGTCGGAGGCGGCGTACATCTCCTTCTCGATGCGCCGCACGAACGCCGTGGTCTGCCCGCCCACGAAGTCGCAGAAGTCGTCGACGATCGCCCGGTGCTCCTCGGGCGAGACGTTGCCGACGCAGGGGGCCGAGCACTTGTCGATGTAGCCGAGCAGGCAGGGGCGCCCGACCTGCGCCGACCGCTTGAAGACGCCGTTGCTGCACGAGCGCATCGGGAAGACCCGCAGCAGCGTGTCGACGGTCTCGCGGATGGCCCACGCGTGGCTGTAGGGACCGAAGTAGCGGGTGCCCTTGCGCTTGGCTCCGCGGCCCACCATCACCCGGGGGAACTCGTCGCTGACGGTGACCGCGAGCCAGGGGTAGGACTTGTCGTCGCGGTACTTCACGTTGAACCGCGGGTCGAACTCCTTGATCCAGGAGTACTCCAGCTGCAGCGCCTCGACCTCGGTGCCGACGACGGTCCAGTCGACGCCGGCGGCGGTCGTCACCATCGTGGCGGTGCGGGGGTGCAGCCCACCGACGTCCTGGAAGTAGGACGAGAGGCGGGCGCGGAGGTTCTTGGCCTTGCCGACGTAGATCACGCGGCCGCGCGCGTCGCGGAAGCGGTAGACCCCGGGCTCGGTGGGGATCGACCCCGGTCGGGGGCGGTACGACGACGGGGCGGCCACGCCTCCCAGCCTACGGTCCGCCGCCGACGCTCCCGGCCCGCGGGAGGCCCCTAGCCGAGGACGATCTGGTCACCCTCGACGGTGATCGCGATCTCCTCCAGCGGGTCGGTGGCCGGGCCGCCCAGCGGGGCGCCGTCGGCGAGCGCGAAGGTGCTGCTGTGGCACGGGCACACGATCGTGTCGGTGACGTCGGTGACGTCGCAGCCCTGGTGGGTGCAGGTGGTGGAGAAGGCCTTGAACTCCCCAGCCGTCGGCTGGGTCACGACCACGCCCTGGTCGGCGAAGATCACCCCGCTGCCCTCCGGGACGTCGGCGGTCGAGGTGAGCGCCCCGGTCATGCCGGAGCCGCTGCCGCCGGAGCCGCTGCCCGATCCGCTCCCGGCGCCGCTGCCGGCCGAGGTCGCGCCGCCGTCGCCGGCGCAGGCGGCGAGCACCGGCACGCCGAGGCCGGCGAGGGCGGCGCCGCCGAGGGCGTGGCGGCGGGAGAGGCAGGCGGCCCGCGGGGCCGGTCGGTCGTCGTGCGTCATGCCGGTGAGCGTAGCCAGGGCCTCCCACCCCACCGGGTGGACCGCGTCGTCAGCCCGCCGGAGGACGGGTCTTGCGGGCCGCGCGCTTGGCGGGCGCCTTCGTCGCGGGCTTCCCCGCCGCGGCCTTCGTCGTGGTCTTCGTCGTGGTCTTCGTCGTGGTCTTCGTCGTGGCGCCGGTCGCGGCCTTCGTCGTCGCCGCCTCGGCCGCCACGCGGGCGCTCGTGCGCGCCGCGCGCTTCTGCTTGCCGATCAGCACGACGTCGTCGGTCGCTGCCCGCGGCGCGCCGGGCTGCTCGGCGGCCCGGCCCTCGAGCAGCGGCGCGAGGAAGCGACCGGTGTGGCTCTCCGGATGGGCCGCGACCTCCTCGGGCGTGCCGGTGGCGACGACCGTGCCACCGCGCGAGCCGCCCTCCGGCCCCATGTCGACCAGCCAGTCCGCCGTCTTGACGACGTCGAGGTTGTGCTCGATGACGAGGACGGTGTTGCCGGCGTCGACGAGGCGGCCGAGCACGAGCAGCAGGCGGCGGATGTCCTCGAAGTGCAGGCCGGTGGTGGGCTCGTCGAGCACGTAGACGGTGCGGCCGGTGGAGCGCTTCTGCAGCTCGGTGGCGAGCTTGACGCGCTGCGCCTCACCCCCCGAGAGCGTCGTCGCCGGCTGGCCGAGGCGGACGTAGCCGAGGCCGACCTCGACCAGGGTCTTCATGTGGCGCGCGATCGCCGGGACCGCGGCGAAGAACTCCGCGGCCTCCTCGATCGGCATGTCGAGGACCTCGGCGATGGTCTTGCCCTTGTAGTGGACCTCGAGCGTCTCGCGGTTGTAGCGCGCGCCGTGGCAGACCTCGCACGGCACGTAGACGTCGGGCAGGAAGTTCATCTCGATCTTGAGGGTGCCGTCGCCGGAGCACGCCTCGCAGCGTCCGCCCTTGACGTTGAAGGAGAAGCGTCCCTGCAGGTAGCCGCGCACCTTGGCCTCCGGCGTGGCGGCGAAGAGCTTGCGCACGTGGTCGAAGACACCGGTGTAGGTCGCGGGGTTGGAGCGCGGGGTGCGCCCGATCGGCGACTGGTCGACGTGGATGACCTTGTCGACGTGCTCCATGCCCGAGATGGCGCGGTGCCGACCCGGGACGGTGCGGGAGTTGTAGAGCTGCTTGGCCAGGGCGGTGTAGAGGATGTCGTTGACCAGCGTCGACTTGCCCGAGCCGGAGACGCCGGTGACCGCGACGAAGCAGCCGAGCGGGAAGCCCACGGTGACGTCGCGCAGGTTGTGCTCGCGGGCGCCGTGCACGACGATCTCGCGCCCCTTCGTGCGCGGGCGGCGCACCGCCGGCACCGCGACCTCGCGGCGGCCCGAGAGGTACTGCCCGGTCATCGAGTCGGGGTGGGCGTAGAGGTCGGGGACCGTGCCGCTGTGCACCACCTGGCCGCCGTGCTCGCCGGCGCCGGGACCGATGTCGACGACCCAGTCGGCCACCTTGATGGTGTCCTCGTCGTGCTCGACGACGATGAGGGTGTTGCCGAGGTCCTTTAGGCGCAGCAGCGTCTCGATCAGCCGCTGGTTGTCGCGCTGGTGCAGGCCGATGGAGGGCTCGTCGAGCACGTAGAGCACGCCGACCAGCCCCGCACCGATCTGCGTCGCCAGCCGGATGCGCTGCGCCTCGCCGCCCGACAGCGAGCCCGAGGGCCGGTCGAGCGAGAGGTAGTCGAGGCCGACGTCGAGCAGGAAGGTCAGCCGCTCCTGGATCTCCTTGAGCACCCGCTCGCCGATCTGGCGCTCGCGCGGGCTGAGCTGGACGGTGCGGAGGTAGTCGGCGGTCTCGTTGATCGGCAGCGCGCAGAGCGCGGCGATGTCGAGCCCGCCGTCCTCCTTGGCGCCGAGGGTGACCGAGGTCGAGACCGGCTTGAGGCGGCTGCCGCGGCACGTGGGGCACGGCACCTCGCGCATGAAGCCCTCGAACCGCTCGCGGCTGGTGTCGGACTCCGCCTCGCGGTGGCGCCGCTCGACGTAGGACTGCACGCCCTCGAACTCGGTGTAGTAGGACCGCTCGCGGCCGTAGCGGTTGCGGTGGCGCACGTGCACCTTGGTCGGGTGCCCGGCCAGCACGACGCGCTGCTGCTTCGGCGTGAGGTCCTGCCAGGAGTCGTCGAGGGAGAAGCCCAGCTCGTCGCCGAGCGCGCCGAGCAGGCGGGTGAAGTAGTCGGCGACGTGCGCACCGCTCCACGGCTGGATGGCCCCCTCCCCCAGCGGCGCCATCGGGTCGGGCACGACCAGCTCGGGGTCGACCTCCATGCGGGTGCCGAGGCCGTGGCAGGCCGGGCACGCACCGAAGGGTGAGTTGAAGGAGAACGACCGCGGCTCGAGCTCGTCGGTGTCGATGGGGTGGTCGTTGGGGCACGACATCTTCTCGGAGAAGCGCAGCTCGCGACCGGCGTCGTGCTCGGGCAGGTCGACGAAGTCGAGCACCACCAGGCCCCCGGCGAGGCCGAGCGCGGTCTCGACGGAGTCGGTGAGCCGCTGCTTGGCGCTGGCCTTGACCGCGAGCCGGTCGACGACCACCTCGATGGTGTGCTTCTTCTGCTTGTCCAGCGTCGGCGGGGCGTCGAGCCCGTGGGTCTCGCCGTCGGTGCGGGCACGGCTGAAGCCCTGCGCCTGGAGCTGGCGGTAGAGGTCGACGTACTCGCCCTTGCGACCGCGCACGACGGGGGCCAGCACCTGGAAGCGGCGGCCCTCCTCGAGCTCGAGGACGCGGTCGACGATCTGCTGCGGGGTCTGCCGCTCGATCGGGGCGCCGCAGGTCGGGCAGTGGGCGCGGCCGGCCCGGGCGTAGAGCAGGCGGAGGTAGTCGTAGACCTCGGTGATCGTGCCGACGGTCGAGCGGGGGTTCTTCGACGTCGACTTCTGGTCGATCGACACCGCCGGGGACAGGCCCTCGATGAAGTCGACGTCGGGCTTGTCCATCTGGCCCAGGAACTGCCGGGCGTAGGCCGAGAGCGACTCGACGTAGCGGCGCTGGCCCTCGGCGAAGATGGTGTCGAAGGCGAGGGAGGACTTGCCCGAGCCCGACAGCCCGGTGAAGACGATGAGGGCGTCGCGCGGGAGGTCGAGCGAGACGTCCTTGAGGTTGTGCTCGCGCGCGCCTCGGATGACGAGCTGGTCGGCCACGGTGCTCCTGGGAGAGGTGTGCCCCGGGCGGCGAGGCCCGGCGGGTCGAACAAGTGTTCGTGATCGGGGCACGCGACGCAAGTCGGCGCGCACGCACGGGGAGGACCCGACCCCGCCCAGCGTGGCACGCGGGCACAACCCAGCCGACCCTCCGCCGGGGCGGTCCTAGGCTGGCGGCCATGAGCGACGACAGCAGCCGAGGGACGAGCCAGCAGACCGGTCAGCAGGGCGGGGGCGGAGCGCCCGCCGGGTCGTACGACGGGGACGTGCGGCCCGGCGGGCCGGCGCAGACCCGCACCCTGGCGCAGCTGAGCGTGACCAAGGTCGCGGTCGACCCCGAGATGTCGAACAACTGCTACCTGCTGCGGTGCGCGGCGACCGGCACCCAGGTGCTCGTCGACGCCGCCGCCGAGCCCGAGACCCTGCTGCCGCTGATCGGCGACGACGGGCTGACGGCCGTGGTCACCACCCACCAGCACTGGGACCACCACCGCGCCCTGGCCGACGTCGTCGCCGCGACCGGCGCGGAGGTGCTCGTCGGCGCACCCGACGCCGACGCCGTCACCGAGCAGACCGGGGTGCCCGTCACCCGCCGGCTCGAGCAGGGCGACACCGTCCAGGTGGGCGAGGCGACGCTGTCGGTCATCGCGATCGCGGGCCACACGCCCGGGTCGGTCGCGCTGGTGCACCACGACCCGGAGGGGCACCCGCACCTGTTCACCGGCGACACGCTCTTCCCCGGTGGGGTGGGCGCGACCTTCGGCGACGCCGAGGCCTTCACGCAGCTCATCGGCGACGTCGAGGCGAAGGTCTTCGGCACGCTGCCGGACGACACCTGGTTCTACCCCGGCCACGGCGGTGACGGCCGCCTCGGCGAGCAGCGCCCCCACCTCGCGGAGTGGCGCGCCCGCGGCTGGTGACCCCTCCGGCTGAGCGGTCGGCTCAGCCGCGGGCCCAGCGGCCGTCGAACTGCGCGCGGTAGGCCAGCAGCGTCTCCTCGCCGACCACGCGCAGCGTGTGGGCGGGGGCGGTCAGCCCGCTGTCGCCCCAGTGCGCCGAGCCGGTCCAGGTGAGCTGCCGGTCGGCGTGCCGGCCGTAGCGGCCGTCCACGAGCAGCAACGTCTGCGTGGTCGGCGCCCGCAGCACCCGCACACCCGCCTTGTGCAGGGTGCGCTCGACGCCGCGGCCGGTCCAGGGCCCGGCGATGACCCGCACGTCGCAGCCGAGGCGTGCCTTGCCCGCGAGGCGCTCGGCGATCGCGGCGCCGCGGCGACCGCTGAAGCCGTTGACCGAGACGCGCACCTGGGTGCGGCCGTCGCGGTTGCGCGCGCCCGTCGCGCGCCGGCACTTCACCGGTGCGAGCGCGTCGAGGACCGGGTCGCCCCCGGCCACCGGGAAAGTGGTGAGCTGGTAGCCGCCGCCCGCGAAGACGGGCGTGGCCGGCGAGGCCGGGGCTCCGCCGACCGCGAGCCGGTCGAAGGCCGCGAGCAGCGCGGCGTACAGGCCGTCGGTGGAGGTCAGGAGGGCGTCGGCCAGCGTCGTGGTGACGGTGCCGTCGAGGGCGGTGGAGCCGGTGATCGCCAGCGCGGTGGTGCCGCCGGTGCGGTCGGCGAGCAGGAAGCTGAGGCGGCTGGCCGGGCCGTCGGTGACCGCGGCACGCAGCCAGGACGCGGCGGCGGGGTCCTCCCCGAGCGCGCCGAGCAGCAGCTGCTCGCGCTCCGTGCGGGCGCCGCCGTCGAGCAGCACGCGCACCGCCACGCCCCGGGCGTGGGCCGCGAGCAGCGCGGTGACGACGCCGGCGTCCTCCAGGCGCGGGGTGGCGACGCTCAGCACAGCGCCCGGCTCGGCGCCACCGATCGCCCGCACCCACTTCTCGGGCACCGAGCGGCGGTCGTGGACACCGCCCTGAGGCCGCGTGAGGAGCGGGCCCGCGGCGAGCACGTCGACCGGGGCGTAGGTCGCGACGACGGCGTCGTGGTCGGAGTTGAAGCCGCGGACGATCCGGGTGTCGACCCGGGAGATGCCGCTGCCGCGCTTGAGGCTGACGATGTAGTCGAGCAGCGACCGGGTGCCGCGGGAGCCGACCAGCGGCATGTCGAAGTTGACGAGGTCGCCGAGCGCCCGGGTGGGCAGGCCCGCGACCTGGCGTCGACGGTCGGCGAGGTAGTTGACGTTCCAGTCGCCCATGGCGACGGTGTGCTCGGTGGTCGCGAAGAGGTCCTGGATCTCCACGCGCAGCATCGCGAGGTGCTGGCGCAGGTAGGGGATGCGCTCGGGGTTGCTGGCCTGGGCGTCGCGGGACGCCTGCGCGATCGTGTGCGTGTTGATGACGCCGAAGACCTTGCCGGTCGCGGTCTCGCGCAAGCGCACCGTGTTGATCCACCGGCTGGGGGCGTTCTTGCCCACCGCGTCGTGCACCTTGGTGCTGCGGCCCTCGATGAGGCGGAAGCGGCTGCGGTCGAAGACGACGGGGATCGTCACGCCCTGGCCGACCGGCATGTACCAGCCCCAGTCGAGCTCCTGGCACAGCTCGATGAGCGCCTGGCGGTCCTCGGCGTCCGACATCTCCTGGAAGCCGCCGGCGGCGGCCCCGAGCCGGTTCATCGCCTTGCGCATGTCGGCGCGGGCCTTGGCCACGCCCATCGGGAAGGCCACGTTGAGCGAGAAGGTGCGGAAGGGCGGGCTCGGCGCCGCGGCCGCGACCGGCACGAGCCGGTCGGTCCGGGCCGAGGGGGCAGACGGGTCCGGGAGGGCCGTCGGGGCGCCGGCGAGCGGGCCGACCCCGGCGAGCAGGCCGGCGGCGACGGCGGTCACCGCGCCGGCGGCGAGACCGCGGCGGAGGCCGCGGCGGAGAGCCCGGCCCAGCGTCGCGCGGGGCGCCCGGGAGGTGGCCCGGGAGGGGCGCGCAGCGGGGGGGACGGACACGGTGGCTCCTCTGGTCTCGCTCAGGACCCACGCATCACACCAGCCCCACGAGCACCGCACAACTCGTTCGCCACAACTACAACGCTGTAATTGTCGGCCGTCCCGAGCGGGGCCTCGCGACCCGGTGCCGGGGTCCCCACCACGGTAGGTCGACCGCGCGCCGCGCGCGGCCGAACCGGCCTGCCTCACCCCTGCGGGGACGCCTCGCGGGCCCGGTCGAGGAGGTCCGTGACGGCGGCGACCGCGGCCGGCGCCGGGTCGTGGCCCCGCAACCAGTCGAGCACCGCCTGCGCCGCGTCGGCGTTGCGGTCGTAGCCGGCGACGGCCGCCGCGAGCGGGAAGGCCCCGATCGGCAGCGACCGCTCGACCCGGCGGGTCGGCTCGAACGGGTCCTGCTGGCGCCAGGCCCCGTCGGGCGCGAGGCGCAGCAGGGCCAGGCAGTGGTCGACCGCGTGCACCTGCACGAAGCGGGTGGCGCTCAGCCGCTCGCCGCGCAGCTCGCGGTGCAGCCCGACGTACAGGTTGCTGAGCGCCTCGTCGCGGTGGAAGGCAACGGTGTCGAGAGGGCCGGGCCCCGGCGGCCCGAGGTGGTCGTCGAGGTCGACGAGGTCCTGCCCGGCGCTGGGACGCGACCACACCGTGCGGGCGCCGGCGAAGCGGATGCCCGGCAGCTCGGCGGCGGCGAAGACGGCGTACTCGAGGAAGAGGCCGTCGGCGTAGAGCGCCTTGCGGCCGTCGGGGCTGTTGACGAAGCTCCACACCGGGTCGTCACCGAACGCCGCCAGCCACCCCACGTCGTCGAGCATCCGCCGCTTGGCCCGCTCGGTCGCCACCACGACGAAGAAGTCGAGGTCGGAGTGGTCGTCGAAGCGGTCGTGCTCGACCCCCGCCGAGCCGAGGCCGAGCAGCGCCACCGCGTCGGGGTCGCGGGCCAGGTGCGCGGCGAGGTCGTCGAGGCGGGCCAGGGTCGGGTGCAGCACCGCCGCAGGCTAGCCGGTGGGGCAGACTCCGGCCGTGAGCGACGCGAACCCCGACCCGCCCGTCCGCGCCGACCTGCTGCGGCTGCTCGCCCGGCGCGCGCTGACCGAGGACGCCGCCCGGCCGGAGGCCGTGGCGCGGCTGCACGCGCGGGGCGGCCGCACCGCGCGCGAGGACGTCGCCGCGCTGGTCGACGAGGGCAGCTTCGTGGAGTACGGCCGCTTCGTCACGGCCGCGCAGGAGCGGCGACGTGACCTCGACGACCTGCTCGACCGCACCGTCGCCGACGGCATCGTGGGCGGCCTCGCGACCGTCGACGGCCACGCCTGCGCGGTGCTGTCCTACGACTACCTCGTCATGGCGGGCACCCAGGGCATGCGCGGTCACCGCAAGACCGACCGGCTGCTGGACCTGGTGGAGCGCACCGAGCTGCCCACCGTGTTCTTCGCTGCGGGCGGGGGCGGGCGGCCCGGTGACACCGACGTCCCGCTGGTCTCGGCGCTCGACGTGCCGACCTTCGCGGCGTGGGCGCGGCTCTCGGGCCGGGTGCCCCGGATCGCCGTCGTGACCGACAACTGCTTCGCCGGCAACGCCGTCGTCGCGGGCTGCGCCGACCTGCTCGTCGCGACCGAGCGGGCGTCGCTCGGGATGGGCGGCCCGGCGATGATCGCGGGCGGTGGCCTCGGGGACGTCGCCGCCGCCGACGTCGGGCCGCTCGACGTGATGGTCGCCAACGGCGTGGTCGACCTCGCGGTCCCCCACGACGAGGCCGTGCCCGCCGCGCGGCGGCTCCTGCGCTACTTCCTCGGACCCGTCGCGGACTGGACCGCGCCGGACCAGGCGTGGCTGCGCGACGCCGTGCCGGAGGGCGAGCGCACCTCCTACGACGTGCTCCCGGTCGTGGAGACGCTGTGCGACGAGGACAGCGTGACGGTCCTGCGCGAGGGGTTCGCGCCCGAGCTCCTCACCGCGCTGGGCCGGCTCGAGGGGCGCACCGTCGGCGTCGTGGCCAACGACACCCGGCACAGCGCCGGCGCGATCACCGCCGACGCCGGCGACAAGGCGGCGCGCTTCCTGCAGCTGTGCGACGCCCACGGCTTCCCGGTGGTCTCGCTGGTCGACACCCCCGGGATGATGGTCGGCCCCGAGGCCGAGCGCACCGGCCTGGTGCGCCACACGGCGCGGCTGCTGATCGCCGGCGCGCAGCTGAGCGTGCCGCTGGTCGGGGTCGTCCTGCGCCGCGGCTACGGGCTCGGCGCCCAGGCCATGCTGGGCGGCAGCACCCACCAGCCGCTCGCCACGCTGGCCTGGCCCGGCGCCCACCTGGGCGCCATGGGTCTGGAGGGGGCGGTGCGGCTCTCGATGCGCCGCGAGCTCGAGACCATCGAGGACGTGGACGCGCGCGAGGCCCGGGTGCGCGAGCTCACCGCGCTCGCCCAGGAGCACGCGGGGGCGCTGAACGTGGCGCGTCACTTCGAGGTGGACGACGTCGTCGACCCCGCGGAGACCCGTCGGCTGGTGGCGGCGGTGGTCGCGGCCGCGGCGCGCGACGGCCGGCTCCGCGGCAGCGGGCGCACCGTCGACACCTGGTGACCCGCCGCTCGGGGCGCGTGGGCCGTCTCAGGCCGACGCGGCGCCCTGGCCCTGGCCGAGGGCCGCGGCGGCCCCGGTGTCGGCGGGGCTCAGGTCACCGAAGGGGTTGCCGCCGAGGCTGACGAACTTCTCCTGGTGGCGGCGCTCGCGCGGGAAGCCCGCCTCCTTCAGCACGGTCATCACCACCTTCGTGAACGGAGCCGGGCCGCAGGCGAAGGCGTCGTACGACGCGTGGTCGGCCGCCAGCGCCCGCAGCTGGCCGGCGTCGGGCACGCCCTGCAGCGACTCGAGCCAGTGGAGCACCCGGAAGCGGTCGGGGTGGGCGCGCGCCAGCTCGTCGAGGGCGTCGGCGAAGATCACCGACGACTCGTCGCGGTTGGCGTAGAGGAGGACGACCCGCCCGCTGCCCTGCGCCAGCGCCGTCCGGGCGATCGAGAGCACCGGGGTGATGCCGGAGCCGCCCGCGAAGAGCAGCAGGTCGGCGTCGAGGTCGCGCGGCACGAAGATCCCGCCGGGCGGGAGCACCCGCAGGGTGTCGCCGGCCCGGAGGTGGTCGAGCAGCCAGTTCGAGGCGTAGCCCTCGGCCGTGCGCTTGATCGTGATGACCAGCGGGCCGCCGTCGGCCGGGCTGCTGGAGAGCGAGTAGCAGCGCGCCGCCACCCCGTCGCGCTCGCTCGGCACCGCGATCGTGAGGAACTGGCCGGGGCGGTAGGCGAAGACGTCCGCGAGGTCGTCGGGGACCTCCAGCACCACCGAGGACGCCTCGGCGGTCTCGGGCACGACCTCGCGCACCGTCAGCTCGTAGGACTGCTCCACGCCACCACCTGGTCTCTCGGGGCCCGCCCGTCGGGCGCTTCCTCGTGCCGTCGATGCTCGCACGCGCAGCCGTCCGCCCCGGCGTCGGCCTCCGCCCGTCCGGGTGGTGGTCGGGCGTTCCGCCGCGCGGGGCCGGCGACGCTGCCTACCGTGCTGCGGTGCTGCACCTGCTGCCCCGCCGTCCGGCCCGCTCCCTCCGCCTCTCCCGCCCCGCACGGCTCGGCGCGGTGGCGGCCGCGTCGCTGTGCGTGGCGACGCTCGGGTCCGCGGCCCCCACGACGGCCGGCGGCGCCGACGCCGCCGTGCGACCCGTCGCGGCGCGCACCGCGCTCGTGCCGCCGGCCCAGCAGCCGCCGGCGTCGGCGACGAACCCGACCAACCCCCTCGCGGGCCACCGGTGGGGCACCTACGCGGGCGGCGCGGAGATGGCGTGGGCGCCCTACGCCGCAGCGACCGGCACCACCCGCACGCTCCTCGGCCGCATCGCGCTGCAGCCCAAGGCGAAGTGGTTCGGCGCGTGGATCGCCGACGACGAGATCGGCGACAAGGTGCGGGAGTACGTCGCGAACGCCACGGGCGGCGACCCGGACGTGCTGGTGCAGCTGACGACCTTCCGGATGGTCCCGTGGGAGCACGAGGCGTGCCGTCGGCTGCCCACCCGCGCCGAGCAGGCGTCGTACGAGCGGTGGGTCGACGCCTTCGCCGCGGCGCTCGGCGACACCCGCGCGGCCGTCGTCGTGCAGCCCGACGGGCCCTTCGCCGCCTGCGCCCCGGGGCGCTCGCTGCTGCCGTCGCGGATGGTCGGCTACACCGTACGGGCGCTCGAGGCGCTGCCGCGCACCGACGTCTACGTCGAGGTGGGCTCGGCCGGGTGGAACCACCTGCGGCCGGGGGAGGCGCTGCGGCTGCTGCTGCCGGCGGGCATCGAGGTCGCCCGCGGCTTCCACCTGAACACCACGCACTACGAGCCGACCGCGCGGCAGGTGCGCTTCGGTGCCGCGGTCGTGCGGGCGCTGGCCACGCGCGGGATCCGGGGCAAGCACTTCACGGTCGACACCGCGCAGAACGGCCGCGGCTTCACCTGGGAGTGGCACCGCGACCACGTGGCGGGCCGCTTCGACAGCGCGCCGACCTGCCGCACCCGGCGCCAGACGCACTGCGTCACCCTCGGCATCCCCCCGACCACCGACGTCGCGTCGCCGCGGTGGGGGCTGCCGGCCGACGTGGCACGGCTGGCGGCGCGGCACGTCGACGCCTACCTGTGGTCGGGCCGGCCGTGGCTGAGGCGCCAGGCCTCGCCCTTCCTGCTCGACCGCGCGCTGGCAGTGGCGTGGACGACGCCGTTCAGCCCGCCGATCGGCTGAGCCGGCCGGGCAGCGGACGGAGGTCGCGGTGCGGGTTGCGGCGGGTGGCCGCGGGCGTCAGCAGTACGACGGCTGGTAGGGCCGCAGGACCTCGGCGGTCTCCGCGAGCCAGGCGTCCATCGCCTCGCGCGCGCCGGCCGCCACTGCCTCGAGGACGTGCAGGTCGACCAGCAGGCCGGTGTGCTCGACGTGGGCGGCGACCTGGGCGAGGCGCGGCGCGCCGACCACCTCGGCGACCGACTTCAGGGAGCGGGCCGAGAAGGCGGCGAGGCGGCGGTCGCCGGCGCCGAGCGCCCGGCGCACGACGGCGACGCGGGCCTCGAGCGACCCGGCGACGTTGGCGACGAGGTCGCGGGCGTAGGCGGTGCCGTGCTCGCGGACCAGGGCGCTGGGATCCACCGTGCACGCGATGAGCGCGGGCACGTGCACCTCGGGTGCGTCGTGGGTCACCAGGGCCTCGGTCATGGTCCGAGGGTGCACCCGCGGCTGCACGCGCGGCCAGGGTCTTGAGGCAACCCTGCGGAAAGGTGGGGCGGAGGGGCCCCTCTGGGGGTGGGTGGACCGGGTGGGGTGGCTCAGGTGGGGCAGCCGTCGGCGCAGCGGCGATCGCGCCCGGCGAGGGTGGCCGCGAGCCCGAGGCACCAGCAGGTGGGGCAGCCGCGCCACAGCACGACGGTGCCGACGAGGCCGAGCAGCGCGGCGGGCTGCTGCGGCGCCGCGGCGAGGGAGGCGACCGCGAGCACCAGCCCGAGCACCCCGCGCACGAGGTGGGCGGTGACCGAGCGGCTGGCGAAGAGCGCGCCGACCGGGTCGGTCGCAGGGCTCGCCGGTGTCGCGGTGCTCACGCCCCCAGCGTAGAGGTCGGGTGCGCGCCCTGGCCTAGGCTCGCGACCATGATCGAGCTCCGCACGCCCGCCCAGATCGAGCAGATGCGACCCGCCGGGCGCTTCGTCGCCGAGGTGCTGACGGCGCTCGCCGAGCAGGTGCAGGTGGGCACCAACCTGCTCGAGGTCGACGAGATCGCGCACCGGATGATCCGCGAGCGCGGCGCGGAGTCCTGCTACGTCGACTACCACCCCAGCTTCGGGGCCTCGCCCTTCGGCAAGGTCATCTGCACCTCCGTCAACGACGCGGTCCTCCACGGCCTCCCCCACGACTACGCGCTCGCCGACGGCGACCTGCTGAGCCTCGACTTCGCCGTCGCGGTCGACGGGTGGGTCGCCGACTCCGCGCTCTCGCTGGTCGTCGGGACGCCCCGCGAGGAGGACCTGCGCCTCATCGAGACCACCGACGCCGCGCTCGCGGCCGCGATCGAGGTCGCGCGCCCGGGCAACCGGGTCGGCGACATCGGCCACGCGATCGCGTCGGTGGCGCGGGAGGCGGGGCTCAGCGTGAACACCCAGTTCGGCGGGCACGGCGTCGGCCGCACGATGCACGGCGAGCCCCACGTGCCCAACGACGGCCAGCCCGGCCGGGGCTTCCCGCTCAAGCCCGGCCTGGTCATCGCGATCGAGCCGTGGTTCCTGCACACCACCGACGAGATCTACACCGACGACGACGGCTGGACGTTGCGCTCGGCCGACGGCTCGCGCGGCGCCCACATGGAGCACACCGTCGCGATCACCGAGGACGGCCCGCTCGTGCTCACCGCCCGCGACTGACCCGGACCCGGGTGCGGCCTCAGCGTCGCCACAGGCGGTCGAGGAACGCGTCGTACGCCGCGTGGACGGCCGGCGACGACAGCCCGAGGACCAGCTCGTCGTGACCGCGCGAGGGTGACCACAGGTTCTCCGAGCCCGTCCACACCCGGGTGGCGAGCGCGCCACCGGCCGTCGGCCAGGCCGCCGTGACCACCTTGAGGTGGCTGTAGCGCCGTGGTCCGACCCACACGCTGCGCTGCGGGATGCCCGCGGCCGCGAGCAGGTCGCGCACCCGTCCGGAGTGCGGCCGGCTCGTCAGCACGCGCACCTGGGCACCCCCGCGCTGCTTCGCGGCGAGCGCCCGGGCGATGCGCTCGCCGCGGGCGTCCTGCCAGTTGGAGTGGGCGACGGTGATGCGAGCCCCGCGTGCCGGCACCTCGGCGAGGCGGCGCAGCACCGGGTCGGTCATGCGTGGCGAGTGCCACGGGCCGGCCTCGAGGGTGCTGCCGGGCCCGACCGACCAGCGGCGGAAGGGGCGGTCGACGGGCCGGTTGCGCCACTGCGAGCGGAAGAGCCCGGCGAGCCGGTCGTGCAGGGCCCGGCCGCCGCGCACCACGACCGCGTCGTTCCACTGCGCGCGGTCGGCGACCGCGGTGGCGTTCGCCGAGGTCACGACCGACACCCACCGGTCGCCGCCGGAGCGGGTGGCGGTCCACGACTTCTGGTGGAGGTGGGCGGGGCGACCGGCGAAGCGGGCGCGGCCGCGCGCGGAGTCGCGCACGCACCGCGCGGCGGAGGGCGCGCGCAGCCGCGAGCGCAGGCTGCGGAAGGCCGGCTCCCGGCACGCCACGGCGCCCGCCAGGACCCGCACCGTCACCCCGCGGCGGTCCGCGCGGACCAGCTCGTCGGCCAGGGGCCGGCTCGCGAAGCTCCACGTCACCCCGCGCACGGTCGCACCGGCCGGCGCGGCGCGCAGCAGCGCGGTCAGCGTGCGCCGGATGCGCGGCACACCCGGCTCGCCGAAGACCACCTGCGCGCGCCCGGCGCCGGTCGGCGTGCCCCCTGGCTGCGTGGCGGAGGCGGCGCTCGTCGGCGCGGTGGTGAGGCCCAGCCCGACGGCGAGGACGAGCGCGAGGGCGGGGACGAGGGCGGGGACGAGGGCGGGCAGGCGCAGCACGAGGCGGGGCGGCACGGGGCGGGGACCTCCGGTGTAGGGCGCGGCAGGCGCGGTGGAGGCCGCAGCGGGGGCAGCGGCACGGCGGAGGCTAGGGACGCCGCGTGAGCCCCGGATGAACCGTCGGTGAGAGGA
Source organism: Nocardioides perillae (assembly GCF_013409425.1). Lineage (NCBI taxonomy): Bacteria > Bacillati > Actinomycetota > Actinomycetes > Propionibacteriales > Nocardioidaceae > Nocardioides > Nocardioides perillae. The sequence continues at coordinate 2,250,703 of NZ_JACCAC010000001.1, read as the reverse complement.
CTCTGATGGTGCAGGTCGGACCGCGGGCCGCCGGGCCGCCGGGCCGCCGGACCGTCGGGTCGTCGGGGGCGCGCGTTAGGTTGCGGAGGTGGAGACCGACGAGGTGCTGACCCTGCTGCGCGAGGTCGCCGACGAGGTGGTCGTGCCGCGCTTCCGCAGCCTGTCCTCCGACGACGTGGCGGAGAAGAACCCCGGTGACCTCGTCACGGTCGCCGACCGCGAGGCCGAGGTGCTGATCACCGCCCGGCTGCGCGCGGCGTACCCCGGTGCGCTGGTCCTCGGCGAGGAGGCCGAGGCGGGCGACCCGACGCTGGTCGAGCGGTTCCGCGCCGCGGACCACGCGTTCACGGTCGACCCCGTCGACGGCACCCGCAACTTCGTGCACGGCTCACCCGACCACGCGGTGATGGCCGCGGAGGTGCGCGGCGGCGAGGTCGTGCGCAGCTGGATCTGGCAGCCGCAGCACGAGGTCGCCTACGTCGCCGAGCGCGGGGCGGGGGCCTTCCGCGACGGGGAGCGGCTCGTGCGGCCGCCGGCTGCCGACGAGCTGCGCGGAGTCACCTCACGGCGCACCTGGATCGGGCAGGCGCTCGGCACGCTGCGGGCGCTCGACCTGACCTGGGTGTGCTGCGGCGTCGACTACCCCCGGCTCACCGAGGGCGAGGCCGACTACGCGCTCTACCGCCGGGCCAAGCCGTGGGACCACGCGCCGGGCTCGCTGCTGCTGCGCGAGGCCGGCGGGGTCGTCGGCACCTTCGACGGCCGGCCCTACCGGCCGCAGGACGACGCCCCGACCGGGCTGGTGGCAGCGGCCGACGAGGCGACCTACGAGCACGTGCGCTCGTTGCTGCACGCGTTGCCGGGTCTGTAGGTCGAGCGCCGCCTCGACGACGTCGGCGCCGGCCGAGGGGGCCGCTCAGCGGCGGCCGCGGTCCTGCTTGCGGCGCAGCAGCGCGCCGCCGACGAGCAGCGCGACGAGGACGGCGACGACGATCGCGATGACCACGAGGGTCGTGCTGTCGTCGTTGCCGTCGGAGGGCTCCGACTCGGACTCGTCGACGCCCACCGGCTCGTCGTCGTCCTGCAGGTCCTCGGTGCCGACCGCGGCGGGGGCGGCCGCCGGGGCGGCAGCGGAGGCGGCAGTGGTGGCCGAGGCGGGCGACACCGCTGCTGCGGGCAGGAGCACGGCCAGGGCGGCGACGAGCGCCGCCACCGTGGTGCGGGCGGCGGCGAGGAGGGCACGGTCGTGGTGTCGGTGGCTCACCTCGGGTCCGTACCCGCCTCGCTCGAGAGGATGCTGCCGTTGCCACCCCTGCGGGTGGCCACGTCGGGGGATGTCGAGGCCGCCGGCCCGTGTTGTGCAGGGTGATGACGCAGACCCTCTCCCCCGCGCCCACCACCTCCGACCAGGACCTCGCCGCGCGGCCCGCACCCGCGCGACGCACACCGCGCCCGTGGGTGCCCCGCCACGTGCTCGTGACCCGCTCGGCGGCCGAGCGCCCGCACACCGCCGAGGTGCTGCGCCGCTGCGAGGCCGCGGGCGTCACCGACGTCCGGATGCTCACCTCCGACCGCATCACCGGGCTGTCCGAGGGCTCCGAGCGCGAGGTCTACGCCCGTGCCAAGGCGACCATGGCGCTGGTGGTCGCGCCGCCGAGCGTGCTCAAGCCGCAGCCGATCCCGCCCAGCGCCGACTGGCGTCTCGACCTGGCGCGCGGCTGCCCCGCGCACTGCCAGTACTGCTACCTCGCCGGCTCCCTCTCGGGACCGCCCATCACCCGCGTGCACGCCAACCTCGAGGACGTGCTCGCCGGCATCGACACCCACGTGGGCCGGGGCGGCGTCACCAGCGGCACCGACGCGCGGGGCCACGAGGGCACCACCTTCGAGCTGTCCTGCTACACCGACCCGCTCGGCCTCGAGCACCTCACCGGCTCGCTCGGCGCGGCGATCGCGCGCGTCGGTCGCGGTGAGCACGGCGACGCCTCCCTGCGCTTCACCACCAAGTACGCCGGCGTTGACGAGCTGCTCGACCTCCCCCACGGCGGCCGCACCCGCATGCGCGCCTCGGTCAACGTGGACGAGGTCGCCGACCGCTTCGAGGGGGGCACGGCCCCGGTCGCGGCCCGGCTCGCGGCGCTGCGGCGGATGGCGCTCGCGGGCTACCCCGTCGGGCTGACGGTCGCCCCGGTCATGCCCGTCGACGGCTGGCAGACGTCGTACGCCGGTCTGCTGGACGCCGCGGCGGCCGCCACCGCCGACGTGCCCGGGCTCGACCTCACCGTCGAGCTCATCACCCACCGCTTCACGCCGGCGAGCAAGGAGGTGCTGACGGGGTGGTACCCGCGCACCCGGCTCGAGATGGACGAGTCGCAGCGCGCCGAGAAGCGGACCAAGTTCGGGGGCGTCAAGCACGTCTACCCCCGCGAGACGATGGCCGAGATGAAGGCGTGGTTCACCGACGCCGTGGCCGAGCGGCTCCCGGGCGCGCCGCTGCTCTACTGGACCTGAGGGGGCGACTCGGTGCGCACGCATGCGGAGCGGATGCTCGACGTCCGCACGATCTTCCACGAGCCGGGCATCGACCGCTTCGCGCGCGGCGCGGAGGTGCTCGCCCGCTTCCCCGACGCGGAGCGCGTCGAGGTGCTCAGCCACCAGGCGATCCCGGCACTGCACGGCAACGCCGGGGCGGTCGCGGACTGGGTGCGCAACAAGCGCGAGGTGCTCGTGCTGGGTGAGAAGAAGTCGCTCGCCGCTCGCCCGAACGGTCGCTCGACCGACTTCATCGCGCCGTCGACGTCCAACGGCTGCGCGATGGCGTGCTCCTACTGCTACGTGCCGCGCCGCAAGGGCTACGCCAACCCGATCACGGTCTTCGTCAACATCGAGCGCATCCTCGGCTACCTCGAGCGGCACGCCGGGCGGCAGGGACCCAAGACCGAGCCGAACCAGGTGGACCCCGTCGACTGGGTCTACGACCTGGGCGAGAACGGTGACTGCTCCGTCGACGCGCTCGTCTCCGACAACGTCCGCGACCTGGTCGACCTGTTCGCGCGGCTGCCGGGCGCGAGGGGTTCGTTCGCGACGAAGTTCGTCAACCGCGACCTGCTCACCTGGGATCCCCGCGGCGGGACCCGGGTGCGCTTCTCCCTCATGCCGGAGGAGCAGTCGAAGGTCCTCGACCTGCGCACGTCGCGCATCGCCGAGCGGATCGCGGCGATCGACGACTTCGTCGAGGCTGGCTACGAGGTCCACCTGAACTTCTCCCCCGTCGTCGTCCACGAGGGCTGGCTCGCGCAGTGGGACGAGCTGCTCCAGCAGGTGGCCGACGGCGTGGGGCAGCGAGCGCGCGCTCAGCTGGCCTGCGAGATCATCTTCCTCACGCACAACGAGCAGCTGCACGAGGTCAACCTCGGCTGGCACCCGCGCGGCGAGGACCAGCTGTGGCGCCCTGACCTGCAGCAGCCCAAGGTGTCGCAGTCGGGCCAGCGCAACGTCCGCTACCGCACCGGCTGGAAGGGCCGTTGGGTCGGCCAGCTGACCGACCTCGTCGAGCAGCGCCTCCCGGGTTGCCGGGTGCGCTACGCCTTCTGACCCCGCTGCGTCGAGGGGGTGCCGCCACGCCTTCGGTGGTCGAGCAGGGCCGCCAGGCCCGCGCCAGACCCCCGCACCCGGACGGTCCCGCTGGTCGGGGCAGCACGACGAGCCCGTCACCCCGGTGTCGGGGTGCGGGCTGTCGTCGAGTGGGGGCTTGCGAGGACCGGACGTCCTCGTTCGTTGCTCGAGCAGGGCCGTCAGGCCCGTGTCGAGACCCGGTGGCGTACGCGCTGTGGTCAGTCCGCGGGTGCGGGTGGACCGGTGTCGGCCTCGTGCGGCCGGGCAGCATCACGGGACGGCCCGGCGTCGGGTGGTCCAGTGTCATGCGCGAGGGGTCCGTCGAGTGGCCCATCGAGTGGTCGGGTGCCGGTGTGGTCGCGCAGGTAGTGCGCCCCGTGCGGTGACCGCCACAGCCACGCCCCGGCACCAGCGGGTGTGAGGGTCCAGCGGGTCGCAGCGTGTCCGTGGGTCTTCAACCGGTGGTGCGAGCGGCACAGCGGCGCGATGTTGCAAGAACAGGTCGGCCCGCCCGCGGGCCCAATGGTTGCCTCGCCCGCCTCGCCCGCCGCGTCCGCTTCGCCAGCACGGTCGACCGAGTTGTAGGGGACGGCGTGGTCGTGGTCGCACCTGCGGGCGGCCCGGCCGCACCACGGGAACACGCACGTCAGGTGGGTCAGAGCGGTCTGGTGGGCCAGGCGGCGTGGCACCTCGTAGGCCTCGGTGTGCACGGCCTCGTTCAGGTCGAGCACCGGCAGCACCGTCACGTGGGGTGCGACCCCGTCGATCCCGGCGGTGGTGAGCCAGTCGCGGATCGCGGCCGCGGTCACCGGTGCCCGGGTCTCCTCCACCCGACCCACCGCCCCGTCCCCGGCAGCCAGACGACCAGGGAACATCGAGGTGCGCAGGACGGCGTCGGACAGGTGCAGGTGCAGCAGATACCTCCGTCGCTGCCGCGGCGACGACTGACCCGCAGGAGTCTCGGGGGTCTCGACACGCTCGCCGGGGCTCGCTGCTCGACCCCCGTCCACGGTCACCAGGTCGAGGGTGGCTTGCGCGGACACGCCGTCGGAGCCCCGTACGACGAGGTTGAGCAGGGCTTGCGCCGACAGTGGTCCCGGCTCGGCGGTGGCGCCGAGGGCACGTAGCCGCTGCTTCTCCTCCGTGACGGCGTCGTGGATGGTGATCCCGTCGGGCAGGTCGAAACACCCGCTCGCGTCCACCGTCCCCGTCAAGTCATCGCCGGGGCGGGCGTCCAGGTGCACCTCGAACCGCCGCTGCTCCCGTGCCTCGGCCTGGGCGAGCTCGGCCTCGTCGGGCATGAACCGCGCCAACGCCTCGGCGACGAGGCGTTCGAGGGTGGTGGCGCCGATGGTCTGCGCCACCGGTGTCACGTGGCGGTCCACCCACCCGGCTGCTTCGGGGGTGAGGCCCTTCCCGAGGACCATGCGGGCGACGAGGCGGGCACGCCACCCGTCCACCCGGTGCGCCTGCACCGCGTCCCACAACCGGGGCAGCAGGTGGCGGCACACGAGTGCTTGGCCGAGGTAGGCGGCACCGGAGGTGGTGGACCGCCCCAGCCGGGTCGCGAACTCCGCCACCGCGAACTCCGTCACCCCCGGCGCATAGGCACCGGCGACCTTCAGGGCGGTGTCGCCGTACGTGCCGGCCACCGTCGCTGCATCCAGGGCGTCGGCGGGGTGCAGATCAGCCCATGCACACGCGGCCCGCATCAGCTCCGCATCCCAGCGACGCTGCGCCAAGACCGCCTCGCCGGCGCGGTCGAGCACCGCGATCGCGGTGTCGAGCTCGGGTGCCGGGCTGGTGGTCATGAGAGAAGTCAAGCAGCCACCACCGACAGTCGCCGCCAGCGTGGATCTGGCTGTGGACAACGGATCCAGCCCGTCGACCTGTGCACGAGCAACGGCCCACAATTCGCCGGGATCTCCGCCTCGACACGGTCCCGGTGGGCTTCCCTGACCACCCGAACGCCCCAGCGCGTGACCCCTCGGCGGATGAGCAGCGCGTGACCCCTCGATGCGAGCCCAGCGCGCGACCCCTCGGCGAGTGCGCAGCGCGCGACCCCTCGGCGAGTGCGCAGCGCGCGACCCCTCGACGCGAGCGCAACGCGCGACCCCTCGACCGAAGCGCAACGCGCGACCCCTCGGCGAGTGCGCAACGCGCGACCCCTCGACCGCAGAGCAGCGCGTGACCCCTCGACCTCAGGTCGGCGGCGGGGACCGGTGGCGGGGAGTAGCGTGGCGGGGTGGAGCTGCAGTTCAGCGGGCCGGTGTTCTGCTGGCGGGGGCCGGCGCCGCACCACTTCGTGGCGGTGCCGGAGGACGAGGCGGAGGAGCTGCGGGAGACCGCGGCGGCGGTGACCTACGGCTGGGGGATGGTGCCGGTGGCGGTGCGGATGGGCGCGACGACCTGGACCACGTCGCTGTGGCCGAAGGACGGCACCTACCTCGTGCCGCTCAAGCTGGCGGCACGACGCGCGGAGCAGGTGGCCGAGGGCGACGTCGTCGACCTCCGGCTGACCGTCGACCTCTGACGGGCGCGAGGCCGCGCCGGGCTCACCCCCGCGCCAGCACCGTCACCTCGCCGGCCTCGGGGTCCCACCGGCGCAGTGTCGTGAGGCGCAGGGGGACGTCCTCCCAGCCGAGCACGTCGACGACGGCCTGCACCTGCGCCCGGTCGACGCGGCGCGCGAGCGTCACGTGGGGCAGCCACCCCTGGTGCGGCAGCTCCGCCAGCCCGCGGCGCAGCTCGGCGACCGCGGCCACCAGCGGGTCGGGCACGTCGAGGGCCCGCGCGACGGTGACCCGCCGACCGCCCAGCACCAGCAGTCCGGCTGGGCGCACCTCGAGCGGCAGCAGCGGCGCGAGCAGGCGCACCACCTCCTCGTCGGGCGGCAGCGCCGGCGCGGCGAGCAGCGTGACGTGGGGGGCGTTGGTCGCGCCGGTGTGGTCGAGCTGGGAGGGCAGCCCCGCGTCGTGCAACGAGGCCCAGTCACGGCGTACGACGTGGTCCCCGGCCTCGTCGGCCAGCAGCTCGACCGCGTGCAGCGGCACCCGACCACCCCTCACCCGCACCGCGCGGCGCGTCGCCCCGACCCTAGGTCGACGGGCATGATCGCCGCCGTGACCGACTTGCTCGCCTCCTGGACCCGCGGGGAGCACACCGCGCCCGTCCACGGCACCCCGACCACCCACCCGACCTACCGGAAGGGCAGCGGGCCCGGTGTCGTGGTGGTCCACGAGATCCCCGGCATCACGCCCGACGTCGTCCGCTTCGCGGACGAGGTGGTCGCGGCGGGGTTCACCGTGGTGCTGCCGCACCTCTTCGGCACCCCTGGGGCGGGCCTCGGGCCGGTCACGGTCGCGAAGGCCTTCCGCGAGGTGTGCGTGAGCCGGGAGTTCACCAAGCTCGCCACCGGCGAGACCACGCCGGTCGCCGGGTGGCTCCGCAGCCTCGCCCGCGAGCTGCACGACGAGCTCGGCGGACCGGGCGTCGGCGCCCTCGGGATGTGCTTCACGGGCGGCTTCGCGCTGGCGATGATGGTGGACGACACCGTCGCCGCGCCGGTGCTCTGCCAACCGTCCGCGCCGTTCCCGGTCGGCCGGGCGCGCGCCGCCGACCTCAACCTCTCCCCCGCCGACCTCGCGACGGTCAAGCGCCGCGCCGCCGGCGGCTGCGAGGTGCTGGGCCTTCGCTTCCGCCGGGACCCGGCCGTCGGCACCCGTTTCGAGACCCTCACCCGCGAGCTCGGCGACGCGTTCCTGCGCGTCGAGCTGGAGGGCGCCGGCCACAGCACGGTCACGACCCACCGGCGACCCGAGGCCGTCGAGCGCGTGCTCGCCTTCCTCGACGAGAAGCTGCGGGCCTCCGACCCGGCCCCGTGACCTACTGAACCCGCGTCCAGCACCCGGCTAGCATCGGGCGGGTGCCGTACCTCCGCCGCCGCCTGCTGACCGCCGCGCTCGCCGCCAACGCCGTGCGCCCCCTGCGGGGCCCGCGTGTCGGCCTGCCCGCCTTCGGCGCCGGCTGGCTCACCTCCGAGCTCGCCCCGCACGTGCTCGCCCTCACCGCGGTCGACACCACCGCGGAGCTGGTGCGCCACCGCCCGTCGCGCCGACCGGAGCGCGGCGGGCCGAGCCGGGCCGGCCTCGCCCTCGCCGCCGCCAGCTCGGTGGCGCTGGCCGGCGTCGTGCGCGGCTCGTTGGCCACCGGTCGCCTGGTCGAGGAGGCGCTGGTCGAGGGCCTCGGCGTCGACTACGTCGAGCAGCTCGACACCCCGCCCACCCCAGCCGAGCTCCGGGTGCCGTGGCGCCGGGTGGCGCAGCCGCACCGGCTCGCCGAGCCCGGCGTGCGCGTCGAGCGCGACATCGCGTACGCCGAGGGCGGCCGCCGCCTCAGCCTCGACGTCTACCGCCCCGAGCAGCCCGTCGAGGGTGCCCCCGTCCTGGTGCAGGTGCACGGCGGCGCGTGGACCGTCGGCAGCAAGCGCCACCAGGGCCTCGCCCTGATGCACCGGATGGCCGCCAAGGGCTGGGTCTGCGTGGCGGTGAACTACCGCCTCGCGCCCCGCCACCCCTGGCCGGCGCAGGTCGTGGACGTCAAGCGGGCGCTGGCCTGGGTCAAGGAGCACGTCGCGGCCTACGGCGGCGACCCCGACTACGTCGCGATCACCGGCGGCTCGGCGGGCGGCCACCTCGCCGCGCTCGCCGCCCTCACCCCGGGCGACCCCGCCTTCCAGCCGGGCTTCGAGGACGCCGACACCTCGGTGCAGGCGTGCGTGCCGTTCTACGGCGTCTACGACCTCGCCGGCGCGACCGGCCTGCGCACGGCCCGCCAGATGCGCGACGGCTTCTTCGCCCCACGGGTCGCCCGGCGGCGCTGGCGCGACGCGCCCGAGGTCTTCGAGGCCGCCTCCCCGATCCTGCGCGTCACTCCCGACGCCCCCGACTTCCTCGTCCTGCACGGGGTCGTCGACACCCTCGTGCAGGTCGACCAGGCGCGCCTCTTCGTCGAGGAGCTGCGACGCACGTCGCGGCGCAGCGTGACCTACGTCGAGCTCCCCGGCACGCAGCACGCCTTCGACACCCTGCTGTCGATCCGCAGCGCCCACGTCGTGTGTGGCATCGACCGCTGGCTGCACTGGCACTGGGCCGGCTGGCGCCACGGTCGCACCCCGGTCGCGGAGGCCGCCGAGCTCCGGTCCTGAGCCCGGCGGCCCCTCCTGACCCGCCCGCGACGCCGGCCCCGGCTCAGCCCGACGCCGGCCGCTGCCGCGGTGGCTGCGGTCGCTGGCGGCCGAGCTCGCCGCCGACGCGACCGCCGTAGGGCCGCCCGTGGTCGGCGTGCTCCTCGCGGTAGTAGACGAGCCGGTGGGGGCCGAGCCCGACGCGCGAGCCGGTGCGCAGCAGCTGCGACTCCACCCGCCCGCCGTGCACCCGGACCGGTCCGTCGAGCTGCTCCACGACGTACTCGTCGTGCTCGTCGTGCCGCACCCGCGCGTGGCGCGGCGCGAGGCCGGGGAGGACGAGGTCGCAGGACGGGTCGCTGCCGATGACCGCCTCCTCCTGCAGCCACAGCACGGGCTGGCGCTCGCCGGCCCACACGTCGGTCTTGACCAGCACCAGGCGCGGTGAGCCGCCGCCGGCGGGGTCGTGGGTGGTCGTCACGCCGCGGCGTGAGCGCCGCGCGAAGGTCGGGAAGAGCGGCGCGAGCGTCGGCGCGGGCAGGAGGCCCGAGTCGGGCAGGACGGTCTCGTGGCCGCCGGCCTTCGCCCGCGCGGAGGTCCAGGCCCCGCGGAGGCTGCCGAGCCGGATCCTCCGCGAGCGGGTCACCCGGCGCTGCCACCAGGGCGCGGAGACGGCGCCGAGGGTGACCAGGTGGCGGTCGGCGGAGAACACCTGCACGCAGACCCCGCGCCGGGCGAGGGTCTCGGCGAGGTCGCGGACCGCGGGGGCGTCGCCCGCCCCGGCGAAGAGGCCGGGGTCGTCGACGTCGAGGCGCAGCCGGCTGCCCTCCCCGTGGAGGTGGCCGTGCGCGGAGCGACCGCCGGGCGTCGCGACCTCGAAGCGGAGGTCGGCGCCCACCACGGTCGCCACGTCAGCCCCGGCCGGCGTTGTCGGTCGTGGTGATCGTGAGCGTGCCGTCGACCTTCCAGGTCGCCCGCGGCGCGTTGGCGCCGGTGTCGCGCGGCACCTCCACGCTCATCTGCTCGAAGGTGTAGTGGATGGCGGCCTGCCGGCCGGTGAGGAACTCCCACATGGTGCGGCCGAGGTCGGTCCAGTCGACGACCTCGTCGGTGGTGCCGTCGTAGGACTGGGTGCTGAGCGCCATTGCTCTCTCCTCCAGGTGTTTACCTCGACAGGTTGTCGAGGTGTAGGGTGTCCACTATGCACACGACGTCGAAGTTGAAGCAAGGGTCCGCGACCGAGCACCTCACGATCGGCGACCTCGCCGACCGCACCGGGCTCAGCCCCGCGACCCTGCGCGCCTGGGAGACCCGCCACGGCTTCCCGGTGGCCCACCGCCGCGAGAGCGGCCACCGCCGCTACGACGAGTCGACCGTCGAGGTCGTCCGCGAGGTCGTGCGCCGCCGCGACGGCGGCACCCGCCTCGACGTCGCCATCGCCGACGCGCTGACCCGGCTGCACGACCCGGCGCCCCCCGCGCGCTCGGTCTTCGCCGAGCTGCGCCGCGAGCACCCCCGCCTCGCGGTCCACCGGTTGCGCAAGTCGACCCTCCTCGCGCTGTCGTGGGCGATCGAGGACGAGTTCTGCGCCCGTGCCTCCGAGCCGCGGCTCTTCGGTGCCTTCCAGCGCGAGAAGTACTACCAGGCGGCCGAGGCGCGGTGGACCGAGCTGGCACGCGTCTCCCGCTCGACGCTGGTCTACGCCGACTTCCCGAGCGTCGAGGGCCCCGACGAGCCCCGCCGCGGCCGCCCGCTGCGGGTGCCGCTGGCCGAGGACTCCCCCATGCGTCGCGAGTGGGGTCTGGTCTGCGACGCCCCCGACCTGCCGGCCGCCCTCACCGCGTGGGAGGTGCCGGGCCAGGACGTCCGCGACCGCGACCGCGTCTTCGAGGCGATCTGGACCGTCGACCCCGTCGCCGTGCGCACCGCCGCGCGCGCCGCCGCCTCGATCGCGGCCGACTCGACCCCTGCGGGCGCCGAGGCGCTCTACGCGATGGCCGACGCTCCCCCGCCGGGCACGACGGACCTCGCCGCGGTGACCGAGATGTTCAACCGCGTCGTCGCCTACGTCGACCGGTACGCCGTGCGCTGACGCCGCGCGCACCCCGCGCCCGGGGGTGGCTAAGGTCCGACGGTGACCACCACCCCGTCCTCCCAGGACGCCGCCTCAGCCGCGGCCGCCGCCGTCTCCGCCGACCTCGCGCTGATGCCGGTCGACCTGCTCGAGCACGCCCGCGCCGCGAAGGGCTTCATGCCCGAGGACGAGGGAGCACTGCTGCACCGGCTCGCACGCGAGCGGCTGCCCTACGGCGCCGTCCTCGAGGTCGGCACCTACTGCGGCAAGTCGGCGATCTGGCTGGGTGCCGCCGCCCGGGAGGTCGGCGGCACCGTCTTCACCGTCGACCACCACCGCGGCTCCGAGGAGAACCAGGCCGGCTGGGAGCACCACGACGCGAGCCTGGTCGACGCCGAGTCGGGGCTCATGGACACCCTGCCCGTCTTCCGGCGCACCCTGGAGCGCGCGGGGCTGGAGGGGCACGTCGTCGCGGTGGTCGGGCGCTCGCGCACGGTCTCGGGCCACTGGCGCACGCCGCTGTCGATGCTCTTCGTCGACGGCGGCCACGCCGAGGAGCACGCCCACGCCGACTACACCGGCTGGGCGCCCTGGGTCGACCGCGACGGCCTGCTGGTCATCCACGACGTCTTCCCCGACCCCGCCGACGGCGGCCGACCGCCGTACGACGTGTTCCTGCGCGCCGTCGGCAGCGGCGACTTCGCCGAGGTCGAGGCCCGCGGGTCGGTGCGCGTGCTGCGCCGCGTGCGCGGCGCGGCCGGCGACCCCGTCGACTGACCCCGGCGATATCGTCGCCCCCGTCGACTAGCGCGCGACCGTCGCCCCCGACGGGCAGCCGCACTCCAGCGCCAGCTCGGGCGGGTGCGGCGCCAGCGAGGTGCCGCGCATGATGCCGGAGCCGGGCGTGGCGTGCCCGAAGTGCTCGCCGAGCGCGTCGACGGCGAGCACGACGGCGGCCGCGGTGTAGGTCGTCCACTCGTGGGGCCACACGACGTCGTCGCCGAAGACCCAGCCGGTCCAGTAGCGCCCCTCGCTGTGGCGCAGGTGCTGGACGTCGGCGAGCAGCGTCCGCGCCCGCTGGTGCTCGCCGACGGCGTCGAGCGCCATCACCAGCTCGGAGGTCTCGGCGGCCGTGACCCACGGGTTCGTGTCGACGCAGCGCGCCCCCAGGCCCGGCACCACGAAGTCGTCCCAGCGCGACTCGAGCAGCGTCAGGCCGGCGGCCCCGCGCACGGCCCCGCCCAGCACCGGGTAGTACCAGTCCATCGAGAAGGTCGACTTGTCCAGGAACAGGTCGCGGTGGTGGCGCACGGCGTGGCCGAGGCGACCGCCGGCGAGCTCCCACTCGACCTGAGGGTCGTCGAGCACCTCCGCGAGCGCCAGCCCGGCGCGCAGCGACTGGTAGATGCTGGAGGAGCCGGCCAGCAGCGCGCCCTGGTCGGTGGGCGTCCAGTTGACGCCGCCGAAGGGCAGCTGCTGCGAGACCACCCAGTCGAGCCCGGCGCGCACCGCGGGCCACAGCTCGCGCACGAACGCGGCGTCGCGGCGCACCAGCCAGTGGTGCCAGAGCCCGACGGCGAGGTAGGCCGACATGTTGACCTCGCCGCGGGCGTCCTCGACCTCGCCCGCCACGACCTTCATCGGCCACGAGCCGTCGGCGCGCTGCAGCGTCGGCACCCAGCGCAGCGCGCGCTCGGCCGCCTCGACCTGCCCGCCGACGAGCATCGCCATGGCGGCCTCGACGTGGTTCCACACGTCGGTGTGCTCGCCGGTGGTCCACGGCACGGCTCCGCTCGGCTCCTGCATCCGCACGATGGACGCGGCGGTCTCGGCGACCTGCTCGGCGGTGAGCACGCCCTCGACGTAGGGCACTGCCCCGAGCGCCGCCGGCGTCAGCGCCTCGGGCTCCACTCAGCCGACCTCGGGCTTGCGGAAGTAGAGCACCATGCTCTTGCCGATGACGGGGTCGAGGACCTTGCCGGCCCACCGCAGCACCCGCGGCTGGCGCATGATCTCCCACACCAGCAACCGGTGGTAGGCCTTCGCCAGCGGGTGGTCGTCGTCGTGCACGCCGACCGCGCACTTGATCCACCAGTACGGCGTGTGCAAGCCGTGGGCGTAGTCCTTGCCGGTGAGCACGAGGCCGGCCCGCGTCACCTTGTCGACGAGCTCGGCGTCGGTGTAGATGCGGATGTGGCCGCCGGGGGTGTCGTGGTAGTCGTGGCTGAGCTTCCAGTTGACGACCTCGGGGAACCAGCGCGGCACGGAGACCGCCAGCGTGCCGCCGGGGCGCAGCACCCGGGCCAGCTCGGCGATGGCCTGGATGTCCGCCGGCACGTGCTCGAGCACCTCGGCGGCGACGACCCGGTCGAACTCGCCGTCGGCGAAGGGCAGCGCGAGCGCGTCGCCCTCCTTGACGTCGGCCTCGGCGCCGTCGGGCACCTCGCCGGCCTCCTTCATCGCCCCGAAGAGGTCTCGCACGCCCGCGAGCTCGTCGGCGTCCTGGTCGAAGGCGACGACGTCGGCGCCGCGGCGGTACATCTCGAAGGCGTGGCGCCCGGCGCCGCAGCCCATGTCGAGCACCCGCTCGCCGGGTCGCAGGCCGAGGCGGTCGAAGTCGACGGTCAGCACGGGGTGTCCTCCTCGGAGCGGTGGGCGGTGGGCGTGCCGGCGGCACGCGCGATCGCGTCCTCGTAGTGCGCGGCGGTGGCCGCCGCCACGGCACGCCAGCTGAAGTGCTCGAGCACGCGCCGGCGACCGGCGCGGCCCATCTGCTCGCGGCGGGCGGGGTCGTCGAGCAGGGCGGCCAGGGCGGCCTCGAGCTCGCCGACGTCACCGGGGGTGACCAGGTCGGCGCACTCGCCGTCGGGGCCGACCACCTCCGGGATAGCGCCCGCCCGCGAGACCACCAGGGGGGTCTCGCAGGCCATCAGCTCGGCGGTGGGCAGCGAGAAGCCCTCGTAGAGCGAGGGCACGCAGGCGACCTCGGCCGAGCCCATGACCCGCACGAGCTCCTCATCGCTGATGCCGTGCACGAAGCTGACCGCGTCGCCGATCGCCAGGCTCTCGATGAGCTGCTCGGTGCGCCCGCCCGGCTGCGGCCGGGTCACCAGCACCAGCTCGACGTCGCGCTCGGTGCGGAGCTTGGCGAAGGCCTCGAGCAGCGTCGCGATGCCCTTCATCGGCGCGTCGGCGCTGGCCATCGCGACGATGCGGCCCGGCACGCGCGGCGCGTCCGGCGGCCCGAAGACGTCGTCGACGCCCAGCGGCACGACGTCGATGCGCGCGGGGTCGACGCCGAAGTCGGCGGCGATGTCGCGCCGCGACGACTCCGAGACGGTGAGGATGCGCTCCTGGGCGCGGGCCACCTTGCCCTGCATCCGCAGGAAGCCGTACCACCGCCGCAGGCTCAGGCGCCGGCGCCAGGTGGTGGCCGCGGCGAGGTCGATGCGCCGGTCGAAGGTGATCGGGTGGTGGATGGTCGTCACCACCGGGAAGTGTCGGGCCACGTCGAGCATGCCGTAGCCCAGCACCTGGTTGTCGTGGACCACGTCGAAGTCGCCGCGCCGGCCCGCCAGCAGCCGCGCGACGCGGGTGCTGAAGGTCTTCGGCTCCGGGAAGCCGGCGGTGCACATGGTGAGGAACTCCTCGAGGTCCACCCGGTCGCGCATCTGCCAGGGCCACACCACCCGGAAGGGGTCGGGCTCGCGGTAGAGGTCGAGGCTCGGCACCTTCGTCAGCACGACGCCCTCGTCGAGCTCGGGGTAGGGCTGGCCGGAGAAGACCTCGACGCTGTGGCCCAGCCGCACCAGCTCACGGCTCAGGTGGCGCACGTAGACGCCCTGGCCGCCGCAGTGCGGCTTGCTCCGGTAGGACAGCAGCGCGACGCGCACGGCCGTGACCTCGATTCCTCGGTTGCTCGGGCGACCGCGTCGCCGCCGGGCCGGGCCCGCGGGCGCGTGCCGCGCGAGAAGGTTAACCGTCGGTAGCCTCGCTGGAGTGCCCGGGGAAGACGTGGGCCGTCGGGTCGACGACGACGGCCGCGTTGTTGACCGCCGTCGCGGCCTCGCCGAAGCCGACGGCGATCAGCCGCACCTTGCCGTCGTAGTCCGTGACGTCGCCGGCGGCGAAGACGCGCGGCACGCTCGTGCGCATCGCGCTGTCCACCACGACGTGGCGCTTGCGCACCTCGACCCCCCACTCCTGCAGCGGCCCGAGGTCGGCGAGGAAGCCCAGGGCCGCGACGACGGCCTGGGCCGGCAGCGTGCGCACCTCCGAGCCGACCGTCACGTCGACCTCGGCGAGGGGGCCGTCCGGGTCCTCGGGGGCTGCCCGCAGCGTCGTGACCTCGGCCTTCGTGAGGACCTCGACCGCGGAGGCCCGCACCTGCTCGACCGTGCGCGCGTGGGCGCGGAAGGTGTCGCGCCGGTGCACGAGGGTCACCGAGCGGGCGAGCGGCTCGAGGTGCAGCGCCCAGTCGAAGGCGCTGTCGCCGCCGCCCACGACGACGACGTCGCGGTCGACGTACGGCTCGAAGCTGGGCACGAAGAACGAGAGCCCGCGCCCGAGCCAGCCCTCCCCCGCCGGCAGCGGGCGGGGGCTGAAGGTGCCGATGCCCGCCGTCACCAGCACCGCGCCGGCGGTGACCTCGGTGCCGTCGTCGAGGCCCACCACGACGCACTCGTCGCGCTGGCGCAGGGTGCGCGCGGTGCGCTCCAGGAGGTACGTCGGGTCGGCGGTCGCCGCCTGCGCCACCAGGCCGGCGACGAGGTCGCGTCCCTTGACGCTGGGGAAGCCGGCGACGTCGAGGATCGCCTTCTCGGGGTACATCGCGGTGATCTGGCCGCCGAGCTCGGGCAGGCTGTCGACCACGGCGACCCGCATCCCGCGGAAGCCGGCGTAGTAGGCGGCGTAGAGCCCGGTCGGGCCGGCGCCGACGACGAGCAGGTCGGTCTCGACGGCGTTCCCGTGCACGGTCATGGGCTGATCCTGCTCGCCGGTGGCCTCCCCGTCGAGGGGCGCGGCGCCCCCGGCTGACCTCCCCCCGTCGGGTGGGGCGGCGCGGTAGCGTGGCGCCGCCCGAGCACCGGCTACGGGAGGGACCACGTGCGCGCCCTCCTGCTCGGCCTGCTCACCGCGCTCGCGCTCGCGGCCCCCGCGCTCAGCGGGTCTGCCGGATCCACCGCCGCCGCTGTCGAGCCGCCCGAGGACGGCGCGTGCTTCGGCCCCGCCCTGGACTGGGGCCAGGACTCCGCCGCGGCCTACGCCGACCGCCTGGGAGCGACGCCGTCGCTCTACGGCTAACGGGTCGGCCTGCCGCTGGACGGCGACGACCTGGTCTTCCTGCGGCAGTTCGCGCGGCATGCGGCGAGCCAGGGCGCGGTGGCCTCGCTGGCGGTCGATCCGCAGGTGCCCCTCGCCGAGGTCGGCGCGGGAGAGGCGTCCGAGCTCGCGCGCGAGCTGGACCGGCTTTCCGACGACCTCGACCTGCGCTGGCTGGTGAGCTTCGCGCCGGAGATGAACGGCTCCTGGCAGCCGTGGGGCCAGCAGCTCACCGACTTCGTCACCGCCTACCGCGCCGTCGCCGAGGCCGTCGACGCGACGACCGCCGGGGCCGCGGAGCGGGTGGCGAGCGTGTGGGCGCCGGCCGACGGTGCCGGCTACCCGTTCGGCGCGGCGTACGGGCAGGTGGACGGCGCGGCGCAGGACGGGGCGGCCACCGACCCGGCGCTGGACACCACCGGCGACGGCGAGCTGACGGCAGGCGACGACCCCTACGGGCCCTACTACCCCGGTGACGACGTCGTCGACTGGGTGGGGCTCAGCTCGTCGTGGTTCGGCCCCGACGGGTCCTTCGGCGACGACGTGGTGCCGCCCGACGGCACGCTGGCCGCCCGGCTCGCGGCACCGGTCCCGGCGGGCGACGGCCGGGCGAGCGGCTTCGTCGAGCGCTACGCCGTGCCCGGCGAGCGACCCCTGCTGCTGCGCACCGGTGCACTGGCCAACACCGAGCGCACCGGCGCAGACGAGCTCGCCGTCAAGCGGGCGTGGTGGCGCCAGGTGCTCGCGCTGGCGGACCCGGAGCCCGCGCTGGGGGCGGTGTCGTGGCTCGAGCAGCGCCGCGCCGAGGACGAGGCGGGCGGCGACGTCGTCGACTGGCGCGCGACGGCCGACGACGAGCTCGCTCGGGCACTGCGCGCCGACCTCGCCGCCTCGGCCGTCTCGCTCGAGCCGGTCTCGCGCGTGCTCGACCAGGAGACGTCCAACACCGCGGTCACGCAGGCGTGGTCGGGTGCGGGCGCCGTCGGCGGGGAGGGCGACGGCTACTCCCTGCTCTCGTGGCTCGCCCTGAGCGCCGGGGTCCTCGCCGCCGTCTTCGTCGCGGCGGGGGTGGTGGGCCGCCTGCGCCCCTCCTGGGCGTACGCCGCGTCGCCCGGCTCGGCACGCGACGACCGGCTCGACCTCTTCCGCGGCTTCATCATCCTCGCCGTCGTCATCACCCACGTCGAGCTCGCCGGTCCCTACAGCTACGTGACCGTCAATGCACTGGGCGCCATCACCGGCGCCGAGATGTTCGTGCTGCTCTCGGGTGTCGTGCTCGGGATGGTCTGGCGGCCCACCGTGGCCAAGGTGGGCGCGTGGGCGGCGAGCGTCGCGATGTGGAAACGGGCCCGCAAGCTCTACCTGACCACGCTGACCGTCGTCGCCCTGGTCTACCTGGTCGGGCTGCTGCCGCTGGTCGACACGTCGGTCGTCACGACCTTCACCGACCGCGGCACCGGCACCGGTGGCGACGCGGTGGCCGGCCAGGTCTACGACCTCTACCCCAACGTCGACGCCCTGCTGCGGCTGCCGCCCGAGGGCTACGCCGTGCGCCAGTTCCTGCTGCTGCAGATGGGTCCGTGGGTCTTCAACATCATGGGCCTCTTCGTGGTGCTCAGCCTGGTGACGCCGCTCGCGATGCGGCTCGTCGACGCCGGCCGCTGGTGGCTCCTGCTCGCCACCAGCTGGGCGCTCTACGCATGGGAGTGGCTGGCGGACCCCGACCTGCTCCCCTCGCAGCTCGACGACGTCTTCCCGCTGCTGGCCTGGCAGGTCGCCTTCGCGCACGGCCTGGTGCTGGGCCACCACCGCGCGCGCGTCACCGCCGCGCTGACCTCACGCCTCGGCCTGGTGGTCACGTCGACGCTGGTGGTCGGCTACGCCCTCGCGCTCGGGTGGCTGTGGCTCGCCGCCGGACAGGGCCTCCCGACCCCGCTGCCGGGCGGCGAGGCCGAGGCGTTCGTGCGGGAGCAGTACACCCGGGTGCTGCTGCGCCCAGGTCGTCTGGTGGACCTGGCGTTCTTCCTGGTCGTGGCCTACGCGGTGCTCACCCGCTGCTGGCAGCCGCTGCACCGGGCGTTCGGCTGGTTCTACGAGCCGCTGGGCCGCGCCAGCCTCTACGTCTTCGTCGTCCACGTGCCGATCGTCGTGGTGGTCGGCAACCTGCCGGGCCTCGACCGCAGCAGCTGGTGGCAGGGGCTCGTGCTGCACACGGCCGCCCTCGCACTCGTGTGGGTGCTGGTGAAGCGGCGCGTGCTCTTCCCGGTCATCCCGCAGTAGGCGGGGTGAAGGCGTAGAGGGAGCCCTCGACGGTGCTGATCCAACCGGTGCCGGCGCCGGCGCGTCGCAGCTTGCGACGCAGTCCCGCGACCTGCACGTCGATGAGGTAGTCGGACTCGATGAACTCTCCGTCGTAGACCTCCCGCACCAGGTCAGCGCGCGACCAGGCGTGTCCCGGCCGCGCCGCCAGCGTGGCGAGGAGGTCGGCCTCCCCAGGCGTCAGCGCGACCGCGGTGCCGCCGAGCACACCGGTGCCCGTCACGGGGTCGTAGCGGAACCCGCCGGCCTCGACCGGCTCCGCGACCGGCGCGGGCGGGGCCGCAGTGGCGGCGGGGCCCGCAGGGGCCACGCCGGCGCGGGGGCGGCGCAGCAGCGCTGCGGCGCGAGCGCCGAGCTCACGAGGCGAGAACGGCTTGGCGAGGTAGTCGTCTGCGCCGATCTCGAGCCCGACGAGGCGGTCGACCTCCTCGGTGCGGCCCGTGATCATGACGACGTAGCAGTCAGTGAACCCGCGCAGGCGCCGGCACACCTCGGTGCCGTCCATGTCGGGCAGCGTGAGGTCGAGGGTGACCAGGTCGGGATCGAGCCGGCGGACCAGCTCGACCGCCTCCGCCCCGGTGGTGGCCCGCTCGCTCGTCACGCCGACGGCCTCGAGCGCGATCTGGAGGAGCTCGGCGATGTCGGGGTCATCCTCGACCACGACGGCGGTGTGCTGCGGCACGCCTGCACCTCCGTCCTCGCTCGGCTGGGCGCATCGTGGCATTCCCTGTCCTCCGTGCGCACCTGAACGCTAGCGTGGGACTGGTGGGACTCGGGTCCCGCCCGTCGGCGCTAGCCCGGTCGACGGAGCCCGGCACGGACAGGCAGGCACAGGCACGCACATGGGGACCACGAGCGCGGACGCGCCGACCGGCAGTGGCGGGTCGGCGGAGCCGCACGACCGCCAGCAACGCCTCGTCGAGAGCCTCGGTCTCGCCGAGTCCGGCGAGGACAGCCGCCAGGCGCGGCTCGACCGGATCACCCGCCTCGCCCGCACCACGCTCGGGGTGGCCGCGTCCAACATCACCGTCCTCGACGGCGACCGCGCCTGGTTCCCCAGCGCCCAGGGCCTCCCAGCCGCGCCCATCCCCCGCTCCGAGACCTTCTGCGACACCACGGTCCGCCTCGGCGAGGCGCTGCAGGTCCGGGACGCCGCCGCCGATCCGCGCTTCTCCGCGCTGCGCGCCGTCACCGACCACGGCGTGCGCTTCGCTGCCTCCGAGCCGCTGCGCGACAGCCTGGGCAACATCGTCGCCACGCTGTGCGTCTTCGACACCGAGCCCCGCGAGCTCACCGACGGCGAGCTGCTCACGCTGCAGGACCTCGCCTCCTGGGCCGAGCAGGAACTGGTCGCCTCGACCGAGATGCGCCTGGCCGGGGAGGCGCAGGCCTCGATGCTGCCCGAGGAGGCCTTCCGCGGGACCGACTGGGAGATCGAGGGCACCTGCGTCCCGGCGCTCGCCGTCGGCGGCGACTTCTTCGACTACGGCGTCTCGCACGGCGTCGCCCACCTGCGGGTCGGCGACGTCATGGGCAAGGGCGCCGCCGCGGCCCTCGTCGGCGCCGGCGTGCGCTCGGCGCTGCGCGGCACCCGCGAGGCCGTGACCGCCGGGGTCGACCTCGGCATCACCGTCACGCAGACCGCGCGGTCCCTGCTCGAGGACCTCGAGCGCACGAGCTCCTTCGTGACCCTCTTCGAGGCCGCCATCGACCTCGAGGACGGCCACGTCCGCTACGTCGACGGCGGGTGCGGCCTGGCGCTGCACCTGCACCCGGACGGCAGCTTCGAGCACCTGCGCAGCGACGACC
The DNA here is from genome assembly GCF_013409425.1 of Nocardioides perillae. Classification (NCBI taxonomy): domain Bacteria; kingdom Bacillati; phylum Actinomycetota; class Actinomycetes; order Propionibacteriales; family Nocardioidaceae; genus Nocardioides; species Nocardioides perillae. The sequence goes on along the minus strand of NZ_JACCAC010000001.1, from coordinate 2,230,379 downwards.
GACCGCTCGGGGTGCTCCCCGACGACCACTGGACCGAGCACACCTTCGAGATGGCGCCCGGCGACAGCCTGCTCGTCTTCAGCGACGGCATCCTCGACGTCGTCGGCGACCACGCGGGGTGGCAGGAGCGCGTCGCCAAGCTGGCGCACGCCGCCACCGACCTGCCGAGCCTCCTCGGCCAGATCAGCCAGCTCGCGCGGCGCCGCACCGTGCTCGACGACGTGACCGTGCTGGGCGTGAAGCGCCGCGGCACCGGCCAGGAGGTCTCTGCGTGACCCGCCGCCTGCTGCTCATCCGCCTCATCGTCCTCGCCACGGCGATCCTCGGGCTCAACTATGTCGCCTGGCGCTGGCTGGTCTCGGTCAACTGGGACGCCTGGTGGATCGCGGTGCCCCTGGTCCTGGCGGAGACCTACAGCCTCGTCGACTCGCTGCTCTTCGGCCTCGGTGTGTGGCGGTTGAAGGAGCGGGGGGAGCCGCCGGCCGCGCCCGAGGGGCTCACCGTCGACGTCCTCATCACGACGTACAACGAGCCCATCGAGCTGGTGATGGGCACCGCGCGGGCCGCCCAGGCGATCCGCTACCCGCACAGGACGTGGGTGCTCGACGACGGCAACCGCCCCGAGATGCGCGCGGCGGCCGAGGCCGAGGGCATCGGCTGGATCACCCGCGGCCCGGAGTGGGCCGGCATGCCGCGCCACGCCAAGGCCGGCAACCTCAACAGCGCCTTCGAGCAGACCGACGGCGAGTTCCTGCTCATCCTCGACGCCGACCAGGTGCCGAAGCCGGAGATCCTGGACCGCACGCTCGGCTACTTCACCGACGAGCAGATGGGCCTGGTCCAGACGCCGCAGTGGTTCGTCAACGTGCCCGAGCACGACCCGCTCGGCAGTCAGGCGCCGCTGTTCTACGGCCCGATCCAGCAGAGCAAGGACGGTTGGAACGCCGCGTTCTTCTGCGGCTCCAACGCCGTGATCCGGCGCGAGGCGCTGATCCGTGTGGGGGTCAAGCGGTACGCCGACGAGGTCGCCACGCGCGTGTGGCGGGTGCTGTGGACGGCCGACACGGTGATCGACGAGACCCTGCGGGCGGTGCCGCGCACCGAGACCCGCATCCGCGAGGCGCTGGCCCGGGTCAAGGAGCGCGTGCGCGAGGCCCGCACCGACCTCACCGCGGGTGACGCGCTCTTCGACGTCACCTACCGCTTCCAGCGCCAGGTGCAGGAGATCCGCGACTCGCTCGTCGCGGCCGACGCCCAGGAGATCGCGGCCGACCTCGAGGTGATCGCCGCGCTGGAGCGCGGTCTCGACGGCGACGACGCGGTGCTCGAGGCCACCTTCGACCCCGCCAGCCTGGAGCAGGTCGCCCACCGCGACTTCTCGCCGCTCGGCGCCGTCGACACGATCTCGAAGCTCATCGAGGCCGTCGACGTCGACCGCGGCGGCGAAGCGCAGGCCGTGATGCCGATGGCCACGATCTCCGTCACCGAGGACATGGCGACCTGCATGCGCATGCACAGCCTGGGGTGGCGCTCGGCCTACCACGACGAGGTGCTCGCCGACGGCCTCGCGCCCGAGGACCTGCAGACGATGCTCGTGCAGCGGCTGCGCTGGGCCCAGGGCACGATGCAGGTGCTCTTCCGCGAGAACCCCCTGACCCAGAAGGGCCTGTCGTGGGGGCAGCGGCTCATGTACTTCTCCACGATGTGGAGCTACCTGTCGGGCTTCACGGCGATCGTCTACCTCGCGGCGCCGGTCATCTACATGATCTTCGGGGTGCTCCCCGTGCAGGCCCTCTCCACGGACTTCTTCGTGCGCCTGCTGCCCTTCCTCGTGGTCAACCAGCTGCTCTTCGCCGTCGTGGCGGCCGGCCGACCAACCTGGCGGGGCATGCAGTACTCCCTCGCCCTCTTCCCCGTCTGGATCCGGTCCTTCACCTCCGCCTTCGGCAACGTCTTCCTGGGCCGGAGCCTCGACTTCGCCGTGACGCCCAAGGAGAAGCGGCAGGTCGACGCGTTGCCGTGGCACCTGGTGAAGCCGCAGCTCTTCGCCATGGGAGCGCTCGTGGTCGCGGGCGTCGTCGGCGTGGTGCGCATCGCGCTGGGCGACGACCAGTCCTTCGCGATCGCCTTCAACCTGTTGTGGGTGGTCTTCGACCTCGCGATCCTGTCGGTCATCGTCCAGGCCGTCCGCTACCGCGGCTTCGAGGCCGCCCAGACCCCCGACGAAGCCCGCCCCACGGGCGCCACCGACCCATCCGGTGAGCGCTCCACCTCCGAAGGAGCAGCATGATCGAGTTCGCCGTCGAGACCACCGACGGAGGCATCGGGGTCGTCCGCCCCCAGGGCCGACTCAACATGGTGGCCGCCCGCAAGCTCAAGGAGATCCTCGCCGACCTCGTCGGTCGCGACGTGACCCGCATCGTCGTCGACCTCGGCGAGACGTCCTTCCTCGACTCCTCGGGCCTGGGCGCGCTCATCGGCGGCGTGAAGACCACGCGGCAGAAGGGCGGCGACCTCCGGATCGCCCGACCCACCGAGGCGGTGACCACCGTCCTCGAGCTCACCAACCTGACCCGGGTGCTCCGCGCCCGGGACAGCGTCGAGACGGCCTTCGATGACTGACGCACCCCGCGTCCCCGGTGCCGGCAGCGGCACCGGCGCGGTGTCGCCGCCGCTGACGGCCGGGGAGGCGCTGGTCGCCGACGAGCTCGACCGGGTCGAGCTCTCCGCCCCCGCCCGCCCCGAGATCCTCGAGCTCGTCCACGCGCTCTTCGAGCACCTGTGGACCTGCCACGACCACGTGCCGTCGGGCTTGCGGATCCGCTTCGAGACCGCCGCCATCGAGGTGCTGGCCAACATCGTCGAGCACGCCTTCGCCCACGACCAGCGCGACGGGGAGGTGGTGCGCGGGCGCCGCCTCGAGGTGGCCGTCGCCGTCTCCCCCAGCAGCGTGCTGGCCTCCTTCCGCGACAACGGCCTGCCGGCCGAGATCGACCTCAGCACCGCCGTGATGCCCGACGAGGAGGCCGAGTCCGGCCGCGGTCTCGCGCTCACGCTGGCGGCCGTCGACGACCTCACCTACGACCGCACCGACGGTCGCAACCACTGGAGCCTGCGATGCGACCTGCCCACCGCCTGACCCGGCGCACGACGGCGCTCGTCGCCGGCCTGCTGGCTGCCACGTTGACCGCGACGGCGGCCTCGGCCGCGCTCGCTGCCGAGCCGGTGCAGCCCGAGCCCGGAGCCCCGTGGTTCGGCCCCGAGCTCGACTGGGAGGTCGACGACGGCCTCGCCTTCGCCGACCGCCTCGGCAGCCGGGTCTCGCTGCTCTCCCGCCCGCTCACCTACCCCCTCGACAGCGCCGCCTGGGTCGAGCTGCGCGACCTCGCCGGGCAGTCGGCCGACCTCGGCGCCGTCTCGGTCGTCAGCCTCTACCCCGAGGTCCCGCTCGACCGGCTGACCCGGGCCGACGCCCAGGTGCTCGCCCGCGAGCTGGCCGAGCTGAGCGACCGCCTCGGCAGCCGCTGGCTCGTGCGCTTCGCGCCGGAGATGAACGGCACGTGGTACTCCTGGGGCCAGCGCCCCCGCGCCTACAAGCAGGCCTTCCGCACCGTCGCGACCGAGGTGCACGCCGCCGCCGGCGACCAGGCCTCGATGGTGTGGGCGCCCAACTACGGCGCCGGCTACCCCTTCGGCGGCGCGCTGGGTCGGGTCGAGCAGACCCCCCGGTCGCGGGTCGAGCAGCGCGAGCTCGACACCAACTACAACCAGCGGCTCGACCCGCGCGACGACCCCTACCTCGCCTACTACCCCGGCGACCGCCACGTCGACTGGGTGGGGCTGTCGATGTACCGCTTCGGCGTCGACGCCCAGCTGGGCACCAACACGCTGCCCGGCCCGCGCGAGGTCGAGCAGCGCCTGCGCGACGAGTACGGCTACGGCGACGACCTCGGGCGCCCCAGCTTCTACGAGCGGTTCGCCGAGGGTCGCGACCAGCCGATGCTCATCTCGACCTCCGCGCTCTACAACCCCGGCGACTCCGGGCCGAGCCCGCTGGAGATCAAGCAGAGCTGGTGGCGCCAGCTGGTGGGCGCGGCCGCCGAGCGCCCCCTGGTCGGCGCGATCGCCTGGCTCGAGCTCGCCCGCGTCGAGCCGGAGGTCGGCGAGCGCGTCGAGTGGGGCGCCACGGGGCGCCCCGCCGTCGCCGCCGCCATGCGTGCCGACCTGCTCGACAGCGCGATCGACCTCGGGCCGGTCATCGAGGTCGACGGCCGGCTCGACCCCGAGCTGACGGCGCCCGAGCCCGAGGACGCCGAGGAGCCCACGACCGACGGCACCGGAGCCGGTGAGGAGGCGCCCTCGGACGGCTCCACCTCCGGCGTCAGCGCCGACACCGACGAGGCGCCGCCCGGCACGCAGCAGACCACGGCCGAGCAGCTCGGCCTCGGCGACGACGCCCTCGCCGGCGCCGCCGTCGGTGCCGCCGCCGGTGCGGTGGCGGTCATGCTGGCCTTCTTCGTCGCCTGGCGTCAGCGGCGCCGGCGGATGCGCCCGCCCTGGCTCTGAGCCGTCCTCAGACCCCGGGCGGTGGACGCCTGGTGGGTGCGATGGCAAGGCCGAGGAGCGAAGGCGGCCCGGGGTTGGCCGTCGAGTGACGAGAACGCCGCCAGCGTGCGTGCCAGGTGTTCACCGCGTCGCCTCCATCATCTGGCGCAGCTCCCTCTTCAGCTCGGAGATCTCGTCGCGCAGGCGCGCGGCGAGCTCGAACTGCAGCTCCGCGGCCGCGGTGCGCATCTGGTCGTTGAGCTCCTGCACCAGCTGGGCGAGGTCGCCGCTGGGCATCTGCGAGGCGTGGCGACCTGCCTCCGCGGCGCGGGTGCCGAGGGCGGGCACGGGCTGCTTCGCCTTCGCCCCGCCCGCGCGGCCCTTGGCCTCGGTGCCGGCCCAGGTCTCGAGCAGCTGCTGGGTGGTCTCGTCCTCGCGGGCCAGCATCTCGGTGATGTCGGCGATCTTCTTGCGCAGCGGCGTCGGGTCGATGCCGTGCTCGGTGTTGTAGGCCACCTGCTTCGCCCGACGGCGGTTGGTCTCGTCGATCGCGTTGGCCATCGACGGCGTGATGGTGTCGGCGTACATGTGGACCTGGCCCGAGACGTTGCGCGCGGCGCGACCGATCGTCTGGATCAGCGACTTGTCGGAGCGCAGGAAGCCCTCCTTGTCGGCGTCCAGGATCGCGACGAGCGACACCTCGGGCAGGTCGAGGCCCTCGCGCAGCAGATTGATGCCGACCAGCACGTCGTACTCGCCGAGGCGCAGGTCGCGCAGCAGCTCGATGCGCTTGAGCGTGTCGACCTCGGAGTGGAGGTAGCGGGTGCGGATGCCGGCGTCGAGGAGGTAGTCGGTGAGGTCCTCCGACATCTTCTTGGTCAGCGTCGTGACCAGGACGCGCTCGTCCTTCTCCGTGCGCAGCCGGATCTCGTGGATCAGGTCGTCGATCTGGCCCTTGGTGGGCTTGACGATGACCTCGGGATCCACGAGGCCGGTCGGTCGGATGATCTGCTCGACGGCATTCTTCGCGCCGCCGACCTTGTCGAGCTCGTAGTCACCGGGGGTCGCGGAGAGGTAGATCGTCTGGCCGATGCGGTCGAGGAACTCCTCCCACCGCAGCGGCCGGTTGTCCATCGCGCTCGGCAGCCGGAAGCCGTGCTCGACCAGGTTGCGCTTGCGCGACATGTCGCCTTCGTACATCCCGCCGATCTGCGGGACGGCGACGTGCGACTCGTCGACGACGAGCACGAAGTCCTCGGCGAAGTAGTCGAGCAGGGTGTTGGGCGCCGACCCGCGGGTGCGGCCGTCCATGTGCATCGAGTAGTTCTCGATGCCCGAGCAGGAGCCGACCTGGCGCATCATCTCGATGTCGTAGGTCGTGCGCATGCGCAGCCGCTGGGCCTCGAGCAGCTTGCCCTCGCGCTCGAAGACGGCCAGTTGGTCGGCGAGCTCGAGCTCGATGCCCTGGATGGCACGCTCCATGCGCTCCGGGCCGGCGACGTAGTGGGTGGCGGGGAAGACGTAGAGCTCGGAGTCCTCGGTGATGATCTCGCCGGTCACGGCGTGCAGCGTCATCAGCCGCTCGATCTCGTCGCCGAAGAACTCGATGCGCACGGCGTGCTCCTCGTAGACCGGGAAGATCTCGAGGGTGTCGCCGCGCACCCGGAAGGTGCCGCGGGTGAAGGCCATGTCGTTGCGGGTGTACTGGATCTCGACCAGGCGGCGCAGGATCGCGTCGCGGTCGTGCTCCTCGCCCACCTTGAGCCGCAGCATGCGGTCGACGTACTCCTGCGGGGTGCCGAGGCCGTAGATGCAGGACACGGTGGAGACCACGATGACGTCGCGCCGCGTCAGCAGCGAGTTGGTCGCCGAGTGGCGCAGCCGCTCGACCTCCTCGTTGATCGAGGAGTCCTTCTCGATGTAGGTGTCGGTCTGCGGGACGTAGGCCTCGGGCTGGTAGTAGTCGTAGTAGCTGACGAAGTACTCGACCGCGTTGTGCGGGAAGAGCTGGCGCAGCTCGTTGGCGAACTGTGCGGCGAGCGTCTTGTTGGGCTGCAGCACCAGCACCGGCCGCTGCAGCTGCTCGGTCACCCACGCGACCGTCGCGGTCTTGCCGGTGCCCGTCGCGCCGAGCAGCACGACGTCCTGCACCCCGGCCTGGATCCGCTTCGTGATCTCCGCGATGGCGGCCGGCTGGTCGCCCGAGGGCTGGTAGTCGGAGACGACCTCGAAGGGGGCGACGCGGCGCTCGAGGTCGGTGGTGGGACGCATGCGTCGAGCCTACGTCCGGCCGCCGACAGTCCTCCGCGGCCGCTACCCTCGGCCCGTGACCCGCCGACGCAGCGCCGCCGAACGGTGGTTCGCGATCCTGCGCCGCACGCTGCTCACGGTGCTCGGCGTGCAGGTGGCGCTCGCGGTGTCGATGTCGCTCGTCGACTCCTACCGCCGCCGCGGCAAGCGCCCCCGCCCGTTCCCTACCACCCCGCCGCAGCGGGTGCCGGTCGGCGAGGGCGACGTGACGACCTACACCTTCGGCCAGGACCTCTACGACGCGATGCTCGCCGCGATCGAGGGGGCGCGGCGCCGGGTGCTGCTCGAGACCTACATCTGGAAGGGCGACGAGGTCGGCGAGCGGTTCAAGGCCGCCCTGGTCGCGGCCGCCGAGCGCGGCGTCGAGGTCCACGTCATCTTCGACGGCTTCGCCAACCTGGTGGTCTCCCCGCGCTTCAAGCACTTCCCGCCGTCGGTCAAGGTCCTGCGCTACCCCGTGTACGCCGCCGGCTGGCGCTTCTTCGACCTGCGCCGCTACGGCCGCGACCACCGCAAGGTGCTGGTGGTCGACGACGAGGTCGGCTTCGTCGGCGGCTACAACATCGGCACCGCCTACGCCACGGAGTGGCGCGACACCCACGTGCGCATCACCGGTCCCGGCGTGGGCGACCTGACCCGCGCCTTCGCCGACTTCTGGAACCTCCACCGCCGCCGCCGGCTGGGCCACAGCGAGCCGCCGCTGCTCCTGGAGTCGGCGTCGACGTGGGACCCGCGCATCCGGATCCACCGCAACGTGCCGCGGCTGTGGATGTTCCCGATCCGCTCGGTCTACCTCGAGGCGATCCACCGGGCCTCGTCGCGGATCTGGCTGACGCAGGCCTACTTCCTGCCCGACCAGGACTTCGTCGACGCGCTCAAGGCCGCGGCGCTGCGCGGCGTCGACGTGCGGCTGCTCGTGCCGCTGAAGTCCAACCACGTCGTGGCCGACTGGATCTCGCGCGGTTACTACTCCCAGCTGCTCATGGCGGGCGTGCGGATCTTCCGCTACCGCGACGCGATGGTGCACGCCAAGACCGCCACCGTCGACGGCAGCTGGTCGACCGTCGGCACCGCCAACGTCGACCGGCTGAGCCTGTCGGGCAACTACGAGATCAACGTCGAGGTCATCGACCCCGGCTTCGCCGCGGTGCTCGAGCGGGTCTTCGAGGTCGACCAGACCCACTGCCTCGAGCTGCGCATCGACGAGTGGGAGGCCCGCGACCTGCACCGCAAGTTCACCGAGCAGGTGCTGGGGCCGCTGCGCCCGCTGCTGTGAGGCTCAGCCCACCGGGCCCGGCGCGTGTGCAACACGGAGTCGCACCTGTCCACCGCGCCGTCCGACCGGCGTGTGCCTGCCGCGCGCTCGTCCCCGTCGGTGCTGCTCAGCGGACCGGCAGGTGCGTGCGCGGCGCCATCCGCGCCCCACGGCGCGGCCGGTGGAGGCCCGCGACCGCCACCAGCGCCTGCACCCGGCCGCGGTGCGGACGCCAGGGCTCCAGCAGCTCGCGCAGGCCGTCGTCGTCGACGGGCGTGCCGGTCAGGGCCCAGCCGATGTCCTTGGCGACGTGGTAGTCGCCGAAGCTCACCGCGTCGGGGTCGCCCAGCACGCGCTGGCGCACCTCGGCGCTGGTCCACTCCCCCACGCCGGGCAGGGTGCGCAGGCAGCGGTCGAGCTCGTCGGGCCCGGCGTCGGCCGCGCGCTGCAGGGAGTCGAGCCCGGCCGCGGCGCGCACCAGCGTGCGCGAGCGCCCGGGGTCGACGTGCATCGCGAGCCACTCCCACGACGACACCTGCCGCAGCCGCTCCGGGGTCGGTTGCACCCACAGGCCGCGCGACGCACCCGGGCCGGGCGCCCGCTCGCCGGCGCGGTGCACCAGGCGCCGGAAGCCGGCGAAGGCCTCCTGGCCGGTCACCTTCTGCTCGATGATCGACGGCACGAGCGAGTCCGCGAGCAGGCCGGTGCGGCCCAGCCGGAGGTCGGGGTGTCGGCGCCACGCCTCGACCAGCACGGGGTGGCGCGGCTCGAAGCCCGACGGGTCGTCGTCGGCCCCGAGCATGGCCGGCACCGCGTCGAGCGCCCAGGCGGCGCCGGGCCCCCAGGCCCGCGCGTGCACCTCCCCGAGCGAGGGGCGCGCGGCCACGACGAGGGTGGCCGGGCCCTCCGGCGTGCGCAGGCCGCGCCAGATGCGGCCGGCGTCGTCGACGCGGAAGGTCGGGTCACCGGCACCCCGGCGGTGCGGCCACAGCACGGAGCGCACGGGGCAGGGCCAGGCCGGGCGCCAGACGCGGCCGTGCCCCGGGTCGGGCTCCCCGGGCCCGTCGGGGGCGGACCCCCGAGACCTCGACGCGTGCACGCCACGACGGTAGCCCGGCGCACCGACCGCCGTCCGCGGGTCGGTGCCGGCGTGGGCGCCGGCTGCCACGATGTGGGGGTGCTGCTCGCCCACGTCGTCCAGACCTCGGCCGCCGTCGCGGCCACGCGGTCGCGCAAGGAGAAGGTCGCCGCGCTCGCCTCGCTGCTGCGCCGGCTGCCGGTCGACCCCGACCCGCTCGAGGTGGAGGTGCTGGCGCACCTGCTCGGCGGGTCGCTGCGCCAGCGGCGCACGGGCCTCGGGTGGCGGGGGCTGCGCGACCTGCCGCCGCCCGCCGAGGTCCCGACGCTGACGGTCCTGGGCGTCGACGCGGCCTTCGAGTCGCTGGCCTCGCTGGCCGGGCCGGGTTCGCAGGCGGCGCGGGCGGCCGCGGTCGCGGCGCTCTTCGGCGCCGCCACCGCCGGGGAGCAGCCGTGGCTGCGCGGCGTCGTCACCGGCGAGGTGCGCCAGGGCGCGCTCGACGCCCTCGTGCAGGAGGCGGTCGCCGCCGCGTCCGGCGCCGCGCTCGCCTCCGTGCGCCGGGCGGCGATGCTCGCGGGCTCGACCACCCGGGCCGCCGTGGCCGCCCTCACCGGCGGCGAGGAGGCGCTGGCCGCCTTCGCCCTCGAGGTCGGACGGCCGGTGGAGCCGATGCTGGCGTCGTCGGCCACCGACGTCGCCGAGGCGCTGGCCAAGGCCGGCGGGGCGGAGGGCCGCGAGGTCGCCGTCGACCTGAAGCTCGACGGCATCCGCGTGCAGGTGCACCGCGACGGCGACGACGTGCTGGTGGTGACCCGCAGCCTCGACGACATCACGGCCCGGCTGCCCGAGGTGGTCGACGTGGTGCGCGCCCTGCCCGCCGAGCACGTCGTGCTCGACGGCGAGGCGCTGACGGTCGGCCCCGACGGGCGGCCGCGCCCCTTCCAGGAGACCGCGTCGCGCACGGCCCGCCGCGGTGCCGAGGCCCACGGCACGCGGGTCACGCCGTACTTCTTCGACGTGCTGCACCTCGACGGCCGCGACCTGCTGACCGCCCCCGCGCACGAGCGGGCCGCGGCGCTCGACGCGCTCGTGCCGGCCGAGCACCGCGTGCCCCGCGTCGTGACCGCCGACCCCGCCGAGGCGGCGCGGTTCGCGCGCGAGGCCGTCGAGTGCGGCCACGAGGGCGTCGTGGTGAAGAGCCTCGAGGCGGCCTACGAGGCGGGGCGCCGCGGCGCCGCGTGGGTCAAGGTCAAGCCGGTGCACACCCTCGACCTCGTCGTGCTCGCGGTCGAGCGGGGCAGCGGGCGGCGCTCGGCGTGGCTGTCCAACATCCACCTCGGCGCCCTCGACCCCGAGGCGACCGCGCGCGAGGGCGAGCCGCGCTTCACCATGCTGGGCAAGACCTTCAAGGGGATGACCGACGAGGTGCTCGCCTGGCAGACCGAGCGGTTCCGCGCGCTCGAGGTCGCCGACGACGGGTACGTCGTGACCGTGCGGCCCGAGCAGGTCGTCGAGGTCGCCTTCGACGGGGTGCAGCGGTCGACGCGCTACCCCGGTGGCGTTGCGCTGCGCTTCGCCCGCGTCGTGCGCTACCGCGACGACAAGGTGGCCGCCGAGGCCGACACGCTCGAGGCCGTGCGGGCGCACCTGCCGGGCTGAGCGGGTGCGGCGAGCCTCGTCGGGTACCGGAGAGGAGCGCCGTGCGCGGCGCGTGACCCACCCGCTACCCGAGAGGACGAGATGAGCGAGACCGGCCACGAGAGCACCCCTGCCACCGAGGAGGACCTCGCCGCCCAGCGCGAGGAGATCGCGGCGACGCAGGAGCAGCTCGACGCGGAGTCCGACGCCGACGGGCTCGCCGCCGAGGCGGGGCGCGGCGAGGAGACCGGGATCAGCGAGGGCTGAGGCGCACCTCGTCGCCGACCGCGACCCGACCCGGGGCGGCGACGTCGGCGTAGACGGCCACACAGAGGTCGCGCTCGGCCCCGAGGCCGGTGAGCCAGGGGTGCGACGCCGCGACGGCGCCGTCCTGGTCGACGTCGACCATCCGGCAGCGCGGCACCCGCTCCACCACGTCGAGCCGCGCCGTGCCGAGCGTGGCCTCGTGCCCGACCCAGGACTCCTCGACGAACGGCTCGTCGGTCTGCAGCACGAGGTTGGCCCGCAGCCGGCGCGGGTCGGGCGCGCCACCCCAGCGCACGGCGCACCAGGCCAGCGTGGCGGTGCCGACGAGCGAGACCGCGCCGTCGTCCTGGTGCGGCACGTCTCCCTCCGGCAGCACCGACACCGCCGTGCCCATCCGCGCGGTGAGCTCGGCGTCGAGCTCGGAGCTGCCGACCCGCCACCGCTCCCCCGCGACGCTCACCACCACGCCGTGCGCGTCGGTCGTCGCCGCGAAGTCGAAGACGGCGTCGCGGCGCCGGAAGCGCCGCGTGCTCTTGCCGGACGCGAGGTGCCCGTCGGCGTCCACCACCGCGAGCAGCCGGTCGCCGACCAGCCCGCGCGCGTCGAGGTCGACGTGCGCCAGGTCCTCGCCGCCCATCGACTTCACCGGGTAGCGGCGGATCGCCGTCACCCGCGCAGCCGACGGCCCTGGTCGCGAGGTCATGGCCGCACCGTAGTGCGCCGGGCCGACCCGACCCGGCCGTGCGCCCGCGCACACGTGTGCAACACCGGGTTGCACACCGGTACGATCCGGCGCATGAGCACGTCCCAGGGCGCTGAGGGCACCGAGAGCGCGGTGAGCCCGGTCGCACCCGCCCGCGACGGACGCCGGTCGGCAGCAGCCGCGCGGCGCCGCGAGCGCGAGCGGGACATCCTGGCGGCCACGCGTGCGCTCTTCGACGAGCGGGGGGTGCGCGACGCGCAGATCGAGGACATCGCGCAGGCGGTCGGCATCAACCGGGCGATCGTCTACCGCCACTTCACGGGCAAGGAGGAGCTCTTCGCGCTCACGGTGGTGGGCTACCTCGACGAGCTGCGCGGCCTGCTCGAGGAGGCCGCCCAGGTCGACGGCGCCCGCGCCCGGCTCGCGGCCGTCGTCACCGCCTTCGTCGACTACGGCACCACCCACCCGGCCTTCGTCGACTGCGCCCAGACCCTGATGCGCCGCACCGGCCCGGAGCTGCTCGACGAGATCTCCGAGAGCGCGCTCTTCCGGCTCGGCCGCGCCATCACCGGGTGCCTGTCGATCCTGTCCCGCACGCTGGAGGAGGGGGTCGCGAGCGGCGACTTCTCCGTCACCGACCCGACGCTGCTGGCGAACACCCTCTACGCCAGCGGTCTCGGCGCGCTCCAGCTCGCGCGCGTCGGCATCCTGGTCAAGGAGGTGGCCCCGGGCGTGCCGACGGTCGGCGAGGTCTCCCCCGACCAGGTCCGCGACTACCTCGTCGCTTCGGCGCTCGCCCTCGCGACGCACCCGGGCTGACCCGAGCGCGCGGGAGGCTCAGCGACCGCGGCCCTGGCCACCGCCCCGGCCGCCCTTGCCCCGGCCCTTCGAGCCACCTGGCGGGCCGCCCTTGCCCTTGGCCCCGCCACCCGGCCGTCCTGCGCCACCGCCTGCCTTCCCGCCGTCGCCGGACGACCCACCGGCACCCCCGCCGCTCGGGGCGACCGGGGCCGGGGTCGGCGGGGTGACCGCGACCACGAGGCGCACCACGCTCCCGACGTCGACGCGACGGCGGGCCGCCGGCTCGACGGCCACGACCGTCCCCGCGACCGCGTCTGCGGTGGTGCGCTCGACGCGTCGCGGTCGCAGCCCGCGCTCGCGCACGCGCCGCGCCGCCTCGTCGTAGGCCGTGCCGACCAGGCCCGCGGGCACCCGCACGCGCTCGACGGCAGCGGGGGCGGTCGCGCGGTCGGAGGCACCGGCGGCCGGCACGGTCGGTGTGCCGTCGCGGCCGACGACGGTGGCCACCAGCAGGCCGGCGGCCAGCACCAGCGCGGCGGCGAGGGCGACCAGCACCCGGCGCCGGCTGCGCGCCGAGCCGGCGCCGTCGACGCGCGGGTCCGCCGGGCGGGTCAGCAGCACGGTGGCACCCGACTCGTGGGCCGAGGTCGCAGCCGTGAGAGCGCCGACCGCGACGGCGACGTCGGCCGCGGAGGCCGGGCGGTCGGCCGGGTCGCGCGAGACCAGCCGCGCGACGAGGTGGCGCAGCCCCTCCGGCACCTCGTCGGGCAGCGGCGGGGCGTCGTCGTGCAGGTGCGCGAGCGCGGTGGCCACCGGCGACTCGCGGCGGAAGGGCTTGTGCCCGGTCAGGCACTCGTAGGCGAGCAGGCCCAGGGCGTAGAGGTCGGAGGCCGGACCGGCGGAGCCGCCCGCCACCTGCTCGGGGCTGAGGTAGTCGACGGTGCCGACCAGCTCGCCCGTCGCGGTCAGCGGCTCGCCGCCGGTGGAGCGCGCGATGCCGAAGTCGACGAGCACCGCACGGTCGCCGGCGAGCACCACGTTGCCCGGCTTGAGGTCACGGTGGACGGTGCCGGCGCCGTGGGCGACGGCCAGAGCGGCGGCGACCTGGCCGACCAGGTCGAGCACCCGGGCGACCGGGAGGGTCCGCTCCTCCCGCAGCACCGTGGCGAGCGAGGGGCCCTCGACGAGCTGCATCACGACGTACGGCGTGGGGGGCGAGGTCGCGGGGTCCTCGCCGTAGTCGAAGACCTGGGCGATGCCGGGGTGGTGCAGGGCGCCGGCGAGGCGGGCCTCGTCGCGCAGCCGGGCGCGGTGGACGGCGTCGTCGAGCGCGCCGGGGTGGAGCAGCTTGACCGCCACCTCGCGGCCCAGCACCTGGTCGCGGGCGCGCCGCACCGACCCGGTGCCGCCGCTCCCGAGCGGGGCGCCGAGCTCGTAGCGGCCGTCGAGCAGCTCCATCACCGACCAAGCGTAGGAACGGGCGACGGCGGTGTGCCCCACCCGGAGGGGCGCACCGCCGTCGTCAGGCTGTGTCGTGCGTCTCAGTCGGGTGCGTCAGGCCTTCTCGAGGATCGCCGTGACGCCCTGGCCGCCCGCGGCGCAGACCGAGATGACGCCGCGGCCGGAGCCCTTCTCGTCGAGCAGCTTCGCGAGGGCGGCGACGATGCGGCCGCCGGTGGCCGCGAAGGGGTGGCCCGCGGCGAGCGAGGAGCCGTTGACGTTGAGCTTGCTGCGGTCGATCGAGCCCAGCGGGGCGTCGAGGCCGAGGCGCTCCTTGCAGAAGACCGGGTCCTCCCACGCCTTGAGCGTCGAGAGCACCTGCGAGGCGAAGGCCTCGTGGATCTCGTAGAAGTCGAAGTCCTGCAGGCTCAGGCCCTCGCGCTGCAGCATCCGCGCCATGGCGTAGGCCGGGGCCATCAGCAGGCCCTCGCCGCCGTGGACGTAGTCGACCGCCGCGGTCTCGTAGGCGGTGAGGTAGGCGAGCACCGGCAGGCCGTGCTCGGCCGCCCACTCCTCCGAGGCGAGCAGCACGACCGAGGCGCCGTCGGTGAGCGGCGTGGAGTTGCCGGCCGTCATCGTGGCGGCCTCGCCCTTGCCGAAGACCGGCTTGAGCTTGCCGAGCTTCTCGACCGAGGAGTCGGGGCGGAGGTTCTGGTCACGCTCGAGGCCCCGGAAGGGGGTGACCAGGTCGTCTTGGAAGCCGGCCTCGTAGGACGCGGCGAGCTTCTGGTGCGAGGCCGCGGCCAGCGCGTCCTGCTCCTCGCGGCCGATCTGCCACTCCAGGGCGGTGAGCGCCTGGTGCTCGCCCATCGACAGCCGGGTGCGGGGCTCGCCGTTCTGCGGGATGGCGGGCACGAGGTCGCCGGGGCGCACCTTGGCCAGGGCGGCGATGCGGCCCTTGAGGTCCTTCGCGCGGTTGGCCTCGAGCAGCACCTTGCGCAGGCCCTCGCCCACGGCGATCGGGGCGTCGGAGGTGGTGTCGACGCCGCCGGCGACGCCGACCTCGATCTGGCCGAGCGCGATCTTGTTGGCGACCTGGATCGCGGCCTGCAGACCGGTGCCGCAGGCCTGCTGGATGTCGGTGGCCGGGGTCTCGGGCGAGAGCTTCGAGCCGAGCACGGCCTCGCGGGTCAGGTTGAAGTCGCGCGAGTGCTTGAGCACGGCACCGGCGACGACCTCGCCGAGGCGCTCGCCCTCGAGGCCGAAGCGGGCGACCAGGCCGTCGATCGCGGCCGTGAGCATGTCCTGGTTGGACGCGGTGGCGTAGACGGTGTTGGAGCGCGCGAAGGGGATCCGGTTGCCGCCGATGACGGCGACGCGGCGGGTCTGTGCCTGCATGTCTGACTCCTGCGGTGACGGGATCGCGGTGCGACCGCGGTGTGGTCGAGGGGGCGACAGGGGCGGTGGCCCCCGTGGTTACCTGTCGGTAGCATCGCACGGTGGTCCGCCCCGGGGAAGCCGGTGAGGGCCATGTCACCACCGGTGGACACCGAGTGCAACTCAGTGTTGCACTTCTGTCCACCGCAGCACCGCACCGCACCGACGCGCGCGACCCCGCGCCGTCAGGCACCGTCCGCAGACCGTCCCCGCAGGAGGACCCGCGCCATGAGCGACCGCTACCAGGCCTTCGTCGGCACCCCGATCGGCAAGCTGCTCGTCAAGAACCTCGGCCTGCCCGCCCCCGTGCGCCTCGACCGCTGGCGCGAGGGCGCCCCGCTCGTCGACGGCACCGTGCTGCTCGGCGGCGACGGCCGGCTGGCCAAGGAGCTGCCGGGCCTGCTCGACGGCCTCGGCGTCACCCACGCCACCGAGCTCCCCGAGGGCACCCGTGCCAAGGGCCTGGTCTTCGACGCCACCGGCCTGACCGACGCCGCCGCCCTGGCTGCCCTGCGCGCGTTCTTCACCCCGCAGATGCGCAACCTCGCACCCTGCGCCCGACTCGTCGTGATCGGCACCGACCCGGCGCACACCAGCGGCTCCGAGCGGGTCGCGCAGCGCGCCCTCGAGGGCTTCACGCGCTCGCTCGGCAAGGAGGCCGGTCGGGGCACGACCGCCCAGCTCGTCTACGTCGCGCCCGACGCCTCGGCCTCGACCCTCACCTCGACGCTGGCGTTCCTGCTCTCGCCGAAGTCGGCCTACGTCTCCGGCCAGGTCGTGCGCATCGGCACCACGGGCACGCACGACGCCGCCGAGGTCACCGACTGGGAGAAGCCGCTGGCCGGCAAGGTCGCCCTGGTGACCGGCGCGAGCCGCGGCATCGGCGAGCAGATCGCTCGGGTGCTGCACCGCGACGGCGCCACCGTGGTCGGCGTCGACGTGCCCCAGGCCGCCGACGACCTCGTCAAGCTCGCGCGTGAGCTCGACGGCGACCACCTCGTCCTCGACATCACCGCGAAGGACGCGCCGCAGCGCATCGCGCACCACCTGCAGACCAAGCACGGCGGGGTCGACGTGGTCGTTCACAACGCGGGCATCACCCGCGACAAGAAGCTGGCCAACATGGCCGAGGACCGCTGGGACTCCGTGATCGCGGTCAACCTGACCGCGCCCGAGCGGATCACCCGCGAGCTGCTGGCCCAGGGCGTCGTCAACGACAACGGCCGCATCGTCGGGGTCGCCTCGATCGCCGGCATCGCGGGCAACGTCGGCCAGACCAACTACGCCGCGTCGAAGGCCGGCGTCATCGGCCTGGTGGACAGCCTCGCCGGCGAGGTCTCCGACGGCATCACCGTCAACGCCGTCGCGCCCGGCTTCATCGTCACCGCGATGACCGCAGCGGTCCCCTTCGCCACCCGCGAGGTCGGCCAGCGCCTCAACGCGATGTCGCAGGGCGGCCTGCCGGTCGACGTCGCCGAGACCATCGCGTGGTACGCCAACCCCGCCTCGACCGCCGTCAACGGCAACGTCGTGCGGGTCTGCGGCCAGATGATGCTGGGCGCCTGATGGCCGGGCAGCAGCCGAGCGGCCGCAGCGACGCCGCGCACCCCGACCGCACCGTCCTGCTCGAGCAGCCCCCGGGCAGCCTCAGCACCCTGGTGCGGGCGGCGCTGCCGACCGTGCCGGTGGTCGGCTCGCTGCCGGGCGTGCGCAAGGGCTCGCGCGAGGACTTCGCAGGACTGTCCTACGCCCGCCACGGCGTGCGGCTCGAGCGCGACCACGTCGAGGCGTACGCCGCGGTGTGCGGCTTCCCGGTCAAGGACACCGTGCCGGTGACCTACCCCCACATGGCGGCCTTCCCGCTGCACATGGCGATCATGACCGACCGGGCGTTCCCCTACCCCGCGATCGGCACGGTGCACGTCGAGAACGCGATCACCGCCCACCGCGCGATCGGCGTCGGCGAGGTGCTCGACGTGGCGGTGCAGGTCTCCCCCGCCCGGCCGCACGCCAAGGGCGTGGTGCTCGACTTCCGCACCCAGGCCTCGGCCGACGGCGAGCTCGTGTGGGAGAGCACCTCGACCTACCTGCGCCGAGGGAAGAGCAACCCCGACGCGCCCACCGGTCTCGTGCTCGAGGACGTGCCGGCGGGCAGCACCCGGTGGAGCCTGCCCGGTGACCTCGGTCGCCGCTACGGCGCGGTCTCGGGCGACCGCAACCCGATCCACCTCTACCCGCTCACCGCCAAGGCGCTCGGCTTCCCCCGCCAGATCGCCCACGGCATGTGGAGCAAGGCGCGGTGCATCGCGGCGCTGGAGAACAGGCTGCCCGGCGCCGTCAGCGTCGAGGTGTCCTTCCGCAAGCCGGTGCTGCTGCCGGGCACGGTCGCCTTCGGCGCCCGCCCCTCGGGCGAGGGCTGGGCCTTCTCGCTCAGCTCCCGCTCCGGCTCCGCCCACCTGCTGGGTCGCACCACCCCCGCCTGACGCGCGCCCGGTCGGGCGCGGCGACGCCGCCCCAGGCGTACGCCGCGCCCGCCGGCTCGCCAGCCCCCTCGCCCCGGCCCGGCTGCTCGTGCTCGCGGGGGTCACGGGCTGCCCCCGGACGGGTTGCTCCGACGTCGGCGGCTCCACGGCCTGTCCGTGACGATCCCCCGCGCCCTCGTCGTGGCGTCAGGGACCGTGAGGGTGGAGGTCTGCGACGCCCGTGGGTGCGCGACGGGCACGGCCGCGCTCCGGCCCGCACCCGAGGGCCCGGTCGGCCGGTAGGTGGACGCGACCTCCGACGACTTGGGACGCGGCTCCAGCCCGGGCCGGTCGAGGTCACCGTCGAGCTGTCCGACGCGAGCGGCGTCGTCGTCGCAACCGCTGATCGCGCGACCACCCTCACGCGGTCCTTCCTGAACAGCGATTCGTGCGACGGCGACGGCTACGTCGTCGGGGTCGCCAAACTCACGACCTACAACCGGACTGCCTGACTCGAAGCGGGCGTCACGCCGTCCGCTCATGCCGATGAGCGGACGGGGATGAGCGGAGTCGCCGCCGTCAATCGACCGATCACTCCGCTGCCGTGTTGAGCGTGAACTCTTCGAGCCAGGGCGCGTACACACGGTCTAACGTCGCCCGCCAGCGCCGCCCGAAGGCAACCGGGTCCTCCCTGCCGGAGGCCGACCAATCAGCGACTGCCGCCTCGATCTGGTCGTGAGCCTGCAGCACTTCCGCCTCTGTCGAGCCGCCGGAGTGTCCATGGGTGTGAATGACCTCCGCCCACGTTCCGAACACATCGCTGATCAGCCTCGCCGCCTCACCGACGTTCGCATCCCCGACGAACCACCAGGCGGCAGAGGCCACTCCGACGCCGACCTCGTAGGTCTCAGTCGGATCCGTTCGCAACTCAGCCGCCACCATGTCAATATGGCCAATCAGGTCCATCCCGTGATCGTCTCCCGGGTTGCTTGCTTATGCCGGTGAATGGTCCAATTGCCCGACCATGCCGGTATCGGGGCGAGTGCGGCTAGCCTGCGGCGGTGCGCACCTTTCTCGCGGCTCAAACGCTCGCTGCGTCATCCTCACGAGGCCTTCCGTCGATCGCCGAACTGTTCGTATTCGTTCTGGCCATCGCGTTCTGGGTTGCCGTCGTTGTCCTCGTAGTTCGCTTCTTGAGGCACCGCCGCCGCTGAGTGACCAACCATGCCGCTGTCGGGGCGCAGCGCCCAACCATGCCGCGTTCAGGACGGCATCGCGTGACCGCTCATGCCGCATGCAGGACGGCATAGCGTGACCGCTCATGCCGCATGCAGGACGGCAGAGCGTGACCGCTCATGCCGCATCCAGGACGGCATAGCGTGACCGCTCATGCCGCATCCAGGACGGCAAAGCGTGACCTCTGAACCAGCCCTAGGGGCCGCTGCGCGTCGCGTGCATACTGCCTGTGTGCAGACCCAGACGCGGCGCGAGGAGAAGGGCATCCGGATCGCCACGGCGATGTTCCTCGGAGCCGCGCTGATGATTCTCGGCAATCTCGCGCTGTGGGCGGTGACTCGAATCGTCGAGCTCGATGGTTTCCTCGCCGCAAACCTTTCCGATGGAATCTCGGCGCTCGGAGCGCTCGTCACTTTGGGCTACCTGTTTAGACACCGGCGCAGCCATTCCCGCTGAGGGTCTCGATGTGGTGGTCGGTCATGCCGCTTCGCTCGGAGCACCGTCGGGGCGCGAGCTCCCGACCATGCCGCATGCAGGACGGCAAAGCGTGACCGCTCATGCCGCGTTCGAGACGGCAGAGCGCCCGACAACGGTCCGCTGGACTTATGCTCGACTCGCACTCGGGGGGCAAGGATGAGAACCAGACTGACGCTGCTGTTGATGATGGGTGTCGCAGCCATGCTTGGGGTCGCGCAGCTTTATCAGATAGCGACAGGTTGCGAGCACAACCCACCACTCGGGACCGTCGAGTACTTCAGTATTCGGCGCGACTACGGACTGCACGAGACAACCTGTTCCTATAAGCGTGCTGGAACCACTGTTGTCGTGACGAGGACGCCTCACGCCCTGGTAGCACTGGCGACCGCGCTGTCTGCGTCGTGCGCCGCCGCGATTGCCACTTCACTCGCGCGGTCCGCCCGGCGCATGCGGCGCAGCGGCCTCGCATCGGCAGACCGCTGACCCGAGCTTCTTTGGGGTGCCTTGCTTCCGCCGTGAAAGGGGATGCGCGCCCAACCATGCCGCATCCAGGACGGCAGAGCGTGACCGCTCATGCCGCATCCAGGGGCGTGACGCCCGGTCGTGGGCGTAACGCCGACTAAGTCGCGAACCACGACACCCGGACTTATGCGTGGGACGCACTAGTCAGCGAGGCTTTGTCTCCGGCACGATCGGGCCGACTGCCGCCCATCACCGAGGCGACGGCGGCAGGGGGAATCTCAGGGGTCATGAACAACTCGGGGTTGCTGATCGGATGGTCGTTGCGTGGCGTTGCAGCGCGTTCCCTAGTAGGAGTGCGAGCGACCATCACGGCCATCTGTCGCGTGCCGGGTTCAGTGGAGGCTCTGAACCGACGCGCCGACGGTAGTCGGGGCGGGGTTGTGCCGGTAGTGCTCGTCCTCGAACTCGACGGGTGGGACGAGTCCGATCTCGCCGTGCAGGCGTCGGTGGTTGAACCAGTCGATGTACTCCGCGACGGCGATCTCGAGGTCGTCGATGCTCTTCCACGGTCCCTTGTTGCGGACCAGCTCGGCCTTGAACAGCGAGTTGAACGCCTCGGCCAGGGCGTTGTCGTAGGAATCGCCTGTCGACCCGACCGACGCGACGGCGCCGGCCTCGGCCAGTCGCTGGGTGTAGCGCACCGCGAGGTACTGAACGCCCTTGTCGGAGTGTGCGATCACGCCGGTGGTGTCCTGGCCGGCGTGCTGGCGAGTCCACAGGCCCATCTCGAGGGCGTCCAGCGCCAGGTCGGTGCGCAGGCTCTTCGACAGTTGCCAGCCCACGACGCGGCGGGAGTAGACGTCGATGACGAAGGCCGCGTAGACCCAGCCGGCGAAGGTGCGGCAGTAGGTGATGTCGGCGACCCAGACCCGGTTCGGTGCCGGCGCCTTGAAGTCGCGGTCCAGCAGGTCCGGCCTCGTGTCGGGTCCGCTCCCGGGGATCGTGGTGCGTGGGCCCTTGCCTCTGCTGATCCCACGGAGCCCGTCGGCACGCATCAGCCGGTGCACGGTGCACCTGGCGATCCGGTGGCCGCGCCGGTTGAGCTCGGCGTGCATCTTCCGCACCCCGTAGACGCCGTAGTTCTCCGAGTGCACCCGGCGGAGCACCTGCAGGTGCTGCTCGTCGGCGACCGCTCGCGCCGACGGCGGCCGGGCCTTGGCGGCGTAGTAGGTGCTCGGGGCGATCTGCATCCCGGCCCGTCGTAGGACGGTGCAGATCGGCTCGACCCCGAACCGGCCGCGGTGCTGGTCGATGTAATCGACCAGCACCGCCGTGGTCACTTCAACTTGCGGTCGAGCTCCGCCGCGGCGAAAAACGCCGACGCCGTCCGCAAGATCTCGTTCGCCCGCCGCAGCTCGCGAACCTCACGCTCGAGCTCGACGATCCGCTGCGCCTCGGCGGTGGTCACGCCGGGGCGGTGCCCCTCGTCGATCTCGGCCTGCTGGACCCAGTTGCGCAGCGTCTCGGGATTGATCCCCAACTGCTCACCGACCCGACGCAGAGCGCCCGTCTTCGTCGCCGGGTCACGCCGCAGGTCGACCGCCATCCGGATCGCCCGCTCCCGAAGCTCCTCGGGATATTTCCTCGGTGCTGCCATGACTCTCATCCTTCCGTGGAATGAGAGCCTCCATCAGACCCGGCACGCGACACTTCTCCGTGCAGCACCTGGCCGACGTCGAAGCACCCACGCCACTGCTGTTCGGAGTCGTTGCCGCCTCCGCCGCCTTTGCATGCGGCATGAGCGGTCACGCTATGCCGTCCTGAACGCGGCATGAGCGGTCACCAGCGTGAGCCTGAGGCATCATCGCGATGTGAGCGACGGAATCGCTGAAACCGTGATCCACGAGGTCCCCACCCGAGATGGGCAGCACACCTGGACTCTCACCTACCGCCCATGGGACGGCGACCACTTCCTTCGCCTTCTCATCGACGGTCAAGAGCATGAGGCTGGCGGTGGGTTCGACATCCCGGCGGTCACCGAAATCGGCTTCGCGGGCGGCCTGACACCGGGCAAGGGGGACTACATCCTCTACGGCTTGACCTCGAGCCGAGTTGCCCGAGTTCGGGCCGAATCCGATGACGTCCAGCACTGGTCCGAAGTTGGCACCCGTGAGGTGGTGGCCGCAGCAGGTCCCTCGGACGGCTCGCCCCTTCGCTGCTTCGTCCTAGTACGACCACCGGTGGACGACGTGAGGGCCCTGGTGGGTCTCGATGCTGACGGCCAGACGGTTCAGCGCATCGTGCTCCCGTAAGCCCCCAGACAGCGGCAGATGCGGATGTTTAGGTCCGGACGAAGACACCTTGACGCCTCGCAGGCCGGAACCCGTTCTTCTCGTAAAACGCCGACGCCTCGCTGTCGCGCGCTGTCAGCAGGTACCAGTGGTTCACGGTCGGAAGTGCCTCAGCAAGTGCTTTGAGTAGGCGCGTCCCGTACCCCTGGCGTTGCAGGGTGCGCCGTACGCACATCTCTTGAATCAGGAAGTGATCGTCCGCGCCTGATCGCTCTAAGTGGCCGAGCACGAAGCCTTGGAGGTCGCCCCCTCGGTCGGCTCCCCACAGGCAGAGCCCTGTCGATCGAGGGGTCGCGAGGAAGTCGTTGAGTCGCAGAGACGCATCGTCGGTGGTCCAGGACTCGTCCCACGGAGGCGCGTTGAAGGTATCGACGTAGAGCGACACGCAGTCACCCAGCGACTCGGCGTCCAAGGAAGTGATCACTCGGCAACGGTGCCACACGCTGCGGAGAACAAGCCGTCCGCACATCGGCATGAGCGGATGCTCCCGAAATCGCGATCTGCTCCTGCGCAAGCTCGGCCGGACGGGTCCCGGGGGTCGGCCGCGAGCCGTACGCTCAGCCGATGCCGTCCCTCCTCGACATCCTCCGCGACGTGGTCGACCCGGCAGTGCGTGCCGTGCTGACCGACGACGAAGTGACCGCGGTGGGCGTGCGCTACGCCGCGGAGGGCACGGTCCAGCTCGACGTGGACGCACTCGGCGACCACTTCACCGACTGGGTCTTCCAGCCGGGCGCGGAGGTCCCGGAGGGCGGGTGGGCGGAGCGTCTGCGGTCGAACCTGGTCGACTTCGTCGCCGAGAGCCCGGGCGGCTGGGGGCAGGACCGTGGAGGTGGCCCGCCCGGCCGCTGACCGGCCCGGCTGACCACCCCGAGCGCCCACCTTGTGGGCACGCACCCGAAGCGGGAGACTCCGCGGGTGGCCGAGAGGGTGGGCGTGGGGGCGGTGCTCGGCCTGTGGTCGGGGATCGCGCTGGTCTTCGTCGTCGTCCTGCTCCCGCGCATCCAGGACGGCGACTTCTACGAGGTCGGGGACCCGCTCGTCCACCTGGGCCTGCCCGCCCTCCTCGTCGCCTCGCTGGCCGGTGCGGCGGCCGGGACCGTGGCGGGTCTGGTGACCGAGCGGCGCGTGCGGGCCGGTGCCCGCCTCGCGGCGCGGGTCGCGGCGCTGGCCGGCATCGCGCTCCTGGCCGTCCTCTACGCCTGGGGCGTCGGGTGACGACGCCGAGGAGGCACCGGTGAAGCTGCTGCTGACCTCCGGCGGGGTGACCGTCCCGAGCATCCGCGAGGCGCTCGTCGACATGCTCGGCAAGCCGGTCGAGGAGGCCACGGCCCTGTGCATCCCGACCGCGATGTACGCCCACCCGTGGGTCGGCATGGGCACGATGGCGTGGGACTTCGTCGCCGGCCGCTCGGAGAACCCGATGGTCGACCTGGGGTGGGCCTCGGTGGGGCTGCTCGAGCTCACCGCACTCCCCAGCATCGACCGCGAGCTGTGGGAGCCGCGGGTGCGCGAGGCCGACGCGCTGCTCGTCGCGGGCGGTGACGTGCTCTTCCTGTGCCACTGGATGCGCGAGTCGGGCCTGGTGGACCTGCTGGCCGAGCTCGACGACACCGTCTGGGTCGGGCTCAGCGCCGGCAGCATGGTGATGACGCCCGAGGTCGGCGAGGACTTCGTGCAGTGACGACCACCCTCCGGGGACACCAGCACCCTCGGCTGGGTCGACTTCTCGATCTGCCCGCACCTGGCCGCCGACGGCGAGCCCGGCAACAGTCGCGCCGAGGCCGAGGCGTGGGCGGCGACGGTGAGCGGGCCGGCGTACGCCCTGGACGACCGCACCGCCATCCGCGTCGAGGGCGACCAGGTGACGTGGGTGTCGGAGGGGACGTGGTTCGCGCTCTGAGGACGACGTCCGGCGTCGCCGCCGTGTGCTCCTCGCCCTGAGTCGCGAAACATGGCAACACCCGCAGATCTGCCGAGGATCGACGCCAGCACGCTCGCCGAGGCGCAGCGACCTCGCCGCGTGACCTAGCGTCGTCGTGACCACCACCTGCCGACGAGGACACCGTGTCGACCCCCACCAGCGCGCCCCAGCGACTCCGCCGCCGGAGCGGACGCACGAAGGACCCCCTCGCCCCGCTCGAGTCGGTGGTCACCCTCCTGATCAGCGTGTTCGTCGGCTCCCTCCTGCTGATCGGGATCATGGCCGGCGTCGACGTCGCCCGCGGTGGCCCGTCCGGCGCCACCGTCTTCGGCTTCGGCGCCGGCTCGACGTGCATCGACACCCGACCCGGGGAGTCGCTGAGCAGCCGGATCGGCAACCTGGGGCTCGCACGCATCCCGGAGGCGGACGGCGAGTTCGGCACGAGCGCCGGGTCGTTGCGGCCGAGCGCCTGGACGGTCTGCCTCGACGACCCGACGACGGTCCAGTACGTCGTCGCGCGCGCCGACACGCTCGCGACCGCCACACTGTTCCTGGTCTCGATGGGGCTGCTCGTGCGTGTCCTCCGTCGAGCCCGTCGCGACGGCTACTTCCACACCCGGACCTGCAACGCCCTCATCGACCTCGGTCGCTTCCTCGGCGCCTACGGGTTCCTGGCCGGCTTCGCGCTGGAGTGGGCGCGAGCCGCCGTGGTCGACGCCGTCTTCCCGCAGCGCGACATCGGGTCCTCCTGGGACGTCGCGAACGTCGACTGGACCCTCGTCGTCGCCGGTCTGGGCCTGATCACCGTCGCTCGGGTCCTCGCCGAAGCCCGGCCGAGGGTGACCTCCCAGCACGGGGCCGGCGACTGAGGCCCCACCGATCGTGGTGGTGCCGACGTGTCGTGCGAGCATCCGTCGCCGTGGAGCTCGCAGTCCAGGTAGGCGCTGGTGACCCCGCGCTCGACCAGCGCCTGAGCGATGAGCTCGACGCGCACAACGCGGCCGCGCCGGCCGGCACCGCCCCCGCTGCGGAGCTCAGCGTGCGCGTCGAGCACGACGGCGAGCTGGTGGCCGGGATCTCGGGGTGGACGTGGGGTCAGGCCGCGGGCATCGCGATGTTGTGGGTCCATCACCAACACCGGGCGCGCGGCCTCGGCGCGACGATGCTCGAGGCATTCGAGTCGGAGGCGGCACGACGTGGGTGCGACCACGTCTTCACGACGTCGTTCACGTTCCAGGCCCCGGGGTTCTACGAGAAGGCGGGGTACGTCGAGTTCGCCCGCTGGGAGGGTGTGCCGACCGACGGTCGAGACGACGTCCACCTCCGCAAGGAACTGCCGCCGACCTGAGGCCGCGACGCGTCCCACCGGGCCCCCGGCTCCGGCCCTCGACAGCGGGCGCACCGTGGCTACGATGCCGAGATGAGGTCTCAGGAGGAGCGCGACGAGCAGACGCTGCTCATCGCCTCCTGGACGCTCAAGCTGGGGTTGGTGCTCGGCCTGTTCTTCGCCGCCGGCGCCCTCTACGGGTGGCTCACCTGAGCAGAGGGATGCCCTTCCGCTCCCTCAGCCCTCCAGCGCAGCACCGATGGCCGCGAGCTCGTCGAC
This sequence comes from Nocardioides perillae, assembly GCF_013409425.1. Classification (NCBI taxonomy): domain Bacteria; kingdom Bacillati; phylum Actinomycetota; class Actinomycetes; order Propionibacteriales; family Nocardioidaceae; genus Nocardioides; species Nocardioides perillae. The sequence continues at coordinate 2,204,387 of NZ_JACCAC010000001.1, read as the reverse complement.
GACCGTCCGCACGGCCAGCCGGGCGTAGCGGTCAGGCCGGCACAGCGCCGCGAGCGAGCGGCGTGCGTGCACGCCGTCGAGCGGCCGGGTGACCATGCCGTCCCCGGTCGCCGTGGTGAAGCGCGGCAGGAGCGCGAGGCCGACGCCCGCCCGGACCAGGGCAGCGGCGAGCTGGTTGTCGCGGATGCGCACGGCCCGCCGCAGCGGCTCGTCGAGCGCCTGCTCGACAGCGAGCAGGACCGTGTCGAAGGGGTAGCCGACCGGGACGCCGACCCACGTCGTGCCCCGGAGGTGCTCCGGGCGCAGGCGGTCGTGCCCGCAGAGTGGGTGACCGGCGGGCAGGGCGACGTCGATCGGCTCGCGCGCCAGCACCCGCCGTGCGAGGCCGTCGCTGCCGAGCGGGAAGTCACCGGTGAGGCTGTGGCCCACCACGACGTCGTGGTCGACGGTGCGCGCGGCGTAGTCGGCCTCGGCCAGGTCGAGGTCGTCCAGCTCGACACGGATCTCGGTGCCCCGGAGCCGCTCGACCAGGGCGGGCAGCAGCGCCGTGCCGGCCGACGGGAGCGTGCCGATGCCGACCACCCCGGCCGGACGCCCGCGCAGGGCGTCCAGGCGCGCCTGCACGCCTGCGAGCACGGCGCCGACCTCGTCAGCACTGTCGGCGAGCAGCTGACCCTCGGCGGTCAGGCGCAGCCCGCGCCCGACCCGCTCGACCAGCGCCACCCCGACCTCCCGCTCGGCGGTGCGCAGCTGCTGCGACAACGCGGACGGCGTGCGGTGCGTCGCCGCAGCGACGGCGGTCAGGCTGCCGCGCACCGACAGCTCGCGCAGCAGCTCGAGGTGGGCGACGTCCATGAAGGCAGCCTAAACGGACAGTGCAGGACCTTTCGCTGGACCGCAGGTGACACGGGGCCCCACGCTCGACCCGTGCCACTCCGCCACGCCCTCCTCGCCGTGCTGGTCACCGTGGTGTGGGGGCTCAACTTCGTCGCGATCCACGCCTCGCTCGAGCAGTTCCCGCCCTTCTTCCTCGCCGCGCTGCGCTTCGCGGTGATCGCGGTGCCGACGGTGCTGCTGGTCCCCCGCCCCGCGGTGCCGTTGCGCCACCTCGTGGGCTACGGCGTCGGCTTCGGCACGGTGCAGTTCGCCGGCCTCTACCTCGGCATGGCGCTGGGCTTCCCCGCCGGCCTCGCCTCGCTCGTCCTGCAGTCGTCCGCGCCGTTCACGGTGCTGCTCGGTGCCCTGCTGCTGCGCGAGCACCTCACGCCCCGGCGCCTGACCGGGGTCCTCGTCGCCGTGCTGGGGCTCGTCGTGGTCGGCCTGGCCCGGGCGTCGGAGACGAGCTGGGTGCCCTTCGCCCTCGTCGTGGTCGGCGGCCTGGGCTGGGCGTTCGGCAATCTCGCCAGCCGCCTGGCCGCCGCCCCCAACCCGCTGCACCTCACGCTGTGGATGTCAGTCGTGCCGCCCGTGCCGATGCTGGCGCTCTCGCTCGCCACGGAGGGCCCCGGCCGCATCGGCGAGGCGCTCGCCGGCTCCCTCTCCCCCGTCGCGGCGCCGGCCTGGCTCGGCCTGGCCTACACGGTGCTGCTCGGCACCGTGCTCGGCTCCGGTGCCTGGGTGTGGCTGATGGGCCGCCACCCCGCCAGCACCGTGGCGCCCTTCTCGATGCTCGTGCCCGTGACCGGGCTGCTGGCCGGGTGGGTGCTGCTGGCCGAGACCCCCTCGGTGCTCGAGCTCGCGGGCGGTGCGCTCGTCGTCGCCGGTGTGCTGTGGGCCTCGACGCGGGCTCGCACCCGCAGGGACGGAGAGGTTCAGCGGGGGCGGCCGAAGCGGACCGCGACGGTGCGGGCGTTCGTGCTCGTCGGCGACGGCGCCACCCGGCGCGAGAAGGTCGCGCTGGCCGGGTCCCAGGTGCCGACGTCGGTGCGACCATTGCCGTCCCAGTCGCCGGCGACGGGCAGGGCGCCCGCCTCGCCGTAGGCCACCGAGGCGGTCCACTCCGTGCCCTCGGCGTCGACGTAGCGCAGGGTGAACAGCGCCGAGTCGGTGTCGTAGACGCCGACGTCGGTGCGGCCGTCGCCGTTCCAGTCGCCGGTGAGCGGCAGGTCGTCGGCGTCGCCGAAGGCGAACGTCGTGGTCGTGCCGTCGGCGCCGCGCAGCAGGAAGTGGCCGGAGCGGGCGCGGTGGACGCCGACCTCCCACCGCCCGTCGCCGTCCCAGTCACCGGCGATCCCGCGGTCGGAGGACAGGCCGAAGGTGACCGACACCGGTCCCCGCGGCGTGCGCAGCCGGAAGGTCGAGCCGGTGGGGGTCCGGATGCCGGGGTTCGCCAGGCCGTCGCCCTCCCAGTCGCCGAGCAGCGGCTCGTCGGTGGCGGTGCCCATGCTCATCCGCTTCACCGTGCCGTCGGCGCGCAGCACGCGGAACTGCGCCTTGGCCTGGCGCCGGAAGACCACCAGCTCGGCCCGGTCGTCGCCCAGCACGTCGGCGGCCATCGGCACGTCGAGGCAGTTGCGCGAGACCACCGTGCTGCCGTAGGTGAAGGCGGCGCCGCTGAACCACGCCTCCTGCACCTTGCGGTCGAGTCGCTGCTCGTAGTGCAGGTGCGGCCCCGAGGAGTTGCCGGTCGAGCCCAGCAGCCCGACCTGCACGCCCTGGTCGACGCGCTGGCCGAGCTGGACGGTCACGGCCTGCAGGTGCGCGTACAGCGTGGACTCTCCGCCGCCGTGGTCGACCACGACGTAGCGGCCGTAGCCGCTGCTGCCGCTGGCCTGCGCCGTCGTCACCGTGCCGGGGGCGGAGGCGACCACGGGGTCACCGAGGTCGTCGGGGCGGTTCCAGTCGATGGAGAAGCGGCTCGGGCTGTGCTTCGCGCGGGTGCTGCCCGTCCACTGCTGCCCGCACGGGAACGGCACCTCGTAGTCGGCCACCGGCTCCGCGTGCGCGGGCGCCGCCAGCACCGGCGAGCCGGCCAGCAGCAGTGCGCCGAGGCCGACGGCGACGCGCGCGCGCCCACGGGTCGACGTGGAGCGGGAGTGCGTGGCGGGCGTGGCGGGGGCGGCAGCCATGGGGACCTCGAGGCGTCGGGCGACGCCGAGTCACATCCACCTCAGGAGGCCCAGTCGTCACAGAACGCACAGAACCTAACCCACGTCACAGTCGTACGGCGTGTCGTCCGGTGAACTACACCGTTGTCATGCTAGTGGGGGTCGCTGTCACGAGCTGCGACGCGGCCGGATCAGCCCCTCCTGAGCGACGGTCGCGACCAACGTGCCGTCCTCCGCGAAGACCCGGGAGAGGGCTAGACCACGTCCGCCCTGGGCCGACGGCGACCACTGGTCGTAGAGCCACCAGCGGTCGGCGCGGAAGGGGCGGTGGAACCAGATGGTGTGGTCGAGCGAGGCCATCTGCACCTGCGGTGGCGTCACCGGGTGCGCGGCCAGCGTGGCGCCGAGCAGGCTGATGTCGCTGGCGTAGGTGAAGGCGGCGTCGTGGAGCAGGCGGTCCTCGCCGAGGTCCTGGTTGATGCGCACCCACATCCGCGAGCGCGACGGGTGCGCCGGGTCGGGGTCGAGGCCGTGGCGGCTGTTGCCGAGCCAGCGGGCGTCGATCGCCGCCCACTCCTTGATCAGGGCAGCCGACTCCGCATCACCGCGGCGCCGCATCAGGTCGGTCATGTCGATGCCGTGCTCCGGTCCTGGCACCTCGGGCATCGCGTCCTGGTGCTCGAAGCCCTCCTCGTGGCGGTGGAAGTTGGCCGTGAGGTAGTAGATGGCCCGGCCGTGCTGGCGCGCCACGACGCGTCGGGTGGCGAAGCTGCGGCCGTCGCGGATGCGCTCGACGTCGTAGACGATCGGCACGCTGTAGTCGCCGGGGAGCAGGAAGTAGGAGTGCAGCGAGTGCACGCTCAGCGCGTCGTCGACGCTGCGCACCGCGGCCACGAGCGCCTGCGCGGCCACCTGGCCGCCGAAGACGCGCTCGCGCGGCGAGTCGGGCTGGGCCCCGCGCCACAGGTCGGTGTCGATCAGCTCGAGGTCGAGCAGGTCGACCAGCGGCTCGGCCTCGACCGCGGGCGCGCCCGCGGCGGTGTCGGGAGCGGGGGCGGGTGCGGGTGCGGGTGCGTCGGTCATCGGCCGTCGTCCTCCGGGGGGTCGGTGGCGTCGGGAGCGCCGCCGTGGTCGTCGGGGCCGAGCCCGGCCAGGAAGCGCTCGAACTCGCGCCCGATCTCCTCACCGGTCGGCAGCGGCTGCTCCTCGGCCAGCAGGTTGCTGCCGGACTCCTCGGCGCGGCGGAAGGCGTCGTACTGCTGCTCGAGGGCGGTGACGACCTCGGCGACCTCCTCGTGGGAGGCGAGGTAGGTCGCGACCTCGACCTCGCGCTCCTCGGCGGCGGTGCGCAGCGCGGTCAGGTCGACCGTGAGGCGGGCGGCGCGCTCGACCTGCTCGAGCAGCTCGAGGGCGGCGCGGGGGTAGTCGAGCTGGGCGAGGTAGTGCGGCACGTGGGCGACGAAGCCCTGGGCGGGGTGGCCCCACTCCCCCAGCCGGATCTCCAGCAGCGCCTGCGCGCTGCTCGGCACCCGCAGCTCACCGCGCCACGGGCTCTCGCCGGTGAGCAGCGCCGGGTCGTTGGCGTGGTGGGTGACCGCGATCGGCCGGGTGTGCGGCACGGCCATCGGCACCGACCCGATGCTGACCACCAGGTCGACGCTGAAGCGCTCGACCACGGCCCGCACGGCGCGCGCGAAGGCCTCCCAGCGGTTGTCGGGCTCGGGGCCGCGCAGCAGCAGGAAGGGCGTGCCGCCGCTGTCGTGGGCCAGCCGCACCACCAGGCGCGGCGCGTCGTAGTCGGCGTAGTGGTCGCGCACGAAGGACACGGCAGGGCGACGGGCGCGGTAGTCGTGGAAGACGTCGACGTCGAAGGTCGCCACGACCGGGGCGTCACCGAGCCCCTCGAGGTGGGTCGCGGCGTGCGCGCCGGCGTTGCCGGCGTCGAGGAAGCCGTCGAGCGCCACCACCATCGCGAGCAGCCCCGGACTGCCGTCGGCCAGGCGTCGCTCGCCGTCGAGCGCCGGCACGTCGTCGACGATGTGCACGAACTCCGCTGCCGACACCCGGTCGTCCTCCTCGGTCCTCGCACGTCCGGCGGTCGCCGGCGCTCCAGCGGCCCAGCGCCGCCCGACCCCTCAGTATTCCTGCTGGCGGCGGCGCACGGTCGGCCGGTGCCCGCGCCGCGCGCGCCGTGCGACCGAGGTCACCCGAAGGTCGTGACGATCCGGGTGCCGGCAGCGGAGGCGAGGTCGGCGGTGGTGAGACCGGTGACGTCGCGCAGGACCGCGTCGACCTCGGCGGCGTCGTCGCGCCCGCGGAGCTCCTCGACGAGCTGCCAGAGCACCTGCTCGCCGTAGGTCGTGGCGAGGTGCTCGACGGCGAACCACGCGATGCCGTAGTTGGCCGCCGAGCGCGCGCCGTTGAAGTCCTCGTCGCTCGGCAGCGCGTCGACGCCGTCGCGGGCCGCCTCCACGGCCGAGCGGGCGATGGTGCGCTCGGCGGGCGCGAGCGGCTGCACCGACACCCACTCCGCGATGCCCTCGGCCAACCAGGTCGGCACCTCGTCGTCGCGGGCGGCCAGCGCGACGTGGGTGACCTCGTGGCGCAGCAGCCGGTCGCGCACCGGCCCGTCGTCGTCGACCGAGCGCGGGTGCAGCACCACCCGGGTCGCGGCCAGCGGACCGTCGGGCGCGGCACGCACCGGCACCGACACCGCGTCGAGGCGCTCGGGGTCACCGCCCGGCACCTGGGCGAGCCCACCGAGCACCCGGGTGTCGGACAGCGCGTAGACGACGACCGTGCGGTCCCAGTCGTAGGGCAGCCGTGGCGCGACGGCGGCGACCGCGTCCTCGGTCGCGTCGACCAGGGCGTCGACCGCCGGGGCGGAGGGCCGGTCGGCGACCACGAGCACGCCGTCGCCGCGTCCCACCGCGATCCGTGAGACCTCCCACGGCTGCGGTGCCACCGCGCGCTCGGCGGCCCACGCCGGGTCGCGGTGGTCGGCGACGACCAGGTCGCCGCCGCTGGACTCGGCGAAGCGCACCAGTGCCGGGGTGCGCACCGGCGCGGCGTCGAAGCCGTCGAGCCGGAGCACGGTGGTCACGACGGCCGTGGCGCCGCGCGAGGTGCGCACGACGGTGGCGGGGTCGACGACCAGCCGGTAGCGCGCCACCGGCAGCGCCTGCAGGTTGGCGAAGAGCCGCAGGGCCCGCCTGCGCTCAGCGCCCCGGGACACCAGCGTCGCGGCGTACGCCGCCCGGTCGCCGCGGCGGACCGCTCGCGCCTGCCGGTCGAGCAGCTCCTGGACCGCCGAGGCCGCCGACGAGCTGCGGGTGGCCGGCTCGCGCGGCTCGGGGCCGCCGTCGAGGAAGCCGCAGCCGGGGACGGCGAGCAGCAGCAGGAGCGCGAGCAGCAGCGCGCCGTGGCGCGGGCGCTCGGGGCGCAGGGCCGCCCGGCCCCGGCTGCGGGGTGCGTCAGCGCTGTCGATCGGCATCGACCAGTGAACGACCGGGGCCCTCCCCCGTCACGTCGTCGACCTGGTCGGTCCCGCGGGTCGAGACGTGCTCGACCACCTCGCGGGCGATGGACTGCGCGGTGAGGCCGATGCGCTCGAGGATCGCGGCGCGCTTGGCGTGGTCGAGGAACTCCTGCGGGATGCCGTGGATGCGCACCGGCGTCTCCACCCCCGCGGCGACCAGCGTCTGCAGCAGCGTCGCCCCGCAGCCGCCGACCACGCCGTTGTCCTCGATGCTCACGACGAGGCGGTGCTCGCGCGCCAGCCCGACCAGCGCCTCGTCGACCGGCTTGACCCAGCGCGGGTCGACCACGGTGACCCCGATGCCCTGGGCGGTGAGCCGCTCCGCGACCTCGACGCCGGTGGTGCCCATGGCGCCGTGGGCGACCACCAGCACGTCGCGGGTGCCGGAGCGCACCAGCACGTCGCAGCCGCCGACCCGGTCGACCGCCGGGACGTCCTCGGGCGGCGGGCCCTTCGGGAAGCGCACGACGGTCGGGGCGTCGGCCACGTCGACGGCCTCGTCGAGCAGCTCGCGCAACCGGGTCGCGTCGCGCGGGGCGGCGATGCGCAGCCCGGGCACGACCTGCAGCACCGACATGTCCCACATGCCGTTGTGGCTCGCGCCGTCGTCGCCCGTCACGCCGGAGCGGTCGAGCACGAAGGTGACGCCGCAGCGGTGCAGCGCGCAGTCCATCAGCACCTGGTCGAAGGCACGGTTGAGGAAGGTGGCGTAGACGGCCACGACGGGGTGCATCCCGCCCATCGCCAGCCCGGCGGCCGACGTGGCGGCGTGCTGCTCGGCGATGCCGACGTCGAAGGTGCGCTCGGGGAAGCGGGCGGCGAAGGTGTCGAGGCCGACCGGGTGCATCATCGCCGCGGTGATCGCGACCACGTCGGGGCGGCGCTCGCCGACCTCCACGATCGCCTCCGCGAAGTGGTCGGTCCAGATGCGGCCCTTGGGCTTCTCGGCGCCGGTCTGCACGTCGAACGGGCCGGGGGCGTGGAACTGGTCGGCCTCGTGGCGCTCGGCCGGGTCGTAGCCGTAGCCCTTGCGCGTGATCGCGTGGACGATGACCGGGCCGCCGAAGCGCTTGGCCTGCGCCAGCGCCTTCTCCGTCGCCACGCGGTCGTGGCCGTCGACCGGGCCGACGTACTTCAGGCCGAGGTCCTCGAAGAGGCCCTGCGGGGCGAGGGCGTCCTTGAGGCCCTTCTTGACCGCGTGCAGCGCGTCGTAGGCGGCCGAGCCGACGCCGGGGACGGCGTTGAGCCGGCGCTTGACGACCTCCAGCACCCGTTCGTACGACGGGTCGGTGCGCAGCGTCGCGAGCGCGGTCGCGAGACCGCCGATGGTGGGGGTGTAGGACCGGCCGTTGTCGTTGACCACGATGACCAGGCGGCTCTGCGGGTTGATCGCGATGTTGTTGAGCGCCTCCCACGCCATGCCGCCGGTCAGGGCGCCGTCGCCGATGACGGCGACGACGTGGCGGTCCTCGCCGCGGATGGCGTAGGCCTTGGCGAGGCCGTCGGCGTAGGACAGCGCGGTGGAGGCGTGGGAGTTCTCGACGATGTCGTGGTCGGACTCCGCCTGGCTGGGGTAGCCGCTGAGACCGCCCTCGCGGCGCAGGGTGCCGAACTGCTCACGACGCCCCGTGACCAGCTTGTGCACGTAGGCCTGGTGGCCGGTGTCGAAGACGACGCGGTCGCGGGGGCTGTCGAAGACCCGGTGGATCGCCAGGGTCAGCTCGACCACCCCGAGGTTGGGCCCGAGGTGCCCGGTGTTGGTCGCGACCGTGCGGATCAGGAGGTCGCGGATCTCCGCGGCGAGCAGGTCGAGCTGCTCATCGGAGAGGTCGCGCAGGTCGCGCGGCCCCGTGACCGCCTCGAGGTGTCCCATGCCGACCGAGTCTAGACGCGGCGCCTCACGGCTCCAGCACGGCGACGGCGGCCTCGTGCAGGCTGCCCAGCCACACCTTGCCCTCGTGCTCGCGGACCCCGGTCACCATGTGGAAGCGGGTGCCGTCGGCGCTGAGGTCGTGCACGACGCGGCCCGCGTCGTCGTAGGCCTGCACGCGCACGGTGCGCTTCGGCGCGGGCTGCAGCGCCTCGGGCAGCCCGAGCGCGGCGCGCTGCAGCACCCGGGGGCCGCGCTGCAGCCGCTCGACGAGGGGGTCGCGCGGGCTGGCGATGCTGACCCAGACGAGGCCGTCGCTGCCGCGCGCGATGTTGTCGGGGTAGCCCGGCAGGTCGTCGGACATCAGCTCGCGGCTGCCGGCGCGCTCCCCGGTCAGCCACAGCCGCACCAGCGTGCGCGCCGAGGTCTCCGCGACGACGACCCACGACTCGTCGGCCGCGAGCGCGACGCCGTTGGCGAAGGCCAGGCCGTCGAGGTGGGTGGTGACGGTGCCGTCGGCGGCGCGGTGGAGCAGCCGGCCGGTGCGGCCGAGCTGCACCAGGTCGGCCTTCCAGTCCTCGATGCTGTGCTCCCGGGAGGAGTCGCTGAACCACACCCCGCCGTCCGAGGCGACCGCGGCGTTGTTGCAGAAGCGCATCGCGCGCCCGTCGACCTCGGCCACGAGCACCTCGACCGCACCGCCGTCGGGGTCCACCGCGAGCAGCCCGCGGTGGGCGTCGCAGACGAGTAGCCGGCCGTCGGGCAGCTCCTCGATGCCGAGGGGTCGGCCGCCCGTCTCGGCGACGCGGGTGCTGGTGCGGCCGTCGGGGGACATGCGCACGACGGCACCGTCCTCGGTGCCCGTCCACACGCTGCCCTCGTGCGGCCCGGAGGTGGCGACGAGGACGTCCTCGGCGCCGGGGCCGGCGACGGGGTGGACGGTGATCGGGACGGTGCGCGGCGCGGCGGGGTGCGGAGTGGTGGAGGTCACCCGCACAGCCTGCCGTAGACCTCCGAGTCGAGGAACGCCGGCAGGCCGAGACGCGCCGAGGCGGTGAGCGGGAGGGTGCGCGCCCGGTCGGGGGCCACGAAGACCACCTGCCGGCCCTCGCCGCACACCAGGTCGTCGTCGCCGACGTCGACGCGCGCGGCGTACAGCCTGACCTGGTCGGGCTCCGCACCGCTGTCGGCGTCGTCGTGCCGCACGGCGAGCGTCGCGACGTGCGCCAGCGCGTGGGGCCCGGCGGGGTCGAGGCGGAGCCCGGTCTCCTCGGCGAGCTCGCGGTACGCCGCGTCGTCGGGGTCCTCCCCGGGCTCGACGTGGCCGCCGGCGAAGCCCCAGCGCTCCGGGTCGATGGGGGCGTGCTCGTCGCGCTCCTGCAGCAGCACCCACCCTCGCGCGTCGACGATCACGACCGAGGCGAATCGACGCATGCCTCGGAGGGTACTGGTGGCCGGGCGGCGCGGCGCCGCCCTCGCGACCCGGGCGCGGCACACACTGACCACCGGAGCACCGCGGTCCCACCGGGCCGCGCCGGTGTCGAGGAGAACCACGTGAGCACAGCGGACCTGGACGTCGCCGTCCCGCCCCAGCGCGCCCCCCACGAGCACGAGATGCGGCTCGTCGCCGTGTCCTACGACGACGGGCTCGCGACCAACGAGTTCGTCTGCACGACCTGCGGGACCACCTGGTTCTCCTGACGCGCTGAGCATCCCTCGGCAGCGCTCAGAGCCGGGCGACCCACCGACGGCCGCGCAGCGCCTCCTCGACCAGGCCGACGGCCCGGCGCAGGCCCTGCAGCCGCGCCTCCTCCAGCGACCACGCCTCCAGGGCGGCGGCGACCAGCTCCTGTCCGCCGACCGCCGCCAGCTCGCTCCGCGCCTCGGCCAGGCCGCGGCGCACGGCACCCTGCTGGCCCTCGACGTGCAGCACCGCGCCGCGCGCCAGCAGCAGCGGGTGGCGGCGCAGCGGGGCGATCCCCCGCCACTCCGGCGGCGTCACGTCGCGCAGCCACGCCACCGCGGTGCGCTCCCAGTCGGGCGCGTGGGGCGGGCGCACCTCGGCCGGCCAGCCGGGCGGGGCGGTGGGGGTGGACACCCCGGCGAGTGTAGTCGAACGCGTGTTCGACCGCCCCGTGCTCAGCCGGCGAGGAAGCTGAAGCGCACCGTCCGCTCGTCGTTGTCGACGTTGAGGTCGACCAGGCACAGGCTCTGCCAGGTGCCGAGGGCGAGCTCCCCGTCGAGGACCGGCAGGGTGGCGTACGGCGGGACGAGCCCCGGCATCACGTGGGAGCGACCGTGCCCGCGGCTGCCGTGGCGGTGACGCCACCGATCGTCGGCCGGCAGCAGGTCGCCGAGCGCGGCGAGCAGGTCGTCGTCGCTGCCCGCGCCGGTCTCGATGACCGCCAGCCCGGCGGTGGCGTGCGGCACGAAGACGTGCAGCAGACCGTCGCCGCGGCCGCGCACGAAGTCGGCAGCGTCGCGGGTCAGGTCGAGCACGACCTCGCGGTCGCCGGTGCGGTAGGTGCGGGTCTCGGAGTCCACGGGGTCGATCGTGCCAGGCGGTGGGGGCGAGTTCGGCGCAATTGTGCTGGCCACGACGGTTACCCGCCGGTTGCACAGTGCTGATCCGCACAATTGTGCCGATCCGGTCGCGCCAGAGCCGGGCAACGGGCCTGCCGCGGGGGCGAGCGGGTCAGACGGGCGTGCCCGCACCCACGGCGTACTCGACGACGCCGCCCTCGCAGGAGGCCATGGGCTCGGGTGCGGTGCCGCCGTCGCCGAACGCCTCGAGGAAGAGCGGCAGCCGCGGGTCGTCGGCGCCGGTGAGAGCGAGCTGCCGACCCCACACGGTGACGACGACGGGCGCGTCGAGGCCGGGGTAGGGCGAGAGGATCCCCTCGTCGGGCAGGAACGCCGCGAGCTCGGCGACCTCCTGCTCGTCGAGGTCGGGTGCGTGGGTGAGCCACACCGTGCCGTGCTCCAGGGCGTGCACGACGTTGGCGTCGCGCACCGGGCGGTCGTAGACGCCGCACTGCAGCCAGCGGTCGGCGTGCGGGCCGCCGGGCGGCGGGGTGACGGAGTAGCGCACGTCGTCGGGCACGTGGGTGGTGGGCAGGTCGTCGTAGACCACGACGGCCGACAGGTCGACCGGCCCGCGCCGCACGTCCTCGGCCACGCGCAGCGCGACCGGCGCGCTCACCGCGACCACGACGACCATCGCGGCGAGCGCGACGACGAGGACCAGCCGCAGGAAGCCGGGCCGCAGCGAGCCGGGCCGCAGACGCGGCCGGCGCCTCACGCCTCGCCCTCGGCGCCCCGGGCGAGGGCCTCCTCGATGCGCTCCACCTTCGCGGTGAGCTGGCCGGTGTGCCCGGGCCGGATGTCGGCCTTGAGCACGAGCCCGACCCGCGGCGAGGCGGCGGCGACGACGTCGACCGCCCGCTTCACGACGGCCATCACCTCGTCCCACTCTCCCTCGACGTTGGTGAACATCGCGTTGGTCTCGCACGGCAGGCCCGACTCGCGGACCACCCGCACGGCCTCGGCGACCGCGGCGGTGACCGAGCCGGTGGGGTCGCTGGTGGTGGGGCTGATGCTGAAGGCGACGAGCACGCGCCCACCGTAGCCAGCACCCCCTCCACGCAGCCGACCCGCCACCCGCGAGGAGCGGGTGACGGGTCGGCGTACGACGCGTGGCGCGGGTCGCGCCGTGGGGCTCAGCCCCGGCGCAGGTTGCGCAGGACGTACTGCATGATGCCGCCGTTGCGGTAGTAGTTCGCCTCGCCGGGGGTGTCGATGCGGACGACCGCGTCGAACTCGGTGTCGCCGGCCTTGACCTTGACCGTGCGCGGGGTGCGGCCCTCGTTGAGCTCGGTGATGCCGGTGATGGAGAACTCCTCCTCGCCGGTCAGCCCCAGGCTCTCGGCGGACTCGCCGGCGGGGAACTGCAGCGGGATGACGCCCATGCCGATGAGGTTGGAGCGGTGGATGCGCTCGTAGCTCTCCGCGATGACCGCCTTCACGCCCAGCAGCGACGTGCCCTTGGCGGCCCAGTCGCGCGAGGAGCCGGAGCCGTACTCCTTGCCGGCCAGCACGACCAGCGGGATGCCCTGCTCCTGGTAGTGGGCCGCGGCGTCGTAGACGCTCGTGACCTCGCCGCCGGCGGTGAAGTCGCGGGTGAAGCCGCCCTCGGTGCCGGGCGCGATCTGGTTGCGCAGGCGGATGTTGGCGAAGGTGCCCCGGATCATCACCTCGTGGTTGCCGCGGCGCGAGCCGTAGGAGTTGAAGTCGCGCTGCTCCACGCCGTGCTCGGCGAGGTACTTCCCGGCCGGGCTGTCCTTCTTGATCGCGCCGGCGGGCGAGATGTGGTCGGTGGTGACCGAGTCGCCGAGCTTGAGGAGCACGCGAGCACCCTCGATGTCGGTGACGGCCTCCGGCTCGTCGGGCATGCCGTCGAAGTAGGGAGGCTTGCGCACATAGGTCGACTCGGGGTCCCAGGCGAAGGTGTCGCCCTCCGGCGTGGGCAGCGAGCGCCAGCGCTCGTCGCCGGCGAAGACGTCGGCGTAGGAGGAGTCGAACATGTCGGACGTGATCGCCTGGGCGATCACCTCCTCGACCTCCTGCGGCGAGGGCCAGATGTCGCGCATGTAGACGTCGTTGCCGTCGGCGTCCTGGCCGAGCGGGTCGTGGAACAGGTCGACGTCCATGGAGCCGGCCAGCGCGTAGGCGACCACCAGCGGCGGCGAGGCCAGGTAGTTCATCTTCACGTCGGGGTTGATGCGGCCCTCGAAGTTGCGGTTGCCCGAGAGCACCGAGACGACCGCGAGGTCGGCCTCCTGCACGGCCGCCGACACCTCGGGGATGAGCGGGCCGGAGTTGCCGATGCAGGTGACGCAGCCGTAGCCGACGAGGTTGAAGCCCAGCTTGTCGAGGTACGGCGTGAGGCCGGCCTTCTCGTAGTAGTCGCTGACGACCTGCGAGCCGGGGGCCAGCGTGGTCTTGACCCACGGCTTGCGCTGCAGGCCCCTCTCCACGGCCTTCTTGGCCAGCAGGGCCGCGCCGATCATCACCGAGGGGTTCGAGGTGTTGGTGCACGAGGTGATCGAGGCGATCGTGACCGCACCGTGGTCGAGCTCGAACTCCGTGCCGTCCTCGAGGGTGACGCGCACCGGCTTGCTCGGGCGGCCGCCGTCGGCGGGCGCGGCGGAGAGGTAGTCCTTCGGCGGGGCGGCCTCGCCGTGGCCGTTGCTGCTGACGGGGTCGGAGGCCGGGAAGGTCTCCTCGACCGACTCGTCGTAGCCCTGCGCGTCGGCGGCGTCGTCGGGACCGCTGTCGCCCTCGGCGCCGTCGGTGACGTAGTCGGCCAGGGCGCCGCGGAAGGACTGCTTGGCGTCGGAGAGCGCGACGCGGTCCTGCGGGCGCTTGGGGCCGGCGAGGCTGGGGACGACCGTGGCGAGGTCGAGCTCGAGCTTCTCGGAGTAGCGCGGCTCGGCGTCGGGGTCGTGCCACAGGCCCTGGGCCTTGGCGTAGGCCTCGACGAGCGCGAGCTGCTCGGCCGGGCGGCCGGTGAGCTCGAGGTACTTCACGGTCTCCTCGTCGATCGGGAAGACCGCGATGGTCGAGCCGAACTCGGGGCTCATGTTGCCGATCGTGGCGCGGTTGGCCAGCGGCAGCGCGGAGACGCCGGGGCCGTAGAACTCGACGAACTTGCCGACGACGCCGTGCTTGCGCAGCATCTCGGTGATCGTGAGCACGAGGTCGGTGGCGGTCGAGCCCTCGGGCAGGTCGCCGGAGAGCTTGAAGCCGACCACGCGCGGGATGAGCATGGAGACCGGCTGGCCGAGCATCGCGGCCTCGGCCTCGATGCCGCCGACGCCCCAGCCGACCACGCCGATGCCGTTGACCATCGTGGTGTGGGAGTCGGTGCCGACGCAGGTGTCGGGGTAGGCCAGCAGCTCGCCGTCGACCTCGCGGGTGAAGACGGTGCGCGCGAGGTGCTCGATGTTGACCTGGTGCACGATGCCGGTGCCCGGGGGGACGACCTTGAAGTCGTCGAAGGCGCCCTGGCCCCAGCGCAGGAACTGGTAGCGCTCGCGGTTGCGCTCGTACTCGATCTCGACGTTGCGCTGGAAGGCGTCGGCGCTGCCGAAGACGTCGGCGATGACGGAGTGGTCGATGACCATCTCGGCCGGCGCGAGGGGGTTGATGCGCGACGGGTCGCCGCCGAGGTCGGCCATCGCCTCGCGCATGGTGGCGAGGTCGACGACGCACGGCACGCCGGTGAAGTCCTGCATGATCACGCGCGCCGGCGTGAACTGGATCTCCTTGTCGGGCTCGGCGTCGGCGTCCCAGCCGGCGAGCGCGCGCACGTCGTCGGCGGTGATGTCCTCGCCGTCCTCGGTGCGCAGGAGGTTCTCGAGGAGCACCTTGAGCGAGAACGGCAGCGACGCGACGTCGAGCCCCTCACCGGTGACCTGGTCGAGGCGGAAGTAGGTGTAGCTCTTGCCGTCGACGTCCAGGGTGCTCTTGGCACCGAAGCTGTCCTTGCTCGCCATCGTCTCGCGTCTCCTCGTCGTCGCAGTCGGGCCCCGCCATCCTGCCCTCGCAGGGAAGCCCCGCGGAAGACAGGCTCGCCTAAGTCGGCGGCAGCAGTTGTCTTGACATCAAGATACATGACGTCGAGGCGGATCGCACCTCTCCGCGGGGGCGGCCCGGGTCAGCGCTCGAGGAGCGCGACGCACTCCACGTGGTGCGTCATGGGGAAGGCGTCGAAGGCGCGCAGGGCGGTGAGGCGGTAGCCGTGCTCGGCGAAGGTCGCGACGTCGCGGGCGAGCGCGGCGGGGTCGCAGGCGACGTACGCCGCGGCGCGCGGCGCGCGGTCGACGACCTGCTCGACCACGGCGCGGCGGACACCCTCGCGCGGCGGGTCCAGCACGACGACGTCGAAGGGCTCGTCGAGCGAGGTGGCGAGCACCTCGTCCACGCGGCCGGCGAGCGGGCGGGCCCACGCGGCGTCGGCGAGGTTGCGCACGGCGTGGCCCACGGCCGTGCGGTCGCCCTCGACGGCGACGACGCGGCCGCGCTCGCCGACGCGGTCGGCGAGGAAGCGGGCGAAGAGCCCGACGCCGGAGTAGAGGTCGAGGGCCCGCTCCCCCGGCTGCGGGTCGAGCAGCCCGAGCACGGTCTCGACGAGGACCGCAGGCGCGCCGGGGTGGACCTGCCAGAAGCCGTCGGCGGCGACGGCGAGCTCGTGGCGCACCCCGCCCGCCTCGACCACCTCGACGACGGGCGGCTCCCCCGCGCGAGCCGGACCCTGCCCCGCCACGACGGTGTCGGAGTCGGTCGAGCCGTCGACGACCTCGACCCGGGCCCCGGGGGCGGCGATGAGGCAGTCGTCGACCGGGACGACGCGGCGCGAGCGGTGGGCGCGCATCCCCCGGCCGCCGCCGGGCGCGGCCGCGAAACGGGCGCGGGTGCGCCAGCGCAGGCCGTCGTCGTCACCCGGCACCGGCTCGACGACCAGGCCCCCCGGGCCCACGACCTCCGCGAGCGCCGCTTCGTCGAGCCCCGCCAGGCGCCGCAGCTGCTCGGTGACGACCTCCGCCTTGAGCGCGCGCTGCCGCGCGAGGCGCACGTGCTGGAAGTCGCAGCCACCGCACAGCCCGGGCCCCGCCACGGGGCACGGCGGCACGACCCGGTCGGGCGAGGCCTCCAGCACCTCGACGGCGTCGGCGCGCCAGAAGCGGTCGCGCTCGCCCCCCTCGGTCACCTGCAGCACGACCCGCTCGCCCGGCAGCGCGTGGCGCACGAAGACGACGCGCGTCGCCGCGGGGTCGGCGGGGTCGGCGGGGTCGGCGGGGTCGGCGGGGTCGGTGGGGTCGACCGGCACCCGCGCGACGCAGTGGCCCCCGTGCGCGACGGGGCCGACGTCGGCGGTGAAGCGCTCCCCCACCCGCGAGCGGCCGCGCTCGCGGCGCGGCCGCACCCGCCGCGTCACCGCCCGTGCACCTGCCCACCGGGCTCGTCGACGCGCACGCGCCCGGCGCGCAGGTCGCCCGGCCGCACGCGGTCGACGTCGCGCTCCTCGCGCTCCAGGGCCGCCTGCGAGGAGCGCAGCTGGAAGGGCACCGAGATGACCATGACGCCGGGGGTGAAGAGCAGCCGGCCCTTGAGGCGCAGCGCGGTCTGGTTGTGGAGCAGCTGCTCCCACCAGTGCCCCACGACGTACTCCGGGATGAAGACCGCGACGACGCCGCGCGGGTTGGCCTTGCGGATCTCGGTCGCGTAGTCGACGGTCGGGCGCACCAGCTCGCGGTAGGGCGAGTGCAGGATCTTGAGCGGCACGTCGACGCGCCGGGCGTCCCACTCGTCGACCAGCCGGTTGGCCTCGCGCGCGTCGGTGCCGACGTAGACGGCCTCGAGCACGTTGGGCCGCATCGCCTTGGCGTAGGCCAGCGCGCGCAGCGTCGGCTTGTGCAGCTTGGACACCAGCACGATGGCGTGCACCCGGGTCGGCAGCACCTTGTCCTGCTCGTCGGCGGCGAGCTCCTCCGACACCGCGGTGTAGTGCCGGCGTACCCCGCTCATCAGCAGGTAGAAGGTGCCCATCGCGAGCAGGGCGATCCAGGCGCCGGCGAGGAACTTGGTCACCAGGATGATCACGAAGACCACCGCGGTCATGGCCAGGCCGAAGCCGTTGATGGCGCGCGAGCGCTGCATCCGGCGCCGCACGGCGGGGTCGCCCTCCGAGGCCAGCTGACGCGTCCAGTGGCGCATCATCCCGAGCTGGCTGAGGTTGAAGCTGACGAAAACGCCGACGATGTAGAGCTGGATCAGCCGGGTGACCTCGGCGTCGAAGGCCACGATGAGGACGACGGCGAGCACGGCGAGGAAGACGATGCCGTTGCTGTAGGCCAGGCGGTCCCCGCGCGAGCCGAGCGCGCGCGGCGCGAAGCCGTCGCGGGCCAGGATCGACCCCAGCACCGGGAAGCCGTTGAACGCGGTGTTGGAGGCCAGCACGAGGATGACGCCGGTGGCCAGCACCACGAAGTAGTAGCCCGGGGGGAAGGTGTCGAACACGCCCTCGGCGATCTGCGCGATGAGGGTCTGCTGCTCCAGCTCGACGGGGCGCCCGGCCGCGTCGACGAGGCGCTCGCCCTCGTTGGGGTCGACGTAGCGCACGCGCATCTCGTTGGCGAGCGTGACGACGCCCATCATGAGCGTGATCGCGACCAGCGCCAGCAGCCCGAGGGTGGTGGCGGCGTTGCGGCTCTTCGGCTTGCGGAAGGCCGGCACGCCGTTGGAGATCGCCTCGACACCCGTCAGCGCCGCACAGCCCGACGAGAAGGCGCGCGCGACCAGGAAGACCAGCGCGACCGTCGTCAGCGTGCCCTCGTAGCCCTCGGCCTCGACGATCCGCAGCTCGGCGCTCTCGGCAGGCGGCAGGGTGCCGGACAGTGCGCGGACCGCGCCGACGGCGAGCATGGTGCCGAGGCCGAGCACGAAGGCGTACGCCGGCAGGGCGAACCAGGCGCCCGACTCGCGGACGCCGCGGAGGTTGACCACGGTGAGCGCCACGACGAGCACCGTGGCGACCGTCGCCTCGTGCCCGCTGACGAACCCGATCGCGGACGCGGCGTACTGCGCGGCCGAGGAGAGCGACACCGCCACCACGAGGACGTAGTCGACGATGAGCGCGCTCGCGACCGTCATGCCGGCGCGGGGGCCGAGGTTGACCATCGCCACCTCGTAGTCGCCGCCGCCGCTGGGGTAGGCGTGCACCGTCTGGCGGTAGGAGGCGACGACGGTCACCATCACCACCGCGACGGCCAGGGCGATCCACCACGAGTAGGCGTAGAGCGAGATGCCCGCCAGCGACAAGATGATGAAGATCTCGTCGGGGGCGTAGGCCACCGACGACAGCGCGTCGCTGGCGAAGACCGGGAAGGCGATCTTCTTCGACAGCAGGGTCTCGCCCACCTGCGAGCTGCGCAGCTTGCGCCCCAGCAGGATCCGTTTCGAGACGTCGCCGACACCCACGACCGGCAAGGCTAGACCCCGCGGCGCCCACGGCCTGCACCGACGCGTCCGGGAGGGGTCCGCTGGAGTACCGTGCCGGTGTGCACGTCGTGATCATGGGCTGCGGCCGGGTGGGCTCCACGCTGGCCCGCAGCCTGGAGGACCGCCACCACACCGTCGCGGTCATCGACAGCGAGCCGGACGCCTTCCGCCGCCTCGGCCCGGAGTTCAACGGCGACAAGGTCACCGGCATCGGCTTCGACCAGGAGGTCCTGGAGAAGGCCGGCATCCGCCGCGCCGACGCCTTCGCGGCCGTCTCCTCCGGCGACAACTCCAACATCATCGCCGCCCGGGTGGCCCGCGAGACCTTCGGCATCGACCAGGTCGTGGCCCGCATCTACGACCCCGGCCGCGCCGAGGTCTACCAGCGCCTCGGCATCACCACCGTCGCGACGGTGAAGTGGACGGCCGACCAGGTGCTGCGCCGGCTGCTGCCGGCCGGCGCCGAGCCCGACTTCCGCGACCCCTCCGGCACGATCCGCCTCGACCAGGTGCCCGTGCCCGAGGCCTGGATCGGCGGTCGCACCATCGTCTTCCAGCAGCAGTCGCGCTCGCGCATCGCGTGGATCGACCGCCTCGGCGAGGGCATGCTGCCCGTGCGCGAGACGGTGCTGCAGGAGGGCGACCTCCTGCACCTGGTCATGCGCGAGGAGAACGCCGCCCACGCCTACGCCGTGCTCGAGCGCGGACCCGAGCAGGAGTAGAGGGGACATGCGCGTCGCCATCGCCGGAGCGGGGGCCGTCGGCCGCTCCATCGCCCGCGAGCTCATCGACAACGGCCACGAGGTGCTGCTGATCGACAAGAACGCCGCCTCGATCAAGCCCGAGCGGGTCCCGCACGCCGAGTGGCTGCTCGCCGACTCCTGCGAGCTGTCCTCGCTGGAGGAGGCCTCGCTCGACCGCTGCGACGTGGTCATCGCCGCGACCGGCGACGACAAGGTCAACCTCGTCACCTCGCTGCTGGCCAAGACGGAGTTCGGCGTGCCGCGCACCGTGGGACGGGTCAACCACCCCAACAACGAGTGGCTCTTCACCGAGGCCTGGGGCGTCGACGTCAACGTCTCGACGCCGCGCATCATGTCGGCGCTGGTCGAGGAGGCCGTCTCGGTCGGCGACCTGGTGCGCCTGTTCACCTTCCGCAAGGGCGGCGCCAACCTCGTCGAGATGACGCTGCCCGAGGACTCGCCCTACGTCGGCAAGCCCGTCGGGCTCATCCCGCTGCCCGAGAACTGCGCCCTCGTCACCATCCTGCGCGACGGCCAGGTCTACGTGCCGGCCGACGAGCAGCCGGTCGAGGCCGGCGACGAGCTCCTCTTCGTCGTGCCCGCCGAGACCGAGGACGCGCTCGAGCGACTGCTGGCGCCCACGCTGCACGGCGGCTGACGGGCCCGCGGCCCCCAGGGCCCGGCGTACGCCGTCAGGCCGGGCGGCCCACCGGCGTGCTGCCGCGCGCCAGCAGCCACACCATGGCGCCCAGCGCGGCGAGCTGCAGCGGCCAGCCCATGCCGACCTTCATCGCGCCGAGCACGGCGACGGCCACGTCGGGGTCGAGGGAGCCCGAGCGGCCCGCGAGCCACACCGGGCCCTGCGCGAGGGCGCGCACGGCGCACGGCAGGACCAGGATCCACGTGAGGCGCGTGCACAGCCGCACCACCTGCCGGTCGTCGTGCCACGCGGTCGCGTCGCCGGTGACGGAGCCGACCATGAAGCCGACCAGCGGCCAGCCGACGAGGCAGGTGAGGGCGAGGACGACGGTGTAGCCGCCGTTGTAGAGGATGCCGGGCAGGAAGTAGGCCAGGGCCTGCTCGTCCTCGCTGCCGCCGGAGCGGGCCGACATCGTGACGAAGAGCCAGCCGATGCCGATGCCCACCAGC
Organism: Nocardioides perillae; assembly: GCF_013409425.1. Lineage (NCBI taxonomy): Bacteria > Bacillati > Actinomycetota > Actinomycetes > Propionibacteriales > Nocardioidaceae > Nocardioides > Nocardioides perillae. Next base: position 2,183,978 of record NZ_JACCAC010000001.1, on the reverse strand, counting down.
GCGTTGACGACGAACTGCACCGAGCTGCGCTGCACCATCCGGACGGCGAGCAGGACCAGCGCGGCACCCACGCTGACGCCGAGCGCGAGCCTGAGGTCGTCGCCCAGCAGCCACGTGACGGTGAACAGCGCCGTGGGCAGCGCGGCCTCGAGCATGCCGCGGCGACCGCCGAGCGCCCGGGCGAGCTGGGCGCGCACGACGGCCTCGACGGTCTGGGCGTCGGGCGCCGGGGCCGCGGCGGGCCCGGCCGCCGGACGGGCGTCGGGGGTGCGCTCGCCGGCGGTCACGGGAGCAGCTCGTAGCGGGGGTTCCACAGCACGCGCATGCCGTCCTGGACCCCGATGCGCCCCTCGACCTGGATCTTGGTGCCGGGCCCGATGCCGGCGATGCGGCGACGGCCGAGCCAGATCAGGCTGAGGCGGCCCGACCCGTCGTCGAGCTCGGCCTCGAGGGCCGGGACGCCCCCGCGGGGGCGCAGCATCACCGAGCTGAGCGTGCCGCGCAGGACCACCCGGGCCCGCTCGCCGCACTCGGCGATGCAGGCGCAGCCGGACTGCTCGGTCTCGCGGCGCAGGTCACGGGCCTCCTGGCCCTTCACGTCGGCCCACGCACTGATCGTCCGGCGCAGCCGGCTCGTGCCTGCGGTCATGGCTCCAGCGTAGGTCAGGACGACCCGGTCGCGTGCCGGGTCAGCAGACGGGTCAGCAGACGGGTCAGGAGACGGGCCGGGCGTCGGGCGGCAGGACGACGGGCAGCTGGTCGCCGACCGCCATGGGCTCCTTGCCGCGGCGCACCACGACGTTGGCCAGCACGGCCTCCCAGTGCTCGGCGGCCTCGCGGTCGACGGCCGGGCGGCCGAGCAGCGTGGCGCGCAACATCCAGCGCTGGCCGTCGATGCCGATGATGCGCGACGGCTGCGTCGCGGGGCTGCCGTCGCCGCGCTGCACGGTGATGCGGCAGTCGAGCTCCTTGCCCCAGCGGCCGTCGACCTCGGTCGCGGTGCCGCCGCGGCGCGCCATGTCGGCCGCGATCTGCGGCCGCACCTCGTCCCAGAGCCCGCCGCCGCGCGGGGCCGCGAAGGCCATGACCTCGAGCGCCCCGTCGGGACCGGTCAGGATGATCGCCTGCACCCGCTGGCTCTGCTCGTCGACCTGCATCCGCAGCTGCATCCCCGGCTCGGGCGTGATGAGCAGCGAGCCGAGGTCGACCCACGGCGGCGCCTCGTCGCCGAAGGAGTCCAGGTCGAGGTCGTCGGCGTCGACGGGGCCGTGCACGAGGACCTCCTCGTCCTCGCCGAGCTCCTGGCCCTCGAGGTCGACCGAGGAGTCGGCTGCCTCGTCGGTGGACTGCGCGGCGGACTTGCGGCGGAACTTCACGACGACTCCTCGGTTGCGGACGGGCCGGGAGCCGCGGCACGACCGAAGCCCCCGGTGGAACCGTAACCGCCGTCGCCCCGCTCACTCCCCGGCAGGGTGTCGACCTCCACGAAGCGCACCTGCTCGACGCGCTGCACCACGAGCTGCGCCACGCGGTCGCCGCGACGCAGCTCGAGGGGCTCGCGCGGGTCGAGGTTGACCAGGAGCACCTTCACCTCGCCGCGGTAGCCCGCGTCGACCGTGCCCGGGGTGTTGAGCACCGACAGGCCGTGCCGCGCGGCGAGCCCCGAGCGGGGGTGCACCAGCGCGACGTAGCCCTGCGGGACCGCGAGGGCGACACCGGTCGGCACCAGGGCACGCTCCCCCGGCGCCAGGCGCACGTCGACCGTCGTGCGCAGGTCGGCGCCCGCGTCGCCGGGGTGGGCGTACGCCGGGAGCGGGAGGTCGGGGTCGAGGCGGGTCAGCAGCACGTCGAGGTCGGGCACCGCGCGAGGGTAGCCCTCCGCCCCCCTCGGGGCCGTTCCCGCCGGAGTGGGAGGATCGTGGCGTGCACACCGAACGCCTGACGGTCCCGCTGCGGTGGTGGGTGCAGGGCACGATGCTGGTGGCCAGCCTGTGGCTCGCCCTCGTCGTCGCCGTGCCCGAGCCGCTCGCGTGGGCCGTCACCGGCGTCGCGCTCGCGCTGGTGGCGCTCTTCCTGCTCGCCTACGGCCGTGCCCCGGTGCGGGTGGTCACCACTCCCGACGGCGCCGAGCTGCAGGCCGGGCGGGCGCGCATCGACGTGCGCCACCTCGGCCCGGCCACGGCGCTGGACCGCGAGGCCACGCGGCGCACCGCCGGCGTCGAGGCCGACGCGCGAGCCTTCCTGCTGCTGCGGCCCTACCTCAAGCGCAGCGTCAAGGTGGAGCTGCGCGACCCGGCCGACCCGACGCCCTACTGGCTGGTCTCGACACGCCACCCGCAGCGGCTGGTGGCCGCACTGGAGGCCGCCCGCGACGGCCGCCGGGCGAGCGACCCGCGCTGAGCCCCGGCTAGGGTTGCCCTCCAGTCTCGAGATGGAGGACAGATGGCATCGGGTTCCAAGGCGTGGTCGGTCTTCTCGCTCGGCTCGGCCCTCATGGGTGCGGCGGTGGCGAAGAAGGCGCTCAACACCTCGTGGCGCGCCGCCACGGGCAAGAACCCTCCGGCGAACCCCGCCGACCCCGACGTCGACCTGCGCGAGGCGGTGCTCTGGGCGGCTGCCAGCGGCGCGATCATCCAGATCGTGCGCATGGCCTTCACCCGCCGGGCGGCCGGCTACTACCTGAAGTCGACCGGCCACCTGCCGCCGGAGCTGCAGAAGGACGGCCAGCACGCCGACGCCGCGGGGGCGCCCACCACCTGAGCACGACGGTGCCCGCGCGGGCACCCACGGACAGCACGAGGGCCGCACCTGCTGGTGCGGCCCTCGTCGTGCGTGTGGGTAGTGCGGAGGTGCGGTAGCGGCTCAGACGCAGTCGCGGCAGATCATCTTGCCCTCGTCCGCGAGCTGGCTGCGGTGGTGGACCAGGAAGCAGCTCATGCAGGTGAACTCGTCGTCCTGCTTGGGCTTGACCTCGACGGCGAGCTCCTCGTGGGACAGGTCGGCGCCGGGGAGCTCGAAGGACTCGGCGGCCTCGGTCTCGTCCTCGTCGACCTTGCCGGAGTTCTTGTCGTGGCGGCGGGCCTTGAGCTCCTCGATGCTCTCCTCGCTCTGGTCCTCCTCGGTCTTGCGCGGTGCGTCGTAGTCGGTCGCCATGGTGTGCTCCTGCCGGGGAAGTCGGTGCCCGGCGCTCGCCGGGCGGTGCGGGTCGGGGCCCTCGTCGGTGCCGGATTGTGCACCATCGCGCCGGCGGTGTCTGCACCGGGACCGGGACCCGGTCCAGCCAACGTGCGGCACGGTGGGGTTGTTCCCCCCAGGGGGGTGGGGCGGTGTGTCCCTCGCCTCAGCGCCCGTCAGCCGAGGAAGCCGGCCTCGACCACCGCGGCGCGCAGCTCTTCGAAGCCGTGGGCGGGCGCGCACAGCAGGAGGTCGAGACCGCCCTGCCCGGTGGTGAGCTCGGTGCGGGCGCCGGCCTCGCGGGCCACGAGGCCCCCGGCGGCGTGGTCCCAGAGGTTCACGCCCTCCTCGACGTAGCCGTCGGCGGTGCCCTCCGCGACGTGGCACAGGTCGAGCGCGGCCGAGCCACGGCGCCGCACGTCGCGGATGCGCGGCAGCAGCCGCACGAGCGAGGCCGCCTGGAGCTCGCGGAGCCCGGCGTCGTAGCTGAAGCCGGTGAGCACCAGCCGCTCGGCGAGGGGCGCCGGGTCGCGCACGGCGAGGGGGCGGCCGTCGCGCAGGGCACCCTGGCCGAGGGCGGCCTCGTAGACGGTGCCGGTCGCGGCGTTGACCACGACGCCGACGACCGCCTCGCCGTCGACCTCGGCGGCCAGGGACACGGCGTACTGCGGGATGCCGTAGAGGAAGTTGACCGTGCCGTCGATCGGGTCGACGACCCAGCGCACCCCGCTGGAGCCGGGGGCGCTGGCGCCCTCCTCGCCCAGCAGTGCGTCGTCGGGGCGCAGCTCGGCGAGCAGCTCGGTCACGAGGGCCTCGCTGGCGCGGTCGGCCTCGGTGACGACGTCGACGGCACTCGACTTGGTCGCCGCGACCTCGACGTCGCCCAGGCGGCGGTCGCGCACGAGCTCCGCGGCGCGCCCGGCCACCTCGAGGGCGACGCCCCGCAGCTCGCCGAGCAGCCGGTCGTCGACGGCCGGCTCAGGCATCCGCGCCGCAGAGGGTGGGCAGGGGTCCGCGCAGGTTGGGGCAGCAGTGCGCGGGGCAGCGGTCGTGGACCGCGCGCTGCCCGCCCACGGTGGCGCGGGAGACGTCGCGGCCGGTCTCGGCCGCCGCGCGCTCGACCAGCAGGTCGCGCACCGTCGCCACGAAGCGCGGGTCGACGCCGGCCGTCGCGGCGCGGGTCACCGGCATCCCGATCTCCTCGGCCGTGGCGAGCGCCTCGGTGTCGAGGTCGTAGATGACCTCCATGTGGTCGGAGACGAAGCCGATCGGCACCAGCACGGCGGCGCCCTCCCCCGCCTGCTGCAGCGCGCGCAGGTGGTCGTTGACGTCGGGCTCGAGCCACGGCACGTGCGGCGGGCCGGAGCGCGAGCAGAAGACGACGTCGTGGCGGTGGCGCCGACCGGTCTCCTCCTGCACCCGCAGGACGACGTGCTCGGCGATCGCGTGGTGCTGCCGGGTGTAGGCGTGCCCGTCGGGGCCGGCCGACTCGTCCATCGCCGTCGGGATCGAGTGGGTCACGAAGACCAGCCGGGCGCCGTCGCGCACCTCGGTCGGCAGCTCGGCGAGCGCCGCCAGGGTGGCGTCGACGTTGGCCTCCGCGAAACCGGGGTGGTTGTAGGGCAGCCGCAGCCGGTCGAGCACCGGCGGCTCCAGGCCCTGCTCGCGGACCGCGGCGGAGGCCTCGGCGAGGTTCTCGCGGTACTGCCGGCACCCGGAGTAGGAGGAGTAGACCGAGGTGAAGAAGCACGCCGCCCGTCGCACGCCGTCGCGCGCCATCTCGGCGAGCGTGTCGGCGAGGTAGGGGTCCCAGTTGCGGTTGCCCCAGTAGACGGGCAGGTCGAGACCGGCCGCCGCGAGGTCCTCGCGCAGCGCGGCCAGGAACGCGCGGTTCTGGTCGTTGATCGGCGACTTGCCGCCGAAGAGGAAGTAGTGCTCGCCGACCTCCTCGAGCCGCTCGCGCGGGATGCCGCGACCGCGGGTGACGTTCTCGAGGAAGGGCACGACGTCCTCGGGCTTCTCGGGCCCGCCGAAGGAGACGAGGAGCAGGGCGTCGTAGGGCGCGACGTCGGGGGCGGTCATGCCGCTGATCCTAGGCAGCGCCCGCAATGCGGCCGCGGGGACCGGGGCGTCCTACCCTCTCGGCGTGAGCAGGGGGGACGGGGTGGAGGCGGCGCAGCCCGGAGGCACGGGCGGCGGCGAGCAGCGAGCGGGGCTGACCACGGCCTACCGGCGGGTGCTCGCGACGCCCGGGGCGCTGCGCTTCAGCGCGACCGGCCTGGTGGCGCGGCTGCCGATCTCGATGCTCGGCCTCGGCATCGTCCTGCTGGTGCAGGGCGCCAGCGGCTCCTACGGCCTGGCCGGCAGCGTCGCGGCCGCCTACACCGTCGCCAACGCCGTGGTCGCCATCGTGCAGGGCCGGCTGCTCGACGCGCTCGGGCAGGGCCGGGTGCTCGCCGCGGCCAGCGTCGCCTTCGGCGTCTCCACCGTCGCCCTCGTCACGGCGGTCGAGGCCGGCTGGCCGACGTGGACGGCCTACGCCACGGCGGCCTGCGCGGGCGCGAGCCTGCCGCAGATCGGCTCCGCGGTGCGGGCGCGGTGGGCCCACGTGCTGGACCAGCCCGCCGACGTGCAGTCGGCGTACGCGCTGGAGGCGGTCGTCGACGAGGCGGTCTTCATCCTCGGACCCATCGTCGTGACCCTCCTCGCCACGACCGTCTCCCCCGCCGCCGGCCTCGGCGTGGCGGTGGTCGCCGGCGTCGGCGGTGGCCTGGCCTTCGCGGCGCAGGGCGCGACCGCGCCCCCGGTGCACGCCCGCGAGACCGGGGCGCCGCGCGGGCCGCGGCTGCCGTGGCGCACCTTCGCCCCGCTCGTCGTGGTCTCCGCCATGCTCGGGGTGCTCTTCGGCGCTGCCGAGGTCACCACGGTCGCCTTCGCCGAGGAGCAGGGCTCGCAGGCGTGGGCCGGCCTGCTGCTGGCGCTGTGGGCGCTCGGCAGCCTCGTCTCGGGCGTCGTGACCGGCGCGTTGACGTGGCGGCGCGGCCCCGCGAGCCGGCTGCGCTGGGGCGCGGCGCTGATGGCGCTCGCGATGGCGCCCCTCGCGCTCGTCGGGTCGGTCCCGGTGATGGGCGCGCTCCTGCTCGTCGGCGGCGGCACCATCGCACCGACCCTCATCGCGACGGTCTCGCTCACCGAGCAGGTCGTGCCGCGGCGGCGGCTGACCGAGGGGCTCGCCGTCGTGCACACCGGGCTCGTCGCCGGCGTCGCCCCCGGTGCCGCCCTCAGCGGCGCGGTGGTCGACGCGGCGGGCGCGTCCGCGGCCTACCTCGTCAGCCTCGGCGCGGGCGTGCTCGCCGCCCTCGCCGCGCAGGCGCTGCCGCGCCAGGCCGACCGGCTGCCCGACGGCGTCGCGGGCGGTGGGGACGCAGGTGCACCCGGTGCACCCGGCAGCGCGGCGACGGCTGCGGCCGACTCGCCCTAGACGCTGGCCGAGCCGCGTGGGAGCGGCGCCTGCCAGCCGCGCCACAGCGCGAGCAGGCGCCACACGAGGCACACCGCGGCCGCGACCGGCGCCACGACGACCACCGGCAGGCCGAGCTCGACCCCGCCGACGGCGAGGGCGGCGCCGGCCAGTGCAGGGGTGGCGTAGAGCTCCCCGCGGAAGATCACCGGCACCCGGCCGGCGAGCACGTCGCGCAGCATGCCGCCGCCGATGCCGGTGAGCATGCCCATGAGGGCCGCCGGCACGACCTCGAGGCCGTAGGCGGAGGCCTTGAGCGCACCGACCACGCAGAAGAGGGCCAGGCCGAAGGCGTCGAAGACGTTGACCTGCCGCTCCCAGCGACCGAGCGTCGGGTGCACGAAGAACGCCGTCACCCCCGCGACCGCGGGCACCAGCAGGTAGCGCCAGTCGGCGAGGGCCGCCGGCGGCACGGCGCCGATGAGGACGTCGCGCACGAAGCCGCCGCCGAGCCCCGTCGCCCCGGCCAGCACGAGCACGCCGAAGAGGTCGAGCTCCTTGCGCACGGCGACCAGGGCGCCGGAGATCGCGAAGACGAAGATGCCGACCAGGTCCAGCACGACCAGCAGCGGGGCAGGGTCGGCCGACGGCATGGCGCGACCCTAGCGGGGGCCGCCGGGGCGTAGGCTCGGTGCGGAGAGGGACGACCCCGACGGCAGGAGACAGGGCAGGCGATGGCGCACCTCACGCTCGCGGGGACGAGCGAGGACGGCCGCCGCCTCCGCCTGGTCGACACCGAGGGCGCCGAGCACACCCTCGACGTGGACGACCGCCTCCGCGCCGCCCTCCGGGGCGCGCCCGCCCGCACCGGCCAGATGGAGACCAGAGTGGACAGCTCCGACAACGCCCTGCGCCCCCGCGACATCCAGGCCCGCGTGCGCGCCGGCGAGTCGCCCGAGGCGGTCGCCGAGGCCGCCGGCACCCCGGTCGAGCGCGTGCTGGTCTACGCCCGTCCCGTCTTGGCCGAGCGCGCCCACGTGGCCGACCGCGCCCAGCGCTCCTCGGTGCGCCGCCGCAGCGGCGAGCCGGCCCCCGGCGGCGCCCGCACCCTCGGCGACCTCGTCGCGCTGCGGCTGCGCGCCCTCGGCACGCCCGACGCGGAGGTCCTGTGGGACGCGTGGCGCCGCGACGACGGCCGCTGGTCGCTCCACGCGGCGTACGACGCACCCGGGCGCGCCGGCACCGCGTCCTTCACCTACGACCCGCCCGGCAACTACGTCACCCTCGACGACGACGACGCCCGCTGGCTGGTCGGCGAGGAGGTGGCGGCGCCCGAGCCCGAGGCCGCCGGCGCAGCGGCGACCGACGACCTCGAGGCGGCCCGCCGTCGCCGTCGCACGGTCGTCGACGAAGCCGACCAGGAGCTGCCGCTCGGTGCCGACGCGCTCGCGCTCGTGCGCAGCGCCGATCCCGACGACCCCGGCCCCGGCGACCCCGGCCCCGGCGCCGCACCCGGAGCGGGACCCGACGAGTCCACGGTGGACCTGACAGAGACGGCCGCTCGGGTGCGCGGGGAGCGCGACGCCGCAGCCCCGACCACCCCCGCCACCGCACCGGCCGGCAGCTCCGCTGCCCCGCCCTCGGATCCCGCCGAGGCCCCCGCGGACGCCCCGGTCGAGGAGCAGCCCGCCCGCCGCCCCGGCAAGCGCGGGCGCCGCGCCTCGGTGCCGAGCTGGGACGAGATCATGTTCGGCGGCGGCGACAAGGGCTGACCCGCCCGTCCCACGCGCGACCCCGCCAGAGGTTACTGGTGGGTAATACCACGTCCGACGAGGTCGCACGAGCACTCCCCAGGAGCACCCTCGGGGGTCTACGCTCCCGCGCATGGCCTACTTCGTGACCGGCGCGACCGGGTTCATCGGACGCCGACTCGTCGACGAGCTCGTCGCCCGCCGCGACGGCGCCGTCTTCGTGCTGTGCCGTGCGGGCTCGCTCGCCCGCCTGCAGACGCTCGTCGACCGCTGGGGCGCTGACCGGGTCTTCCCGGTCGTCGGCGACCTCGCCGAGGAGCGCCTCGGTGTGCCCGAGGAGTGGGTGCGCAGCCACGTCGGCACCGTGGAGCACGTCTTCCACCTCGCCGCGATCTACGACATGACCGCCGACGCCGCCACCAACGAGGCGATGAACGTCGGCGGCACCCGCCACGCCCTCGAGCTGGCCGGCGCCTTGCAGGCCGGGTGCTTCCACCACGTCTCGTCGGTCGCCGCCGCGGGCGACCACCACGGCCCCTTCACCGAGGCGATGTTCGACGAGGGCCAGCCGCTCCCCTCGCCCTACCACCGCACGAAGTTCGAGTCGGAGCGCCTCGTGCGCGAGGAGTCACCGGTGCCGTGGCGCGTCTACCGGCCCGCGATCGTGGTGGGCGACTCCGTCACGGGCGCGATGGACAAGGTCGACGGCCCCTACTACTTCTTCCCGCTGATGAAGCGGCTGCGCGACACCCTGCCCGGCTGGCTGCCGCTGGTCGGGGTCGACCTCGGCGACACCAACGTGGTGCCGGTCGACTACGTCGCGAAGGCGATCGACCACCTCGCCCACGCGCCCGGCCACGACGGCGAGGCCTTCCACCTCGTCAACCCCGAGCCGCAGCCGGTGGTCGACGTGGTCAACGCCTTCTGCGCTGCGGCCGGCGCTCCGCAGTTCGCCACGCCCGTCGACCGCCGCGTCACCGGCGGCGTCACGGGCCTGCTGCCCCGGGCGCTGCGCCCGTCCTCCGTCGTGGGCGGGCTGCTGCGGGCCGCGCCGGTCAAGGTGGCGCTCGACCAGACCGTCGGTCGCCTCGGTGTGCCGGCCGAGGTGCTCGCCCACACGTCCTTCACCGCGACCTTCGACTCCCGCGCGACCGAGCGCGCGCTCGCGGGGTCGGGCATCGCGGTGCCGGTGCTCGAGTCCTACGCCCGCACGCTGTGGGGCTACTGGGAGGAGCACCTCGACACCTCGACCGGCGACGACCCCCGTATCCGCGAGGCCCTCGGCGGCAAGCGGGTCCTCATCACCGGGGCCTCGTCGGGCATCGGCCAGGTCACCGCGCTCAAGGTCGCCCAGGCCGGCGGCGTGCCGGTCCTCGTGGCCCGCGGCAAGGACAAGCTCGAGGAGCTCCGCGCCACGATCGAGCTGCGGGGCGGGCAGGCCCACGTCTTCCCGTGCGACCTCTCCGACCTCGACGCCATCGACCGGCTCTGCGAGCAGGTGACCGAGGAGCTCGGCGGCGTCGACTTCGTCGTCAACAACGCGGGCCGCTCCATCCGCCGCTCGCTGAAGCTCTCCGAGGACCGCTTCCACGACTTCGAGCGCACGATGCAGCTCAACTACTTCGGCGCGATCCGGCTGGTGATGGGGCTGGTGCCGTCGATGCGCGCCCAGCGCTCGGGCCACGTCGTCAACGTCAGCTCCATCGGCGTGCAGACCAACCCGCCGCGGTTCTCCGCCTACGTCGCGTCCAAGGCCGCCCTCGACGCCTGGAGCAACGTCGTGTCGAGCGAGCTCGTCGGCGACGGCATCACCTTCACCAACATCCACATGCCGCTCGTGCGGACGCCGATGATCGCCCCGACCAAGCTCTACGACAAGTTCCCCACGATCTCCCCCGCCCAGGCCGCCGACCTCGTCGTCGAGGCGATGGTCGAGCGGCCCCACGAGATCAACACCGCGCTCGGCAACGCCGGCGCGATCGCCCACACGGTCGCGCCGCGGCTCGCCTTCCGCGTCCTCAACATGGCCTACCACGTCTTCCCGGACTCCGCGGCCGCCAAGGGCGTCGACGCGGGCGGGTCGCGCGAGTCCGAGCAGATCATGCTGGCCCGGGTCTTCAAGGGCGTCCACTGGTGAGCTGAGGCGCGGGCTCCTCAGCCACGCTCGACGGGGCGGGCGGGGTCGGCGATCCACCCGCTCCACGAGCCGGGGTAGAGCGCCGCGCGCACCCCGGCGAGCTCCAGGGCCAGCACGTCGTGGCAGGCGGTCACCCCCGAGCCGCAGTACGCCGCGACGTCGGCCCCGGGCACCGCACCGACGACTCCGTAGACGGCCGACAGCCGCGCTGCGGGGAGGAACCGGCCGTCGGGTCCGAGGTTGGCGGAGGTGGGCACGTTGACCGCGCCGGGCACGCGTCCCGCGACGGGGTCGACCGGCTCCACCTCGCCGCGCCACCGCTCGGGGGCACGGGCGTCGACCAGCACGTCGACGTCGAGCAGCCGGTCCGCCTCGACGACCGGCATGCCGCCCGGTCGCACCACGACGTCACCGGGCGGAGTCGTCGCGCCCGGCCCGGTCTCGACCGCTCCCCCGGCCGCGACCCACGCGGGCCAGGCGCCGTCGAGCACGCGCACGTCCTCGACCCCCGCCCACCGCAGCAGCCACCAGCAGCGGGCCGCCGCGTGGCCGGACCAGTCGTCGTACACGACGACGGGCACGCCGGTGCGGACCCCGCCGCGGCGCAACGCCGCCTGCAGCACCGAGACGGGCGGCAGCGGGTGTCGTCCGCCCGCGCCCGGCGGGGCGGCCAGGTCGGCGTCGAGGTCGACGTACGCCGCGCCCGGGACGTGGCCCGCCTCGAACGCGGCGCGCCCCGGCGGACCGCCCATGCGGTAGCGGACGTCGAGGACGGTGACGGGCCGCCCTGCCTGCAGGAGGTCGCGCAGCGCGGCCGCGTCGACGAGCGGGCCCGGCACCGGTGCCTCCCTGCTCAGGTGGGGCGCTTCTTCGGCGCGTTCTCGGCGGTCTTGCCGGGGTCGCGCTCGACGACGTCGCCCAGCGCCTCGTCGATGCGGCGCATCGCGTCCTCGGGGATCCGCACGCCCGCGGCCGCCACGTTGTCGTGCACCTGCTCGGGACGCGAGGCACCGATGATGGCGGAGGCCACGTTGTCGTTCTGCAGCACCCAGGCGACGGCGAGCGCGGCCATCGACATGTCGAGCTCCTCGGCGACCGGCTTCAGCGCCTGCACCCGCTCCAGCACGTCGTCGCGCATGAACCGCTTGATCATGTCGGCGCCGCCCTTCTCGTCGGTGGCGCGCGAGCCCTCCGGCGGGGGCTGCCCGGGGAGGTACTTGCCGGTCAGCACGCCCTGCGCGATCGGGCTCCACACGATCTGCGAGACGCCCACCTCGCGGGAGGCCGGCACGACCTCGTCCTCGATGACGCGCCAGAGCATGGAGTACTGCGGCTGGCTGGAGATCAGCTGGAAGCCGAGGTCGCGCGCCATGGCGGCGCCCTCGCGGATCTGCTCGGCGGTCCACTCCGAGACGCCGATGTAGAGGGCCTTGCCCTGCCGGACGACGTCGGCGAAGGCCTGCATCGTCTCCTCGAGCGGCGTCTCGGTGTCGAAGCGGTGGGCTTGGTACAGGTCGACGTGGTCGGTCTGCAGCCGGCGCAGCGAGGCGTCGATCGACTCCAGGACGTGCTTGCGCGACAGCCCGGAGTCGTTGGGCCCGCCGGGGCCGGTGGGCCAGTAGACCTTGGTGAAGATCTCGAGCGACTCGCGCCGCTCGCCCTTGAGCGCCTCGCCGAGCACCGTCTCGGCCTTCGTGTTGGCGTAGACGTCGGCGGTGTCGAAGGTGGTGATGCCGGCGTCGAGCGCCGCGCGCACGCACTGCGTGGCGACGTCGTTCTCGACCTGCGAGCCGTGGGTGAGCCAGTTGCCGTAGGTGATCTCGGAGACCTTGAGACCACTGCGTCCGAGGTAGCGGAAGTCCATGGGGGCCAACCTAGGGCCCGACCGCAACTCCTGGGCGAGGCGGTCGGGGTGGCAGACTGCCGCCCCGTGGCAGAGCTCCAGTTCTTCACCGGCACGATGGACTCAGGGAAGAGCACCCTGGCGCTCCAGACCAACCACAACCACGCGGCGCGGGGCCGCGCGGGCCGCATCTTCACCGCCCACGACCGCGCCGGAGAGGCGACGCTGTCGAGCCGGCTGGGCCTCACCCACGAGGCGGTCGAGGTCGGCCCCGACTTCGACTTCTGGACCTACGTCGTCCGGGAGCTGACCCAGGGCGGGCGCGTCGACTACCTCGTGTGCGACGAGGCGCAGTTCTACTCCACCGCGCAGGTCGACCAGCTCGCGAAGGTGGTCGACGAGCTGCAGGTCGACGTCTTCGCCTTCGGCATCCTGACCGACTTCCGCAGCCTGCTCTTCCCGGGCAGCGCCCGGCTCGTCGAGCTCGCGGACCGCACGCACGTGCTGCAGGTCGAGGCGCTGTGCTGGTGCGGCAAGCGCGCCACCCACAACGCCCGCACCGAGAACGGCGCGATGGTCGTCGAGGGCGACCAGGTGGTGGTCGGCGACACCGCGGGGGCCGAGGCCGACCCCGACGTCGTGGTCGCCTACGAGGTGCTCTGCCGCCAGCACCACCGCCGCCGGCTCACCGCCGCTCGTGCCCGTGCCGTCTCGCTCGCCCCGGAGCCGCTGCCCTTCGGCTGACGGCTGGCCCCCGGGCGGTCCGGGCGGCGGGGCTCAGCCCACCAGCACCGGCACGAGCATCTCGTCGGCGGTGAGCGAGCCGTGGAAGCCGACGAGCCGGGTCTCGACCGCGAAGTCGCGGCTGGAGAGCAGCACCAGGTCGTCGCGGCAGGCGACCACGACGTCGCCCATGCGCGGCCCGATCGACGGTGCGACCTCGCCGAACCAGCCCCGTGCCGCGGCGTCCTCGCGGGTCAGCACCTCGGCGCGCTCCCCCAGCACCGAGCGCCACGTCGCGACGACGTCGTCGAGCGCCCCGTCGCGGCACCACAGCTGGCGGAAGCGGGCCTCGCCGCCGAGCAGCACCAGGCCGTCGCGCAGCGCCGCCGCCTCGGGCACCTCGTCGAGGTCCAGGCGGCCCTCGCCGGTCGAGTCGACCATGCCGTGGTCGGCGATGACGAGCAGCCGGGTGGCGGGCGGCAGCGCCTCGCGCAGCTGCTCGGCCTCCTCGTCGACCTGCGCGAGGGCCTGCAGCCACTCGCTGGACGCGACGCCGTGCAGGTGGCCGGTCTTGTCGAGGTCGCCCTCGTAGAGGTAGGTCAGCGACGGCACCACGCCGCCGGCGGCCATGGTCGCCTCCAGCGTCGCGCCGACGCGCTCCGCGGTCGTGTCGGCCCCGACGTAGCGACCACCGCGGTGGGCGGCACGGGTGAGCCCGCTGGCGGCGAAGTCGCGCTTGTTGACCACGGCCACGTCGACCCCCGCGCGCGCCAGCCGCTCGAAGGCCGTCGGGTGCGGCTGCCACACCAGCGGGTCGACGTCGCGGTCCCACTGCAGCGCGTTGAGCAGGGTGTCGGTGCCGGGCACCCGCGAGGTGTAGCCGACCAACCCGTGCCGTGCGCGCCCGGCGGCAGCGCCGTGCCGAGCGAGGTCAGGCTCGTCGCCGTCGTCGACGGCACCCCCGCGGTGGCCGTGGCCGCACCGGTCGCCAGCGAGGAGAGGTAGGGCGCGGCGTGGGCGTGGCGGGCCAGCAGCTCGGCGCCCAGCCCGTCGACCAGCAGCAGGACGTACGCCGGGGCGTCCGGCAGCAGCAGTGCGGACGGCCCCGTCGGTGCCGGTCCCGCGACGTCGCCGACGCCGAGCGCCTGCGCCACCGCCGGGACGACGTCGGCGAGCGAGCGGGCGCCGTACTCCGGCGCGACGAGGGCGTCGGGCACCGCGACCCGCCTCAGACCTGGTGGGTGGAGGCCGACAGCGAGTCGGCGAAGGCCAGCAGCCCGGCGACCGCGTCGGCGCCGTCGGCCGCGGCGGAGACCCGCAGGGAGAAGTCGTCGGAGGACACGACGCCGGTGTAGCCGTGGTCGGCGTCGCACTGCGGGTCGTTGCAGCCGGCCGGCTCGAGGTCGATGCGGCCCACGCCGCCCCAGCCGATGGTCAGCACGGCCTCGGCCGGCGGGCGCGGGCCCGACGTCGGGTTGGCGGTCATGCGGGTGACGACGACCGACTTGACCGCCGCCAGCGCGATCGCCTCGGTGGAGGTCGAGGTGTAGGGCTCGGGCAGCAGGTCGTCGCCGGCGTGCTCGTCGGTGTGGCAGAGGATGAGGCGGGTCGCGGTGAGCACGACCACGGTGATGTGGCGGCGCACCTCGTCGTTCTCGATCGTCGGCTCGTGGTGGACGTAGAAGGAGACGACCTCCTCGCCGCCGACCGCACCGACGACGCCGTCGGAGACCACCTCGGGGTAGTAGCCCGTGCGGTGGATCGCGTCCCGGAGCCGGGCGGCGGGGTCGTGGGCGTCGGACGTGCGGCTGCGCATGGGCGGCAGTGTGTCACGCACCGACGCCGCGCGGCGCGGCGGTGGGAGGCCCGCCGATCAGTCGGGCAGCGTGTCGCCGGGCATCGTGGAGAGCCGCCGGACGAACCAGTCGGAGCGGGCGTCGACGACCGGCTCGACGCGCGCCGCGGCCGAGAGCACCGAGGCGCCGTGCGCGCCGGCGAGCACCAGGCCGAGCTCGGTCGAGCGCAGCTGCGGCAGGTCGGCCTGCAGCTGCGCGACGCGGCGCACCAGGCGCTCGACCTCGGCGACGTCGACGACCTCGCTGCCGCGGTAGCCGAAGAGGAGCGGCGAGGAGCGCACCTCGCGGACCATGTCGGCCGCGTCGTGCTCCCCGAGCGGCGGGATGCGGTAGGACTTGTCGCCGAGGAGCTCGGTGAAGGGCCCCGAGATGCCGAAGGTGACGACCGGGCCGAAGAGCGGGTCCTCGAGGCTGCTGACCGCCACGGGCACGCCCGGCGGGGCGGTGCGCTGCACCGTGAAGGCGGCGAGGTCGGGGTCGTTGATGAGCTCGGTGAGCCCGGCCCAGGCGTCGGCCATCTCCTCGGGGGTGTCGATGTTGCGCCACACGTGCGCCATGTCGGGGCGCTGGCGCAGGTGCTCGGCGGTGGCCTTGAGCACGACGTCCCAGCCGAGCTCGGCGCCGGCCGCCTGCGCCTCCGCGAGGTCGGCGACGCGGATCGCGGGCCACAGCTCGATGCCGTAGGTCGCGAGCAGGTCGCGCAGCTCGTCGGGGGCCAGGTCGCGCCCCTCGGGGTGGCGCATCAGCACCTCGTTGACCAGCCGCCTGGCGGCGCGGGTGTCGACCTCGTCCTCCGCCACGGGCGTGCCCTCCGGGGTGCGCAGCCACACGGCGTACTGGACGACGCGCGCCAGCGCGCGGACCGCGGCCTCGACCGCGGGGTAGGACGGCACGGAGCCGCGGCCGGCGGTCGAGCCGGCGACGTCGGGCACCCGCAGCAGCTCGGGCACGCCCTCGGCGCCGAGGAAGGTCGTCACCAGCGGCTTGTCGGACTGCTCGCCGACCGCGGCGAGCACGTTGGCGACGTCCTCGCCGGAGACGTTGAGCGGCGGGATGTAGACCGCGACCACCGAGTCGACCTCGGGGTCGTCGATCGCGGCGTCGAGGGCGTCCTCGAAGTCCTCGGCCGTCGCGTCGGCGCCGAGCGCGACCGACTTGTTGACCACGAGGCCGACGGCGGCGGCCGCGTCGGCGGCGAGCAGCCCGAGGGCGTCGGAGTTGCCCACGACCGCGACCCGGCGACCGCGCGGCAGCGGCTGGTGGGCGACGAGCTGGGCGACGTCGAACATCTCCTCGAGCGTGTCGACCTGGATGACGCCGGCCTGGCGGAACATCGCGTCGACGGCCTGCTGCGGCGCGGCGATCGTGCGCACCGCGTGGCCCATCGGGACACCCTGGGTGGTGCGGCCCGAGCGCACCGCGACCACCGGCTTGCGCCGGGAGACCCGGCGCGCGATGCGGGAGAACTTGCGCGGGTTGCCGATCGACTCGAGGTAGAGCAGGACGACCTCGGTGGAGTCGTCCTCCTCCCAGTACTGCAGCAGGTCGTTGCCCGAGACGTCGGCGCGGTTGCCCGCGCTGACGAAGGTCGACAGGCCGAGCCCGCGGTTGTTGACCTTCTCGAGGATCGCCGAGCCCAGGGCGCCGGACTGGCAGAAGAAGCCCGCCCGCCCGCGCGGCGGCATGAGCGGCGACAGCGAGGCGTTGAGCGAGATCGACGGGTCGGTGTTGATGACGCCCAGGCAGTTGGGGCCGATCAGCCGCAGGCCGTAGGAACGCGCGAGCCCGACCAGGCGCCGCTGGCGCTGTCGCCCCTCCTCGCCGGTCTCGGCGAAGCCCGACGAGATCACGACGAGGCCGTGCACGCCCTTGGCCGCGCAGTCGAGCACGACGTCCTGCACCGACTCGGCGGGCACGGCGACCACGGCGACGTCGACCTCGTCGGGGATGTCGCTCACCGACTTGTAGGCCGGCAGCCCGGAGACGGCGGTCGCGGCCTGGTTGACCGCGTAGACCCGGCCGGTGAAGTCGCCGGTGACGAGGTTGCGCACGAGCGCCTGGCCGATGGTGTCCTGGCGGCGGCTCGCGCCGATCACCGCGACCGAGCGGGCGCCGAAGAACCGCTCGATCGAGGCGGACTCCGCGCGGTGCTCGCGCTGCTGCATGACCCCGATCGCGGTCTCGGTGGGGTCGATGGGGAACTCGAGCACCAGCACGCCGTCCTCGTAGCCCGAGGCGACCTGGTAGCCGGCGTCCTTGAACGTGTGGATCATCCGCTGGTTGTCGGGGAGCACCTCGGCGACGAACTTCTCGACCCCCCGCTCGCGACCGGCCTGCGCGAGGTGCTCGAGCAGGATCTGCGCGATGCCGCGGCCCTGGTGCTCGTCCTCGACGAGGAAGGCGACCTCCGCCTGCGTCGAGCGCTCGCCGTCCAGCACGTCGAAGCGGCCGACCGCGATCATCCGGCCCCCGACCAGCAGCACCAGCGCGACGCGGGTGACGTGGTCGACCTGGGTGAAGCGCCGCACGTCGCGCTCGGAGAGCCGCGGCATGGGCGCGAAGAAGCGGTAGTACTTCGACTTCTCCGAGACGCGGCCGTAGAACTCGACCAGCAGGTCGGCGTCCTCGGGGCGGATCGGCCGGATGTGGGCGGTGCGGCCGTCGCGCAGCAGGACGTCGGCCTCCCAGTGGCGCGGGGCGGGGGCGTGCTGCGGCTGGTCGTCGGTCCGCGTCTCGCTCACGGAGGGAGAATCTACCCGCGGGCGGGCGTGCCCCGGCGCCGCCCGACGGGAGGGTGCGGCGACAATGGCGCCATGGCCCGGCGCTCGACCAAGCAACCCCTGCCCGACGACTTCGAGGAGCACATCCTCGACACCGACATCGCCGACGAGATGGAGTCGTCGTTCCTCGAGTACGCCTACTCCGTCATCTACTCCCGGGCCCTCCCGGACGCCCGCGACGGCCTCAAGCCGGTGCAGCGGCGCATCCTGCACACGATGAACGTCATGGGCCTGCGCCCCGACCGCGGCCACGTCAAGAGCGCCCGCGTCGTCGGCGAGGTCATGGGCCGGCTGCACCCGCACGGCGACGGCGCGATCTACGACGCCCTGGTGCGCCTCGCCCAGCCGTGGTCGGTGCGGCTGCCGATGGTCGACGGGCACGGCAACTTCGGCTCGCCCGACGACTCCCCCGCCGCGATGCGCTACACCGAGTGCCGGATGGCGCCCGCCGCCGTGGCGATGACCGCCTCGATCGACGAGGACACCGTCGACTTCCGCGCCAACTACGACAGCCGCGAGCTCGAGCCGTCGGTGCTGCCCTCGGCCATCCCGAACCTCGTCGTCAACGGGGCGACCGGCATCGCGGTCGGCATGGCCACCAACATGGCCCCGCACAACCTGGTCGAGGTCGTCCAGGCCCTCAAGCACCTCATCCGCCACCCCGACGCCTCGGTCGACGACCTGATGCGCTTCGTGCCCGGCCCCGACCTGCCGACCGGCGGCAAGATCGTCGGGCTCGACGGCGTCCGCGACGCCTACGAGACCGGGCGCGGGTCGTTCAAGATGCGCGCGACCGCGCGCGTCGAGTCGGTCACGCCGCGGCGCAAGGGCATCGTGGTGACCGAGCTGCCCTACGGCGTCGGCACCGAGAAGGTCGTCGAGCGCATCAAGGTGCTGGTGCAGTCGAAGAAGCTGCAGGGCATCGCCGACGTCAAGGACCTCACCGACCGCGAGAAGGGCCTGCAGCTCGTCATCGAGGTCAAGAACGGCTTCGTGCCCGAGGCGCTGCTCGAGCAGCTCTACCGGCTGACGCCGATGGAGGACTCCTTCGGCATCAACGCCGTCGCGCTCGTCGACGGCCAGCCCCGCACCCTCGGGTTGCGCGAGATGCTCCAGGTCTTCCTCGACCACCGCTTCGAGGTGGTGCGACGCCGCTCGGTCTTCCGCCGGGCCAAGGCCGCCGACCGGCTGCACCTCGTCGAGGGCCTGCTCCTCGCCGTGCTCGACATCGACGAGGTGATCCAGCTGATCCGCGCCTCGGAGAACGCCGGGGAGGCCCGGGAGCGCCTCATGACCGTCTTCGACCTCAGCCAGCTGCAGGCCGACCACATCCTCGACATGCCGCTGCGCCGGCTCACGAAGTTCTCCCGCATCGAGCTGGAGAAGGAGCAGGACGAGCTGCGGCGCACGATCGAGGAGCTCGACGCGATCCTCGGCGACCGGGCCGTGCTCGAGCGCGTCGTCTCCGACGAGCTCGGTGAGGTCGCGAAGGTCTACGGCACGCCGCGACGCACCGTGCTGCTGCAGTCCGCCGGCACCTCGGTCGCCACCACCGCGGTCTCCCTCGAGGTCGCCGACGACCCCTGCTTCGCCTACCTCTCCTCCACCGGCCTGCTCGCCCGCTCCGCCAGCGACGAGCCCCCCGCGACCGGGGACGGCCGTGCCAACCACGACGTCGTCGTCTCCGCGGTGGCGACCACCGCCCGGGGCGAGGTCGGCGTGGTCACCTCCCGCGGCCGACTCCTGCGACTCGGCGTCCTCGACCTGCCGGTGATCCCCGCCTCCGCCAACGACCCGCACCTGCAGGGCGGGCTGCCGCTGAGCGAGGTGCTGCCCCTCGAGGCCGGCGAGCGCGCGCTCTGCCTCACCACCCTGCGCACCGACGGGCCCGGGCTCGCGCTCGGCACCCGCCAGGGCGTCGTGAAGCGGGTCAACCCCGAGGTCCTCAACCGCGACGAGTGGGAGGTGGTCTCGCTCAAGGACGGCGACGAGGTCGTCGGCGCCGTCGAGCTGGCCTCCGGCGAGGAGGAGCTGTGCTTCGTCACCACCGACGCCCAGCTGCTGCACTTCTCCGCCTCGCTCGTGCGGCCGCAGGGCCGTGCCGGCGGCGGCATGGCCGGCGTGAAGCTCGGCGCCGGCGCCGCGGTCCTCTCCTTCGGCGCCGTCGACCCGGCGACGGCCGTGGTCGTCACGGTCTCCGGCTCCGCCACCGCACTGCCGGGCACCGAGGCGGGCAGCGCCAAGGTCACGCCTTTCAGCGACTACCCCGCCAAGGGTCGTGCGACCGGCGGCGTGCGCTGCCACCGCTTCCTGCGCGGCGAGGACACCCTGCTCACCGCGTGGGCCGGGCCCGCCCCCGCCCGCGCGGCCGCGGCGAGCGGCGCCCCCGTCGACCTGCCCGCGGCCGACGGCCGGCGCGATGGCAGCGGTGTGCCGCTGGCCCAGCCGGTCGCCGCGGTCGCCGGACCGGTCGCGGCCCAGCTCCGAGTGCCCGACGCGGCGCAGGACCCGGGGTCGCCGTCCACCCCTGTGGAAGGCTGAGCCCATGCGAGCCACGCCGCGCCCCCCTCGTGCGCCCCGCCTCACGCCCCGTCGCGCGCCCCGCCGTACGCGCCGGACGAGCGTGGGCGCGGCGGCGCTGGGCCTCGCCGCCCTGGGCGCGCTCGCCGGGTGCAGCGGCGAGGAGGGCGGCGGTGACGACCGCGCCCCGGAGGACGTGCTCGCCGAGGCGCGCGCGACGCTCGACGAGACCAGCGGCGTGCGCCTCTCGCTCGCCACCGACGAGCTGCCCGAGGGCGTGCTCGGCGTCACCGAGGCCAGCGGCGTGGCCACCCACGAGCCGGGGCTCGCCTTCGAGGGCAGCATCACCGTGCCGCTGGCCGGCTCCGAGTTCGAGGTGCCGGTGGTCAGCGTCGACGGCACCGTCTACGCCCAGATCCCGCTGACGCCCGGCTGGTCGGAGGTCGACCCGTCGGAGTACGGCGCACCCGACCCCGCGACCCTCCTCGACCCCGAGTCGGGCCTCTCCGCCCTGCTGACCGAGACCGAGGACGTGGTGGCCGGCGAGGCGGTGCGCGGTGGCGAGGGCAACCGCGACGTCCTCACCGAGTACACCGGCACGGTCCCCGGCGACGCCGTGGCCGGCGTCATCCCGACGGCGTCGGGCGACTTCGACGTCGTCTACACGATCACCGACGACGGCGAGCTGCGCGGCGCGGAGCTGACCGGGGCGTTCTACCCCGGCGGTGACACCCTCACCTACGAGCTCGAGCTCGACGACTACGGCCTCGAGCAGGAGATCACCGCCCCGTGACCGACGGTGCGGGCCGAGCCGGCCGCGGGTCGCCCCACGGCGGCGCGGTCCCCCGCACCGCCCGCGTGCTGCTCGCCCTGGCGGCCCTCGCGGTCGCCTTCGCCGCGGCCGACACCTACGTCGTCGTGCTGGCGCTGCCCGACATGATGACGACGGCCGGCGTGCCGCTCGACGAGCTGCAGCGCGCGGCCCCGATCATCTCGGGCTTCCTGCTCGGCTACGTCGCGGTGCTGCCGATGATCGGGCGCATCGCCGACCTGGAGGGCCGGGTGCCCGTGCTGGTCGCCTCGCTCGTCGTCTTCGCGGTCGGCTCGCTGGTCACCGTGCTGTCCTACGACCTCACCTCGATGGTGGCCGGCCGCTTCCTGCAGGGCGTCGGCGGTGGCGGGCTGGTGCCCGCCACGCTGGCGCTGGTCGCCGACCTCTACCCCGCGCAGCGCCGTGCGGTGCCGCTCGGTGTGGTCTCCGCCGTCCAGGAGCTCGGGTCGGTCGTCGGCCCGCTGCTCGGCGCCGTCGTGCTCGCCGTCGCGCCGTGGCAGGCCATCTTCGCGCTCAACCTGGCGGTCGGCGCCGTGCTCGCGGTGGCGATCGCACGCCTGGCCCCCGACCGTGGACGAGGCGGGCGTGCGGGTGGCCGACGGGCGTGGCCCGACCCCGTCGGCCTGGTGCTGGTGGGGGTCCTGGTGGTCGCGGCCGGCCTCACCGCCACGATGCCGCCGCCGCTGCTGCGCGACCTGACGTGGGGCACCCTCTTCATCCCCGTCGCGGGCGAGGGCCGCTGGCTCACGCCGGTGGGGCTCGTGGCGGTCGGCGCCGCGCTGGCCCTGGTGGTGCGCTGCGCCACCGCGCGGCGCCCGCTCGTCGACCTGCGCCGGTGGGCGCGCTCGGCGCGGGCCGCGGACCTGCCGGGCTCGTCGCTGGTCGCGGTCGCCCTGGGCGGCGTCGTGCTGGCCTTCGCGACGGCCGACCCGCAGGTCGCGGTCTTCTCGCCCCAGGGGCCGTGGTTCCTCGCCGGGTCGGCCCTGGCCGCGGTGCTGCTGGTGGTGCACCTGCGCCGCGCCGAGGCCCCGCTGGTGCCGCGCGGCGCCCTGGCCCCGCGCCCGGTGTGGGGCTCGCTGGTGGTGAGCCTGCTCGTCGGTGCCGCGCTGATCGCGGCGCTCGTCGACGTGCCGCTCTTCGCCCGCACGACCGTCTACCCCGACTCCCAGCTGCTGGCGGCGCTCGTGCTGGTGCGCTTCCTCGTCGCGCTGCCCGTCGGCGCGGTGCTCGGCGGGGTGCTGCTGCGCCGCCTGCCCGCCGGCGTCGTGGCGGCGCTCGGCATGGCCGCCGCTGCGGTGGCCTTCGCCCTGATGAGCCGGTGGGGCATCGACGCGCTCGCGTCGTGGACCGCGACCGTGCCGCTCGTGCTCGGCGGCCTCGGCTTCGGGCTGGCGCTGGCGCCGGTCAACGCCGCTGCCCTGGCCGCGAGCCGCAGCAGCGAGCACGGCGTGGTGAGCGCCTTCGTCGTGGTGGCCCGCATGGTCGGCATGCTCGTGGGCGCCTCGGCCCTGACGACGCTCGGGCTGCGCGCCTACTACGCCGAGCAGCGCGACCTGCCAGCGGTGCGGGAGGTGTGCGGCGGCCGGTCGCGGTGCGAGGAGTTCACGCTGCTGCTGCGCGAGGCAGGCATCGCCCAGGAGCAGGTGGTCTTCGCCGGCGCCGCCGGCTGCGCGGCACTGGCGGCCATCCTCGCGCTGGTGCTGCTGCGCGGCGCGGACACCCGCGAGGTGTCGCCCGCCGCCGCCCTCCGCGCCGGCTGACCCAGCGGGGGTCGGCTCAGACGAGCTGCTCCAGGCGCCCGGAGTCGACGTCGTAGAGGAAGCCGCCGACGGTCACGCTGTCGGGGATCAGCGGGTGGGACCGCACGGCGGCGACGTCGGCCTCGAGCGAGGCGCGCTGGTCGGCCGTGACCGGCAGCCGCTGCCACGACACGTCGGTGCCGGCGGACGCGGCGAGCTTCTCGCGGATCGCCGCCTCGGGGTTGGTGGCCACGGCGCACTTCGTGTGCGGGACGACCATGATGCGGGTCGCCTCGAGCAGGTGCGCGGCGAGCACCAGCGCCTCCATCGCCTCCGGGGTCACCCGGCCACCGGGGTTGCGCACGACCTTCACGTCGCCCAGCTCCAGGCCGAGCATCCGCAGCGGGTCGATGCGCGAGTCCATGCAGGTCACCAGGGCCACCCCGGCTCGCGCAGCGCCCCGCAGGTCGCTGCCGTCGTGGTCCTCGGCGAACCGCGCGTTCGCCTCCAGCAGGTCGTCGAAGTCGCTCACGGCCAGCAACCTACCGTCGTACGCCGGTCCCGGCGGTGTGGTCTGCGTCGCACGCCCCGAGGACCGCGGCGTGGCGGGTCAGGCGTCGAGCGCCTCGACGTCGACCTCGTAGGCACCCTGCACGATGAACTCCTTGCGCGGGGCGACGTCGGAGCCCATGAGCAGCTCGAAGATCCGCGACGCCGCCTCGGCGTCGTCGGCGGTGAGCCGGCGCAGCGTGCGGTGGCGGGGGTCCATCGTGGTCTCGGCCAGCTGGTCGGCGTCCATCTCGCCGAGGCCCTTGTAGCGCTGGACGGGGTCCTTCCAGCGCACGCCCTTCTTCGTCAGCTCGGCCAGCTTCCGCTGCAGCTCGTCGTCGGAGTAGGTGTAGACGTACTTGTCCATCCCCTTCTTGGGGTTGGACAGCTCGATGCGGTGCAGCGGCGGCACGGCGGTGTAGACCCGGCCCTCGCGCACCAGGTCGGGCATGTACTTGAAGAACAGCGTCGCGAGCAGGCAGCGGATGTGGGCGCCGTCGGAGTCGGCGTCGGCCATGAAGATGATGCGGCCGTAGCGGCGGGCCTCGAGGTCGAAGGTGCGCCCCGAGCCGGCGCCGACGACCTGGATGAGCGAGGCGCACTCGGCGTTCTTCAGCATGTCGCCGACCGACGCCTTCTGCACGTTGAGGATCTTGCCGCGGATCGGCAGCAGCGCCTGGAACTCCGAGTCGCGCGCCAGCTTGGCGGTGCCGAGCGCGGAGTCGCCCTCGACGATGAACAGCTCGCTGCGGTCGTTGTCGGTCGAGCGGCAGTCGGCCAGCTTCGCCGGCAGCGCCGAGGACTCCAGGGCGTTCTTGCGGCGCTGCGTCTCCTTGTGCTGGCGCGCCGCGATGCGGGTGCGGGCGGCGCCGACGACCTTCTCGACGACCAGCTTGGCCTGGGCCTTCTGGGTGCGCTGCGACGACGTCAGCCACGCCTTCAGCTCGCTCGCGACGACCTTGCGCACCACGCTGCGGGCCGCCGGGGTGCCGAGGATCTCCTTGGTCTGGCCCTCGAACTGCGGCTCGGCCAGGCGCACGGTGACGACCGCGGTCATGCCCTCGAGCACGTCGTCCTTCACGACGTCGTCGTCGTTGACCTTGAGCGCCTTGGTCTGGCGCATCACGTCGTTGAAGGTGCGGGTGACGGCCTGCTCGAAGCCCGAGACGTGCGTGCCGCCCTTCGGCGTCGCGATCACGTTGACGAAGGACCGCAGCTCGGTGTCGTAGCCCGACGACCACCGCAGCGCGACGTCGACGGTCAGCTCGCGCTCGACCTCCTGCGGGGTCATGTGCCCCTGGGCGTCGAGCAGCGGCACGGTCTCGGTGAAGGTGTCGGAGCCCTGCAGGCGCAGCACCTCGGTGACCGGCTCCCCGGTGGACAGGAAGTCGGCGAACTCGGCGATCCCGCCGTCGTGTCGGAAGGACTCCTCGACCGGCTCCGCCCCGCGCAGGTCGCGGATGGCGATCTCGAGGCCCGGCACGATGAAGGACGTCTGCCGCGCACGGGTCACCAGCTCGTCGAGCACGAAGCTCGCGTCGGCGGTGAAGATCTGGCGGTCGGGCCAGAAGCGCACGCGGGTGCCCGAGCGCCCCTTCGCCACGCGGGAGCCCTTGCGGGTCAGGCCCGAGCGGGCCTCGAAGTCGGCCGTCGGGCCCTCGGCGGCGAAGACGCCCGGCACACCCCGGCGGAACGACATGCCCTGCACCGCGGGCGAGCGCTCGACGTCGATGTCCATCCGGGCCGACAGCGCGTTGACGACCGACAGGCCGACGCCGTGCAGACCGCCGGTCGCGACGTACGACCCGCCGCCGAACTTGCCGCCGGCGTGCAGCTTGGTCGCGACCACCTCCACGCCGGGCAGCCCGGTGCGCGGCTCGACGTCGGTGGGGATGCCGCGACCGTCGTCGTGGACCTCCACGGAGCCGTCGGCGTGCAGCACGACCTCGACGCGGGTGGCCGCGCCGGCCAGGGCCTCGTCGACGCCGTTGTCGATGATCTCCCACACGCAGTGCATGAGGCCCCGGGTGTCGGTGGAGCCGATGTACATGCCCGGCCGCTTGCGCACCGCCTCGAGCCCCTCGAGGACGAGCAGGTGCGCTGCGTTGTAGGTGTTGTCGATGGTGGTGCTCCCGCCCGGTCCGTGCGTGCTCTGCCGGGGCACCACTCTAGGCGGCGACACGCCGTGCGCCGCGGAGGGCTCGCTGCCGCCGGAGCGCTCAGGTCGGGGCTAGCGTGGCCGACCAGGAAGACGTGGTGCTGCGGTCGAGCACCCGTCCGCCGGGGTTGCGGGACTGGCCCCGGGGGGTACCGCCCACGCGTGATTGGATGGCGTGTCCTGCGACACGGGCACCCGGGGAATCTTGGCCCCGGACGTACCGTTGACCCGGAGACCACGAAGGAAAGAGGTTCCCTGTGACCACTGCCGTTGCCCCTGCAGCAGCCGAGCTCTCGGCTGCCGACCGCTGCGACCGCTGCGGCGCTCAGGCCTACCTGCGCGTGGAGCTCCAGTCCGGCGGCGAGCTGCTGTTCTGCGCCCACCACGCGCGTGAGCACGGTGACAAGCTCAAGGAGATCGCCGTCAACGTCGTCGACGAGACCCACAAGCTCCAGCCCACCCCGTCGGCGCCCCACGACGAGCGCTGACCAGACCGACCTCTACGACGGCCCCGGACCTCAGGTCCGGGGCCGTCGTGCGTCTCGACCACCGCCGTCGGCGCCCTAGGCTCCGCCCGTGACCCTCCTCGACGTCCTCACCGCCCTGGTGCTCCTCGTGGGCGTCGTCGGCGTCGTCGTGCCGCTGCTGCCGGGCACCGCGCTGGTCGGCCTCGGCGTGCTGGGGTGGGCGGTGCTGACCGGCGGCGCCACCGCCTGGACGGTCGCCGCCGTCGCCGTCGCGCTCCTGCTCGTCGGT
Organism: Nocardioides perillae; assembly: GCF_013409425.1. Taxonomy (NCBI): domain Bacteria; kingdom Bacillati; phylum Actinomycetota; class Actinomycetes; order Propionibacteriales; family Nocardioidaceae; genus Nocardioides; species Nocardioides perillae. Next base: position 2,157,700 of record NZ_JACCAC010000001.1, on the reverse strand, counting down.
GCCGTCGTGAAGTACGTCGTGCCCGGGCGCCGCCTCACCGCCGCCGGCGTGCCCACCCGCACGCTCGCGTGGGGCGGCGCGGCCGCGGTCGTGGGCTTCTTCGTGGTGCCCGTCGTCGGACTCGTCGTCGGCTTCGTCCTCGGCGTGTACGCCGCGGAGCACCGCCGTGTCGGGCCCCGCGCTGCCTGGCCGTCGACCACGGCGGCGCTGCGCGCGGTCGGCCTCGCGCTGCTCGTCGAGCTGGCGGCGGCGCTCGCCGCCGTCGCCACCTGGGCGGTCGGCGTCGCACTGACCTGAGGGCCGCACCGCCCGAAGGGGTGGTCGTCCGAGGTTCCGCGCACGTCCTGCCCCGGCCTGCCGATCCGGGGGGTTCAGCGACCAGGTCGCCGCCTCGCCTGCAGGCGGCGCAGCACGAGGGAGCCCCCCACACCCATGCTCGGCCTCCGCCGCCCGACGTCCACGCTCCGCAGCACCCCCGACTCCTGCGGCACCACCCGCCCCGCCCCCGCCCGACGCCACCTCGCCCGGGTCGGCGGCACCGCGCTCGCGTGCGCCGTCCTCGTGACCGGCACCCTCGCGACCGCGGGCAGCGCCGCCGCGACCGGCACCCTCGAGACGGGCACCTCCGAGACGGGCACCTCCGAGACAGGCACCCCTGGCCCCGCGACCACCGAGGCCGTCCCCAGCGCACCGGGCGACCCGGCGACCGCGCCGCACCACTGGCACTGGCCCGACCCCGACGACTGGGACGACTGGGACGGGTGGGACGGCGACGGCAACGGCAACGACGACGGGGGGAACGACGGCGGCAACGGCGGCGGGAACGACGGCGGCGGCAACGGCGGCGGCGGCGCCGGGACACCCCTGCCCACCACCCCGCGCCTCGCACTGACCCGGCAGGTGAGCGCCAACGTGGCGTTCGACCTCTCCGCCGCGCGGCAGCGCGAGGACGTGCGCACGGCGGTGCGCGGCGCCGACGTCGTCGGGTGGCAGGAGATCTCCACCCGCGCCCAGGTCGGCGCGATCAACGGGCAGCGGGGGTGGTCGACCTACTGGCCCGGCGGCCGCCGCCGCGACGGCCGGATCGCGCTGAGCCCGATGAACTCCAACCCCATCTCGTGGCGCCGCGACACCTGGACGCTCGTCTCGGCGAACCGTCGGCTGGCCAGCCTCGCCATCCCGGGCGTGTGCCGCGACCGCCACCTCTCGTGGGTCGTGCTCCAGCACCGCCGCTCGGGCGTGCGCGTGCTGCGGTGGAACATCCACTTCGTGCCCGCCGCCTGGGTCGACCGGCGCGTCTCGTTCAAGGCGCTGCGCCAGGCCGCGTGGAACCGGCAGGCCCGCGTCCTGGCCGCGCTGGTCGCCGCCGGCACCCGCGACGGGCACGCGGCGGTCATCGGCGGCGGCGACGTCAACCGTCGTGCGGCCTTCCTCGGCGACCGCGTCGTCTACGACAGCGGCCACGACCACATCGACTACCTCGTCCACGCCCCGTCGCCGCGCGTGGCGGCGCTGCCGGCGGCGCGCGCGCCGATGAACTCCGACCACGACAAGCTCACGGTGACCTACTCGATCCACCGCTGAGCCCGCCGAGCACCCGCAGCGACGACGACGCTCCGGCCCCCGCGTGGGGACCGGAGCGTCGTCACGTCAGCAGCGGCGCGTCGCCGCAGGGCTCAAGCGGCGGAGGCCACCACGTCGCCGGCCGCGGGCGCGGGGCGCCGCACGGGCAGGGCGGTGGTGTCGAGCCGGGTCTCGAGCGGCAGCCCGGCGTCGAGCGCCAGCGCGGCCTCCTCGAGCGCGATCGCGTCGCTGACCTCGCGCAGGATGTCGGAGAGCGGCACGTCGAGCGCCGAGCACAGCGAGGCGAGCAGCTCGGAAGACGCCTCCTTCTGCCCGCGCTCGATCTCGGAGATGTAGCCCAGGCTCACCCGGGCCTCGGCGGAGACCTCGCGCAGCGTCATGCCGCGCTGCATCCGCGTGCCGCGGAGCACGTCGCCGAGCAGACGTCGGAACAGCACCATGCGCGCATCCTCTCCTTCTGGTCCGGTCAACGCTACCGGACGGGGGATTCTTCCCTCGCCCCTTCGGTGAGTCTTGCAGTCAGCGCCGACAGCGCCGCTCCCGTGGCCGCCCGGCGCACGGTGTCGCGCTCCCCCGGCAGCGCCAGCTCGTCGGAGCTCGTGCCCTCCGGGCCCGCCACGCCGACGAAGACGGTGCCGACCGGCTTGTCCTCCTGCGGCCCGGGCCCGGCCACCCCCGTCGTGCTCACGGCGTACGTCGCGCCCGTGAGCCGGCGCGCCCCCTCGGCCATCGCCTCGGCGCACTGCGCGGAGACCACGCCGTGCTCGTCGACGCACTCCTGGGTGACGCCGAGGAGGGAGACCTTGAGCTCGGTGGCATAGGTGACGACGCCGCCGACGAAGGTCTGCGACGCCCCGGGCGCGTCGGTGAGGGTCTCGGCCACCATCCCGCCCGTCAGCGACTCCGCCGTGGCCATGGTCTGCTCCCGCAGCTGCAGCAGCGTGTGCAGCCCGACCGCCAGGTCGCCGAGGTCGTCGGCGGAGGGGACCTCGACGGCGTCGGTGCCGTCGGGGTCGGGCTGGTCGCTCTGCTCCGGCATGCCGGTGACCCTAGCGAGCACGCCGACGGCCGGAGCACCGCCCACAGGGGTGCTCCGGCCGTCGCGCGGTCGTGCGTCAGCGGGTCGTGTCGAGCCCCACCAGCTCCGGGTCGTGGTCGGAGGAGCGGAACGGGTCGGGCGCGTAGAACTGCGTGACGTTGTAGTTCGCGCGGCTGTACTCGAAGGCCAGCGACTCGCCCGCGTTGATGCCCCACACGTCGACGCCCGTCACCATCTCCAGTGCCCCCGGGCTCGCGAGCACGTGGTCGAGGGAGCCGGACAGGCCGCTGAAGCTGTACGTCGCCTCACCCGGTCGGCCGTCGGCGTCGCCGAAGTCGGACTCGAGGTTCGTGTAGCCGGCGGCGTAGAGGACCTGCATCGGGTCCTCCTGGGTGTAGGCGTTGAAGTCGCCGACCAGGAAGACACGGTCGGTGCCCTTCTCGTCGGCGAACCGGTCGGCGAAGGCGGCCAGCGCCTCGGCCTGCGCGATCCGGTCGGGGTTGGCGTTGCCCTGGCCCGTGCCGTCGTCGGTGCCCGAGCCCTTCGACTTGAAGTGGTTCACGACGACCGCGAACTTCGCCTTGCCGCGCGCCTTGACGGGCCGGAAGAGCTGCGCGAGCGGCTCCCGGGCGTTGTCGAAGGCCGGGTCGTCGAGCACCTGCGAGGCGCCGAGCGGCCGCACGAGCGCCGGCTGGTAGATGAACGCCGTCCGGATGACGTCCTGCTCCGCGACCGGCGGCAGGTCGGCGGCGTCGGGCGAGCGGACGAAGTCCCACGTGCCGGCGCCCGCGTCGGCGTTCAGCGCGCGGACCAGGGCCTTCAGCGCGTCGTCGCGGTCGGCCTCGCCGAGCGCGACCGAGTTCTCGATCTCCTCCAGCGACACGATGCCCGCGTCGAGGGCGTTGATCGCCGCGACGATCTTGGCCTGCTGACGCTCGAGGTCGTCGGCCTCGGCCGCACCGCGCGGCCCGTTGGGCTCGCAGCGGTTGTTGGTGACCTCGTCACCGGCGCGGTCGCGGTAGTAGGTGCAGGTCCCACCGGCGGCCTCGAAGTCGGCGCCGGTCGTGTTGAAGTAGTTCAGCACGTTGAAGGTCGCCAGGCGCAGGTCGCCGCCGACGTCCTCGGGCGCGTCCTCGCGGGTGTCGGCGATGGCCACCGGGCCCCGCTCGTCGGCGGTGTACGGCGTGGTGGGCTGCAGCTTCCAGGTGCTGTTGCGGAAGTCGAGGACCACTGGCTCGAGGAAGGTCACCGGGGCGCCGACGCGCACGGGCCGCGGCGCACCGTCGGGTGCGGTGAGGTAGGGCAGCGGCACGTCGGTGGTGCGCTGGAAGTCGGTGCTGGCACCGTCGTCGAGCGTGACGGCCCGCGCGGCGTTGTCGGCCTCGACGGCCGCCACCCCGGCGGTGTCCTGCGCGTCGACGACGTCGGTGGGCTGCACCAGCGGCTCGGTGCCCGCCGCGAGGCCCACCTCGGCGTAGCGGTTGGTCTGGAAACTGTTGGTGACCGTGAACGGGCCCTGCGGTGCGACCAGCTCGCCCTCGTGGGCCTCGCGCTCCGCGGCGGTGCGCGGCAGGGTCGTCGCCAGGGGCGTCACGCTCGCCGGGGTGGTGAGGGCCACGAGGTCGTCCTGCGCGCCCGGCGAGAGCTCGGTGAGGCCGAAGAACTCGCTGACCTCGCCGGTGACCTCCAGGTGCTGGCCTACGGACAGCGCGCCGAGGTCGAGCCGGGGGGCGTAGACGAAGACCGCGTCGGAGCGACCTGGGGTCGCGTCGGCGCCGGAGCCCGTGCCGGCGGTCTGCAGGTAGAAGCCGTCGTAGCCGCCGGTGGCGTAGAGGGCCGTCACGACACCCGTCGTGGTGACCTCGCGGCCCACCAGCGGCGAGGCGGCGCCGTCGCCCTGCACGTCGGCGATGGCGACGCGCTCCGGCTCGGGCTCGGGCTCCGGCTCGCCCGAGGGCAGCGCGGGCGTGCCCGGGGTGGGGGCCCCCGTCGTGAAGTCCGCACGGTTGTCGTCGGTGTCGACACGGCTGTCGGTGCGGGCCACCGAGGTCGAGTTAGTGGTGCTGGGCGCCGGAGCCGAACCCTCGAAAACGGCCGCGCCGCCCCAGCCGAGGAAGTCGACGACGGCGCCCGCGTCCGGATCCGCGCTGGTCGGGCTCTGGGCCGCGGTGGAGCTCGCGAGGATCACCTGGCCGGCGGTCCCGCTCATCGCGGTGCTGCCGGTGGCGTCGGGCTCGGGCAGCGGGGTCGTGCCGCCGGCGCCGCGCGCCATCTGCACCAGGTAGGTCTCACCCGGGGCGACGTTGCCGCCGAGCCGGGTCACCTGGGCGCTGGTCCCGGACGCGGAGCGGTACTGCACCGACCAGGTGGAGAGGTCGACTGCCTCGTCGGTGGGGTTGAAGAGCTCGACGAAGTCGTGGGTGAAGGTGGCGCCGCTGTTGCCACCCCCGCCGTAGACCTCCGAGATGACGAGGTGGTCGGCGGGTGCGGCGGCCGCGGCCGGGGCGGCCGCGAGCGGGGCGAGGGCCGCGGCGGCGAGGCCGAGCCCGCTCAGCGCGGCGAGCGCGCGGCGGTGGGGTCGTGACGAGGGCATGACGGGGCCTTCCGAGAGGGAGGGAGCTGCGGGGAGGGAGAGGGGACCAGCGAGTGACCGGCCGGGGCGGGACGGAGCGCGACGGCTCCGCCCCGTCCCGGCCGGCGTGAAGCTCAGCGCCGGACGGCGGGCACCACGAAGGTCGTGCCGGAGTCGGGCGCGCGGACCTCGAGGTAGGAGCCCTGGGGCACGCCCGCGGGCACCGTGAAGGACACGTGTGCGGCGCCGCCGACGACCGGGAACATGCCGAGCTCCTTGCGGTTGCCCTGCGGCTTGACCAACGCCACCGAGACCACCGAGTTCGCCGGGGCGCCGAGCGAGGTGAGGTCGAGGCGCGCCAGGGAGAAGGTCACCTCCTCCTTGGCCCGCACCACGGCAGGGGCGTCGGTGTAGACCTGCCGGCGAGCGAAGTCGGGCGACTTGACCTCGCCGTCGCCCAGGAAGTCGTCGATCCACAGGTCGCGGTCGATCTTGCCGGTGTCCGTGGCGACGCCCTCGGTGAAGGCGCGGAAGTTGTCGCCGCCCGCGGCGAGGAAGGAGAAGGTGGACACCGTGTAGGTCGCCGTGGGGTCGAGCGGCTCACCGTCGATCGTCACCGAGGTCACGCGGTCACCGAGCGGGCGGGACGGGTCCAGGGTGGTCTGCACGTTGTCGGACAGGCCCAGGTGGATGAAGGCTCGCGACGGGGTGGAGCCGTCCAACGTCGTCTGCCACTGCTGCTCGAGCACCCGCTCGAAGCTCGCGCCGCTCAGCTCGACGTAGGAGACGTTGTTGACGAAGGGCAGGACGGCATTGGCCTCCTCGAAGGTGACCACGCCGTCGGTGTTCTCGGGGCTGGTCGAGAGGTCGCCGGCGAAGAACAGCTCGTTGCGCAGGCCGCCGGAGTTGACGACGCCGATGTCGGCGGTGCGGCCCGTGGCCGGGATCGGGGTGTCGCGCAGCGCGTCAGCGACCAGGTTGCCCAGCGTGGACTCCGACTCGCGGTCGTCGCGCTTGCCGCCGGTGTAGCCGTCGGGGCCGTAGGTGCCCCCGCTGAAGGCGGTGGTGACGTCGTCGGACACGCGGCCGACCGCCACGTTGCCGACGCGGTCGGCCTCGGCGATCGCCGCGTCGACGATGGCCTTGACCTCTGCGACGCGGGGCAGCGTCAGGTCGGCGCTCGCAGCGCGGTCGACGTTGCGGGCCACCGCAGCCGTGACGGTGTCGGTGGCGGCGTCGTAGGCGAGGTCCACGCGGCCGACGTTGTCGCCGTAGGAGCCTGTCTGGACGACGGGGCGGGTGCGGCCCGGCTGACCGGGCACCGGGGCGGTCCAGGCGTACTCCGCGTGGGTGTGGCCGGTGAAGATGACGTCCACCGCGGCGCTGGTGTCCTGGACGATGCGGGCGAAGACACCGCCCTCGGCCACCGCGGCCTCGAGCGTGGCCGCCGGGCGGGCTCCCTCGTGGTACTCGGCCACGACGACGTCGGCCTCGCCGTTGGCCTCGTCGCCGTCGGTGAGCTGCGTGGCCACACGGTTGGTCGCCTCGACCGGGTCGCCGAAGGTGAGGCTCTCGATCCCCGTCGGGGTCACGAGGCTGGGGGTCTCCTCGGTCACGGTGCCGATGACGCCGACCGTGACGCCTGCGACCTCGAAGGTGGCGTACTCGTCGAGGGCCGGGGTCGTCGTGCCGCGCTGGTAGACGTTGGCGCCGAGGTAGGCGAAGTCGGCCTCGTCCTGCACCCGGCCGGCCAGGTCGGCGAAGCCACGGTCGAACTCGTGGTTGCCGACCGCCGAGGCGGCCAGGTCCAGGGCGTCGAGGACGTCGAGGGTCGGCACGTCGGCGCCGTTGGACGAGGCGAAGAGGGAGGCGCCGATGTTGTCGCCGGCGGAGAGGAAGAGGGTGTTGGCCTCCCCCGCCTCGCGGCGGGCCGTCTCGATCGTCGTGGCGACCTTGGTGGTGTTGCCGTCGATGCGGCCGTGGAAGTCGTTGATGTTGAGCAACGTGATGTCGACCGGGTCGGCCGCCGACGCCGGCGAGACGACGAAGGCGAGCGGGGTGGCGACGAGTCCGAGACCGAGAGCAGCCGTCAGGGACCGCAGTCCGAGACGCGCACCGGTGCCCGAGTGTCCGGGTGCAGGGAGCAAGAGAGTGCCTTCCGAGGGGTCGACCGCGACGGACTGGCCCGACGCGGCGGGTGGTCACACCGCGGGTCACCTTGCATCACGGAGGTGGTCGAGACCACCCCTGCCAGGGAACGGATCGGTAACGGTTGGCGACCGCAGGGAGCCGGCCGGTCAGGCCGTCGGCGGGGTCGCGGACGCGCCGCGCAGCTGGTGGCGCTGGCGCCACACGCCCCGGAAGAACTCGTAGCCCGACCACAGCGTCAGCGCGACGGCCACGACCAGCGCGGCCTGCGAGACCCACCAGAAGACCTCGCCCGGCACCACCAGCGATTCGGGCAGGTCGGGGTCGAGCAGCGGCAGGGTCAGCCCGCCGAGGGCGAGCGCCTGCACGGTGGTCTTGAGCTTGCCGAGGTCGGCCGCGGCGATGACGACGCGCTTGAGCACGGAGAGCCGCAGCAGCGTCACCGACCACTCGCGCAGGAGCACGAGCGCCGTGACCCACCACCAGACCTCGCCGACCAGCGAGAGACCGATGAAGGCCATGCCGGTGATCGCCTTGTCGGCGATCGGGTCGGCGATCTTGCCGAAGTCGGTGACCAGGCCGCGCGAGCGCGCGAGGTCGCCGTCGACCTTGTCGGTGATCATCGCGACCGCGAACAGGCCGAAGGCCACCAGCCGCCAGGTCGCGGAGTCGCCGCCGTCGACCAGCAGGGCCGCGCCGAAGAAGGGCACGAGCACGATGCGCAGGACGGTCAGCGCGTTGGGCAGGTTCCAGTTGCTCGGCGCGGCCGCGCCGTCCGTGCCGCTCACGCGGGCGCTCCGGCCAGCGGGACCGCGACCAGGTCGACGCCCTCGCTCGCCACGACCGTGGCGGGCACGAGGTCGCCGACGGCGGGGCGGGCGTGGTCGTCGCCGAGGGCGAGCGCCGTCGTGCCGTCGACCTCGGGGCCCTGGTGGGCGGCGCGGCCGACCACCTCTCCGTCTTCCAGGGACTCGACGAGCACCTCGACCACCTCGCCGAGCCGCTCCTCGGCGCGCTGCGCGGTGAGCTCCTCGACCAGCGACGTCACGTGCTCGGCGCGCGCACGCACCTCGTCGTCGTCGAGGTGGCCGTCGAGCGTCGCGGCCTCGGTGCCGTCCTCGTCGGAGTAGCCGAAGACGCCGGTGACGTCCATCCGGGCGGCCTCGAGGAAGTCGCAGAGGGTCTCGAGGTCCTCCTCGGTCTCGCCGGGGAAGCCGACGATGACGTTGGACCGCACCCCCGCGAGCGGCGCGAGCGCGCGGACGCGCTCGAGCAGGCCCAGAAAGCTCTCCGGGTCGCCGAAGCGGCGCATCCGGCGCAGCACCGTGGCGCTCGCGTGCTGGAAGGACAGGTCGAAGTAGGGCACGACACCCGGCGTCGAGGCGATCGCCTGCACCAGGCCGTCACGGGTCTCGGCGGGCTGGAGGTAGGACACCCGCACCCGCGCGACGCCCTCGACCGCCGCCAGCTCCGGCAGCAGCGTCTCGAGCAGCCGCAGGTCGCCGAGGTCCTTGCCGTAGGAGGTGGAGTTCTCGCTCACGAGGAAGAGCTCGCGCACGCCCTGCGCGCCGAGCCAGCGCGCTTCCTCGAGCACGTCGGAGGGGCGGCGGCTCACGAACGACCCGCGGAAGCTGGGGATGGCGCAGAACGAGCAGCGGCGGTCGCACCCACTGGCGAGCTTGAGCGGCGCGGTGGGCCCGCCGTCGAGGCGGCGTCGCACCGCACGGGGGCCGCTGGCCGGCGCCACGCCGGCCGGGAGGTCGGGCGCGGCCACCGCGGTGGCCCCGTGGCCCGGCACGCTCACGGCGGCCGCGTCGCGCTCGACCGGCGAGATGGGGAGCAGCCGCCGGCGGTCTTGCGGGGTGTGCGGGTGGTGGGTCTCGCCGGCCAGGATCGAGCGCAGCCGGTCGGCGATGTCGGGGTAGTCGTCGAAGCCCAGTACCGCGTCGGCCTCGGGCAGCGACTCGGCGAGGTCCTTGCCGTAGCGCTCGGCCAGGCAACCGACCGCGACGACGGCCTGTGCGCGGCCCGTCTCCTTCAGGTCGGCCGCCTCGAGCAGCGTGTCGACGGAGTCCTTCTTGGCCTGCTCGACGAAGCCGCAGGTGTTGACGACGACGGTGTCGGCCTCGTCGGCGTCGCCGACGAGCCGGAAGCCGCCCGCCTCGAGCCGGCCCGCGAGCTCCTCGGAGTCGACCTCGTTGCGCGCGCACCCGAGGGTCACGACGGCGACCGAGAGCAGCTCGCCCGGCGTCGAGAGGGCGGCGGCCGCGGCGGGGGGCTCGGTCGTGGTCGTCGTGTCGGTCGTCATGGCTGCCCCGAGTATGACGGCGCCGACCGGCCGGGGTCGAACCGGCGAGCGGTCCGCCGGGGGTGAGCCGGGTCTCCCCCGGCCGCCGCTCGGGGGCGCCGTCAGCCGTCGCCGCGAGCCACGACGTACGTCTGGGTGGCGGGGCTGCCCGTCTCGCCGAGGCGGCCCTTGTCGTCTCCGTCGACGCGCGCGGTGACCGCGCCGGCGTCGTCGGCGCGCACCTGCACCGGCGGCACCACCTCGAGCGCGCGGGACTCGCCGTGGGCGATGTCGCCGGAGAAGACGGTCTCGCCGTCACCGCCGCGCACCTCGACGGTCGCGCCGCCCTGCACGGCCGAGACGACGACGTCGACGGGGTCGGCCTGGGCGGGTCCGCCGCCGAGCCCGCCCGAGCCGTTGCGCAGCGTCGGGGCGGGCTGGCGCACCTCCGGCGGGCTGTCGAGCAGCAGCTGCACGACCGACCACGCGAGCACGACGGTCATGAAGGCCGCCACGAGCACCGACCAGTCGGGCCCGCCGCGGGTGCCGCGGATCGAGCCGAGCGGCGTGGTCGCGAGCTCGGCCTCGAAGACCCGGCGGGCGTCCACGGGTGCGTGGGCGTAGCGCTCGTCGTAGGCCGCGAGGAGCGGGGCCACGTCGACGCCGAGGACCCGCGCGAGCGTGCGGAGGTGGCCGCGGGCGTAGAAGTCGCCGCCGCAGGGGGCGAAGTCGTCGACCTCGATGGACTCGATGACGTGGGGCCGGATGCGGGTGCGCGCCGCGAGCTGGTCGACGCTGAGGCCGAGCCGCGTGCGGGCCGCGGCGAGCTCCGGCCCGACGACGGGGTCGGCCGCCGGCTCGACCGCGAAGTCGTCGATGACCAACGGGGCGACCGGCTCGCCGGCCGTGGCGATCGGGCGCACCCGGTCGCCCCACACGGGCGCCTCCTCCACCAGGTCGACGCTGCCCGGTCGCCGCAGCTCGCGGCCCTCCGGCAGCAGGTCCGCGGCGCTGGGCGCCGCAGGAGCGGGGTCGCGGTGCACCTCGGTGCGCTGCGCGGCGCTGGTCTCGCGGGCGGGCGCCGGGGTCGCCGTCGCGACGGGAGCGGCGACCTCGACCTCGGCGTCGCCGGCCTCGTCGCGTGGGTCGTCGGCCTCGACGGTTGCGTCCTCGGCACCGCGTCGCGCGCGGGTCGGCACGGCCTCGGCGAGCGCGGCGATGCCGCGCGCGAGCCACGGGCGGGGGTCGTGGGTCTCGAGACGGCCCTGGCGGGCCTCCTCGACCACCGGGTCGTCAGCCTGGCGGGCCTCCTCGACCACCGGGTCGTCAGCCCGGCCGGCCTCGCGGGCCTCCTCGGCCGCGGGGGCGTCGGGCGCCGGGTCGCCGGCCTGCTCGGCGACCACCGCGGTGGCGCCGTCGGCGAGGGCGTCGAGGGCGAGGCCGAGGTCGTCGGCACCGACGACCCGGGTGGCGAGGCCGAGCGGCACCGCCACCGGCGCGCCGTGCAGGCGCGAGGCCAGCGCGGCCCGGCGCCGGCCCGCGGCGTCGAGGGCGTCGAGGAAGCCGTCGGGGTCGTGCGGGTGCACGACGAGCCTGCCGTCGCGCAGCGGCCCGCGCGACGGGGTGTGCTCGACCGCGCGGACCGCGCTCCACGGCAGGCCGCGCCAGGTGCGGCCGAGCCGGATGCGCACCCCGAGGGTGTCGGCGACGAGCAGTGGCGTGCGGGCGTCGAGGAACGCGCGCAGGTGCGCCGCGGCGACCGCGGCCGTGCCCAGGGCGAGCAGCCACGCGACCGCGCCCCCGCCCGCGGTGGCCCGGCCGAGCCAGGCGATGGCGACGGCGGCCGCCAGCACGCCCACGAGACCCGCGAGGCCGCCGTTGCGGCGTACCTCGAGCGGCTCGAGCGCGGGCGCCGGCTGCGGCGCGTCGTCCACGGGACGCGCCCCGTCGACGCCGCGCAACCCGAGCGGGCGCTCGTGGCTGCGGTCGGTCTCGTGGCCCTCGTGGGACCGGGCTGCTGCGCTCACATCTCCCCCTGGATCGTCGCGATGACGCCGTCGACCTCGTCCGGCTTGACCAGCACGTCGCGTGCCTTCGAGCCCTCGCTGGGGCCCACGACCCCGCGCGACTCGAGGATGTCCATCAACCGGCCGGCCTTGGCGAAGCCGACGCGCAGCTTGCGCTGCAGCATCGAGGTCGAGCCGAACTGCGTGGAGACGACGAGCTCCACGGCCTGCACCACCAGGTCGAGGTCGTCGCCGATGTCGTCGTCGAGCTCGCGCTTGGCCTGGGCCGGGGCGGTGACGTCGTCGCGGTAGGTCGGCTGCAGCTGCTCCTTGCAGTGCTTGACGACCTGCGCGATCTCGGCCTCGGTGACCCACGACCCCTGTACGCGCACCGGCTTGGAGGCGCCCATCGGCAGGAACAGGCCGTCGCCCTGCCCGACCAGCTTCTCCGCGCCCGGCTGGTCGAGGATGACCCGGCTGTCGGCCAGCGACGAGGTGGCGAAGGCCAGCCGCGAGGGCACGTTGGCCTTGATCAGGCCGGTGACCACGTCGACCGAGGGCCGCTGCGTGGCGAGGATCAGGTGGATGCCCGCGGCGCGGGCGAGCTGGGTGATGCGCACGACCGCGTCCTCGACGTCGCGCGGCGCGACCATCATCAGGTCGGCGAGCTCGTCGACGACGACGCAGAGGTAGGGGTACGGCGCGAGCACGCGCTCGCTGTCGGGCGGCAGCTGCACCTTGCCCGCCCGCACCGCCTTGTTGAAGTCGTCGACGTGGCGGAAGCCGAAGTTGGCGAGGTCGTCGTAGCGCAGGTCCATCTCGCGCACGACCCAGGCGAGCGCCTCGGCAGCCTTCTTCGGGTTGGTGATGATCGGCGTGATCAGGTGCGGGATGCCCTCGTAGGCGTTGAGCTCGACCCGCTTCGGGTCGACCATGATCATCCGCACCTCGTCGGGCGTCGAGCGCATCAGGATCGAGGTGATCATCGAGTTGATGAAGGACGACTTGCCCGAGCCGGTGGCGCCGGCGACGAGCAGGTGCGGCATCTTCGCGAGGTTCGCGACGACGAAGCCGCCCTCGACGTCCTTGCCGAGACCCACCACCATCGGGTGGTGGTCGCCGCGGGCCGCGCCGGAGCGCAGCACGTCGCCGAGCGAGACGACCTCCTTGTCGACGTTCGGGATCTCGATGCCGATCGCGGACTTGCCCGGGATCGGGCTGAGGATGCGCACGTCGGCCGAGGCCACGGCGTACGCGATGTTCTTGCTCAGCGCGGTGACCTTCTCGACCTTCACCGCGGGGCCGAGCTCAACCTCGTAGCGGGTGACCGTCGGGCCACGGGTGTAGCCGGTGACCTGGGCGTCGATGCCGAACTCGTCGAGCACCTGCGTGAGCCGCTCGACCACCGCGTCGGAGGCCTTGGAGCGGGTCTTGTGCACCGACCCGGGCTTGAGCACCTCGTTGGCCGGCAGGGTGTAGGCGATGTCGCCGGAGAGCGCGAGCTGCTCGACGCGCGCGGGCAGCGGGGTGTGCGGCGGCGGCTCGAGGCCGCCCGAGGTGTCGTCGTCGCTCGGCTCGGCGGTGTCGTCCCCGGAGGCCGCGTGGGCCGCGGCGCTCGCGGCGACGGCGCGCCGGCCCGCCTCCGCGGCGGCCGCTGCCGGGCTGCCGAGCGCGGAGGAGCCGTGCCCGAGGGCCACGTCGAGGGGGTCGAGGGCGTCGTGGGCGTCGGGCGCGCCCGCCTCGTCGCCGTCGACGGGCGGGTCGACGAGCGCGTCGTGCTCGGCGGTCTGCTCCCCCGGCTCCTCGTCGAGGCGCCGGCGCTGGCGACGACGGGTCGCGCGGTCGGTGAGCACGGGGCTGTCGTAGGCGGGGTCGCCCATGTCGGGGTCGATCTCGTCGTCGCCCGCGCGACGCTCGTCGGCGTCGGGGGCGTGCTCGGCGCGGCCGAGCAGCCGGTCACGCAGGTCGGCGAGGCGGTGCGGCACCTGGTAGAGCGGCGTCGAGGTGACGACCAGCAGCCCGAAGAAGGCGAGGAGGGCGAGCAGCGGCACCACGACGTAGGCCGACTGCAGCAGGTCGAGCAGCAGGCTCGCGACCACGAAGCCGACGGCCCCGCCTGCGGTCTGCAGCGCGCTGGTGTCGCCGGCGACCGGCTGCGGGTCGCCGTTGGCGACGTGGACGATGCCGAGGACACCGCAGGCCAGGGCGGTCCATCCGATGACCTTGCGGCCGGCCGGGGCGTCGCCGACGGGGTCGCGCATGGTGCGCCAGCCGCCGCCGAGCAGCAGCAGCGGCACGAGCCAGCCGGCCTTGCCGACGGCGCCGGTGACGACGGTGCGGGTGACCTCCATGACGCTGCCGGGCACCTGCCACCAGACGGCGGCCGCGACGACGACCGCGAGACCGCAGAGCACCAGTGCGAGGCCGTCGCGGCGGTGCGCCGGGTCGAGGTCGCGGGCGGAGTGGCCGACCCCGCGCACGACGGCACCGACCCCGTGGGCCACCGCGAGCCACGCGGCGACCACGGCCCGGCCGAGGCCGAGCAGGACGACGGTGACCGGGTTCGTGCCGGTGCGCACGGCGCGCGGGGCAGGGCGGCCCTTGCTCGTCCCCCGTTTCGCCGCGGCCTTCCCCTTCGCCGGCGCCCCGCCCTTGGCAGGGCTGCGCTTGGCGGAGCCGCGGCTCGACCCGCTCGCACGGGTCGTGGTCGAGCGGGTGGTCGTACTCCGGGATCGGGTGCTGGAGGTGCCGGCGGTGCTGCCACCACGCGGCGTGCTCGAGCTCCGCGACCCCGGCGGGGAAGACGTACGGGTCGCCATGCTGCGACCCTAGACCGAAGTCACACCAGCCTCATGGACCACACGAGCGTGTCGTGGCCCCAACCGTCCCGGCTTCGCGAGCCGTCCGGTGAGGCCGGCGCGACGCCGTACGTCGTGCGGCCGTGACCGGAACGTGACCTGGAAATGTCCGTCGCAGGGGTTCCGCCCTGGTTGCAGGGTCCATATGGTGCCCGGGACCGCTGCCGCTCGGGTGCGGCGGTGGCACCCCATTCTCGGAAGGGTTGCACTCTCGTGAGATTCCTCAGCCAAGCCGCCTGCCTGGCGCTGGTGGGGGCCGGCCTCGCGGCCACCCCCGTCCTGCAGGCCGGCGCCGCCCCGCAGCCGCAGGCCGCCTCGCCCGACCGCCTGGTCGCCGAGCTGCGTCAGCAGGCCCAGGGCCGCGTCCTCCTCAGCCGCGAGCCGTCCACCGGCGCCGTCGGCTTCCTCCGCACCCCCGGCGGCGACCTGCTGCCGGGCAAGGCCGCCCGCGGCGAGCGCGGCGCGACCGCCAAGGCGGAGGCGTTCCTCGACGAGTACGCCCCGGCCTTCGGCGCCGCTCCCGACGAGCTCGTGCGCACCGAGGTGCGCGACGGCGGCCTCGGCACCACCGTGACCTTCCGCCAGCAGCACCGCGGCGTCCCCGTCTTCGGCTCGCTGCTGCGCGCCCACGTCGACGAGCAGGGCGACCTGACGGCCGTCAACGGCTTCGCCGCTCCCGACCTGTCGCTCGACACCACGCCGACCTTCTCGGCCTCCGAGGCGGGCCAGCGGGCGGTCGCCGAGGTCCGCACCGACCCGCCGGCGCACGACCACGGCTCGGAGACCGACGCGGAGCACGCCGCGCACGCCGACGAGGTCGACGACCTCGGCGACCTCCGCGCGGTCGACCCCGAGCTCGTCGTCTACCGCCTCGGGCTGGTCAACGGCGAGGAGGGCGGCGAGTCGATCCTGGCCTGGACCGTCGAGGTGACCAACGGCGGCTCGGTCCGCGACGTGGTCGTCGTCGACGCCACCACCGGCAAGCCCGTCAACCGCTGGTCGCTCGTGCACGGCGCGCTCGACCGCGAGCTCTACGAGGGCTCGCCCGCCGACACCGACCTGGTCTGGAGCGAGGGCGACGCCCTGCCGGGCGACCTCACCCAGGCGCAGCAGGACCTCGTGGCGGCGACCGGGGAGTCGTACTGGTTCTTCGCCAGCGTCTTCGGCCGCGACTCCTACGACGGCGCCGGCGCGACGATGAAGACGGTCAACAACGACCCGCGCATCAACTGCCCGAACGCCAACTGGAACGGCGCGACCACCAACTACTGCAACGGCGTCACCTCCGACGACGTGGTGGCGCACGAGTGGGGCCACGCCTACACCGAGTACACCCACGGCCTGATCTACCAGTGGCAGCCGGGTGCGCTCAACGAGGCCTACTCCGACATCTGGGGCGAGACGGTCGACCTGATCAACGGCCGCCAGGACGAGGGCGAGGGCGACCTGACCGCCGTCCGCCCGGTGGGCCTGTGCTCGAGCCACTCCCCCGCGCTGCCGCTGCTGACCATCAACGCGCCGTCGTCGATCGCGAAGGACTGCCTCACCGGCGGCGCCTCCTTCGGCGAGCAGCTCGACGGCACCGGGATCACCGGTGACGTGGTCGCCCCGACCGACGCGGTCGAGGAGGGCGGCACCGCCCTCGACGGCTGCTCCCCCTACGACCAGGACGTGACCGGCAAGGTCGTCCTCGTCGACCGCGGCCTGTGCCCCTTCACGCAGAAGGCCGAGGTCGCGACCGCCGAGGGCGCCGCGGCGCTGATCATCGGAAACCGCGACGACGCGCCGATCGGCATGTCGGGTGACGACCCCAGCCTCGTGTCGACCGTCTCCATCGGCCTGACGGACCGCGAGTCGATCCGCACCGCGCTCGCGCAGGGCGAGACGGTCAACGTGACGATGAAGGACGCCGGCGGCGACCGCGTCGACTCCTACCGCTGGCTCGTCGGCGAGAAGTCCGACGCCTTCGGCGGCGCCATCCGCGACATGTGGTCGCCCACCTGCTACGGCGACCCGGGCAAGGTCTCGGACGCGGAGTACAAGTGCTCCACCGACGACAACGGCGGCGTGCACAGCAACTCCGGCGTGCCGAACCACGGCTACGCGCTCCTCGTCGACGGCGGCACCTACAACGGCACGACCGTCCGCGGCATCGGCCTGGAGAAGGCGGCCCACGTCTACTACCGCGCGATGACCGAGTACCAGACGCCGGCGTCGGACTTCACCGACCACGCCGACGCCCTCGCCGCCTCGTGCGCCGACCTCACCGGCCAGGCCCTGAACAAGCTGACCGTCACCGAGGGCGACCCGGGCAAGGGCGGCACCCTGACGGCCGACGACTGCGCACAGGTCGAGGCCATGGCTGCGGCCGTCGAGCTCCGCGAGGAGCCCGTGCAGTGCGGCTTCGAGCCGCTGCTGCAGCCCGGCACCGGCGCCCCCTGCGGCCCCGGCACGAAGACCCAGGACTTCTGGTCCGAGGACTTCGAGGACGGCCTCGCAGGCTGGACCGTCGCGAACGAGCTGGTCTTCGGCTACGAGGGCGACCTGGCTCCCGTGCAGTGGCAGGCCGACGGGTCGCTGCCCGGCGGCCGTGAGGGCACGGCGGCCTTCGGCCCCGACCCGAGCGACCTGGGCCAGTGCACCGGCGACACGGCCGACCTGTCCGGCGTCACGACGCTGACCGGTCCGGAGGTCCGCATCCGCTCGGACCGCGGCGCGCAGTCGCCGCGGCTCTCCTTCGACCACTACGTGGCGACGGAGACCGGCTACGACGGCGGCAACGTGAAGATCAGCGTCAACGGCGGCGACTTCGCCGTCGTCCCGGCGGAGGCGTACACCTTCAACCCGCCCGCCACGCTCACGAGCGCCGCGGCCGGCAACACCAACCCGCTGGCAGGTGAGCCGGGCTTCACCGGCACCGACGGCGGCGAGCTGACCGGCACCTGGGGCACCTCGGTGGTCGACCTGACCGCGGCCGGCGTCGCCCCCGGCGACACCGTGCAGGTCCGCTTCGACATGGGCCGTGACGGCTGCGGCGGCCTCGACGGCTGGTACGTCGACGACGTCACCATGACCGTCTGCAAGGTCGTCGGCAAGGGCGCCGGCGGTCCGGGCAAGGGTCGCCCGGGCCGTCAGGGCTGAGCCACCCGCACCACCCAGCTCGACCCAGCACCACCGCACCACGTGAGGCCCCGTCGGGATGCCGTCCCGGCGGGGCCTCGCCGCGTCACCACCCGGCCGCGACCACCCGTCGTACGCCGGTCGGGCCGGGCGTCAGGTCACCCACACTGCACGTGGGGCCCAAGTCCTGCACTTGTGGCCCAGGTCCTGCACTTGTGGCCCAGGTCCTGCACCTGTGCCCCGAGTTCTCGGCCCACAAGTGCAGGAGTCCCCGGTCAGCCGGTGACTCCGACAGCCCGCCGCGACCACTCGACGTACGGCGATGGGCCCGGGCGGCAGGTCACCCACGCCGCACTTGTGGCCCAGGTCCTGCACTTGTGCCCCGAGTTCTCGGCCCACAAGTGCAGGAGTCCCCGGTCAGCCGGTGACTCCGACAGCCCGCCGCGACCACTCGACGTACGGCGATGGGCCCGGGCGGCAGGTCACCCACACCGCACTTGTGGCCCAGGTCCTGCACTTGTGCCCCGAGTTCTCGGCCCACAAGTGCAGGAGTCACCGGTCAGCCGGTGACTCCGACGCCACCGGCACCCGACCCGTCAGCCCGTCCCGACACATGTCGGCCGGGACTCCGGCTGACGAGTGACGGCACCCCCGGCCGGTCAGGGACCCCGTCTGGCGAGGACCCCTCAGGCCTCGACGACCACCGGGATGATCATGGGGCGCCGGCGGTGGGCCTTGGAGACCCAGCGACCGACGACGCGGCGCACGCCCTGCTGCAGCTGGTGGGTGTCGGTGACGCCCTCGGCCACCAGGCGGTCGAGGGCGGCGACGATCTCGGGGCGCACCTCGTCGAAGGTGGCGTCGTCCTCTGCGAAGCCACGGGCGTGGATCTCCGGACCGCTGACGACCGAGCCGGTGTTGGAGTCGACCACCACGATGACGGAGATGAAGCCCTCCTCGCCGAGGATGCGGCGGTCCTTGAGCGAGGACTCGGTGATGTCGCCGACCGACGCGCCGTCGACGAAGACGTAGCCGCACTCGACCTTGCCGGCGATGCGGGCCACGCCGTCGACGAGGTCGACGACGACGCCGTCCTCGGCCATCACCACGCGCTCGCGCGGCACGCCCGTGGCGACCGCGAGCTCGGCGTTGGCGATCATGTGGCGGACCTCGCCGTGGATCGGCAAGACGTTGCGCGGGCGCACGATGTTGTAGCAGTAGAGCAGCTCACCGGCACTGGCGTGGCCGGAGACGTGCACGTTGGCGTTGGCCTTGTGCACCACGCGCGCGCCCCACCGCGACAACCCGTTGATCACCCGGTAGACGGCGTTCTCGTTGCCGGGGATCAGCGAGCTGGCGAGGATGACGGTGTCGCCCTCCTCGATGTGGACGAAGTGGTGGTTGCGCTGGGCGATGCGCGACAGCGCCGAGAGCGGCTCGCCCTGCGACCCCGTCGAGATGAGCACCTGCTCCTCGGGCGGCAGCTCGGCGAGCTCCTTGGCGTCGACCAGCACGCCGGGAGGCACCGTGAGGTAGCCCAGGTCTCGCGCGACCGCCATGTTGCGCACCATGGAGCGGCCGACGTAGGCACACTTCCGGCCGTGGGCCGCCGCGGCGTCCAGCACTTGCTGCACGCGGTGCACGTGGGAGGCGAAGCAGGCCACGATGATGCGCTGCTCGCTGGCGTGGAAGACCGAGTCGAGGACCGGCGCAATGGTCTTCTCCGCCGTGGTGAAGCCCGGCATCTCCGCGTTGGTGGAGTCGGTCATGAAGAGGTCGACGCCCTCCTCCCCCAGCCGGGCGAAGGCGCGCAGGTCGGTGATGCGGCCGTCGAGCGGCAGCTGGTCCATCTTGAAGTCGCCCGTGTGCAGCACCAGGCCGGCGCGGGTGCGGATCGCGACTGCCAGCGCGTCGGGGATGGAGTGGTTGACCGCCACGAACTCGAGGTCGAAGGGACCGAAGGAGACCCGGTCACCGGCCGCCACGACGTGGTGCACCGTCTCGCGCAGCCGGTGCTCGCGCAGCTTGCCGCCCAGCAGCGCCAGCGTGAGCTCGGAGCCGACCAGCGGGATGTCGCCGCGCTCGCGCAGCAGGAACGGCGTGGCCCCGATGTGGTCCTCGTGGCCGTGGGTCAGCACGAGCGCCTCGACCGCGTCGAGGCGGTCGCGGATGGCGCTGAAGTCAGGGAGGATCAGGTCGACCCCGGGGTGGTCCTCCTCGGGGAAGAGCACTCCGCAGTCGACGAGCAGCAGCCGTCCGTCGTGCTCGAAGGCCGTCATGTTGCGGCCGACCTCGCCCAGGCCGCCCAGCGGGATGATCCGCAGGCCCCCCTCGGCGAGTGCGTCCGGCGCGGACAGCTCGGGGTGCGGATGGCTCATGTCACTCCTGCGGGATCAGCCCCGACGCCGCCAGGCCGGCCCGCAGCGCGGCGACCTCGTCGTCGTCGAGGGGGACGAGCGGCGCGCGCACGACCCGGTTGTCGGTGACGCCGAGCAGCTGCAGGGCTGCCTTGGCGGTGGTCGCTCCGTAGTTGGCGACGCCCATGACGGCGTCGATCGCGGGGAGCAGCCGCGTGAAGGTCGCGAGGGCGGCGGCGTGGTCGCCGGCCCAGAAGTCGCGCGCCATCGCGCGCAGGTCGTCGCCGGCGGCGTGGCCGGCGACCGAGACGAAGCCGGCCGCGCCGTGCGCCAGCCAGCCGAGGTTGGCGACGTCGTCACCGGAGTAGACGGCGTAGCCCAGCTCGCGCAGCCGCACGCCGCGCGCGAAGTCGCCGACGGCGTCCTTCACCGCGACGACGGAGTCCCACGCGGCGGCCGCCTCGAAGGTCGGCAGCGCGATGGTCGTGCCCGTGCGCCCCGGGACGTCGTAGAGCATGACCGGCACGTCGGGCGCGGCCTCGACGACGGAGCGGAAGTGGTGGAGCACACCGGCCTGCGACGGCTTGTTGTAGTAAGGAGTGACCAGCAGCATGCCGTCGGCACCCGCGGCCGCGGCCTGCTCGGCCAGCTCGACCGAGTGCGCGGTCGTGTTGGTCCCGACGCCGGCCACGACGCTGGCGCGGTCGCCCACCGCGGCCTTCACCGCACGCAGCACCTCGCCGTCCTCGGCGACGCTGGTCGTCGGCGACTCACCCGTCGTGCCCGAGACCACGACGCCGTCGTGGCCGTGGTCGACGAGGTACGCCGCGACCCGGGCGGTGGCGTCGAGGTCGACCGCGCCGTCGTCGTCGAAGACCGTCACCATGGCCGTGAGGACGTGGCCGAAGGGGGCCTCGGGAGCACCCGGCAGGGCCTCGCGCGCAGCAGCGGTCATGGGCCCCACGCTATCGCCACGTGCGCGCTCGACCGCACCGGGTGCGCGGCGCGCCACGCCGCGGCAGGGGGTGTCGACGGCGGGTCCGGAGCGCGTCAGCGGCGCTCGAGCCGCACGCGCTCCCAGTGCTCGAAGCGCTCGCGGGCCACCTCGACCCACTCCCCCGCGGGCACGTCGGGGTAGCGCACGTCGCCGTCGGGCTCGAGCGGCACCTCGGTCAGCACCTGCGCGTCGGCGACCGCCATCGCCGCGGCGTACACCTGGGCGCCCCCGACGACCATGACCTCGCCGGGGAGGCCGTCGGCCAGCGCCAGCGCCTCCTCGAGCGTGTGCGCGACCAGCACGCCCTCGGGCGCGCGCCAGTCGCGGTCCCGGGTGAGCACGACGGTGGTCCGCCCGGGCAGCGGGCGGCCGATCGTCTCGAAGGTCGCGCGCCCCATGAGGAGCACGTGGCCCAGGGTCAGCTCCTTGAACTGCGCCTGCTCGCCCGGCAGCCGCCACGGGATGTCGGGGTGCCCCGGACGGGTGTCGCCGATGACACCGTTGCGCGCCACCGCCGCGACGAGGGTGACCCGCGTGCCCCCGGGTGTCACGAGGTGGGGGTCATACGGCGATCGGGGCCTTGATGACCGGGTGCGGGTCGTAGCCCTCGACCCGGATGTGCTCGAGCTCGAAGGCGTCGAGGCGGTCGACCCCCGGGTCGAGCACGAGGCGCGGCAGCGGCCGCGGCTCGCGGGTCAGCTGCAGCCGCGCCTGGTCGAGGTGGTTGGCGTAGAGGTGGGCGTCGCCGAGCGTGTGCACGAAGTCGCCGACCGCGAGGCCCGTCACCTGCGCGACCATGTGCGTCAGCAGGGCGTAGGACGCGATGTTGAACGGCACCCCGAGGAAGACGTCGGCGCTGCGCTGGTAGAGCTGGCAGCTCAGCCGCGACGGGCCGCCCGCCGGGTCGGGCGCGACGTAGAACTGGAACAGCGCGTGGCACGGCGCCAGCGCCATCTTGTCGATCTCCGCGACGTTCCAGGCGGTGACGACGTGGCGCCGGCTGTCGGGGTCGCGCCGGATCTGCTCCACCACCTGCGCGAGCTGGTCGACGTGGTGCCCGTCGGGGGTCGGCCACGAGCGCCACTGCGAGCCGTAGACGGGCCCGAGGTCGCCCTCGTCGTCGGCCCACTCGTCCCAGATGGTGATGCCGCGCTCCTGCAGCCACCGGACGTTGGTGTCGCCGCGCAGGAACCACAGCAGCTCGCCGAAGACGCTGCGGGTGTGGACCTTCTTCGTCGTCACGAGCGGGAAGCCCGCGGTCAGGTCGAAGCGCATCTGGTGGCCGAAGACGCTCAGCGTGCCGGTGCCGGTGCGGTCACCCTTCGCGACGCCCTCGTCGAGGACCCGGCGGACGAGGTCGAGGTAGGTCTGCATCAGGGGTGCAGGCTCATCGGGCCGTAGACCTGGCGCTCGAGCTCGAAGAGCGTGACGGCGTCGACGCCCTCGGCGGCGAGGTCGGCGAAGACCTCGCCCACCCACGACTCGGCGTCGCCCTGGCTGGGGAAGCGGGCGGTGCCGAGCTCGCCCTCGACCGCGACCTCCTGGCCGGAGGCGTCCTCGAGGCGCCACCACCAGGGCCGCTCGGCCGGGGTGGCGGGACGGAAGGTGGGCGGCTGCTCGGGCAGGTCAACCATGCGCCGATGGTAGTGGGCCGGCTCACCCGCTGGGTGCGTGGTGACCACGGCGTCGAGACCCTAGACTGCCGAGCGCGACCCGGACGGGGAAGCCGGTGCGAGTCCGGCGCTGACCCGCAACCGTGAGCCGCCGCGCTCCGGCGCGGCGGTGAGCCGGAGCACCGGACGGGCGACGTGAGCTCCCCACCACCGTCGAGGACTACGGCACGGAGCGTTCCGCCCAGGTCACCAGGACGGATCGCCGTGCGTGCCCGGAAAGGTCTCCCATGACCACCCGCACCCCCCGGACCGCCCGTCCCCTGCGCCGCGTCACCGCCGCGGTCGCGACCGCCGCCGTCGCGGCCCTGGTCGCCGTCACCGGCTCGCTCGCCCCGGCCCAGGCCGACGGCGAGGCCCAGATCTACCGCTACTGGGGCTACTTCCACGTCGAGGGCGGCGAGTACGTCACCTCCGAGGTGGGCCTGGCCGACTTCGTGCCGGAGGACGGCGCCGTCGAGGCGCTGCGCTACGCCGCCCCCGCCGACTTCACCGCGCCCAACCTGCCCCGCGCCGACCTCGAGACCGTCACCTTCGACGCCGTCTGCGCCGAGGAGACCGCCGCCGAGGGCGAGAAGCGGGTGGCCGTGGTCCTCGACTACGGCGTCGAGGCCGACAGCGAGGGCGCGGTCGTGCCCGAGCCGAGCGCCGCCTGCGCCGTCGTGCCGGAGTCGGCCAACGCCCTCCAGGCGGTCTCGGCCGTCGCCGAGACCCGCACCGACGACGGCGGCCTGCTCTGCGCCGTCGGTGGCTACCCCGCCAGCGGCTGCGGCGGCGTCGTCGACACCGCGACCCCGGCCGACGGCGAGGAGACCGTCGACTTCGCGATCGCCGGGCTCGACCAGGGCGACGCCCTGCCGACCGAGGAGTTCCCGGGCGACCAGTCGCTCGAGTCGGCCGACGAGGCGCCCTCCGACGCGTGGCTCTACCTCCTGCTGCCCGCCGTCGTCCTCACGCTCGTCATCGGCGGCATCGTGCTCGCGCGCCGCCGCACCGCCGACCGTCGGGGCTGACGCCGGAGGCACCCGACGAGGCCACGCGCGTGCGCGCCCACCACCGCCCCACCCACCCCCGGGTGCTGCACCCGGGGGCGTGGTGGCTGTGGGCGATCGCGCTGGTGGCGGCCGCCAGCCGCACCGCCAACCCGGTCGTGCTGCTGACGATCGCGGCCGTCACCTTCTTCGTCTTCTCCGCACGCCGCGCCGACACGCCGTGGGCCGCGTCGTACGCCCTGTTCTTCCGCCTCGCCCTCCTCGTCATCGCGCTGCACGTCGTCTTCCAGGCGCTGCTGTCGACCCGCACCCAGGGGCTGACGGTGCTGTTCACGCTGCCGCAGCTGCCGCTGCCCGCCGGCACCGGCCTCAAGATCGGCGGCGTCGTCACGCTCGAGGCGGTGCTCGCGGCGCTGTGGCACGGCCTGCAGCTGGCGACGATCTTCTGCTGCATCGGCGCGGCCAACGCCCTCGGCAGCGCGCGGCGGCTGCTGCGCTCGGTGCCGGCGGCGCTCTACGAGGTCGGCATCGCCTGCGTCATCGCGCTCACCTTCGCCCCGCAGCTGGCCACCGACGCGGCGCGGGTGCGCACCGCGGGCCGCATGCGTGGGGCGCCGGTGCGCCGCGGCCCTGCCGGCCTGGCCGAGCGGGTGCGCCGCTTCGGGCGCCTCGCGATGCCGGTGCTCGAGGGGGCGCTCGAGCGCTCGGTCGACCTGGCCGCCGCGATGGACTCCCGCGGCTACGGCCGCACCACCGGCGAGAGCGTCCGCGCGCGCCGCGCGACCAGCGCGCTGGTGCTCGGCGGCTCGATCGGCCTGCTCGCCGGCGTCTACGGCCTGCTGACCGCCCACGGGTACGGCGCACCCCTGCTGCTGGGCGGCAGCGCGCTCGCGGTGGCCGGGCTGTGGCTCGGGGGACGACGCTCGGGCCGCTCGCGCTACCGCCCGGACCCGTGGGCCCTGCCCGAGCTGCTGGTCGTGGCGTGCGGCCTGGTCGCCGCCGGCGCGGTCTTCTGGACCGGCGCCACGAGCCCCGAGCTGCTCACGCTAGCCTCCCCCACCGCGCTGCCACCCGTGCCGCTCGTCGCCCTCGCCGGCATCCTGGTCGCCGCGCTGCCGGCCGTGCTCGCCCCGCCGCCGCCGGAGGCCGCCGCCCCGCCGCTGACCCCGCGCGCCCAGACCGCGGGAGCGGCCGCGTGATCCGCCTCGAGCAGGTCTCGGTGACCTACGACGGCGCCGACGCGCCGGTGCTGCGCGACGTCGACCTGCACGTGCCCGAGGGCGAGATGGTCCTCGTGGTCGGCACCACCGGCAGCGGCAAGTCGACGCTGCTGCGCACCCTCAACGGCCTCGTGCCGCACTTCACCGGCGGCACCCTGCGGGGCCGGGTCACCGTCGCCGGGCGCGACACCGCGACCCACCGCCCGCGCGACCTCGCCGACGTCGTCGGCTTCGTCGGGCAGGACCCGCTCGCCGGCTTCGTGACCGACAACGTCGAGGACGAGCTGGCCTACGGCATGGAGTCGCTCGGGCTGCCGCCCGCCACCATGCGCAAGCGCGTCGAGGAGACGCTCGACCTGCTCGGCCTCGCCGACCTGCGCGGCCGCCCGCTCGCCCACCTCTCGGGCGGGCAGCAGCAGCGCGTGGCCATCGGCTCCGTCCTCACCACCCACCCGCGGGTGCTCGTGCTCGACGAGCCCACCTCCGCGCTCGACCCGGTGGCGGCCGAGGACGTGCTGGCCAGCCTCCAGCGCCTCGTGCACGACCTCGGCCTCACCGTCGTGCTCGCCGAGCACCGCCTCGAGCGGGTGGTGCAGTTCAGCGACCGCGTGGTGTGGCTGCCCGGCGACGGCCCCCTGGTGCACGGCCTCCCCGAGGACGTGCTGGCCACCACCCCCGTGGCGCCGCCGGTGGTGGAGCTGGGCCGCGCCGCGGGCTGGGACCCGCTCCCCCTCACCGTGCGCGACGCCCGGCGCCGCTCGGTCGACCTGCGCGTCCGCCTCGCCGACGTCGACCCACCGCCGCACCTCGCGACCACCTGCGGCGCCGCGGTGGTCCGCACCCGCGGCCTGGTCAGCGGCTACGGCCGGCGCACGGTGCTCGACGACGTCGACCTCGACGTCTTCGAGGGCGAGGTGGTGGCCGTCATGGGCCGCAACGGCGCCGGCAAGTCGACGCTGCTGCGCACCCTCGCCGGGCTGCAGCGCACGCGCGCCGGCCTGCTCGACGCCGCCTCTGCGGGCCTGGTCCCGCAGGTGCCGAGCGACCTGCTCTACGCCGCCTCGGTGGCCGAGGAGTGCCGCGCCGCCGACCGCGACGCCCACGCCGCACCCGGCACCACCCGAGGGCTGCTCGACGACCTCGCCCCCGGCATCGCGGACGACCACCACCCCCGCGACCTCTCGGAGGGGCAGAAGCTCTCGCTCGTGCTCGCCGTCGTGATGGCCGCCGGACCGCGGCTGCTGCTGCTCGACGAGCCGACCCGCGGCCTCGACTACGTCGCGAAGCGGCGGCTCGTGGCCCGGTTGCGCGACCTCGCGGCCACCGGCCACGGCGTCGTCCTGGCCACCCACGACGTCGAGCTGGTCGCCGCCGTCGCCTCCCGCGTCGTCGTCCTCGCCGACGGCGAGGTCGTGGCCGACGGCCCGGCGCCCGACGTCGTCGTCGCCTCCCCCGCGTTCGCCCCGCAGGTCTCGAAGGTGATGGCGCCGCAGGCGTGGCTCACCGCCGACGACGTGGCCGACGCCCTGCAGACGCTGGAGGTGTCGTGAGCACCGCCGCCACCGGGGCCCGCCCCGAGGCGGCAGCCGCTCCCCGGGTCGTGCGCCTGCGGTGGGGCGCCGCGCTCACGCTGCTCGTGGCCTCGCTGGTCTCCCTGGCGGCCTTCGGCTGGCCCTTCGTGCTCGACACGGGCGGCGCGGGCGAGGGCGCCTCCCACGCGAGCGACGCGCCCTGGCTCTTCGTCGCGGTGCTGCCGCTGCTGGTCGCGGTCGTCCTCGCGGAGGTCGACGCCGGCGGGCTCGACGCCAAGGCGGTGGCGCTGCTCGGGATGCTCGCCTCGGTCGGCGGCGCGCTGCGCGCGCTCTCACCGGGCGCGGCCGGCCTGGAGCCGAGCTTCGCCGTGATCCTGCTCGGCGGGCGGGTCTTCGGGCGCGGCTTCGGCTTCGTGCTGGGCTGCCTCACGCTCCTCGTCGGGGCCCTCATCACCGGCGGCGTCGGCCCCTGGCTGCCCTTCCAGATGATCGCCGCGGGCTGGGTCGGCTTCCTCGGCGGCTGCCTGCCGCGGGCCGCCCGCGGGCGCACCGAGGTGACGCTCCTCGCCGGCCTCGGGCTGGTCACCGGGCTGGCCTACGGCGCGCTGATGAACCTGTGGTTCTGGCCCTTCGCGCAGTACGGCGACGGCCTGAGCTTCGAGGCCGGCGCCGGCGCCGCGGCCAACGTGGCGTCCTACGCCCGCTACTACCTCGCGACCTCGCTGCTGTGGGACCTCGGCCGCGGCCTGTCGAGCCTCGTGGTCCTGCTGCTGGTCGGGCGTCCGCTGCTGCGCGCACTGCGCCGCGCCTCGCGCCTCGCGGCCTTCGAGGCCGCGCCGGTCTTCGAGCGCGCACCCGAGCGCGTGCCGTGAGGCTGCGGCTGCTCGGCACGGGCGCGGCCGATGGCTGGCCGAACGCCTTCTGCCGGTGCGCCTCCTGCGGTGCCGAGCGGGCGGCCGGGCGCTGGCGCACCCAGACCTCGGCGCTCCTCGACGACGTGCTGCTGCTCGACTGCGGCCCGGCGACCCCCGCCGCCGCCGAGCGGTGCGGCACCTCGCTGGCGGGCGTGCGCGCCGTGCTGTGGACCCACCAGCACGCCGACCACTGCAGCCCCGCCACGCTGATGTTCCGCGACTGGGTGGGCGACGCTCCCCTCGTCGTCCTCGGCCCGCCCGACGCGGTCGCGGCGGCCCGTCCCTGGCTCTCCCCCGACGCCCCCGTCACCTGGGTGCCCGTGCGTCCGGGCGAGGTGCACGAGGTCGCCGGGTGCACCGTGCGGGTGCTCGAGGCCGCTCACCGCACCGGTCTCGGCGACGGCGACGCCCCCGACGCCGTGCTCTACGACGTCGCCACCCCCGACGGCGGCCGCCTGCTGTGGGCCACCGACACCGGCGCGCTGCCCGCGGCGACGGTCGCGGCGGCGGAGGGTGCGGCGTACGACGTGGTGGCGCTGGAGGAGACCTTCGGCGACCGAGCCGACCTCGCCGGCGAGGGCCACCTCGGGCTGGTGGGCTTCGCCGAGCAGCTGCGCCGGCTGCGGGCGGTCGGCGCCGTCGTCCCCGGCACCGACGTGCTCGCCGTGCACCTGTCGCACCACAACCCGCCCACCCCCGAGCTCGCGCGCCGGCTGCGCGACTGCGGCGCGCGGGTGGTCGACGACGGCACCGTCGTGACCGTCGGCCCCCACGGCCAGGGTGAGCCGGGCCCCGTGGTGCCGCCGTCGACCGGCCGCACCCTGGTGCTCGGCGGGGCCCGCTCGGGCAAGTCGCGGGAGGCCGAGCGACTGCTGACCAGCGCCGACGACGTCACCTACGTCGCCACGTCCTACCCGCCCGGTGACGACCCGGAGTGGGTCGAGCGCGTGGCGCGGCACCGCGCGCAGCGCCCGGCCAGGTGGACCACGCTCGAGACCACCGACCTGGTCCCCCTGCTGCAGGCCGACGGCGGCCCGCTGCTCGTCGACTGCCTGACGCTGTGGCTGACCCGGGTCTTCGACGCCCACGACGCCTGGGACGACGACGCGTGGGCCGCCGGCGCGGGCGACGCGGTGGCCGCGGAGTGCGCGGCGCTGGTCGCGGCGTGGTGCGCGACCGGCCGGCGCGTGGTCGCGGTCTCCAACGAGGTCGGCCAGGGCCTCGTGCCCGCGACCGCTGCGCTGCGCCGCTGGCGCGACGAGGTGGGCCGGCTCAACGCGGCACTCGCCGCAGAGTCCGAGGACGTGCGCTGGTGCGTGGCAGGCAGGGTGGTGAGGCTGTGAGCCGCCTCGCCTCGTTGCTGCCGGACGCCGCGCGCCTCACGCTCGGCACGCTCACCGCCGTCCCGGTGGCGGCACCGCGGCGCGTCGACCGGCGCGTGGCCGGGTGGGCCATGGCCCTCGCCCCGGCCGTGGGCCTGCTCCTCGCGGCGGTCGTCGCGGCCCCGCTCGGCCTCGCCGCCGGACGCGCCGAGGGCTCGCCGCTGCTGCTCGCCTGCCTCGCGGTCGGCGCCCTCGCCCTGCTGACGCGGGCGATGCACCTCGACGGCCTCGCCGACACCGCCGACGGCCTCGGCTCGGGCCGCCCGGCGCCGGGCGCGCTCGAGGTGATGCGCGCCTCCGACGTCGGCCCCTTCGGCGTCGCCACCCTCGTGCTGGTGCTACTGGTGCAGGTGGCCGCGCTGGCGAGCGCACTGTCGGTCGGCGTCGGCGGCGCGAGCCTGGTGGTCGCCCTCGTCACGGGTCGCCTGGCGCTGGCCCTCGCCTGCCTGCCGGCCTTCCCTGCCGCGCGACCCGACGGTCTCGGTGCCACCGTCGCCGGGTCGTTGCGCCCCGCCGGGCTGGCCGTCGCGGTCGTGACCTCCGTGCTCGCCTGCGTGGTGCTGGGGGCCGTCTCCGGCGGCGGCGGCGAGCACGGAGCGGCCCTGCTCGCCGGCCTGCTGGGCGTGGTGCCCGCCCTGCTGCTGGCCCGCCACTGCGTGCGCCGGCTCGGGGGCCTCACCGGCGACGTGCACGGCGCGGTCGTCGAGGTCGGCACCACCGGCGCCCTCGTCGCGACGGTGCTGGCCCTCCCCTAGCCCCCGCCGAGGGGTCGCGCGCTGCGCACCCGCCGAGGGGTCACGCGCTGCGGGGTCAGCGGACGGAGGGCTCGACGAAGGGCGGCTTGACGACGTCGAAGACCTCGCGGCGACCGCGCACGTCGAGCTCGACCTGGTCGCCCTCGCCCACGACGACCGGCAGCAGCGCCAGGCCGACGCCGGTGCGCAGCGTCGGCGAGAAGGTGCCGGAGGTGACGGTGGCGACGGGCTCGTCGACACCGGGCAGGTGCACGGCCATGCCGGGTCGCGGGATCCCGCGACCGACGGCCTTCAGCCCCCGCAGCAGCCGGGTCGGGCCGGCCTCCTTCTCCGCCAGCAGCACGTCGCGACCCCAGAAGGCCTCCTTGCGCCAGCCGACCGCCCAGCCGAGCCGGGCCTGCACGGGCGTCACGCCGAGCGAGATGTCCTGCCCGTGCAGCGGGTAGCCCATCTCGGTGCGCAGCGTGTCGCGGGCACCGAGGCCGGCCGGCACCAGCCCGTGCGGCTCGCCCGCAGCCACGAGGGCGTCCCACAGCGACCCCGCGGCCGCGGCCGGCACGACCAGCTCGTAGCCCCGCTCACCGGTGTAGCCCGTCCGGCAGACCACCACGGGCGCGCCGTCGTGCTCGACCTCGGCGAAGGACATGTAGTCGTGCTCGACCGGGAGGCCGACCGCGCCGAGCACCTCGTCGGCGTACCTGCCCTGGAGCGCGAGCACCGCGTGGTCACGGTGCTGGTCGACGACCTCCACGCCGTCGGGCGCAGTGGCCTGCAGCCGTCGCACCACCTCGGCGGTGTTGGCGGCGTTGGGCACGAGCAGGACCTCGTCGTCGGAGCGGAGGTAGGCGATGAGGTCGTCGACCACGCCGCCGGTGGCGTCGTCGAGGCACAGGGTGTACTGCGCCCGACCGGGCCCGATCCGGCCCAGGTCGTTGCTCAGCGTCGCGTCGCAGTACGCCGCCGCGCCCGGCCCGCGCACCACCGCCTTGCCGAGGTGGCTCACGTCGAAGAGCCCCACCGCGGTGCGCACGGCGGTGTGCTCGGCGACCACCCCGGTGTACTCCAGCGGCATCGACCAGCCCCCGAACTCCGCGAGCTTGGCCCCCAGCGCGAGGTGGCGCTCGTGCAGCGGGGAGGTGAGCAGGTCGGCGGCCGGGGTCGACATGGCGGCGAACCTACCGCAGCCGAGGAGCCCTGCGGCCGTGGCTATGGTGACCCGGTGACGACCTACGCCGTGCGCTCCGCCAGCCCCGCCAAGTCGAAGGCCGACGCCGTGGTCGTGGGGGTGGTGCAGGGCCCCGACGGGCCCGTGGTGGCGCCCGGCGGCGAGGACGTCGCCAAGGCGTGGGGGCGCAAGTGGCGCCCGCTGCTGACGTCGCTGGGCGTCAAGGGCGCCTCGGGCGAGGTCACCAAGGTGCCGACCGCCGGCACGCTGTCCTCGCCGCTGCTCGTGCTGGTCGGGCTGGGCAAGGCGGCGGCCGTCGACCAGGTCGCCGTCCGCCGCGGGGCCGGGGCCGCTGCGCGCGCCGTCACCAACGCCGCCTCGGTCGCCCTCGCCCTGCCCGCCGACTCCGCGACGCTGGTGCGCGCGGCCGTGGAGGGCTTCACCCTCGGCGGCTACACCTTCACCACCTACCGGTCGGGCGAGCAGACCGCTGCCACGCCCAGCGAGGTCGTCGTGCTCTCCCCCGCGGCGCGGTCGAAGGCGACGACCGCGGCGCTCGCGGAGGCCCAGGTCGTGGCGCGTGCGGTCGCGACCACCCGCGACTGGGTCAACACGCCTCCGGGCGACCTCACCCCGCCCCGCATGGCGGAGGCGGTCGCCCAGGCGCACGGCGCACTGACCAAGGGGCGCGGCGCACCGAAGGTCAGCCTGCGCGTCCTCGACGAGACCGACCTGGCGGAGCTCGGCTGCGGGGGCCTGCTGGGCGTCGGCGGCGCCTCCGACGCGCCCCCGCGGCTGGTCGAGCTCGTCTACGCGCCGAAGGGCGCGACCGCCCACGTCGCCTTCGTCGGCAAGGGCATCACCTTCGACTCCGGTGGTCTGACGCTCAAGCCGGGCTCCTCGATGAAGGACATGAAGAGCGACATGGCCGGCGCGGCCGCCGTCGTGGCCGCCACCCTCGCGATCGCCGAGCTCGGCCTGCCGGTGAAGGTCTCCGCCTTCGCCCCGCTCGCCGAGAACATGGTGTCCGGTCGTGCCGTGCGCCCCGGCGACGTCCTCTCGATCTACGGCGGCACGACCGTCGAGGTGAGCAACACCGACGCGGAGGGCCGCCTGGTGCTGGCCGACGCGCTGGTGCGCGCGACCGAGGTCGCGCCCGACGTGGTCTACGACGTCGCCACCCTGACGGGCCACATGGTGCTCGCGCTCGGCGACAAGGTCACCGGCGTGATGGGCGTCGACGAGGTCGTCGACGAGGTGCTCGCCGCCTCCGAGGCGGTCGGCGAGGCGATGTGGCCGATGCCGATCCCCGAGGAGATGCAGGAGCGGGTGCGCTCGAGCAAGGTCGCCGACCTCGCCCAGCACGACTGGGTGCGCTGGGGCGGCGGGCTCTTCGCCGCGGCCTTCCTTCGGGAGTTCACCGCGGGCCTGCCGTGGGCCCACCTCGACATCGCCGGCCCCTCCTTCCACAGCGGGGGCCCGAGCGGCCACACGACCCCCGGCGGCACCGGCGTCGCGGTGGCGACCCTGGTCGAGCTCGCCCGGCGCCGCGCGGAGGGCTGAGGCCCGGCGTACGCCAGGGGTCAGGCCTGCGGGCCGGCCTCGCGCCGGGCGTGGCGCTGGCGGGCGTTCCACTCGCGCATGCGCTGCGGCACGCCGACGACCGCCGCGTCGTAGGACGGCACCTGCTGGTCGTTGCAGAAGCGGTGCGCCCACGCCACCGACGGCACCCGACGCCGGGTCCACTCGCCGTCGTGGGCCACGAGCAGCAGCGTCACGTCGCTGACTGCCGTGCGCGGCTCGACGAAGCCCTCGACGCCGCGTCGTCCGCGGACGAAGTCGAGCAGGTGCTGCTCGTCGGCACGGTCGGAGGCCCGCACGGTCGTCGACCCGGTGCGCGCGGCGTCGCGGCCCGGTCGGCGCATGCGGGTGCGCCCCGAGCCCCGGCCCGGCCGCAGTCGATCGAAGAGACCCATGGCACCAGTGTGCCTGGCGCCGCGACCGGAGGCCCGACACGGCTACCGGCGGGTCACCTGGAGGACTGGCAGGATGGCGCCCGACCGGGTGCGACGGACCCCCACCGGGGTGCGAGGATGGCCCGGTCACCGGACCCGCCCACCAGGCGGCGAGACGAGAGGACGCGCGTGGCCGACGGAGGACAGCTCGACCAGGACTTCGACGTGGTGGTGCTGGGGGCCGGCTCAGGCGGCTACGCCTGCGCGCTGCGGGCCGCCCAGCTCGGGCTGCGCGTCGCGCTCGTCGAGAAGGACCGCGTCGGCGGCACCTGCCTCCACGTGGGCTGCATCCCGACCAAGGCGCTGCTGCACGCCGCCGAGGTCGCCGACGCCGCGCGCGACGCCTCGCGCTTCGGCGTGCAGGCCACCCTCGACGGGGTCGACATGGCCGGCGTCAACGCCTACAAGGACGGCGTCGTGGCCCGCCTCTTCAAGGGGCTCACCGGGTTGGTGAAGAGCCGCGGCATCACCGTCGTCGAGGGCTCCGGCCGCCTGAGCGCCGCGCGCGAGGTCACCGTCGCGCTCACCGCCGGCGGCGAGGCCGTGCTGCGCGGGCGCCACGTCGTGCTCGCCACCGGCTCGCGCTCCCGCTCGCTGCCGGGCCTCGAGGTCGACGGCGAGCGGGTGCTCACCTCGGAGCACGCCCTGCGCCTCGACCGGGTGCCGTCCTCGGCGATCGTGCTCGGCGGTGGCGTCATCGGGTGCGAGTTCGCGAGCGTCTGGCGATCCTTCGGCACCGAGGTCACGATCGTCGAGGCCCTGCCCCGCCTGGTCGCGGCCGAGGACGAGGCCTGCTCCGCCGCGCTGCAGCGCGCCTTCCGCAAGCGCGGCATCACCTTCCGCACCGGCACCCCGTTCCAGTCGGTCAAGCCGACCGAGACCGGCGTCGCCGTGACCGTCGAGGGCGGCGACGTGCTCGAGGCCGACCTGCTGCTCGTCGCCGTCGGCCGCGGTCCGGTCACCGAGGGCCTCGGCCTCGAGGAGGTCGGCGTCGCCACCGAGCGCGGCTTCGTCCTGGCCGACGACCGCTGCCGCACCGGCGTCGAGGGCGTCTGGGCGGTGGGCGACATCGTGCCGGGGCTGCAGCTGGCGCACCGCGGCTTCGCGCAGGGCATCTTCGTCGCCGAGGAGATCGCCGGTCTCGCGCCGCAGCCGGTCGACGAGACCGCGATCCCCCGCGTCACCTACTCCCACCCCGAGGTCGCCTCGGTCGGCCTCGACGAGGCGGCCGCGAAGGCCCTGCACGGGGAGGACGCCGTCGAGAGCGTCACCTACGACCTCGGCGGCAACGGCAAGAGCCAGATCCTGCAGACCCAGGGCTTCGTCAAGCTGGTGCGCCAGGTCGACGGCCCCGTCGTCGGCGTCCACATGGTCGGCGACCGCGTCGGCGAGCTCGTCGGCGAGGCACAGCTGATCTACGGCTGGGAGGCCCACGCCGAGGACGTCGCCCCGCTGCTGCACGCCCACCCCACCCAGAACGAGGCGCTCGGCGAGGCCCACATGGCCCTCGCCGGCAAGCCGCTGCACGCCCACGCCTGACCCGGTCCGACCCAGCCCACCCGCACGCGAAGCGAAGGAACACCATGGCCACCGAAGTCACCCTCCCCGCCCTCGGAGAGTCCGTCACCGAGGGCACCGTCACCCGTTGGCTGAAGCAGGTGGGCGACACCGTCGCGGTCGACGAGCCGCTGCTCGAGGTCTCCACTGACAAGGTCGACACCGAGATCCCCTCCCCCGTCGCCGGCACCCTGCTCGAGATCAAGGCCGACGAGGACGACACCGTCGAGGTCGGCGCGGTCCTCGCGCTGGTCGGCGAGTCCGACGAGGCCGGCGCGGACCAGGGCGGCGACCAGGGCGGCGACCAGGGCGGCGACCAGGGCGGCGACCAGGGCGGCGACGAGGGTGGCGAGCACGACACCGCCACCCCCGAGGCCCAGCCCCGCGACGAGGGCGAGGCCGAGAAGAAGGCCGAGCAGGAGCAGCAGATCGCCGAGCAGACCGGCGACCTGCCGCCCGGCGACGAGACCCCGGAGTCCGCCAAGCCCGACTCCCCCGCCGGCGGCGACCAGCAGTCCGGCGGCAGCGGCACCGGCGGCTCGGGCGGGTCCGGCGGTTCCGGCACCGCGGTGACGCTGCCCGCGCTGGGCGAGTCCGTCACCGAGGGCACCGTCACCCGCTGGCTCAAGCAGGTGGGCGACGAGGTCGCCGTCGACGAGCCGCTGCTCGAGGTCTCCACCGACAAGGTCGACACCGAGATCCCCTCCCCCGTCGCCGGCACCCTCCTGGAGATCAAGGCCGAGGAGGACGAGACCGTCGAGGTCGGCGCCGAGCTCGCGGTCATCGGCTCCGGCCAGCCGTCCGGGGGTGGCTCGCAGGACGCCGCCCCGCAGCAGGCCGAGGAGCCCCAGCAGCCCGAGCAGCCGACCGAGGCCCAGCAGCCCGCCTCCCAGGAGCAGCCGTCCGAGCCCGCCGACGAGCCGGCCCCGCAGGCCTCCGAGGCCCCGTCGGCGGAGACCCCGCGCCAGTCCGAGCAGCGCGACCAGGCCGGCGACGCGGACGGTCCGGCCCAGCAGGTCGCGCCCGGGCAGGAGCAGCAGCCGCGCCAGGGCGAGGCCCCCTCCGGCCAGTCGGGCCAGCCCCGCCAGGCCAGCGGCGACGAGGCCGGCTACGTCACCCCCCTGGTGCGCAAGCTCGCGCAGCAGCACGGGGTCGACCTGGCAGGGCTCACCGGCTCCGGCGTCGGCGGCCGCATCCGCAAGCAGGACGTCCTCGACGCCGCGGCCGCCGCCAAGCAGGCCGCGAGCGCACCGGCCGCCCCCGCCGCCTCGGGCGCTCCCGCCGCCTCCGCGCCCGCCTCGTCGGGCGCGAGCGGCGCGGCGCAGTCGTCGACGCCGTCGCCGCTGCGGGGCACCACCGAGAAGATCAGCCGCCTCCGCAAGATCATCGCCGAGCGGATGACCGACTCGCTGCAGACCTCCGCGCAGCTGACGCAGGTCGTCGAGGTCGACGTCACCAACGTCGCGCGCCTGCGCGACACGAAGAAGGCGGAGTTCCTGCAGCGCGAGGGCGTCAAGCTCTCCTACCTGCCGTTCTTCGCCAAGGCGGCCGTCGACGCGCTCAAGCAGCACCCCAAGCTCAACGCGACGATCGACACCGACGCGGGCGAGATCACCTACTACGACCGCGAGAACGTCGCCTTCGCGGTCGACACCGAGAAGGGTCTGCTGACCCCGGTGGTGAAGGACGCGGGTGACCTCACGATCGCCGGCCTGGCGAAGAAGATCGCCGACGTCGCCGAGCGCACCCGCACCAACAAGATCGGCCCCGACGAGCTGTCGGGCGGCACCTTCACCATCACCAACCTCGGCAGCGTCGGCGCGCTGTGGGACACCCCGATCATCAACAAGCCGCAGGTCGCGATCCTCGGCCCCGGTGCCGTGGTCAAGCGGCCCGTCGTGATCGACGACCCCAACCTCGGCGAGACGATCGCGGTGCGCCACATGGTCTACCTCGCGCTGACCTACGACCACCGCCTGGTCGACGGTGCCGACGCGGGCCGCTTCCTCCAGGACGTGAAGCAGCGCCTGGAGTCCGGGCAGTTCGAGGTCTGAGGACACCCCCGTGAAGGTCGTCGTCGCCGGCGCGTCCGGCTTCCTGGGCAGCCACCTGGTCGACGAGCTGGGCCGGCGCGGCCACGAGGTCATCCGCCTCGTGCGCCGCCCGGCCCAGGGCGGCGGCGAGTCGACGTGGGACCCCTACGCCGGCACGCTCGACCGCACCCTGGTGCGCACCGCCGACGTGGTGGTCAACCTCGCGGGCTCGCCGACGGCCGGCAACCCGCACTCGCCGCGCTGGCGCCGCGAGCTGCGCGAGAGCCGGGTGACCACGACCCGGCTCCTGGCCGAGACGGTGGCCGCGGCGGACACGCCCCCGGCCTTCCTGGCCGGCAACGGCATCTCCTTCTACGGCGACCACGGCGACGAGGTGCTCACCGAGGACGCCCGCTCCCACGGCGACGCGCTCCTCACCGACGTCACCCGCGAGTGGCAGGCCGCGACCGAGCCCGCCGCGCA
This sequence comes from Nocardioides perillae, assembly GCF_013409425.1. NCBI lineage: Bacteria > Bacillati > Actinomycetota > Actinomycetes > Propionibacteriales > Nocardioidaceae > Nocardioides > Nocardioides perillae. The sequence continues at coordinate 2,121,014 of NZ_JACCAC010000001.1, read as the reverse complement.
GGCCGGCGCGCGCGTCGTCGTGCTGCGCACCGCACCCGTGCTCGACCGCCGGGCCGCGCCGCTCAAGCAGCTGCGGCTGCTGTTCTCCCTCGGCCTCGGCGGCCGCCTGGGCGGCGGCCACCAGTACTTCCCGGTGATCTCCCTGCGCGACTGGGTGGGCGCGGTGACCCACCTCGTCGACTCCGACGTCGCAGGACCGGTCAACCTGTGCTGCCCCGACACCCCGACCAACCGCGAGTTCACCGCGGCCCTCGCCAGCGCCGTACGCCGGCCCGCGGTGCTGCCGGTGCCCTCACCGCTGCTGCGGGTCGCCGCAGGAGCGCTCGCGCCGGAGGTGCTCGGGTCGGTCAACGCGCGACCGCAGGTGCTGGTGCGCGACGGCTACGCCTTCCGCGACCGCGACGTGCGCGACGTGGTTGCGGCGGGCCTCGCCTGACCCGGCTCACCCGGCGGGGCGCACCTCCACCACCTGCCAGCGCGAGGCGTCACTGCCGCCCGCCGTGCTCCGGTGCAGCTCCACGCGCCGGGTCGCGACCGGGGCGGCCGGCAGCAGTCGCCGGGTCCCGCGGCCCGCGGCCACGGCGCGGGGCCAGCGGTCGGTCACGCGCAGCACGAGCCGGCCCGGGCCGCGGTGGAGCACCGACACCTCGAGCACCTCGGGTCGCAACCCGGTGACCCGCAGCCCTCGCGCCCGCCAGGCCCGCAGCATCCGCAGGTCGGCGGCTGCGGTGGCCGAGCCCGCGGTGTAGAGCGCGCGCAGCGCGGGGAGGTCGCCGGCTGCCCACGCGCGGCCGCGTCGGGCGTCCCACGCCCGCAGCAGGTCACCGGGCGACAGGGGCCGCGCGCGCCCGGCGCCCCGCGGGGCGGGGGCGGCGGCCGGGGCGGCGGGCGTCCCCGCCGCCCGCACGGCCAGCGGCGCCGCGCCGCCCTCGACCGGGCGGCTGGTCACGACGACGGCCGCGACCGCGAGCGCCACGAGCAGCGCGGTGGCGACGACGGCCGGGACGAGCACGGGGTTCCTCACCCCGCCCAGCCTGCCCGAGTCGACGGCCCGGTGCCGGTGCTCCTCCACAGGCCCCGCGGCGTACGCTCGGACGGTGGCCCTGACCTACCTCCCGCCCCGCACCGGCGACGACGCGGTCGACTACCTCGACGCGTGGGAGCTGCAGCGCCGGCTGCACGCCGAGGTCGTCGCGGGCGGCCCCGACCGGGTGCTGCTGCTCGAGCACCCGCCGGTCTTCACGTGCGGCAAGCGCACCACCCCCGAGGAGAAGCCCCTCGACAGCGGCGGCGCCGCGGTGGTCGACGTCGACCGCGGCGGCAAGATCACCTTCCACGGCCCCGGCCAGCTCGTCGGCTACCCCCTGGTGCGGCTGCCCGAGCACGTCTACGTCGTCGACTACGTGCGACGCCTCGAGGAGGCGCTGATCGGGGTGTGCCGCGACCTCGGGGTCACCACCGCGCGGGTGCCGGGCCGCAGCGGGGTCTGGCTGCGCGCCGACGACCGCGGCCCGGAGCGCAAGGTCGCCGCCATCGGCATCCGGGTCAGCCAGGGCGTCGCCATGCACGGCTTCAGCCTGAACTGCGACGTCGACCTCGGGTGGTACGACCGGTTCGTGCCCTGCGGCATCAGCGACGCCGGCGTCACCTCGCTGTCGGCCGAGCTCGGCCGCGACGTGACGGTCGCCGAGGTGCTGCCGCTGGTGCGCAAGCACCTCGACCGCCTCCTGGCCTGGGACGCCTACGACCGCACCCCCGACTACGACCCCCGCCCCGAGCCTGGCCGCGGCCCGCGCGTCGAGCTCGTGCGACCCGGGGCCTGATCCGGCCGACCACCCCGGCGCGCCGCGCCCACGGTCCCTGACCCGGCTGCCACCATCGGGCGGCGGCGCCCTTCGCCCGCCGCGTGAGGGGGGACGTCGTGCACACCGGGGAGCTGGCCGTCGAGGCGCAGGGGCTGCGCAAGGTCTACCGCACCACCCGCGGGCCGCGGATCGCCGTCGACGGCCTCGACCTGGCCGTCCCCCGCGGTGGCGTGCACGGCTTCCTCGGCCCCAACGGGTCGGGCAAGACGACCACCCTGCGCATGCTGCTCGGCCTCGCCCGGCCCACCGGCGGCACGATGGCGCTGCTCGGCCAGCGCGTGCCCGACCGGCTGCCGCAGGTCGTGCACCGCGTCGGCGCCGTGGTGGAGTCGCCGAAGTTCTCCCCCGGCCTCACCGGCCGGCAGAACCTCCTGCTCCTCGCGCGCGCGGTGGGCGTCGCCGACTCCCGGGTGGACGCGGCCGTCGAGACCGTGGGGCTCACCGAGCGCGCCCGCGACCGCTACCGCGGCTACTCGCTCGGCATGCGCCAGCGGCTCGCCATCGCCGCGACGCTGCTGCGCGACCCCGACCTGCTCGTCCTCGACGAGCCGACCAACGGCCTCGACCCCGCGGGCATCCGCTCGGTGCGCGACACCGTCCGCGACCTGGGCGAGCGCGGCGTCACCGTCCTGGTCAGCTCCCACGTGCTCGCCGAGGTGCAGCAGGTCTGCACCGGCGTGACCATCCTCGACCGCGGTCGCGTCGTCGCGACCGGCCCGGTCGCCGAGCTGCTGAGCGAGGCCGCGGGCGGCCGCCACGAGGTCCTCGTCGACGACCCCGAGGCGGCCCTGCGCCTGCTGCTCCCCGCCGGGTACGCCGCGCGCGCGGCCGACCCGCCCGGCACCGTGGTGGTCGACGGCGTGGCGGACCCTGCCGCCCTGACCCGCACCCTCGGCGAGGGCGGGGTGTGGCTGCGCGGGCTGCGCCGCGAGCAGGTCGACCTCGAGAGCGTCTTCCTCGGCCTCACCGGGGGCTCCCCGGCACCCCTGGCCCGGCCGGGGACCGGGGGCTCAGCGGGCAGGACCACGACGGAGGAGCAGCGGTGACCCGTCTCGTGCTCGTCGAGCTCACCCGCCTGCGCTGGCGCCGGGCGGTGCAGGGGCTCCTCCTCGCCGCGCTGCTGCTGACCGTGCTCATCGGCGCCGTCGCGGCGTGGGACACCCGCCCGCTGTCGGCGCAGGAGCAGCAGCGGATCGCCGCCGACGTCGAGCGCGAGACCCGCGCCCCCGGCACCCAGCAGGTCCTGCGCGACTGCGTCGCCGACCCGGCCGGGTGGGGGCTGCCCGCGGTCGACCTCAGCGACCCCGAGGTCGTGCAGGAGGCCTGCGAGGAGGCCGTGCTGCCGCAGCCGGAGTGGTTCGGCGGCCGGCCGGCGCTCGACCTCGAGCGGGTGGCGGCGGAGCACGGGGTCGCCCTCGCGACGGTGCTCTGCGGCCTCGTCCTGCTCGTCGGCACCACCTTCGCCGGCCACGACTGGGGCACCGGGTCGATGACCAACCAGCTGCTCGTCGAGCCGCGCCGGGCGCGCGTGTGGGCTGCCAAGGTGGTCGCCGCCGCGGTGGGCGCGCTCGCGGCCACCGCCACGCTGCTCGGGGTGTTCGCGGGCGGGCTGCGGCTCGTCGCCGCGACCCGGGACCTGCCGGTGACGGCCGCCGACCAGGCCGCACTGTGGCAGCTGTGCTGGCGCACCGCGCTGGTGGCCGTCGCGGCTGCCGTCGTCAGCTGCACCCTGACGCTGCTCGTGCGCAGCACGGTGGCCGCGCTGGGCGTCCTCTTCGCCGCGCTGGCCGTGCTCCCGGTGGTCCTCGTGACCCTCACCGGCAGCGACGACGCGCTGACCGCGACCCCCGCCGTGCGCGTGGCCGCGGTGCTCGCCGACGGCTACCAGACCTTCACCGACGCGGGTCGGCCCGAGGTCCTCACCGCTGGCGAGGGCGGGCGCTACCTCCTCGTCCTGGCGGTCCTGGTGGCGCTGCCGTCGCTGCTCGCGTTCCGCCGCGCCGACGTGGCCTGAGCCGGCCCGTCGCGGCGCCGCACCGCGTTGGGAGCGCCCGCCCCGCGGCGTACAGTGAGGACAGTGAGCGCCACCAACGTGACCCCTGACGGTCGTCGCCTCCTCCGGCTCGAGGTGCGCAACGCGGAGACCCCGATCGAGCGCAAGCCGGAGTGGATCAAGACCCGGGCCAAGATGGGCCCCGAGTACAAGCACCTCCAGGGCCTGGTGAAGTCCGAGGGACTCCACACGGTCTGCCAGGAAGCCGGCTGCCCCAACATCTTCGAGTGCTGGGAGGACCGCGAGGCGACCTTCCTCATCGGTGGTGACCAGTGCACCCGCCGCTGCGACTTCTGCCAGATCGACACCGGCAAGCCGCAGGCCCTCGACCGCGACGAGCCGCGTCGCGTGGCCGAGTCGGTGCAGCAGATGGGGCTGCGCTACGCCACCATCACCGGCGTCGCCCGCGACGACCTCGAGGACGGCGGCGCCTGGCTCTACGCCGAGACCGTGCGCGCGATCCACGAGCTCAACCCCGGCACCGGCGTCGAGAACCTCATCCCCGACTTCAACGGCAAGCCCGACCTGCTGGGCGAGGTCTTCGAGTCGCGCCCCGAGGTGCTCGCCCACAACGTCGAGACCGTGCCGCGGATCTTCAAGCGCATCCGCCCCGCCTTCCGCTACGAGCGCTCGCTCGACGTGATCACGCAGGCCCGCGACTTCGGCCTGGTGACGAAGTCCAACCTCATCCTCGGCATGGGCGAGACCCGCGAGGAGGTCAGCCAGGCGCTGCGCGACCTCCACGAGGCCGGCTGCGAGCTGATCACCATCACGCAGTACCTCCGGCCCTCGGTGCGCCACCACCCCGTCGAGCGGTGGGTGAAGCCCGAGGAGTTCGTCGAACTGAAGGACGAGGCCGACCAGATCGGCTTCTCCGGGGTGCTCTCGGGCCCGCTCGTGCGCTCGTCCTACCGCGCCGGCCGGCTCTACACCCAGGCGATGGCCGCCCGCGGCGAGGACGTCACCCTCGACGGCGGCCGCTCCGGCGTCGCCGACCGCGTCGAGGCCGTGGTCGGCGGCGCGGCCACGACCGCGTAGCCTGCCCTCCCGACCAGCACCGCTCCGCAGCCCCGTCCGAGAAGAAGGCACCCGATGTCGACCCCCGCGCCCGGCAGCGACCTGAACCGCCGCCAGCAGATCGCCCAGACCTACCGGATGACGAAGCGGACCGACCCCCGCATCGGGCTGTGGGTGCTCGGCGCGGCCCTGCTCGGCGGGCTCATCGGCTGGTTCCTCTTCTGGCTGCTGCCCGGCTCCGGCGTCGTCGGCCTGGTCTTCCAGGTCGTGGGCGCCTTCTTCGGCGCGCTCATCGGCGGCCTCGTCGTCTTCGGCCGCCGGGCCCAGCGCGCGGCGTACGCCCAGATCGAGGGGCAGCGCGGCGCCGCGGCGGCCGCGCTGCAGACGTTGCGGCGCGGGTGGAAGGTCGACCCGGTCGTGGCGTTCACCAAGCAGCAGGACGTCGTGCACCGCGTCGTGGGTCCCCCGGGCATCGTGCTCGTCGGTGAGGGCAACCACCACCGCCTGCGCACCCTCATGACCGCCGAGCGCCGCAAGCACGAGCGCGTGGTCGCCGAGACCCCGGTGCACGAGGTCGTCGCCGGCAGCGGCGAGGGCGAGGTGCCGATCCCCAAGCTCGTGCGCCACGTCCAGAAGCTCGGCAAGGGCGTCAAGGGCCCGCAGCTCACCGAGGTGCTGGGCCGGCTGCGCGCGCTCGACGCGAACCGCTCCTCCGTGCCGCTGCCCAAGGGCCCCGTGCCGCAGAACATGAAGGGCATGCGCCAGAACATGCGCGGCCGGTGAGCCCGGCGCAGGTGCCGTGGCAGCTCGAGACCGCGACCTGGCCCCGGCGCGCGGGTGCACTGCTGGTCGACTGGCTCGCCGCCGTCCTGGTCGTCATCGCGGTGACGGGCCTCGACGGCTACCTCGACGACCGGGCGAGCGGCTTCTACGTCATGGCGGTCTACTGGCTCCAGGCCTCGCTCTTCACCGCGCTCGCCGGCGGCTCCTTCGGCCAGCTCGCCACCCGGCTGCGGGTCGTGCGCCAGGCCCCCGACGGCACGCTGACGTCGCTGCCGGTGCTGCCCAGCCTGCTGCGCCACGCGCTGGTGCTCCTGGTCATCCCGCCGCTCGTCTTCCGCCCCGACGGTCGCGGCCTGCACGACCTGGCCACCCGCAGCGGCGCGGTGACCCTCGCCGCGCTGCGCGCCGGCACCGGTCGCTGAACCGGACTGCTGTTACACGGACGAAACAAACGGGATACGGTCTGGAAACTGCCGGTGCCTAGGTTGCAGGCACCCGTCCGGCGCAGCGCAGCGCCGGGCGCCACCACCCCACCCCGCGCGCCGACACCCCGCTCGGCCAAGGAGGACGAATGTTCGCGAACAGCGACGAGCTGCTGAAGTACCTCAAGGACGAGGGCGTCGAGATGGTCGACGTCCGCTTCTGCGACCTGCCCGGCGTGATGCAGCACTTCACGGTGCCGGTCTCGTCCTTCGACCAGTCCGTCTTCGACGACGGCCTCGGCTTCGACGGCTCCTCGATCCGCGGCTTCCAGGCCATCCACGAGTCCGACATGCAGCTCTTCCCGGACCCGACCACGGCCTACATCGACCCCTTCCGCGTCGCCAAGACCCTCGTCGTCAACTTCTTCATCCACGACCCGCTGACGGGCGAGGCCTACTCCCGCGACCCGCGCAACATCGCCCGCAAGGCGATGGCCTACCTCGCCAGCACCGGCATCGGCGACAAGGCCTACTTCGCCCCCGAGGCGGAGTTCTACGTCTTCGACAACGTGCGCTTCGAGACCAACGCGCACTCGGGCTTCTACCACATCGACTCCGAGGCCGGCGCCTGGAACAGCGGCGCCGAGGGCGACAACCGCGGCTACAAGGTGAAGTACAAGGGCGGCTACTTCCCCGTGGCCCCCTACGACCACTTCGGCGAGCTGCGCGACGAGATGGTCATCGAGCTGGAGAAGACCGGCCTGCAGGTCGAGCGTGCCCACCACGAGGTCGGCACCGCGGGCCAGGCCGAGATCAACTACAAGTTCGACGAGCTGCTCAAGGCCGCCGACGACGTCATGAAGTTCAAGTACATCGTCAAGAACGTCGCCTGGCGCAACGGCAAGACCGCGACCTTCATGCCCAAGCCGATCTTCGGTGACAACGGCTCCGGCATGCACTGCCACCAGTCGATCTGGAACGGCGGCGAGCCGCTGTTCTACGACGAGACCGGCTACGGCGGGCTCTCGGACATGGCGCGCTACTACATCGGCGGCATCCTCAAGCACGCGCCGTCGCTGCTGGCCTTCACCAACCCGACGGTGAACTCCTACCACCGCCTGGTGCCGGGCTTCGAGGCGCCGATCTCGCTGGTCTACTCCCAGCGCAACCGCTCCGCCTGCGTGCGCATCCCGATCACCGGGTCGAACCCCAAGGCGAAGCGCATCGAGTTCCGCTGCCCCGACCCGTCGGCCAACCCCTACCTGGCCTTCTCGGCGCTGCTGCTCGCCGGCCTCGACGGCATCAAGAACAAGATCGAGCCGGCCGCCCCGATCGACAAGGACATCTACGAGCTGCCGCCGGACGAGATGGCCGACATCGCCCAGGTCCCCACCTCCCTGGGCGCCGTGCTCGACAACCTCGAGCGCGACCACGACTTCCTCACCGTCGGCAACGTCTTCACCCCCGACCTGATCGAGACGTGGATCGACTACAAGCGCACCAACGAGATCATGCCCGTGCAGCTGCGTCCGCACCCGCACGAGTTCGAGCTCTACTACGACATCTGAGCATCACGGCTCCTCCGACAGGGGAAGGTCCTCGGCACCTGCTGCCGGGACCTTCCCCTGTCGCCGTCGTGGCCGACCCGCCCGACCTCGCGAAACGTGGCACCGCAGGTCCCGGACGGCGGGGGACCTGAGCCCTGCGGGGTCGGGACCTTCGCGGGTTCAGCAGCGCGCGGCGATCGCCGAGGGTGGGGGTGACCGCCCTCCGCTCCCCAGATCGGTGCACCGATGCCCCTGCTCGCCCCTGTCCTCCTCCCGACGCACGAGCGCTGGTTCGTGGAGTCGCGACCGGCGGGTGACTGGTCGTTCTTCTTCTCGCCCCTGCCGCTGGCGCTGACCGCCGCGGTGGTCGTCGTGACCGTGGCGTGGCGCTTCGTCGCGCTGCGCGTGCGCGGCCCCGAGCTGCGCGTGCTGCAGCCGCTGGAGCAGCTCGTCCCGTGGGTCCCCCGCCTGCTCGGCATCCACCTCGGCGTCGCGCTCCTCGCCCTGGCCGCCACCGGCGCCTTCCTCACTCCGTCCATTGACCACCTCGACGGGGTCGTGGGCGCCTCCCTGCTGCTGCTGGAGGCCGCCCTCGGCGTCTGGCTGGTCACCGGGGTCCGGCTGCGACCCGCCGCCGGGCTCGTGCTCGCCCTCGGCCCCGCGCTGGCCGTGGTCGCGGGACCGGTGGCGCTCGGCGAGTGCGCGAACCTCGCGGCCGTCGCAGCGTTCCTGCTCGTGCTGCCGCCCTCGGCCGACGCCCACGGTGCGGTGCGGGCGACGCCGGCGCAGCTGCGCCTCGCGCTCCTGCTGCTGCGGCTCGGGGTCGGCGCGGCGCTGATCGTGCTGGCGTTCTCGGAGAAGCTCACGAACCCGGCCATGGCGATCGACACCCTCGAGCGCTACCCCGCCCTCGACGTCTTCGCCCTCGTGGGCCTCGACGTCGCTCCCGCGACCTTCGTCGCCGTGGCCGGCGCCACCGAGCTGCTCTTCGGCCTGCTCGTGCTCTCCTGCGCGCTGCCGCAGGTCGCGGTGCTGGTCGCGATGGTCCCCTTCAACGCCACGCTGCTGATCTTCGGCCAGACCGAGATGGTCGGCCACCTCCCCGTGTACGGCGTGTTCCTGGCGCTGCTCGTCTACGGCTCGTCCCCCGTGACCGCGGAGGCCGTGCGGTGGCTGCCGCGCGCGGACCTGCGGCCGCGCCGGTCAGCGGTCGGTGACCGCTCGCAGGTGCGCGAGGGTGGCCTGGTCGAGGTCGGCCAGGGCTGACCGGTCACCGGCAGCGGAGAGCGGCACCACGCTCATCGTGCCGTCGGTCTCGAGCACGACGGCCGCGAGCGAGCCGAGGTCGCCCTGCCCGCTCGACCGCACGGCCTGCCGCAGCTCGGACTCGCTGATCCGGTTGCGACGCAGCACGTCTCGACGCACCGAGCCGTCGGCCAGGAGCAGCGTCGGCTGCGCCGTGACGACGCCCCGGGTGGCCTCCCACCAGGTGGTCAGCAGCGCGACGAGCAGCTGCAGCAGCACGAGGAGGGCGAGCGCGACGACGCCGTCGGTCCACGACGTCTTCTGGTCCAGCAGCAGGGTGGCGAGGGTCGAGCCCAGCGCGACCGTGACGACGAAGTCGAAGGCGTTCAGCTTGGCCAGGGTCCGCTTGCCGGAGACGCGCAGGAGCAGCACCAGCGCGGCGTACCCCGCGGCTCCGACCAGCACGATCCGCACGACGGCGTCCCACGATGTCCACCACATGCCGGGGCGGTACCCGACCCCGACGGGCGCACCCGGGGGTCAGAGGGCGGCGGGCACCGTCGGCTGCAGCACGGCCTCGACGAGCGCCCCGCTGCGCAAGGCCGCACCCTCCTGGTAGGCCGGGTCGGCCACCATCTCGCTGAAGCTGCGGCGCGTGGGGTAGCGCACCAGCAGCACGGCGTCCCACTCCTGGCCGGCCTCCGCGACGAGCGGGGTGTCGCCGGTGCCGAAGTAGAGGACCTCGGCGCCGCGCGACTCCGCGTGGCCGCGGAAGTGGCGCAGGTAGTCGTCGTACTGTGCGCGGCCGCCGTCGGCGAAGCGCAGGAGGTTGAGCATCACGACGGGTGCCTCGGGGTCTGCCTCGAGGAACGCCTTCAGGTCCTTGCCGCGGGGGTCGATGGCCATGGCGGCATCCTGCCGGACGGCCTCAGCCGCGCTTGCGCAGGGCACCCCGGCCGTTGCGGCGCAGCATCGCGACGGCGGTGGCGAGGCGGCCGCGGTCGAGGTCGGGCTCGAGGCCCGCGCCGAGGCGGTGGAGCTGGTCGGTGTGCCAGCTGAGGTCCATCGCGCCGTCGAGCGCCTTAACGTCGACCACGCGGCGCGCGACGCCCGGCAGGCCCGAGGCGAGGCGGTGCGCCACCAGCCGGTCGGTGCGCCCGTCCAGCACCTGCGCGGCGGCGTCGGGGGTCGTGACGGTGGGTCGGCCGAGCCCGACGACGTCGCACTCCCCCGCCGCGACCGCGCCAGCCATGGCCTCCCGGCTGCGGAAGCCCCCGGTGACCGCCAGCGGCACGCCGCCGGCGCGCTCGCGCACGGTGGCGGCGTACTCGAGGAAGTAGGCCTCACGCGCCCGCGTCGACGCGGCCGCGGTGCCCATCATCGCCGGCGACTCGTAGCTGCCGCCGCTGACCTCCAGCAGGTCGAGGCCCTCGCGCGAGAGCGCCTCGACGACGCCGGCCGACTCCTCCTCGCTGAAGCCGCCGCGCTGGAAGTCGGCCGAGTTCAGCTTCACGCCCACGGCGAAGCCGGGCGAGACCCGACGACGCACGGCGCGCACCACCTCGAGCAGGAAGCGCATGCGCCGCTCGGGGTCACCGCCCCACTCGTCGTCGCGCAGGTTGGACAGCGGCGAGAGGAACTGCGCCACCAGGTAGCCGTGGGCCGCGTGCACCTGGACGCCGTCGAAGCCCGCCCGCTCGCACACCTCGGCGGTCGTCGCGAAGCGCTCCACGAGCTCCTCGACCTCCGCGGAGGTCAGCGCCCGCGGCGTCGTCGCGCCCGGCAGCCCCACCGCCACCGCGCTCGGCGCCACCGGGCGCGTGCGCAGCGCGAGGAGGTTGGCCTGGCGGCCGGGGTGGTTGACCTGCACCCACACCGGGGTGCCGCCCGCCTTCGCCGCGCTGGCCCACCGGGCGAGGGCCGGCAGGTGGCGGTCGTCCTCGACCACGACGTTGCCCGGCTCGCCGAGCTGGGTGCGGTCGACCATGACGTTGCCGGTCACGACCAGGCCGTAGCCGCCGCTGCTCCAGCGGCGGTAGAGCCGCTCGAGGCGCGCGTCGGGCGCGTGGTCGGCGGTGCCGAGCGCCTCGCTGAGCGCCGACTTCACCAGCCGGTTGGGGAGGACCTGCCCGCAGGGCAGGGTGAGCGGCTCGTCGAGGGCGGTCATGCCCGCAGGCTAGAGCGCAGGCTCCGGTGTGCGGCCGTCGGCGTCCACGTAGCGGCCGTCGGCGGTGACCGGGTGGTCCTCGTTGATGGCCCGGACGGCCTCGGTCAGCTCCGGCTCGGTGTCGACCGGGCGACGGTCGAGGTGGATGCCGGCGATCATGCAGCGCACTGACCCGCCCGCCAGCTCGATCGTCGGGATGTCGACAGCCACGATCTCGCAGGACTCCTCGATCGCCGCCACCTGGTCGGGGAGCAGGCTGCGACGGGCACGCGCGGACATCGCCATGACGTAGCGGCGGCGTCCCTCCGGCGTGCGCCCGCAGAGCTCGACGGCGTTGCCCGCGAACTCGCGGATCTGCGCCTCGCTGAGCTCCACGACCCGGCGGCCGTTGACGCTGAGCCGCTCGCGCACGGCCTCCCGGCGCTGCAGGTCGGGGATCATGTCGAGCGCGATCAGCGCGACGTCGGTGCCGATGCAGGCGATGACGTTGGTGTGGTAGACCGGCACGCCTTGCGCGTCGACCGCCTCGAAGGCCATCGGCTCGTAGCCGAAGTCGGTGCAGAAGCGCTCGAGCACGTGGGTGTCGGCACGGTGGCTGCGCGCGGTGTAGGCCACGCGCGAGACGTGGTCGAGCACCATCGCGCCGGTGCCCTCGAGGAAGATGCCGTCGGGCTCGAGCCCGGAGTAGTCGACGATCGTCTGCACGCGGTACTGCGACTTGAGCATCTCCAGCACGTCGGCGCGGCGCTCGTGGCGCCGGTTCGAGGCGTACATCGGGTAGACCGCGACCATGCCGCCCGCGTGCGTGGAGAGCCAGTTGTTGGGGAAGACGCTGTCGGGGCGGGTGTGGTCCTCGTCCTCGAAGACGTGCACCCGCACGCCCACGTCGCGCAGCGCCTGCGCGAGGGCGTCCATCTCCCCCAGCGCTCGCGCCGCGACCGTCTCGGGCGACTCCCCCGCGGGCACCTCGCGCTGGAAGGCGTTGTCGGCGGCCGTCGCCGGGTTCGGGACGAAGCGCTTCGCGCGGACCAGGATGACGGCGGAGGGGGCCTGTGCACTCACGGGCGGATGCTAGGACCTCCCGCTCACCCGACGGAAACCGGCGCGCTCGCGTGCCCGCCCCCGCCGTGGGTGCCGCCTCCGGCGCCGTCGCCGTCGAGCTCCGCGGCAGCCGAGACGAGCAGCCCGCCGAGCAGGAACGCGGTGACGGCCGCCACCAGCGTCGGCGTCGAGAGGGCGGGCACGAAGCGTCGCGCGCCGGTCACCTCCGCCGCCGCTCCGTGGTAGGCGTGGGTGAGCGCGTGGCCCTTGCCACGGGCCAGCAACCACCGGTTGACGGGGTACGCCGCGAAGAACGCCGCCGTGAGCGCCACCATCATCCCGGCCCAGAAGGCGACGTTGACCAGGCCCGCCTCCATCGCCCCGGGGAGCAGGGCCATCACCGCGTTGTCGACGACCTCCATGGTGGCGATGGAGAGGGTGTCGGCTGCCAGCACGACGCTGAGGGCGGCGCCGAAGCCGAGGCCCGCCCGCACCAACGGCAGCGTCGAGAGCGTGTAGCCGAAGAGGAACGCGAGCGAGACCGCGAGGACGATCGTCCACCCGGTGCTCAGGCCCAGTGCGGTGCCGAGGACGAGCCCGGTGATCTCGCCGATGGCGCAGCCGGTGAGGCAGTGCAGGGTGGCGCTCACGGCCATGCCGCGGCTGGCGGGGTGCTCGTGGTGCGCCTCGCCTGCGTGGTGGGCGTGCTCTGCATGGTGGGTCACGGTGGGCTCCTCTCGTCGGACCTAGGCAAACATATACCCCCCTGAGGTATCTTCCGATCAAGAGTCGACCGGTGCTGCTCGCGCATCCCGGAGACCCGCTCGCCCCCCCACCGATCGGATGAGGACACCCGTGACCACGACCCGTACCCCCGTGACCACCCACCCCCGCCGCACCGTCCGGCGCACCGCCCTCGCCGCCCTGGCGCTCGGCGCGGGCCTCGCCCTCACCGCCTGCGGCGGCGACGAGCCGGCCTCCGACGCGTCGGCCGAGGTCTCGCAGACCGAGCACGGTGCGGCCGACGTCGCCTTCGCCCAGGACATGGTCCAGCACCACGCCCAGGCCCTCGTGATGGTCGACCTCACGGCCGGCCGTCCGCTCGACCCGGAGGTCGCCGCGCTCGCCGAGCAGATCCGGGCGGCGCAGGCGCCGGAGATCGAGCAGATGGCCGGCTGGCTGCTCGCGTGGGGCGAGGAGGTCCCGGCCACGGTGCGCGACCACGCCAGTGCCGGGCACGGCGGTGACCACACCGACGCAGAGCACATGGAAGGCATGGAAGGCATGGAGGGCATGGACATGCCCGGGATGATGTCCGGCGACGAGATGGCCGCCCTGGCGGCCGCGCCCGACTCCGCCTTCCAGGAGCTCTGGCTCGAGATGATGGTCGAGCACCACGAGGGTGCGGTCGAGATGGCCCGCACGCAGCAGCAGGAGGGGCGCTACGCCCCGGCCGTCGAGCTGGCCGAGGCGGTCGAGGCCTCGCAGACGGCGGAGATCGAGCAGATGCGGGCGCTGCTCGGCTAGCCGTCCTCGCGAGGGAGCTCCCGCACGACCCGCGCGGGTGACCCGACCGCGACCACGCCCGCCGGCAGGTCGCGCGTCACGACGGAGCCGGCACCGACGACGGTGTCGGCTCCGATCGTGACGCCCGGGCAGACCACGACCCCGCCGCCGAGCCACACGCCGTCCTCGATCGTGATCGGCTCCGCGGACTCCCACCCGTCGCGCCGCGGCCCGGGCTCGAGCGGGTGCGTCGCGGTGAGCAGCTGCACGCCGGGCCCGATCTGCACGTGGTCGCCGATCCTCACCTCTGCGACGTCGAGCACGACGAGCCCGAAGTTGACGAAGGTCCGCGCGCCCACCGACGTCCGGTAGCCGTAGTCGCAGCGGAACGGCGGCCGGATCTCGGTGCCCTCGCCGAAGCCGCCGAGGAGCTCGGTGAAGAGCTCGCGGAGCAGACCGGCGTCGGTCGGGTCGGCGTGGTTGATGCGGTGGGTCAACGACATCGCGCGCCTCGAGTCTGCGGCGATCTGCGGGTCGTCGGCGATGTAGGGCTCCCCCGCGAGCATCCGCTCGTGCATGGTCTTCTCGCTCATCCGGCCATCCTGCGCCATCCGGTGCTGCGCGATGCCGAGGCCCGAGCACGACGGTCGCCTCCGGCACGGCGTCACGATCAGGTCACGGGCGGGCCCGGGGCGTGGCGGCGCCGGGCCCCGTGCCCGACGATCCGGTCATGACCCCCGCACCGTCCGCCCGCGTGACGACCGACGCCACCGCGGAGCCGGCGCGGCGGGTGGCGTGGGCCGACGTCGCGAAGGGCCTGTGCATCCTGCTGGTCGTCCTGCACCACGTGGTCGGCAAGCACCTCCCGCTCGTGGTGCCCGACACCGCGGCAGGTGCGGCGGTGGTCCAGGCGTGGGTCGCCGTCGACACGGCGCTCAAGCCGGTGCGGATGCCGTTGTTCTTCGCCGTGTCCGGCATGTTCGCCGCGGGGGCGCTGCGCCGGCCGTGGCCGCTGGTCGCCGTGCGCCGCGTGCTCACGCCCTACTGGACCTACCTGGTGTGGCTGGCGGTCCACGTCGTGGTCTTCGCGACCGTCGCGACCGCCATCGAGACCCACCGGGTGCCGGGCGTGCTCGAGGGGCTGACGCACCTGCTGCTGGCCGCGACCGGCGTCTGGTACCTCTACGCGCTGGCCGTCTACTTCGTCGTCGCGAAGCTCCTGCTGGCCCACGTCACCCCCGGCGCCGCGGTGGCCGGAGCCGCGGTGGTCTCCCTCCTCGCGTCGTGGCTGCCGATCGAGGGCGTCAACCGCTACAGCGTCGTGCACTGCTTCGTCTTCTTCCTGGCCGGCGCCTGCTTCCCGCGGCTGCTCGCCGGTCTCCCGCGGCTGCGCCTGCCGGGCGTCGCTGCCCTCCTCACGGCGTACGCCGCCACCGCGGCCGCCTGCCTGGCGCTGGGAGCGCCGAAGAGCGTCTTCTCCCTGGCGCTCGCGCCCGTCGCGGTCGTGCTCGGCGTGCAGCTCGCGATGGCGGTCAGCGACCGCGGCTGGGCCGGCGGCCGGGCCGCCGGGCCGGTCGCGGCGCTCGGGCGCCGCACCCTGCCCGTCTACGTGCTGCACATGCCGCTCCTCGGCGTGCTGCACCAGTGGCTGGTCGACGCCGTCTACGCGAACCCCGACCACGGCGACGCCGTGCTCACGGCCCTGCGCGGCGGCGCGGCCCTGCCGTCGGGTGCCGAGCCCCGCACCCCGTACCTCTCCGGCGGGGTGCCGGCCGTGGTCCCCGGCGGCGGGGCCGCGCGGGACGGCGGCGCCGAGCTGCTCGTGGCGCTGGCGTGGGCCGGCTACCCGCTGCTGCTGGTCGCGGGGCTGGTCGCCGCGTCGCTGCTCACCCACCGGGCCCTGCTGCGGCTCGGGGCGGGGTGGATGTTCGACCTCCCGGCCGCTCTGCGCGAGCGTGCTCAGCGCGGCCCGCGTCTCAGCGGTCGCTGACGTCGAAGAAGCCTGCCAGGGCCGGCACCCGGCGCAGCACCAGCTGGTCGAGGGCGAGCACCACGACCAGCGACAGCCCGAAGAGCGGCAGCAGCACCGCGAGGGCGACGACCGCGACGAGCAGCAGCGGTGAGCGGCGCAGCGGCATCCGCCCGCGCGGGGCGCCCAGGGTGCCGGCACCTCGCGGCCGGCGGCGCCACCACATGACCGGTCCGGTCACGCAGGCGACGAGGATCGCGACGCACATCGCGGCCGCGCCCCAGAAGGACCACAGCCCCAGCGAGCGCCCCTCGTGCAGGCCGATGCCGTGCGCGACGACCTGGGCCAGGGCCGGGTAGTCGTCGAAGCCGTAGGTCGACACGACGTGGCCGCCGTAGCGGTCGACGTGCACGGTCCGCTCGTCGGAGGGTGCGTCGAAGGCGTAGCCGATCACCGAGTAGACCCCGCCCTCCCCGGTCGGCAGCGCGACGGTCATCGGGTGCCGCAGGCCCTCGGCGTCGGCGACCGCGACCGCGGTGTCGACGTCGGCGACGCTCCCGGAGTGGGCCGCGCCGGGGTCGGAGGTGGGCACCTCGCTCTCCTGCAGCGCCCACGGCAGGTCGGCCGCGTGGCTGTGGGGCAGCGACTCGTCCAGGGAGGAGGCCGGGTCGGAGGCGGCGCCGGGGTCGGTCGACCAGAGCGAGGACCCGCGGTCGGTCGCGACCGCCTGCACCCGCTCGCCCCAGAAGCCAGTCCACGGCAGCCCGGACACCAGCAGGAAGAGCAGGCCGAGGCCGACGACCGCCCCGACGCGTCCGTGCATCGAGCGCAGCCGCGCCCCGGCAGCCCGCGCCGGCCGGCGCCGGCGTCGCGCCGCGCGCCCCTTCACGAGCAGGAAGTAGCCGGTGAGCGCGACGACGATCGCCCAGCAGGCGACGAGCTCGACGACCGCGTCGCCCAGCCTGCCGGCCATGAGCTCACCGTGCAGGCGGACGGCGTAGCCGGACACGGTGCGGTCGGGGTCGAGCACACCGGTGACCTCGAGCGTCCACGGGTCGACGAACACGTCCCGCGTCGCCCCGTCGGCGGTCACGGTCGACACCACGGTCGCCAGGCCCGCCTCGCGCGGCTCCGCGAGGGAGACCGGGGTGAGCTCGGGGTGGGCGCGGTCGGCCGCGGCCAGCTGGGAGGTCAGGTCCTGCGCGAAGTCCACCCCCGCGGGCTGCTCGACCCGCATGGTGTCGGCGTGGAGCAGCGGCTCGAGCTGGAAGCGGAAGAGGTAGACGAGCCCGGTCGCGGACAGCACGACGAGGACGGGCACGACGAGCACGCCGGCGTAGGCGTGCCAGCGCCAGAAGGCGCGGAACAGCCCCGCGGTGCCGGAGCGGCAGCCGGGTCGGGTGCGGGGTCGGGAGCGGGGTCGGGTGCGGGGTCGGGTGCGGGGTCGGGTGCGGGGTCGGGTGCGGGGTCGGTCGAGCGTGGTCACGGAGGTCTCCTCGCGGTGGCGCGCAGGCGCGCGGGGTGCACCGCGACCCTCGGGCGGGCGCGGTGCGCGGACGGGGCGGCAGCACAGCGGCGCGCCCGGCCGTCCCCCGCAGAGGCGGTGGTGGCGAGACGCGTCAGCCGGCGAGGAGCACCGGAGGTCCGCGACGAGGTACGCCGCGCGCGAGGACGAGCGTGCGGGGCCGGGTCAACGTGGGTCGAGGTCGGGACCCGCGCGTGCGCGTGGGCGGCGCAGCGGCCGCCAGGGCGGCGGCGAGGCCGGCAGCGAGCGCGGGCGCGCCGAGCACGGCGCGGGCCAGCGCGACGAGGGTGGCCAGCGCCTGCTCCCCGCTCGCCAGCCACAGCCCGACCGCCACCGCCGCGACGAGGTGGGCCAGCGCCATCGGCGCGTGGTGGGCTACGTGCCCCACGGCGTGCCCGAGCGGCTGTGCCAGTGCGGCGAGCAGGTCGGCGGCGGCCGCGCCGGTCCCTTCGCCGGTCCCTGCGTCGGTTCCTGCGCCGGTCAGCGGGTCCAGCGCGGCGTAGTGGTCCTGCAGCGACCCGACGCGCCGCCCGCCCTCGGACGCGGCGCCCAGCAGCGGGTCCGGCAGGGCGGGTGCGGCCGGGACCGCCGCTGGCAGCGCGGGCGGAGCACCGCCCGCGGGGGCGCCGTGCCCCGCGGTCGCGGTGAGGGCCAGGTGCACGAGGCCCTGGCCGCCGAGGAGGAGCGCGACCACCCGGCGGCGCGAGGCGGGGTGGCGCAGCAGCGCCGTGCAGGCGGCCGTCGCGGCGGCGTACAGGAGCAGGAGGGTGGGCGCTCCGGGCAGCAGCCCGTCGGCGCCGGCGTGGCCGAGGACGCCCGCGCCCACGGCCACCGCGGCGAGCAGTGCCCCGCGACCCCAGCGCAGCCCCGCCCCCAGTCCCACCCGAGGAGTCTTCCACGACCCCTCGGGCGGGCCGGGCCCTCGGTCAGTTCAGGACGCGCATGGAGGACGGCACGCCCTCACCGCGCTGCACGCCCTCGACCAGCTCCTGCAGGGCGGTGAGCGCGACGTTCTGCGACAGCGGGCCGAAGGAGACGCGCGCCACGCCGAGCTCCTCGAGCCGGGCGAGCGGCGGCGTGCCGGGGATCGCGATGAGCGTGAGCCGCTGCGGGCCGAAGGCGTCGACGAGCGCCTGCACCTGCTCGTCGGTGAGCTTGCCGGGCACGAAGACCACGGGGGCGCCGGCGTCGAGGAAGGCCCTGCCCCGCTCGATCGCGTCGGCGAGGTTGACCTCCGGGTCGCGCTCGCGGCCGCGGGCGAAGGCGTCGGTGCGGGCGTTGAGCACGAAGTCGACCCCCTCCTCCTCGGCCACCTTGACCACCTGCTCGACCGCGCGCACGGCCTCGGGCAGCGGCTTGAGCTGGTCCTCGAGGTTGCAGCCCACGACGCCGAGGCCGATGGCGCGGCGCACGGTCTCGCCCGGGTCGCCGTAGCCGGCCTCGAGGTCGGCGGTGACCGGCAGACCGGTGGCCCGCACGATCCGGCTGACCGCCTCGAGCATGAGGTCGACGGGGATCTGCTCGCCGTCGTCGTAGCCGTAGGACGAGGCGATGGAGTGGCTGGCGGTCGCGAGCGCCGCGGTGCCGGGCACGTCGGCGACCACGCGGGCGCTGATGACGTCCCAGACGTTGACCACGGTGAGGAGCTTCTCGGCGCGGTGCAGGGCCATCAGCTCGCTCGCGCGGCTGCGGGTCTCGGCGGGCTCGGGGTTGGAGGCGAGGGTGTCGGGCACGGGGGTCCTTCCGGAGCGTCGGGTGGGTGCGGGTGGTGCGGTGGGCGCGGGTGTGGGTGCGGGTGCGGGTGCGGTCAGGCGGGCGGGAGCCGGTCGGGCGGGAAGCCGCCGGTCGCGACCGGCCCCCACCGCTCGACGGTGATGCGCAGCAGCGACTTGGCCTGGCGGCGCATGGCCGCGCGGTAGTCCTCCCAGTCGGGGTGCTCCCCGCTGATGCAGCGGAAGTACTCGACGAGCCCGTCCTCGGCCTCGGGCGAGGGCATGTCGAGCACCTCGGCCGTGCCGTCGAGCTGAACCCAGGCGTCGTCCCAGTCGTCGGAGAGCACCAGCACCGACGCGCGCGGGTCGCGGCGCAGGTTCACCGCCTTGGCGCGGTCGGGGTAGGTGGCGACCACCACGCGGCCGGCGGCGTCGACGCCGCCCGTGACCGGCGAGACCTGCGGGCTGCCGTCGCGGCGGCGGGTCACCAGCACGAGGTGGTGGCGGGTGCGGGCGAAGTCGAGGACGGCGTCGCGGTCGAGACGCTCGGCGGTGGCGATCCGGGGCACCGCGCCAGCATGGCAGGGGCCTGGCTGTGGCGGTCCCGCCTGGCGCTCAGCCCCAGAAGACCCGGTCGACGACGGCGTGGGCCCGGCGGGTGGTCCGCAGGTAGTCGTTGACCATCTCGTCGGAGCGCCCGGGGCCGTAGCCGAGGACGAGCGCCACCGCGGCGCGCTCGCGCAGGTCCCGCGGCAGGCTGTCGCCCGGCTTGCCGGTGACGAGCGTGACCGCGTTGCGCACCCGGCTGACCAGGCACCAGGCGGCGGCCAGCTCGTCGGCGTCGCCCGGGGGCAGCAGGTCGGCCTCGACGGCCGCGCGCAGCGCCTCGAGGGTGCGCGGCGTGCGCAGGCCCTCGTGCCGGCCGGCGTGGCGCATCTGGAGCAGCTGGACGGTCCACTCGATGTCGGCCAGGCCGCCGCGCCCGAGCTTGAGGTGCGTCTGCGGGTCGGCGCCCCGCGGCAGCCGCTCGGTGTCGACGCGTGCCTTGATGCGCCGCACCTCGACGACGTCGGCGGCGGCGAGGCCCTCGGCGGGGTAGCGCAGCGGGTCCACCAGGGCGGTGAAGGCCGACCGCAGGTCGGGGTCGCCGACCGCGGCGTCGGCGCGCAGCAGCGCCTGCGCCTCCCAGACGTGGGACCACTTGGCGTAGTACGCCGCGTAGGACGAGAGCGTGCGCACGAGCGGGCCCTGCTTGCCCTCGGGCCGCAGGTCGGCGTCGACCTCGAGCGCCGGGTCGCTGGCGGGGGCAGCGAGGAGGCGCCGCAGCTCCAGCGCGCAGGCCTGCGCGAAGGACGCCGCCGCACCCGGGTCGGCCCCGGGCAGCGGGTCGTGCACGAAGAGCACGTCGGCGTCGCTGGCGTAGGACAGCTCGAAGCCGCCGTAGCGGCCCATCGCCACCACGGCGAGGCGCGTGGGGGCCCCGTCGAGGCCGCGCTGCTCGGCCACCGAGCGGCGCACGACGTCGAGCGTCGCCTCGAGCGTGGCGTCGGTGAGCCGGGACAGCGCTGCGCCCACCTGCTCCACGTCGACCTGTCCGACGAGCTCCCCGGCGGCGATGCGGAAGAGCTCGCGGCGCCGCACGGCCCGCACGCTGCGCACGGCCGCCGTGGCGTCGCCCTGCCGGCGGGCCGCGGCGAGCATCTCGGTGGTGAGGGCCTCCGACGAGCGGGGCCCGAGGTCGCCGCCCAGCAGCCGCACGCCCTCCGGCTCGCGCTCGAGCAGCGCGGTGGCGTAGCGCGAGCTCGCCAGCACCTTGGCGAGGTGCTCGGCCACCTGACCCTCGTCGCGCAGGGCGCGGAGGTACCAGTGGCTGCCGCCGAGGGACTCGCTGATGCGCCGGAAGCCGAAGAGCCCGGCGTCGGGGTCGGGGGCGTCGGAGAACCAGGCGAGCATCACCGGCAGCAGGGCGCGCTGGATCTGCGCGCTGCGGCGCACGCCGCTGGTCATCGCCTCGAGGTGGCGCAGGGCGGCGGCGGGGTCGACGAAGCCGAGGGCCGCGAGGCGGCTGCGGGCGGCCTCGACCGAGAGCCGAGCGACGTCGTCGGGGAGCTGGGCGACCGCGGTGAGCAGGGGGCGGTAGAAGAGCTTCTCGTGCAGCCGGCGCACCTCGCGGCGGTGGTGGCGCCACGCCTCCTCCAGCTCCTCGGCCGGCGCGCGGGTGAAGCCGAAGGAGCGGCCCAGGCGCCGCAGCGCGTCCTCGTCGGAGGGGACCACGTGGGTGCGCTGCAGGCGGTGCAGCTGGATGCGGTGCTCGAGCGTGCGCAGGAAGGCGTAGGCGTGGTGGAGCGCCTCCCCGTCCTCGCGCCCGACGTAGCCCCCCGCGGTGAGGGCTGCGAGCGCGCTCAGCGTCGTGGGCAGCCGCAGCCGCTCGTCGACGCGTCCGTGCACCAGCTGCAGCAGCTGCACGGCGAACTCCACGTCGCGCAGCCCGCCCGACCCCAGCTTGAGCTGCCGGTCGGCCTCGTGCGCCGGGATGTGCTCGACGACGCGGCGGCGCATGGCCTGCACGTCCTCGACGAAGTGCTCGGTCTCGGCGACCCGCCAGACCCGGGGGGCCACCATCGCGGTGAAGGCCTCCCCCAGCGCGAGGTCGCCGGCCACCGCGCGGGCCTTGAGGAGGGCCTGGAATTCCCACGTCTTGGCCCAGCGCTCGTAGTAGCCCTCGTGGCTGGCGAGCGTGCGCACCAGCGGACCGCTGCGCCCCTCGGGCCGCAGGCCGGCGTCGACCGGCCAGATCGTGCCCTCGGCGGTGTGGTCGCCGCACACCTGCATCAGGGCCGAGGCGAGCCGGGTGGCGGCCTTGAGGGCGACCTGCTCGTCGGCACCCTCGGCGGGCTCCGCGACGAAGATGACGTCGACGTCGGAGACGTAGTTGAGCTCGTGGCCACCGCACTTGCCCATGGCGACGACCGCGAGCCGGGCCGTCGCCGCCTGCTCCCCCACCCGGGCCCGGGCCACGGCCAGCGCCGCGTCGAGGGTGCCGGCAGCGAGGTCGGAGAGCTCCGCCGCGACGTCGTCGACGCCCACGTCGTGGGCGAGGTCGCGCGCGGCGAGGCGCAGCAGGACCCGGCGGTACTCCACCCGCAGCGCGTCGACCGCCACCGGGTCGGGGCGCGTCGCGGTCGGCAGTGCGTCGTCGGGGTCGGCGCCGACGGCCGCGAGCAGGCCGGCCCGCACGGCGTACGCCGGGGGGCGGGTCGTGCCGAGGAGGGGGTCGGTGAGCTCACGCCACTGTCCGGGGTGGCGGGCGAGGTGGTCGGCCAGCGCGTCGCTGGCCCCGAGGACGCCCAGCAGGCGTCGAGCGGTCGCGTCGTCGTCGACCACCGCGTCGAGGAGGGCGCGCCGCTCACCGTCGCCGTGGGTCGTCTCGAGGCGGGAGGCGGTGCGGGCCAGGGCGGCCAGGGCCTGGTCGGGGTCGCCCGCACGCCCGAGCTGCGCCACGAGGCCGTCGACGGCGTCGGGGTCGGCGAGTGCGGTCTCCCCGTCCGCGAGGGACGCGAGGTGCTCCAGCGCGGCGTCGGCGTCCTGCAGGCCGGCGCGCAGCAGCAGCCCTCGCCTGCTGTGCCGCGGCGCGGTGGTCACCGGGTCACCCCGTCACCGGGTGGCCGGGTGGCCGGCGGCGAGGGCGACCAGCGACGCGGCCAGCGGGCGCCACGCCGCGTCGAGCTCGGCCCGCGCAGCGTCGAGCTCGGCGAGGACGGCGTCCTGGTCGATCCCGCGCTCGAGGTGGTCGTCGCGGTCGCCCGCGGCCCAGCTCGCGACGACGGCGCGGTCGGCCTCGGGGTGCAGCTGCACGCCCCACACGGTCGGCGCGAGCCGGGCGGCCTGCAGCTCCCCGGCCGGCGTGCGGGCCAGGGCGACCGCGCCGGGCGGGAGGGCGGTCACCACGTCGTTGTTCCACTGCACGCCGCGGCGCGCGGAGCCGACGAGCCGGCCGAGCAGCGGGTCGTCGTCGGCCCCGGGCGACCACCCGACCTCGAGCACCCCCGCCTGCTGACCGCGCGGGTTGCGCTCGACCGTGCCGCCCAGCGCGTCGGCGGCGAGCTGGTGGCCCAGGCAGACGCCGAGGGCGGGGGTCCCGGTCTCGGCGGCGGTGCGCAGCAGCGCCTTCGCCTCGGCGAGCCAGGGGTGGGTGGCCTCGTCCCCGGCGCCCATCGAGCCGCCGAGCACCACGAGGGCGTCGTGGTCGGCGAGGTCCACCGGGAGGGGGTCGCCGGCCCACGGGCGGCGTACGTCGAGGTCGGCGCCTGCCGCGGTGAGCCACTCGCCGAGCAGGGCCGGCGGGCACTGCGCCTCGTGCTCGACCACGCACACGCGGGGGCCGGTGGGCGCGCCCATCAGATGACCGGCAGCATCCGGTCGCGCTCGAAGGCCGAGACCTGCCCGCGGTACTCCTCCCACTCCGCACGCTTGTTGCGCAGGAAGAAGTCGTAGACGTGCTCGCCCAACGTCTCGGCGAGCAGCTCGGAGCGCTCCGCGACGCCGATCGCGTCGTTGAGGTTCTTCGGCAGCGGCTCGATGCCCAGCGCCGTGCGCTCGCGCTCGGAGAGGCTCCACACGTCGTCCTCGGCCTCGCGCGGCAGCTCGTAGCCCTCGTCGATGCCCTTCAGCCCCGCGGCCAGGATGACCGCGAAGGCGAGGTAGGGGTTGCAGGCCGCGTCGATCGTGCGCAGCTCGACGCGCGTCGACTGGCCCTTGTTGGGCTTGTACATCGGCACCCGCACCATCGCGGAGCGGTTGTTGTGGCCCCAGCAGACGTACGACGGGGCCTCGCCGCCGCCGATCAGGCGCTTGTAGGAGTTGACCCACTGGTTGGTGACGCAGGTGATCTCGGCGGCGTGCTTCAGCACCCCGGCGATGAAGGACCGACCGGTGCGGGAGAGTTGGTACTCCGCGCCGGCCTCGTAGAAGGCGTTGGTGTCGCCCTCGAAGAGCGAGACGTGGGTGTGCATGCCCGACCCGGGGTGGGTGGTGAACGGCTTGGGCATGAAGGAGGCCCAGATGCCCTGGTTGAGCGCGACCTCGCGGATGACGGTGCGGAAGGTCATGATGTTGTCGGCGGTGCTCAGCGCGTCGGCGTAGCGCAGGTCGATCTCCTGCTGTCCCGGGCCGCCCTCGTGGTGGCTGAACTCCACCGAGATGCCCATCTGCTCGAGCATCGTGATCGCCTCGCGCCGGAAGTCGGCACCCATGGACTGCGCGGTGTGGTCGAAGTAGCCGCTGCGGTCGACCGGCACCGGCTCCTCCCCCGCGCTCGGGGTGTCCTTGAAGAGGTAGAACTCGATCTCGGGGTGCGTGTAGAAGGTGAACCCGCGGTCGGCGGCGACGCTGAGGGTGCGCTTGAGCACGAAGCGCGGGTCGGCGTAGGACGGGCTGCCGTCGGGCATCACGATGTCGCAGAACATCCGCGCGGTCGACGGGCCTTCGCTCCGCCACGGCAGGATCTGGAACGTCGACGGGTCGGGCTTGGCGAGCATGTCGGCCTCGAAGACGCGGGCGAAGCCCTCGATGGCCGAGCCGTCGAAGCCGATGCCCTCGTCGAAGGCGCCCTCCAGCTCCGCGGGCGCCACCGCGACCGACTTCAAGAAGCCCAGCACGTCGGTGAACCACAGCCGCACGAAGCGGACGTCGCGCTCCTCGAGCGCGCGGAGCACGAAGTCCTCTTGCTTGCCCATGGCGCCACCCTAGGGCGTCGCGGCCCTGCTCAGTCGTCGCCGTCCGGCAGGGTGTTGCGCTCGAGCTCGGCGACGGTGGGCCGACCGCGGTTGCAGAAGAGCTCGAGGTCGACCGAGCGGGCACCGCTGCTGAAGACGACGTCGACGTCGTCGTCGGGGCCCGGCTCGTAGCTCACCGTGCGCCACCCGGCCGCGCGCGCCGGCGCCACGTCGCTGATCGAGGCGACGGCCCCCTGGCAGACGGCCTCGACGCTCCCGAAGTCCCACGCGAAGCGCTCGGTCACCACCTCGGCGTCGGCGCGCGGCACCGCCGAGCCCTCGGCGAGCTCGGCCTGGCGGGCCACCTCGTTGCCCAGCGGCCCGCGGTCGCGGAGCTGTCCGCCGACCAGGCCCACCGCCAGCACGCCGGTGGCCACCGCAGCACTCGTCGCGACGAGCCACGCGGCGGCGTACCGGGTCAGGGTGCGTCGAGAGGCCACGACGCCCATCTTGGGGGGTCCCGCGCCAAGCGCCGGGCAACGCCGCCCTAAGGCTGCGCTAAGCCGCTAGCGTCGCGGCGTGGCCCAGGTGCTGGTGGTGGAGGACGACGACCGGATCCGTCCCCTGGTCGTGCGCGCCCTCGGCGAGCGTGGGTACGCCGTGTCGTCCGCCCCCACCGGCATGGCCGGGCTGCAGCAGGCAGTGGAGGAGCGCCCCGACCTGGTCGTGCTCGACCTGGGGCTGCCCGACGTCGACGGCACGCAGGTGCTGGCGATGATCCGGGCCGTCAGCCAGGTGCCGGTGATCATCGCCTCGGCCCGCGACGACGACCCCAGCCTGGTGGCGGCCCTCGACGCGGGTGCCGACGACTACGTGGTCAAGCCGTTCAGCACCGCCCAGCTCGAGGCCCGCATCCGGGCGGTGCTGCGGCGCAGCGGCTCGGGCGCCGCGCCACGGGCCGACGTCGTCGTCGGCGACCTCGTCGTCGACCCGGCCGCCCGGCGGGTGACGCTCGCCGGCGAGCACGTGGAGCTGAGCCCCCGCGAGTTCGACCTGCTGCGCCACCTCGCCGAGCGCGCGGGCACCGTCGTCACCAAGCGCGAGCTGCTCACCGAGGTGTGGCACCAGCCGTGGGGTGGTTCGGACAAGACGGTCGACGTGCACCTGTCCTGGCTGCGTCGCAAGCTCGGCGAGTCGGCCGCCGCGCCGCGCTACCTGCACAGCGTGCGCGGGGTCGGCGTGCGCCTCGAGGCCCCGGAGGCACCTGTGCGACCCGAGGCGCCCGAGGCACCCGGGTGAGGCGGTCGCTCTCCCTCACGGTGGCGGCGGTGGCCGCGATGCTGCTGCTCGCGCTGCTCGTGCCGATGGCGGTGCTGGTGCGCTCGTTCGCGCTCGAGGACCGGCTCTCGCGGGCCGCGCTCGAGGTGCAGGCCACCGAGACGGTCGTGTCGGGAGCGGGCGACGACCTGGGCGCGGTGTCGACCTACCTCGAGCGCATCAACACCTCGCGCGAGACCCAGACGACCGTGCTCTACCCCGACGGGCGCGACGTCGGCCCCGTCCCCGGGGAGGACCCCGGGATCGTCGACGCCCGCCTGACCGGCCAGGCGCGGGTGGACCAGACCGACGACGGCGCGCGCATCCTGGTGCCGGTCTCCCTCGGCGGGTCCAGCGCGCTCCCGGCCGACACCCCGGTGATCCGCGTCGACGTGCGCGAGCCCGGTCTCGGCTCCGGCGTGCTCGAGGCGCTCGTCGTCCTGGGGGTCCTGGCGCTGCTCCTCCTCGCAGGGTCGGTGCTCCTCGCCGACCGGCTGGGGCGCTCCTTCACGACGCCGCTGCGCGGCCTGGCGTCGTACGCCGCGCGGCTCGGCACCGACCGCCACCCGCCGCCGGCACCGCGCGAGGGGCCGCCCGAGGTCCGCGAGGTCGCGGCCGCGCTCGACCTGCTCGTCGAGCGGGTGGAGGTGCTCCTCACCCGGGAGCGGGCCGGCGTCGCCGACCTGGCCCACCGGCTCCGCACCCCCGTCACCGCCCTCAGACTGCGCGTCGAGACCCTCGCCGACCCGGGCGAGCGCGCCCGGTTGGCCGAGGACCTCGACCACCTCGACCGCACCGTGGACCAGCTCGTCCGCGAAGCCCGGCGCTCCGAGCGCGAGGGCCTCGTCGCCCGGGCCGACGGCGTCGCCGTCCTCGCGGCCCGGGCACGCTTCTGGGAGCCGCTCGCCGAGGACCAGGGGCGCCCGTGGGCGTTGCGGCTGCCCACGCCCCTGCGCGAGGTGTCGGTGCGCGCCGACGCCGCCGACCTCGAGGCCGTGCTCGACGTGCTCCTCGACAACGTCTTCACCCACACGCCGGAGGGCGCGCCTGTCGAGGTCACGATCGCGGGCGAGGGTGACGCTCCCGTTCGTGGCGCGGTGGGTGCCGGGGTCGGTGACGGGCGCGGTGGCGAAGTCGGTGCTGGGGTGGGGGTCGTCGTCGGCGTCGACGGCGGGGTCGAGCGCGGGGGACGCGACGGCTCGGGGCGTGGCCTGCGGCTGGTCGTCGACGACGGCGGGGCCGGTCTGGCCGGCGTCGCGGACGGCCCGGCGGTGCTCGAGCGGGGTGCCTCGCCCGGCGGGTCGACCGGGCTGGGCCTGGCCATCGCCCGGCGCACGGCCGAGGAGTCCGGTGGCACCTTGCGTCTCGGGCCGTCCCCCCTCGGCGGCCTGCGCGTGGAGGTGGTCTTCGGCCCGGCGTGAGGAGGACCAGAGCCCGGGGGCGCCGGTCGTGCTCCGGGCGGCACGACGAGCCCGTCTTCCCGCGCTGGGCTGCGGACTGTCGACGTTGAGGTGGTCCGGAGGCCGGAGGCGCGCCTCTTGCTGCTCGTGCGGGGCCGCCGGGCGCGTGTCGAGACCCCGCCCCGGGCGGTCGCGGTGCTCGGGGCAGCACGACGAGCCCGTCACCCCGGTGTCGGGGTGCGGGCTGTCGTCGAACAGATGGCTGAAGAGGACCGGACGCCCCTGTTCTTTGGTCGAGCAGGGCCGCCAGGCCCGTGTCGAGACCCGGGCGACGCACGCGCGTGGCGTCAGTCCGCGGGTGCGGGCGGCCCGGTGTGGTCGTGGTGCGGCGGGTCGCCATCGCGCGGCGGCCCGGTGTTGTAGGCCGGTCCGCAGTCCGGGGGCGCTGGTCCACCACCGGGTGGTGCGGTGTGGTGGGCGAGGGGCCCTTCGAGTGGCCCATCGAGGGGTCGGGTGCCGGTGTGGTCGCGCAGGTAGTGCGCCCCGTGCGGTGACTTCCACAGCCATGCGCCGGCGCCTGCGGGTGTGAGGGTCCACCTGGTGGCGGCGTGGCCGTGGGTCTTCAACCGGTGGTGCGGCCGGCACAGCGGCGCGATGTTGCAGGAACAGGTCGGCCCACCCGCATCCGGGACGGCGGGGTCGTAGGGGACGGCGTGGTCGTGGTCGCACCTGCGGGCCGCGCGGCCGCACCACGGGAACACGCACGTCAGGTGCGTCAGAGCGCTGTGGTGGGCCAGGCGGCGTGGGACCTCGTAGGCCTCGGTGTGCACCGCCTCGGCGAGGTCGAGCACCGGCAGCACCGTCACGTGGGGCGCGACCCCGTCGATGCCGGCGGTGGTGAGCCAGTCGCGGATCGCGGTCGCCGACACCGGTGCCCGGGTCTCCTTCACCCGTCCCACCGCCCCGTCCCCGGCAGCCAGCCGACCAGGGAACATCGAGGAGCGCAGCACCGCGTCGGACAGGTGCAGGTGCAGCAAGTAGCGCCGCTGCCGAGAGCCAGACCGGCCCGGCGAGCCGGGCTGCGGTGCCCCGGGCTCGGGGGTCTCGACACACTCGCCAGGGCCCGCTGCTCGACCCCCGTCCACGGTCACCAGCTCGAGGGTGCCCTGCGCCGACGCGCCGTCGGAACCCCGCACCACGAGGTTCAGCAGGGCCTGTGCCGACAACGGCCCCGACTCAGCCGTAGCGCCCAGGGCACGCAGCCGCTGCTTCTCCTCGGTGACGGCGTCGTGGATGGTGATCCCGTCGGGCAGGTCGAAACACCCACTCGCGTCCACCGTCCCCGTCAGGTCATCGCCGGGGCGGCCGTCGAGGTGGATCTCGAACCGGCGCCGCTCGCGGGCCTCGGCCTGAGCGAGCTCCGCCTCATCGGGCATGAACCGCGCCAACGCCTCCGCGACCAGGCGCTCCAGGGTGGTGGCGCCGATGGTCTGCGCCACGGGCGTCACGTGGCGGTCCACCCACCCGGCTGCTTCGGGGGTGAGGTCTCTGCCGAGGACCATGCAGGCGACGAGGCGGGCGCGCCACCCGTCGACCCGATGCGCCTGCACCGCGTCCCACAGCCGGGGCAGGAGGTGGCGGCACACCAGGGCTTGGCCGAGGTAGGCGGCACCCGAGACAGTGGAACGCCCCAACCGGGACGCGAACTCCGCCACCGCGAACTCCGTCACCCCCGGCGCCCAGGCCCCAGCCACCCGCAGGGCGGTGTCGCCGTAGGTGCCGGCCACCGTCGCCGCATCGAGCGCGTCGGCGGGGTGTAGATCCGCCCACGCACACGCAGCCCGCATCAGCTCCGCATCCCAACGACGCTGCGCCAAGACCGCCTCGCCGGCACGGTCGAGCACCGCGATCGCGGTGTCGAGCTCGGGTGCCGGGCTGGTGGTCATGAGAGGAGTCAAGCAGCCACCACCGACACTCACCGGCGGCTCGGATCCGGCTGTGGACAACGGATCCAGGCCCGTCGACCTGTGCACGACCAGTGGCCCGCAGCCCGCCTGGACTCCGGTCTCGAGACGGCCCCGGCGGGGCCTCCTCGACCACCCGACTGCCCCAGCGCGCGACCCCTCGACGGATGAGCAGCGCGCGACCCCTCGACCCGAGCCCAGCGCGCGACCCCTCGACCCGAGCCCAGCGCGCGACCCCTCGACGCGAGCGCAACGCGCGACCCCTCGACGCGAGCGCAGCGCGCGACCCCTCGACCTCAGGTCGGCGGGAAGCGCACCGGGTCTCGACACGCTCGCCACGGCTCGCTGCTCGACCAGCGCAGCGGCCCGGTGCCGGGCACCGGGCCGCTGGGTCGGGACGGTCAGACGACGACGCGCACGCTGCACGGGTCGGCGGGGCCCCGGCGGTCGACCGTGAGCCGGAAGGTGTCGCGGCCGGGGGTGTCGGGGCGCACCCGGTCGAGGTCGAGCTCGCCCTCCCGGTCGGCACGCAGCACGCGGTCGGCGACGACGCGTCCCTCGTGGCGCAGGACGACGCGCCAGCGGCTGCCGGGGCGGGCGCCGTCGACGTCGGCGTCGACCTCGAGCGCGCCGTCCTCGCGGTCGACGGACAGCGAGGCGAGGGCACCGCCGCAGCGGGCCGTGCGCTCGGTGTCGCCGGCCGCGGGGACGGCTGTGGCGAGGGTGGTGCCGGCCGCGAGGACGGCAGCGGCGGACAGGGACGTGAGCACAGCGGTGCGGGACATCGGGATCTCCTCAGGACAGGTGGGACAGCAGGACAGCGGGACGGCCGGACGGCCGGACCGCGGAGCGGTTGGGATCAGCGGCGCACCGTGACGGTGCACGGCTCGCCGGCGTCGGGTGCGGCGTACTCGACGGTGAAGAGGTCGCCGTCGCGCTCGGCGGCGGGCAGGTCGAGGTCGACCTCGCCGTCCTCGTCGGTCGTGCGCTCGCCGGCGAAGAGCTGGGCGTCGCCCTGGCGGACGTCGATGCTCCAGACCTCACCGGGCCCGGCCGACTGCAGCTCGAAGCCGACCTCCAGCCCGCCGGTGTCGTCGTCGCGCTCGACGGTGAGCTCGTGGGTGGTGGCGGCGCAGCTGCCGCGCTCGCCGACCTCGTCGTCGCCGGTGAGGGCGACCGCGCCGGCGGTGACGCCGCCGGCCACGACGACGGCGCCGGTGACGAGGGCGATGAGTGAGGTGCGCTTCACGGGTGGTGCCTCCTGGGTCGGGGCCCGCCGGTGCGGGCCGTCAGGAGCACCGTGCCGCGAGGTCGGCCAACCCCGTCCCAGCCGCAGGTCAAGGCGCGGCCAAGACCCGCACCGCACCCATCGCACCGACAGCCCCACCGCACCCGCCGGCCCCGAGGGGCGCCGTCCTCAGCCCTGCGGCACCCGCGCGAGGTCGGCGAGCCAGGCGGCGGCGCTGGCGTCGGAGGGCATGCGCCAGTCGCCGCGGGGCGACAGCGTGCCGCCGGCGGAGACCTTCGGCCCGTTGGGCAGCGCGGACCGCTTGAACTGGCTCGCGAAGAACCGCTCCACGAACACCTCGAGCCAGGACCGGATCGTGGCGAGGTCGAACTCCGGCCGCGCGTCCTCGGGGTAGCCCGCGGGCCAGCTGCCGCGCTCGGCGTCGGACCAGGCGTGCCAGGCGAGGAAGGCGATGCGGCTCGGCGCCATGCCGTAGCGCAGCACGTGCCACAGCGTGAAGTCCTGCAGGGCATAGGGCCCGACCGAGGACTCGGTGCTCTGCGGCAGCTCGTCCTCCCGCGTCGGCACCAGCTCGGGCGTGATCTCCTGCCCGACGATCTCGTGCAGCAGCGCGCCGACGTCGCTGCCGAGCTGGTCGGAGTCGGCCACCCAGCGGATGAGGTGCTGCACGAGCGTCTTCGGCACCCCGGAGTTCACGGTGTAGTGCGACATCTGGTCGCCCACGCCGTAGGTGCACCAGCCGAGCGCCAGCTCGGACAGGTCCCCCGTGCCCAGCACGATGCCGCCGCGGTGGTTGGCCAGGCGGAAGAGGTAGTCGGTGCGCAGGCCGGCCTGGACGTTCTCGAAGGTGACGTCGTAGACCTCCTCGCCCCGGGCGTAGGGGTGGCCGAGGTCGGCGAGCATCTGCCCGGCCGCCGGCTTGATGTCGATCTCCTCGAAGGTCACGCCGAGGCCCTGCGAGAGCCGGGTGGCGTAGGACTTCGTCGTGTCACCGGTCGCGAAGCCCGGCAGGGTGAAGGCGAGGATGTCCGAGCGCGGCCGGCCGAGGCGGTCCATCGCCTTCGCCGCCACGATCAGCGCGTGCGTGGAGTCCAGGCCGCCGGAGACGCCGATGACGACCTTGGGCTGCCCG
Organism: Nocardioides perillae; assembly: GCF_013409425.1. NCBI lineage: Bacteria > Bacillati > Actinomycetota > Actinomycetes > Propionibacteriales > Nocardioidaceae > Nocardioides > Nocardioides perillae. The sequence continues at coordinate 2,089,386 of NZ_JACCAC010000001.1, read as the reverse complement.
ATCGAGGTCAGCCGCTGCTCGAGGCCCGAGACCTGGATGTTGTAGGCCTCGTAGCAGTCCTGCGCCAGCCGGGCGGCGTCGTCGGGCACGAAGGGGAAGCGGTCGACCTTGCGGCGCAGCCCCACGTCGCCGGTCGGCGGGTCGAGCTCGAAGACCACCCGGCGGAACTCCACGCCCCGCTCCCCCAGCACCGCGCGGGCGTTGTCGTCGAAGGTGCCGGTGCGCAGCCGCTCGAGCCGCAGCCGGTCGAGGTCGACGTCGGCGACCGAGCGGCGCGGCCCGTCGGGGAAGCGCTCGGTCTCGGCGAGCAGCTCGCCCTTCTCCCAGACCATGGTCTGGCCGTCCCACGACAGGTCGGTGGTCGACTCGCCCTGACCCGCCGCGGCGTACACGTAGGCGGCCTGGCACCTGCTCGAGGCCGACTGCGCCAGCAGCGACCGGTCGTCGGCCCGTCCCACGGTGATCGGGCTGCCGGAGAGGTTCGCGAGCACCGTCGCCCCCGCCAGCGCGGCCTCGGCGCTGGGCGGGACCGGCACCCACATGTCCTCGCAGACCTCGACGTGGAGCGTCAGCCCGCGCACGTCGGCGGCCTCGAAGAGCAGGTCGGGTCCGATCGGCACCTCCTGACCGGCCAGCGTGGTCGTGCCGCGCACGTCGTCACCCGGGGCGAACCACCGCCGCTCGTAGAACTCGCGGTAGGTCGGGAGGTAGGACTTCGGCGCGACGCCCAGCACGACGCCGCGGTGCACGACCACCGCGCAGTTCAGCACCCGGTTGCCGTGGGCCAGCGGGGCACCGACCACGAGCACGGGCGCGAGGTCGACCGACGCGGCGACGAGCTCCTCGACCGCGGCCAGCACGCCGTCGAGCAGCGGGTCCTGCAGGAAGAGGTCCTCCGCGGAGTAGCCGCTCAGGCACAGCTCGGGGAAGACCGCGACCGCGACCGCGTCGTCGTGGCAGGCCCGCGCCTCGGCGAGCACCGCGCGCAGGTTGGCCGCCGGGTCGGCCACGCGCACCGGCACGGTGCAGGCGGCGACGCGGGCGAAGCCGTGGGCGTAGGCGGAGTAGAAGTCCACGCCGCCACCCTAGGGCTGGCGCCGCGGACCGAGGACCCGCCCAGCAGGGTGCCCCCACGGCGTACGCCGTGCCCTCCGCCGCCCGCCGCCTGCGGGTGACGCGCGCCACCACCGCCGCACCTGTCCGCCCCCGCGTCGGGCGCTCTAGCCTCGGAGACGTCCGTGGACTCCAGCAGGGAGCCGCGAGATGAGCAGAGGAGCACCCATGAGCGAGCAGCCCCCGCCCTACGGCGGCAGCGCGGGCAGCGGCACGGGCGGCAGCGTGACCGTCCGGCGCGTGCGCACCCACCACCTGGCCGAGATGAAGCAGCGCGGCGAGCGCATCACGATGCTCACCAGCTACGACATGTACACCGCCGAGGTCTTCGACGAGGCGGGCATCGACGTCCTCCTCGTCGGCGACAGCGCGTCGAACAACGTCTACGGCAACGAGACCTCCCTGCCGGTCACCGTCGACGAGCTGCTCCCCCTCACCCGCGCCGTCGCCCGCTCCGCGCGTCGGGCGATGGTGCTCGGCGACCTGCCGTTCGGCAGCTACCAGGCCTCGCCCGAGCAGGCCTACCTCACCGCCGCCCGCTTCATGAAGGAGGGCGGTGCCCACGCCGTCAAGCTCGAGGGCGGCGCCGAGATGGCACCGGTCGTCGAGCGGCTGACCCGCGGCGGGATCCCGGTCTGCGCGCACATCGGCTTCACCCCGCAGTCCGAGCACACCCTCGGTGGCTACCGGGTGCAGGGCCGCGGCGAGTCGGCGGAGCGGGTGCTGCGCGACGCCCACGCGGTGCAGGAGGCGGGCGCCTTCGCGGTCGTCATGGAGATGGTGCCCGGCGACGTCGCGACGCAGGTCAGCCAGGAGCTCGCGATCCCCACCATCGGGATCGGCGCCGGCGTCGGCTGCGACGGCCAGGTGCTGGTGTGGCAGGACGCCTTCGGCCTGCGCACCGGCCGGATGCCGCGCTTCGTCAAGCAGTACGCCGACCTGCGCGGCACCCTGGCCGGTGCTGCCCGGGCCTACGCCGACGACGTGCGGGCCGGCACCTTCCCGGGGCCCGAGCACACCTTCTGACGCCGGCGCAGCCACAGCGCCACCGCGGCCGACGGCACCAGCACCGCGACCGGTGCCAGGGCCGCGGCCGTGGTGCGGCGCGGCTTCGGCGGGCGCAGGTCGCGGGGCACGAGGGCCGGCACCCGACGGTCGGCGAGGCCGCGGAAGCGGTAGACGTCGAAGCCGCGGACGAGGTCGTTGCCGTAGCCGAAGAAGGACCCGTCGCGGTTGATCCGGTTGGTCTTGAACGACCAGGTGTCGGAGTCGGCGAAGGCGAAGCTGCCGACCTCGCGCATGCCGATGCCGTCACCGAAGGCGAGCGTGGTCGGCCCGCCGGTGGCCGTGGCGAGCCCGGAGATGTCGAGGACGCGCACGCCCTGGGCGTACCACGCGATGGTCAGCATCTGCTGCTGCGGGTAGACCCGGAGCACGTGGGAGGTGCAGGTCGCGCCGTCCTGGACCGTGAAGGCGTCGATGAACCAGGCCCCCAGCTTGACCGGGTTGCGCTCGAGGCCGCCGGTGACGTCGTAGACGTGCAGACCCCCACCGGGGCACTCGAGGCTCGCCGCGGCGCCCGCCCGCTCGTCGGTGACGATGAGCAGCCGCCGCCACGAGCCGTCGGCGCGGCGCACCGAGAACGGGTCGGCCTGGTGCACGACGTTGACCGCGGGGTCGACGATCTGCCCGACCTGCCGCGGCCGGGCCGGGTCGCTCGTGTCGAGCACCAGCGTCTGCGACAGCGCCGCGACGTAGGCCCGGTCGCCGGTGCGGTCGAAGGTGACGTCGTGCGACTCCGAGCCGAGCGACGTCGGCACGAACGGCAGGCGGTAGTCCTGGACCTTGCGCGGCCGGCTGGGCACGGAGACGTCGAAGATCGCCACCTCCGGCTCGGCGCCCGTGGTCAGGAGGTCGGAGTTGGAGTTGTAGAGGTAGCGCCCGCTCGGGTGGATCGTCATGTTGTGCGAGCCCTCGGGCACCGAGATCCAGCTGACGCTCCGCGGACGCGAGGGGACGGTGAGGTCGAGGATCACCGTGCCGGCGTCGTCGGCTGCGAGCTCGAGGTCCTGGCCGCACTGCGAGGCGGCGCCCGCCGCCCCGACGGAGCCGTCGGCGGTGTAGCTGGCCAGCACGCGGTGGCGGTGGCGCCACACCTGCACGTCGCCCTGGGAGATGTCGCAGTCGAAGACCGCGACCCGCTTCGGCGTGCGCGGCCGCGTGACGTCGATGATCTGCAGGCCCTTGCCCAGGGTCCCCGCGAGGGCGTAGTCGCGGCCGCCGATGCGGGCGAACTCGATGTCGGAGCCCTGCTGCGCCTCGCCGCTGCGGTCGTACTGCAGGTTGGCCACGAAGCTCATCCGCTCACCCGTGCCGGCCGTGGCGACCCGCGCGCCGCGGGTGTTGGTGGCGACGTCGCCGTCGCCCTCGTGGGCCAGCGCCGGGGCCGGCCCGAGCCCGAGCGCCAAGCCGAGCCCGAGCGCGAGGGCGACCGCCGCGCCCGAGGTGGTGGCCGGTCGACGGCGGGTGGGTCGTGCGCGCATGCGTCCTCCGAGGTGTGGGGGCCCGCGAGGCGGGTGGCTCACGGGTGGGGCCCTGCTCCTGCAACGAGCCTGAGCGACCTGGGTCACGCGGCGTACCGTGGCGTCATGCGCAGTCGCCCCCGCTCGCTCCGGGCCGGTCTGGCCTCCGCCGTCGCCGTCGTGCTCCTGGCACCGGCCTGCGCCACGGCCGGGGACCCCAGCGACGGCGCCGGTGCCGCCCCCGAGGACGGGCCGACGCAGGGCCGTTCCGTCGCGCCCCGGGCCACCGCCCTGCCCGCCCTGCAGGTGCGCCGGCCGGTGCGCGGCCTGACCCAGCCCTGGGACGTGCAGCAGCTGCCCGGGGGCGCGCTGCTCGTCACCGAGCGCGAGACCCGGCGACTGCTCGTCGCGGACCGCCGCGGCACGCGCGCGCTGCGCTTCCCCTCCTCCGAGGTGTGGTCGTCGGGCGAGACCGGGCTGATGTCGCTCGAGGTCGACCCGGGCTTCCGCAGCAACCGCCGCGTCTACACCTGCCAGGGCGGCTTCCGGCAGGGTGGCGGCACCGACGTGCGCGTCGTCGCCTGGCGCCTCGACGAGGCGCTGACCCGGGCGACGAAGGTGCGCACCCTCCTGGCCGGCATCCCGACCACCAGCGGACGCCACGGCGGGTGCCGCCTGATGATCGCGCGCGACGGCTCGCTGCTCGTCGGCACCGGCGACGCGGCCGACGAGCGCAACCCGCAGGACCGCGGGTCGCTGGCGGGCAAGGTGCTGCGCCTGGTGCGCACGACGGGCGCGCCCTGGCCGGGCAACCCGTGGGCCGAGCATCCCGACCGCGAGCGGCGCTACGTCTTCACCTACGGCCACCGCAACGTCCAGGGGCTGGCCCAGCGCGCCGACGGCACGCTGTGGTCGGTCGAGCACGGCTCGAACCGCGACGACGAGGTCAACCGGCTGGTGAGGGGCGGCAACTACGGCTGGGACCCGGGCCCGGGCTACGACGAGAGCGTGCCGATGACCGACACGTCCCTGCCGGGCCCCCAGCAGCAGGCCCGCTGGCGCTCGGGCTCGCCCACGATCGCGGCGTCCGGCGCCGCGTGGGTCCGCGGGCAGCGCTGGGGCCGTTACGACGGGGCGCTCGCCGTCGCCGCGCTGAAGGGCTCGCGCGTGGTCTTCATGAAGTTCGACCGGCGCGGGCGGCTGCTGTGGACCCGCGCACCCGAGGCGCTGCAGCAGGACGGGCGGCTGCGCTCGGTGACCACCGCGCCCAACGGGGACCTGCTGATCACCACCGCCAACGGCGAGGGCGACGCGGTGCTGCGGGTCAGCCCGCGCCGCTGACCGGTCGCCTCGCCCCGCTCCGCGCCTCGCCGGGGGTCGGGCTCAGCCGAGGACCACGGCGAGCCAGGCGACGACCCACGCCGCGAGACCGGCCCCGGCCAGCGCGGCGACACCGCGCGGGCGCCGCACGAACCACCGGCACGCCTGCACGAGGAGCACGACCCACACCACCACGAGCGCGACCACCGCCCACCCGGGCAGGAAGGTCACGCTGGCCACGTCGAGGAAGAGCACGGCCGCCAGGCCGACCATCCCCGCGAAGGACCACGGCGACGCGGGTGCGGCGGGGCCGCTCCGGCCGCCGGCGCCGGGGGGCGGCGCTGCGAGCGGGTCGCTCAACCGCGGTCCTCGCCGGCCGGGCCGGTCTCGTCCCACTCCTCGTCCTGGGCCTGCCACGCCTCGTTGCGCTCCTGCACCCGCTCGAGCGCCCGGGCGGCCTCGGCCTCGGTCGCGTAGGGACCCAACCGGTCGGCGCTGCGGCAGCCCTCGCGCCCCTCGACGCGGTGGTGCTTGAGGCAGAACCAGAACTCCTCGGGCTCCCCGCTGCTGCTCATGGCCGCGAAACTACACTCGCCGCCATGCCGGCTGCCAGGCCCACCGCCTCACCCGTGACGCCGGGGCGCGTGTCGCCGCGCCGCCCCGTGCCGGCGTCGATCCCCCGCCCGGAGTACGTCGACCGGCCGGCGCCCGCGACGTACACCGGCAGCCACGTGCAGGACGAGGAGACGATCGCGCGGATGCGCGTGGCCGGGCGCCTCGCAGCGCAGGCTCGCGACCTGGTCGGCTCCCACGTCGCACCCGGCGTCACCACCGACGAGCTCGACCGGATCGGGCACGAGTTCCTCTGCGACCACGGTGCCTACCCCTCGACGCTGGGCTACCGCGGCTTCCCCAAGTCGCTGTGCTCGAGCGTCAACGAGGTCGTCTGCCACGGCATCCCCGACGACCGCGTCGTGCAGGACGGCGACGTCGTCAACATCGACGTCACCGCCTACCTCGACGGGGTCCACGGCGACACCAACGCCACGTTCCTCGCCGGCGACGTCGACGAGGAGGTGCGGCTGCTCGTCGAGCGCACCCGCGAGGCGCTCGACCGCGCGATCCGGGCAGTCAGGCCCGGGCGGCGGCTCAACGTCGTGGGGCGGGTCATCGAGTCCTGGGCCCGGCGGTTCGGCTACGGGGTGGTGCGCGAGTTCACCGGCCACGGCATCGGCACGGCCTTCCACTCCGGCCTCGTCGTGCCCCACTACGACGACCCCGAGGCCGACGAGGTGCTCGAGGTCGGCACCACCTTCACCATCGAGCCGATGCTCAACCTGGGCACGCACGAGTGGGAGATGTGGGACGACGGCTGGACCGTCGTGACCCGCGACCGCCGACCCAGCGCGCAGTTCGAGCACACGCTGGTGGTCACCCTGGCCGGGGCCGAGGTGCTGACCCTCCCCTGACGGGCCGCCGGGCCCTCAGACCCCGGAGGCCAGCCGCTCGACGCGCAGCACGTCGTACTCGTGCTCCGGGTCGCCGGTCATCGCCGCCGCCAGGCGCAGGTGCGGCAGCGCCTCGGCGTAGCGCGACTGGCGCTCCAGCGTGCGCCCGAGGGCGTGGCGCACCCAGTCGTCGCCCGGGTTCTCCTCCACGAGTGCCCGCAGCTCCTCCTCGGCGCGCGCGAGCTGCGCGCGCAGCAGGAAGGCCCAGGCGCGCAGCGTGCGCAGCCCGGTGTTGCCCGGCTCCTGGGCCAGGGCCGGCCCGAGCACCTCGAGCGCCTCACGAGGGGCGCTGCGGCTCAGCAGGTCGTGGGCCTCGCGGAAGGCGCGCGACAGGTCTCCGCTGCCGGGCCCGCCGGGGAAGCGCAGCACCGGCGCGGTGAGGCGCACGGGCGGCTCGGCGCTCCCCACGACAGCCTCGGGGGTCTCGGGGGCCTCGGGGGCCTCGCCGTGGGTGCGGTCGGGGGTGTGCTGCTCGTCGGTCATCTCGTCCTCCACCGCGGTCAACGTGCGCGCGGGGGTCGCTGTTCCCTATCCTGGCTCCGCGGACGGGCTGGCCGGGCGACCGCGTCCCGCTGCGGCGGGCCGAGGAAGGTCCGGGCTCCACAGGGCAGGGTGGTGGGCAACGCCCACCCGGGGTGACCCGCGGGACAGTGCCACAGAGAACAGACCGCCTCCCGACCCTCCGGGGCCGGGCGGCAAGGGTGAAACGGTGGTGCAAGAGACCACCAGCGCTCCGGGTGACCGGAGCGGCTCGGCAAACCCCACCTGGAGCAAGGTCAAGAAGCCGCGACCCCGGTCGCGGTGCGCGAGCGTTCGAGGGCGGCCCGCCCGAGCTCGCGGGTGGACCGCACGAGGCTGTCGGCGACGGCAGCCCTAGATGGATGGTCGCCAGCCGACCGGTCGTGAGGCCGGTCGGGGAACAGAACCCGGCCTACGAGCCAGCCCGTCCGCACCCGGGCTCCCGCTCAGGAGGCCTCGAGCTCGACGCGTCCGCCGACGACGTCGACCGAGACCACCCGCACCCGGACCTCCTCGCCCAGCGGGAGCGGCTGCGCGCCGCGCACGCGCGCCTCGACGGCCGGGTCGACGAGCCGCACCTCACCGCGCCTCGGGTCGTCGTCGTCGACTTCGACCACGACCGCCTGCAGCTCGGCCCCGACGTGCCCGGCGAGCGCACCTGCCTCGGCGACGTCCAGCACGCCGCTCTCGTACTGGTTCGCGCGTCGGCCCGACTCCCGCATGGTCGCGGGCAGTCCCGGCAGCGCGTCCAGCACCCACGCGGGCACGGGCTCGTCCGCGCACAGCGCGACGCACACCTCGAGCCCGTAGCGGTCGACCAGCCGGCGCAGCGGGGCCGTGACGTGGGCGTACTCCGAGGCCAGACCCGCGTGTTGGGGCTGCTCGGGCAGCTCGCCGTCGAAGGCGACGTAGCCGCTGCCGCGCAGCAGCCGGGTGCAGGCCACGACCATCGCGGCGTGGGCGGGCACGGTCGGGTCCAGCGAGCGCACGAAGTCGGGGTAGAGCTGCTCGGCGGGCCACGCGATGCCCAGCGCCCGGGCGGTGCGGTGCAGGCGCCGCACGTCGCGCGGGTCCGGCGGCGGCAGGGTGCGCAGGATGCCGACGCGGGCGTAGACCATGAGCGAGGCCGCGGCGAAGCCCGTCAACAGGGAGATCTGCGCGTTCCAGTCCTCGACGGGCAGCCGGGCGCGGAACTCGAGGTGCCACGCCTCGCCGCGCACGTCGACCTCCTGCTCGGGCAGAGGCAGCGAGACGCCGCCGCGTGCCGCCTCCCGTGCCAGGCGGAGGGTGCCGACCTCGCGCAGCAGGCCGAGCGCGTCACGCAGCTCGGGGGCGAGGCCGTGGTCGGCGGTCCCGTCGACCACTTCCTGGGCTTGGTCGTAGGTCAGCTGCGCCCGGGAGCGCACCAGTGCGCGCTCGACGTGGGCCCGCGTGCCCTCGCCCTCGGCGTCCACGTCGATGGTCCACAGCAGCGCCGGCCGCACCTGGTCGACGAGCAGCGAGCCCGCGCCCTCGGAGATCGCGGGTGGGTGCAGCGGCACCTTCGACCCGGCGCCGTAGAGCGTCTCGCCGCGGTGTTGCGCCTCCTGGTCGACCGGGTCGCCGGCGGTGACGAAGGCGGCGACGTCGGCGATCGCGTAGTGGACCCGGTAGCCGTCGCCGGCCCGCTCGAGGTGCAGCGCCTGGTCGAGGTCGCGGGCGCCCTCGGGGTCGATCGTGAGGAAGGGCAGGTCGGTGCGGTCGAGCTCCGGGAGGCGCGGCGCGACCGTCGCGCGCTCCGCCGCGGCCACGACGTCGGGCGCGAAGCCGTCGGGCAGGCCGAGGTCGGCGTGCAGGCGGGCGAGGCCCGCCTGCAGCTCGGCGGCGAGCGCGCCACCGTCGCCTCGCAGGTGCGCGCGCACCCCGTGCACCTGCCGGTCGAGCCCTGCCTGCGTCATGCGGGTCACCCTAGCCACGGACGGCCTCCTAGCCTTCTCCCGTGCTGATCCTGCTGCCGCCCAGCGAGGGCAAGACCGCGCCGCGTCGCGGCTCCCCCCTCGACCTCGACGGCCTCGTCGCGCCGACGCTGCGCGAGCCGCGCACGCAGGTGCTCGACGCGCTCACCGCGCTGTGCGCCGGCGACGTCGCCGACGCCGCGGCCGTGCTCGGTGTCGGGGCCGGCCAGCACGACCTCGTCGCCGCCAACGCGCACCTGCGCAGCGCACCCACGGCCCGCGCCGACCGCGTCTACACCGGGGTGCTGTACGACGCCCTCGACGCCGCCTCCCTCTCCCCCGCCGCCCGCCGACGCGCGGCGACACGGGTCGCGGTGACCTCGTCGGTCTTCGGCCTGGTGCGGCTCGCCGACCGCATCCCGGCGTACCGCCTCGCCGGCGACGTCGCGCTGCCCGGCCTCGGCCCCGTCGCGGGGCTGTGGCGCGCGCACCTCGGCGAGGCCGTCACCGCGGCGCTGGGCCGCGGTCTGCTGGTCGACCTGCGCTCCGGCACCTACGCGGCGTTCTGGCGCCCGCCGGCCGACCTCGCGCCGCGTGTGGCGACCGTGCGCGTGCTGCACGAGCACGGCGGCACCCGCAAGGTGGTCAGCCACTTCAACAAGGCGACGAAGGGCCGCCTCGTCCGCGCCCTGCTCGAGGACGGGCGGGCGCCGCGCACGCCTGCCGCCCTCGCCGACGTGCTGCGCGACCTCGGGTGGCACGTCGAGGTGGGCGACGCGGGCCCGAAGGGCACCCAGCTCGACGTCGTCGTCACCGAGGTCTGACCCGCCGCTGCAGCGGTCAATTGCTGGGTTGTCGCCCGGTTACTCGCGCGTAACCGGGCCACAACCCAGCAATTGCACCGTCGGCGGGGCGCTCAGAGCGCGGTAGCCCGCCCGTTGAAGAGCCGGAGCGACGGCCGGTGGCCCGGCACGGGCTCGGCGGGGGCGTCGGGGTCGGGGTGGTAGGCGATCACCGTCACCGAGGCCGGCGCCAGCTCCATGCGGTAGAGCGCCTCGAGGGGCGCACCGAGCGCCTGGGCGACGAGCACCTTGATCGGCGTGACGTGGCTGGCGACGACGACGGTGCGCCCGGCGTGCCCGCGCAGCACCCGCTCCAGTGCCGCTGCGACCCGCTCGCGCACCTCGGCGAAGGACTCCCCGCCGGGCGGCGGCACGTCGGTCGCGGCGAGCCAGGCGTCGAGCGCCTCGGGGTCGCGCTCGCGCACCTCCGCGAAGGTCAGGCCGTCCCAGCGGCCGAACTCCATCTCCGCGAACCCCGGCTCCGGCACCACCTCGTGGTCACCGAGCAGCGCCGCGAGCACCTCGGCCGACTCGACCGTGCGGCGCACGGGCGAGGTCAGCACCGCGTCGACCCGGTCCGCCAGCGGCGCGAGCCACTCCCCGACGGCGCGCACCTGCGCGCGCCCCTCGTCGCTCAGCGCGGGGTCCGCCCCGCCGAGGCCGCCCGAGAAGCGCTTGGCCTGGGTGTGCGCGGTGACCCCGTGGCGCACCAGGACCAGCGTGGTCGGCGGCCCGCCCGCGGGCGACCACCCGCGCTGCTGCGCCTGCGCCGACGCCGGCTGTGCCTCGTCGCCGCCCCGCGTCGGGTCCGGTGCGCGCCCCACGCCGCCGACGGCGGTTCCGCCGGGCAGTCGCACCCCCTCCGCGACCCCGTCGAGGGCCTCGTTGGCCAGCCGGTCGGCGTGCGCGTTCTGCGCCCGAGGGACCCACGTGTACGTCGTGCCCGGCGGCGCGAGCTCGCGTGCCTCGAGCGCGAGCGGCCGCATGTCGGGGTGCTTGATCTTCCAGCGCCCCGACATCTGCTCGACCACGAGCTTGCTGTCCATCCGCACCTCGACCACCGCGCCCGGCGCGTGGTCACGAGCGAGCCGCAGGCCGGCGAGCAGGCCGGAGTACTCCGCGACGTTGTTGGTGGCGACCCCGAGGGTGGCGCCGTCCTCGGCGATCAACGCGCCGGTGTCCGCGTCGCGCAGCAGCGCGCCGTACGCCGCGGGGCCGGGGTTGCCGCGCGAGCCGCCGTCGGCCTCGACGACCACCCGGGACGGGGTCGCCGAGCCGGTCACAGCCCGGACTCGGGGGTGCGGACGAGGATCCGCGAGCACTCCTCGCACCGGACGACCTCGTCGACCGGCAGCGCCTTGATGCGCCCCAGCTCGAGGTGGTCGAGGGTGAGCCGGCAGCCGCCGCAGGCGCGGCCCCGCAGCTCCGCGGCGCCGCTCCCCTTCTGCTCGCGCAGCCGGTCGTAGAGCGCGACGAGGTCGGCGGGCAGGCGCTCGACGAGCGGTCCGCGCTGGGCCTCCACCGTGCCGGCCTCGGCGTCGAGCGCGCCGACCTTCTCGTCGCGGGCGGCGCGCAGGTCGTCGAGGCGCACGTCGATCGCGGCCAGCTCCTCGGTGAGGCGGGCCAGCTGCGCCAGGGCCTCCTCCAGCTGCTCCATGACCTCGAGCTCGGCGTCCTCGAGCGTGGCGATGCGGCGCTCGAGCGACACCAGCTCGTGCTGCATCCGCTCGAGGTCCTTGGGGTTGGTGACGAGCCCCCGCTCCATCCGGTCGCGGTCGCGCTGGCGGCGGGCCTTGACCTGCTCGACGTCCTGGTCGGCCCGGCGCTGCTCCAGCGTCAGGTCGTCGACGCGGATCTGCGCGTCGCGGCGCCGGTCGTCGACCGCGCGGCGCTCGGTCTCGAGGGCGGCGATCTCGGCCAGCTCGGGCAGCGAGCGGCGCTGGTGGCGCAGCTGGTCGAGCCGGGCGTCGACCTGCTGGAGGTCGAGCAGCGCGAGCTGGTCGTTGGGGGCGGCCTTCACCGGTGGTCTCCTCGGCGTGCTCGGGCGGATGGCAGGGCGGTGGCTCGGGCCGAGAGCGCCTCAGGCCCGGAACTGCCAGGGATCGGTGCAGCGCGTGCTGACCCGGACCTCCACCGTATCCCCGCCCTCGCCCCGCGGCGCGAGCGCCCGGCGCAGCCGCTGCTGCAGCACCGGGAGCCACGTCCACTCCGCGGCCCAGTGGGCGACGTCGACGAGCGCCGGGCCGTCCCACTCGCGGAACTCCGAGGCGGGGTGGTGCCGCAGGTCGCTGGTGACGTAGACGTCCACGTCGGCCCCGCGCAGCCGGTCGAGCAGGAAGTCCCCCGCCCCGCCGCAGACGGCCACCCGACGCACCTCGCGGTCAGGGTCGCCCGCCACCCGCACCCCGTGGGCCGTGGCCGGCAGCGCGGCGGCGACCCGCTCGGCGAAGGCGCGCAGCGAGCTGGCGGCGACGGTGCCGACCCTGCCCGTGCCGGTCGCACCCGTGCCCGGGTCGGCGAGCTCGAGCACGGCGTACGACGGCTCCTCGTAGGGGTGGGCGGCCAGCAGCGCGCGCACCACCGCGGTGCGCCGCGAGCGCGGCACGACCACCTCCACGCGGGTCTCCGAGACCCGCTCCGGCACCCCCACCTCGCCGATCGCGGGGCTCGCACCGGGCAGCGGCCGGAAGCGGCCCTCCCCGGCGACGCTGAAGGAGCAGTCGGCGTAGTCGCCCAGGGCGCCGGCGCCGGCGTCGGCCAGCACCCGGCGCAGGGCGTCGGCGTCAGCGCTCGGCACGTGCACGACGACCTGGTCGAGAGCGGGCAGCGGCGCAGGCAGCAGCGGCTCGAGGTCGCGCAGCCCCAGGGCCACCGCGAGCGACTCCGAGACGCCGCCCTCGGCCTGGTCGGCGTTGGTGTGGGCGGTGAGCAGCGCGCACCCGGCCGCCGTGAGGGTGGCGAGGGTGCGCCCCTTCGGCGTGGTCGCCGCGACGCCGTGCACCGGCCTCAGCAGCAGCGGGTGGTGGACGACGAGCAGGTCGGCGCCCCAGTCGGCGGCCTCCTCGGCGACCGTCGGCGCCGGGTCGACCGCCAGCAGCACCTTGCGCACCGGCGTGGCCGGGTCCCCCGCCACCAGCCCGACGGCGTCCCAGGCCTCGGCCGTGCCGGGCGGGTACCACCCGTGGACGAGGTCGACGACCTCGCGCAGGGCGGGGCCGACGGGCGCGTCAGGGGCAGCCATGTCGGGCAGGCTAGTTGACCTGCCGCTCGCGCCCCTCCCAGTAGGGGGCGCGCAGCTTGAACTTCTGCAGCTTGCCGGTGGCCGTGCGCGCCAGCTCGTCGCGGAACTCCACCGACGTCGGCGCCTTGTAGCCCGCGGCCTTCTGCTTGCACCACGCGATCAGGTCGGCCTCCGAGACCTCCTCGCCCGGCGCGAGGACCACGAGCGCCTTGATGGTCTCGCCCCACTTCTCGTCGGGCACCCCGATCACCGCCACCTCGGCCACGGCGGGGTGCGAGAAGAGGACGTCCTCGACCTCGATCGAGGAGACGTTCTCGCCGCCGGTGATGATCACGTCCTTCTTGCGGTCGTTGATCGTGAGGTAGCCGTCGTCGCCGATCGTGCCGCCGTCACCGGTGTGGAACCACCCTCCGGCCAGTGCCCGCTCGGTCTCCTCCGGCTGCTGCCAGTAGCCCTCGAGCACCACGTTGGAGCGGGCGAGCACCTCCCCCGCGCCCTCGGGTGAGTCGTCGATGCGCAGGCGCACGCCGAGGGCAGGGGCCCCCGCCCGCACGAGCCGCTGGGCGCGCTCCTCCGCGGGCAGGTCGTCCCACTCGGCCCGGCCGCGGTTGATGGTCAGCAGCGGCGAGGTCTCGGTGAGGCCGTAGATCTGGATGAACTCCCACCCGAGCTCCTCCTCGACGCGGGCGACCGTGCGGGTCGGCGGCGGGGCGCCGGCGACGATGATGCGCACCCGGTCGCGCCCGGGCACCTCTCCCTCCCACGACTGCGCGGCCTCGAGCACGGCCGCCACGACGGCCGGCGCGGCGCACATCACGGTGACGCCGTGCTCCTCCACGCGGCGCAGGATCTCGGCGCCGTCGACCTTGCGCAGCACCACCTGCGGCACGCCGAGCCCCGTCATCGCGAACGGCATGCCCCAGCCGTTGGCGTGGAACATCGGCAGGGTGTGGAGGTAGACGTCGCGGTCGGTCACGCCGGCGTGCATCGCGAAGGTGACCGCGTTGACCCACACGTTGCGGTGGGTGATCTGCACGCCCTTCGGCCGGGCGGTCGTGCCAGAGGTGTAGTTGATGCACGCCGTCGCCGACTCGTCGGGCTCCCACGGTCGCGGGTCCGGCCCGCCCTCCTCCGGGGCCGCGGCGTAGAGCGCGGCGTCGTCGCCGAGCACGAAGCGGTGCTCGGCCGTGACGTCGGCGAGCGCCTCGTCGAGCTCAGGGTCGACCAGCAGCACCCGGGCGCCGGAGTGCTCGACGATGTAGCGCACCTCGTCGGGCCGCAGCCGGAAGTTCACCGGCACGAGCACGCGCCCGGACCCGCAGACGCCGAAGAACGAGGTGAGCAGGCGGGCGCTGTTGTGCGAGACCACCGCGACCCGGTCGCCCACCTCGAGCCCGAGCTCGTCGAGACGCGCGGCCTGGCGCCGGGCGAGCGCCGCCACGTCGGCGTAGGTGAGCGTGCCCAGCGAGGGCGCCGGCTGCTCCGGCTCGTCCACCGCGCCCGTGCGGGCGGGGTAGACCTTCTCGGCGCGGTCGAGGAAGTCGCTGACGCTGAACGGGACGAACATGTGGCCTCCTTCACACGGGGTCGCCACCCTAGCCGCGAGGTCCCACGGGATGAGAGACCTCTCACGGTGGTCTCACGACCTCCCCACCGTCGGGCACCATCGTGGGGTCATGAGCACGTGGCTGAAGCTCCTCCTCTCCGTCGCGGTGCTGCTCCCCATCGGGGGGTACGTCGCCGGCACGCTGGCGGGCGCGCAGGCGCCGGCACCCACCCCGCGCGAGCCCGTCGTGCTCCGCGACGCCCCCGCCTCCCCCTCCGGCTCCCCGGCGCCGTCGCGCACCCCGCGGCCCGACCCGACCCGCCCACCGCGCGATCGGGACGACGACCAGGACGACGGGGGGGAGGACGCCGTCGAGGACGGTCGCGACGACCTGGACGACGACCGGGACGACCGGGAGGACGACCGTGGCACGGCCGGTGCCGGCGGTGCCGACCGCGACGAGGACCGCGGCGACGGCGTCCGTGTGGTGACCCCGTCCCCGACCCGCCTCGCGCCCGACCGCGACGACGACCGCGAGGACCTGGACGACGACCGGGACGACCGGGGCGGCACCGACGACGACGCGGACGACGACGCCGACGACTCCGGTGACGACGATGACGACTGAGCGCCGGTGAGCAGCACCCCGACCGGAGGCGGGGTGGCCGAGCGCGGCGCGGCGAGCCGCACCCGGCTGACGGTCCGCACCCGCATCACCGTCACCGCCGCGCTGCTCAGCACCCTGGCCCTCGCCGGGGCCGGGGTGCTGGTCTACGCCCTGGAGTCCTCGCGCATCGAGTCCGACGTCACCGCGCAGGTCGACCAGGAGGTCGCCGAGCTGCGCGCCTTCCAGGCGAGCGCCGTCGACCCCGACACCGGCGGGCCGATCGACGACCCCAACCGGCTGCTCGAGGTCTTCTTGACCCGCAACGTGCCCGACGACGACGAGCTGCTCATCTGGTACGCCGGAGACCAGCTCCGCGAGAGCTCGCAGGCGGCCGAGGAGGACTCCCGCGACCTGCGCACCCGCAACCGCTACGGCAGCGAGATCCTGGAGCTCCCGGCGTTCGAGGACACGGTCGCGGGCTTGCTGGCCAGCGGCGGCACCCGCGTGCTGGAGGACACGCCGTACGGCGAGGTGTGGGTGACCGCCGTGCCCGTGCAGCGCGGGGCCAGCACCGAGGTCGAGGGCACGCTGGTGATCGTCAACTTCCTGCTCGACGAGCACAGCGAGCTGCGGCGCACGATGCAGACCTACGCGATCGTCTCGCTGCTCTCGCTCGGGCTGCTGACGCTCGTGGCGGCCCTGCAGTCGGGCCGGCTGCTCGCGCCGCTGCGGGCGCTCCGGGCGACGGCCGCCGAGATCTCGACCTCCGACCTCACCCGCCGCATCCCCGAGACCGGGTCTGGCCGCGACGACGTCACGGCGCTCTCGCGCACCTTCAACGGGATGCTCGACCGGCTGGAGTCCGGCTTCGGCGACCAGCGCCGCTTCCTCGACGACGCCGGCCACGAGCTGAAGACGCCCCTGACCGTGCTGCGCGGCCACCTCGAGCTGCTCGACCCCGACGACGCGGCCGAGGTGGCCGAGACCCGCGACCTGCTGCTCGACGAGGTCGACCGGATGGCGCGCCTCGTCGGTGACCTGATCCTGCTGGCGAAGAGCCAACGCCCCGACTTCCTCGCGCCGGCGCCGGTCGACATCGGCGCCCTCACCCGCGCCGTGCACGCCAAGGCGTCCGCCCTGGGGGAGCGCGACTGGGCGGTGCCGGAGGTCGCGGACACCGTCGCGGTGCTCGACGAGCAGCGCATCACCCAAGCCCTCCTGCAGCTCGCCGACAACGCCGTCAAGCACACCGAGCCCGGGTCGCGGGTCGAGGTCGGCTCACGCGTGGCAGAGCGCCACGTGGAGCTGTGGGTGCGCGACGAGGGCCGTGGCGTCCCGGCGGCCGACCGCGAGCGCATCTTCGACCGCTTCGGGCGCAGCGTCGTCCCGCGCGGCGACGAGGGCTTCGGGCTCGGCCTGTCGATCGTGCGGGCCATCGCGGAGGCGCACGGCGGGACGGCGCACGTGGAGGACGCGGTGCCGCGCGGCGCCCGCTTCGTCGTGCGGGTGCCCCTCGTGCGACCCGGTGACCCGCCGGCGCCCGCGCGGGAGCCGGCCGACCGGGCGCCGGCACCCCGCACCGTCACCTCTCCCGCCGCGCTCGACGCCGCCGACGACGAGCCCACCCGCGCCCTGCCCGCCGTACCTGCCTCTGACCCCGACCGAGAGGACTCCCCGTGGCCCGCATCCTGATCGTCGAGGACGAGCAGCGCATCGCCTCCTTCCTCGACAAGGGCATGCGCGCGGAGGGTCACCTGACGACCGTGGTCGGCGACGGGCGCGAAGCCCTCGACGTCGCGCTGCGGGGCGAGCACGACCTGGTGGTGCTCGACATCGGGCTGCCCGGCCTCGACGGCTTCGCGGTGCTCGACCAGCTGCGCTCGCAGGGCTCGAAGGTGCCGGTCATCGTGCTCACCGCCCGCGACTCGGTGACCGACACGGTCTCCGCGCTCGAGGGCGGCGCCGACGACTACGTGCCGAAGCCGTTCCGCTTCGCCGAGCTGCTCGCCCGGGTGCGGCTGCGGCTGCGGCAGGCCGCCGAGGCGGCGAGCGGGCCGGGCGGGTGGCAGGACGACGCGCTCGAGGCCGGTGGCGTGCGCCTCGACCTGCGCACCCGCCGCGCCAGCGTCGGCGGGGTCGAGCACGACCTGTCGGCGCGCGAGTTCGCGCTCGCGGAGATCTTCCTGCTCAACCCCGGTCAGGTGCTCAGCCGCGAGCAGCTGCTCGACCACGCCTGGGGCTACGACTTCGACCCCGGCTCCAACGTCGTCGACGTCTACGTCGGCTACCTGCGCAAGAAGGTCGGCGCCGACCGCATCGCCACCGTCCGGGGCGTCGGTTACCGCTTCGTCCCCTGAACCGCCCTCGTCGGAGTCACCGGTCGACCGGTGACTCCCGCACTGGTGGCCCGAGGACTCGGGGCACAGGTGCAGGAGTCACCGGTCAGCCGGTGACTCCTGCAACCCAGGGCCGGTGGCTCAGCCGCGCACCCGGAAGCCGGCGAGGCGACCGCGCGGCAGGCCGGTGAGCACCGGCTCGAGGGCCTCGGACACCTCGGCTGGCTGTGGTCGGGCGGCAGGGTCGCGCTGCAGGCAGGCGGTGAGGACCTCCGCCACGGCACCGGGCACGCGGCCGGGGAGCGGCCGGGGGTCCTCGACGGTCTGCGGGAAGCGCCGGGCCACCTCGGCGTCGGGCGCGTCGGGGTCGCCGTCGCGGAAGGGCCGGGCGCCGCTGACGGCTTCCCAGACCGTCGCGCCGAGGCCCCACACGTCGCTGGCCGGCCCGGGGACGCCCCAGGCGCCCTGCGGGTCGCACTGCTCGGGCGCCATGTAGGCGTCGGTGCCGATGAGCGCGCGCAGGTCGGCGGCCTCCTCGACGGTGCGCGCGACCGAGAGGTCGATGAGGCGCGCGGGGGCGCCCATGATGACGTTCGACGGCTTGACGTCGAGGTGCACGTAGCCGATGCGCCCGCAGTAGTGCAGCGCCGCGGCGACGTCGATCGCGAGCGGGAGGTACTGCTGCTCCTGCAGCGGTCCGTAGCGCCGCACCAGCGACGACAGCCGCGGGCCGTCGCAGTTCTCGAGCACGACGTAGGGCCGCTCGTGGGCGAGGTCGTAGCGCAGCCCGCGGACCACCACGGGGTGGTCGACGTCGGTGAGCGCGCGCACCTCGCGTCGAAGCCCGCGCAGCGCGGACGGGTCGTCGACCTGCGAGGGTCGCAGCACCTTCACGACGACCGGCACGAAGGTCAGCTCGTCGAAGCAGAGGTAGGCCTCGTAGGCGGAGCCGCCCCCGAGCAGCCGCACCGCGGTCAGCTCGGGGGCCAGCTCGTCACCCTCGGCGAGGCGCCAGGAGTCGGGCACTCCGGGTCACCGACGGGTGTCGTTGCGCGAGCGGTCGTTGGTGCGGTTGGCCGACCAGTCGCGCTTCAGCTTGCCGCCGTCGCGGGTGAAGTCGCGCGTCTTGTCGCTGCGGCTCAGGTCGCGGTCTCGGCTCACGCGGGTGAAGTTGCTGCGCGTGCCGTCGCCGGTCGAGCGGCTCACGCCGGTGTTCCGGCTGCGGGTCTGGTCGTTGGTGTCGTCGTCGTCGTCGTCGGCCACCAGCACCAGCTCCGGGGTGTCGTCCTCGCGCTTGGCGAGCTCCGGGTCGGCCGACACGCTCGGCGCCTGCAGCGACAGCAGGCCGACCGTCACGAGCCCGGTGAGGCCGAGCACGGAGGCGGAGGCGATCTTCTTCACGGTGAGTCCCTTTCGTCGAGGGCCTGGGGCCCGGGTGTCGTGGCCCTGCGTCGGCCACGACGAAGACTCTGCCGAGCGGTGGTGAGGTGTCCGTGAGGCTGCCGTGAGAGTGGTCTCACGCAGCCACCTCACGGCGTACGACGGGTGGGAGCGGTGGGCGCGGAGGGGATCGAACCCCCGACCACCTCGTTGTAAGCGAGGGGCTCTACCGCTGAGCTACACGCCCGGGACCCGGGCCGCCGGCCCGGGAGCGGGCACAGACTACGACAGCGCGCCGGGGCGACGTCACCGGGAACGCAAGAGTCGCGCCGCTGGAGTCTCGGGTCTCCAGCGGCGCGACGTGGAGAACGTTAGCAGGGCGGTCACGGCGACGGAAGGCTTCGTCCACCGTCCGCCGCGAGCGGTCTGGACCGCCCGGTCAGTCACCGTCGGCGGCCGCGCGCAGCTGCCGCAGGTGCTCGGCGAGGTCGCGCCCCTCCGGGGCCGCGTTGTGCACCGCCCAGCGCAGCACGCCCTGCTTGTCGACGACGTAGGACGAGCGGTGCGGGCAGCCGCGGCGCTCGTCGAAGACCTCGAAGGACCGGCTCACGGCCCCGTGCGGCCAGAAGTCGGAGAGCAGCGGGAAGTTCAGCCCGTCGGCGTCGGCGAAGGCCCGCACGGCGTAGACCGGGTCGCAGCTGATCGCCAGCACCTCGGTGTCGAAGGTCAAGAAGTCGGCCAGGTGGTCGCGGATGCCGGCCATCTCGCCGGTGCACACCCCGGAGAAGGCGAAGGGGTAGAAGAAGACCGCGACCGCCTTGTGCCCGCGGAAGGACGACAGCGTGACGTCCTGTCCGAACTGGTCGCGCAGGGTGAAGTCGGGCGCGGGGCCGCCGATGCGCAGCCCGGCCGCGGTCGGGGCCTCGACGGTCATGACCGCATCCTCCCACCCACCACCCACGAGGCGTGCACCCCGGTCGACCGCCCGTCCGCCGCGGGTCCGGCCGCGGTCCTCGGTCGCGCGGTCGTCAGTCGCGGTCGAGCTCGCGCTTCAGCACCTTGCCGGTGGCGTTGCGCGGCAGCTCGTCGAGGAAGACCACCTCGCGGGGGACCTTGTAGCGGGCAAGGTTCTGCTTCACCCATGCCTTGAGGTCCTCCTCGGTGCACTCGGCGCCGTCGCGCAGCGCGACGAAGGCGCGCAGGCGCTTGCCGAACTCGTCGTCGTCGACGCCCACCGCGGCCGCCTCGGCCACCGCTTCGTGGCGAGCCAGGCAGTCCTCGACCTCCTGCGGGAAGACGTTCTCGCCGCCGGAGACGATCATGTCGTCGTCGCGGCCCTCGACGTAGAGCCGGTCGTCGTCGCCGATGCGCCCGACGTCGCCGCTCGACATCAGCCCGTCGACGACCTCCTTGTGGCCGCCGCCGGTGTAGCCCTCGAAGAGCAGTCCGTTGCCCACGAAGATGCGCCCGGTCGTGCCGCGCGGCACCTCGCGGCCCTGCTCGTCGAGGATCTTCACGATCGTCGCGTACGGCGGGCGGCCGGCCGTGCCGGGCGCCTCGCGGAGGTCCTCGGGGGTCGCGATGCTGGCGTAGGCCACCTCGGTCGAGCCGTAGGTGGAGTAGAGGTGGTCGCCGAAGCGGTCCATCCACCGCGTGGCGAGGTCGCCCGCCAGCGCCGAGCCCGACGACGCCACGACCTTGACGTGGCCGAGGTCGGCGCGGGAGAGCACCTCCTCGGGCAGCCCGAGCACGCGCTGCAGCATCACCGGGATCACCACGACGGAGTCGCAGCGCTCCGACTCCACCGTGCGCAGGAACTCCTCGGGCTCGAAGCGGCGCCGCAGCACGACGGTCGAGCCCAGCAACATGCCGAGCGCGAGGTGGGCGAAGCCCCAGGTGTGGAAGAGTGGGGCCGCGACGTGGGTGCGCCAGCCGAAGCGCAGGGGCATCCGGGAGAGCAGCGCGACCGCGGCGTCGACGCCGGCCTCGTTGCGCGGGGCGCCCTTGGGCGTGCCGGTGGTGCCCGAGGTGAGGATGACGATGCGGCCGTGGCGCTCGGGCGGGTCGAGGTCGGCCTCGTCGCCGCTGCGCACGAGTCGCTCGAGGGTGACGACGTCGTCGGCCGGCTCGGCGTCGGTCCAGGCGAGCAGGCGGTGGGCGGTGGCCGCCTCGGCGAGCAGGTCGGTGAACTCCTCGTCGTGCACCACCACGGTGGGGCCCTCGCGCTCGAGGACCTCCACCAGCTGCGGGCCGCTGAAGGCGGTGTTGAGGTAGAGCACGTCCGCGCCCAGCTTCGCCGCGGCGATGCTGACGTCGACGAAGCCGCGGTGGTTGCGGCACATGACCGCGACGCCGTCGCCCTCGCCGACGCCCAGCTCGCGCAGGCCGCGGGCGAGCGCGTTGCTGCGGAGGTGCACCTCGCCGAAGGTCAGCGTGCCGAGCTCGTCGACCAGGCCCGGGCGGTCGGGGTGGCGCAGGGCGAGCGAGGCGAAGCCGCCCGCGGGGCCGGTGCCCCAGTCCTTGAGCACCTTGGCGAGCCCGAGGAGCGTGCGCGGGCCGTAGGGGCGCACGACGCCGGCCGCGCCGAGCACCCGCAGGCTGGTGCCGGCCGCGCCGAGCCGCTCCCGCACGAGGCGGGAGGGCGTGGAGGTCGCCATCAGGCGGGGGGCTTCGGTGCGACGAGGCGGGTGGCGGCCCAGTCCTTGCTGACGGTCGCCGTGGTCGTCTGGGCGAGCCCGGCGATGGGTGCCGCCTCGGCGATGTCGGCGGCGTCGACCGACTGCGGTCGCCCCACCTTCGGGGTCAGCAGCCAGATCGAGCCGCCGCCGACGAGGTCGGTGAGGGCGTCGACGAGGCCGTCGACGAGGTCGCCGTCGTCCTCTCGCCACCACAGCACCACCGCGTCCACGACGTTGCCGTGGTCGCCGTCGACCATGTCGGCGTCGATGGCGTCCTCGATCGCGACCCGGAGGGCGTCGTCGGTGTCCTGGTCCCAGCCGAGCTCCTGCACGACCATCCCGCGCGTCAACCCCATGCGCTCGGCCGGACCGCCCGTCGGCGTCGCCGCCTCCTGCTGGTCGCCGTGCGTCTGGGTGGACCCGCCACCCGCCGTCGAGCTCAACTCCGACCTCCGTCTCGTGCGCGAGGGCCCGGCACGTCCGGCCGGCCCCGGCTGCGACGACCGGGCGGTCGACGCAGGTGGCACCAGTCCAGCGGAGTCGCGGCCCGTGCGCAACCACGACGTGCGCCACACCACCCGCGCGACCGCCCTCCGGACGTACTCGCGGGTAGATTTCCTCCCGCTCACGGGAGTGCCACGATGGGCCGGTGACCGACGGAACCACCCCCACCCCAGGCACCCGCAGCGGCGCGACCCCCTCGGTGATCCACGAGGGCCTCCCGACCCAGCTGCCCGACATCGACCCCGACGAGACCCAGGAGTGGCTCGACAGCTTCGACTCCCTCGTCGGCGACCGCGGCCGCGAGCGCGCGCGCTACGTGATGCTGCGCCTGCTCGAGCGGGCCCGCCAGTCGCAGGTCGGCGTCCCGGCCCTACGCAGCACCGACTACATCAACACCATCCCGCCCGAGCGCGAGCCGTGGTTCCCCGGCGACGAGGAGACCGAGCGCCGCATCCGGGCGTTCATCCGGTGGAACGCCGCGGTCATGGTCTCGGCGGCCAACCGCAAGGGCCTCGAGGTCGGCGGCCACATCGCCACCTACCAGTCCTCGGCCAGCCTCTACGAGGTCGGCTTCAACCACTTCTTCCGCGGCAAGGACCACCCCGGCGGCGGCGACCAGGTCTTCATCCAGGGCCACGGCTCCCCCGGCGTCTACGCCCGCGCCTTCCTCGAGGGCCGCCTGAGCGAGGAGCAGCTCTTCCGGTTCCGCCAGGAGGTCCAGCACGGCCCCGGCGCGGGCCTTCCGTCCTACCCCCACCCGCGGCTGATGCCGGACTTCTGGGAGTTCCCGACGGTCTCGATGGGCCTGACCGGCCTCAACTCGATCTACCAGGCGCGCTTCAACCGCTACCTGCACAACCGCGGCATCAAGGACACCTCGCAGCAGCGCGTGTGGGCGTTCCTCGGCGACGGCGAGATGGCCGAGCCCGAGTCGCTCGGCGCGATCCGCGTGGCCGCCCGCGAGGAGCTCGACAACCTCACCTGGGTCGTCAACTGCAACCTGCAGCAGCTCGACGGCCCCGTGACGGGCAACGGCAAGATCATCCAGGAGCTGGAGTCCAACTTCCGCGGCGCCGGCTGGAACGTCGTCAAGGTCGTGTGGGGCCGCGAGTGGGACCAGCTGCTCGCCCGCGACGTCGACGGCGTGCTGGTCAACCAGATGAACACCACGCCCGACGGGCAGTTCCAGACCTACTCGGTCGAGGACGGCGCCTACGTCCGCGACCACTTCTTCGGCGCCGACCCGCGGCTGCGGGCCATGGTCGAGCACATGAGCGACACCCAGATCGAGAAGCTGCCGCGCGGTGGCCACGACTACCGCAAGGTGTACGCCGCCTTCGACGCCGCCACGAAGCACACCGGGCAGCCGACGGTCATCCTCGCCAAGACCATCAAGGGCTGGACGATCGACGCCCTCGAGGGCAAGAACGCCACCCACCAGATGAAGAAGCTGACGCAGGACGACCTGAAGAGGTTCCGCGACCGGCTCTACCTCCCCATCTCCGACCGCGACCTGGAGCGCGCCTACGAGGAGACCGGCACCGCGCCGTTCTTCCACCCCGGTGCCGACTCCCCCGAGATCGACTACATGCTCGAGCGGCGCCGCCAGCTCGGCGGGTCGCTGCCGCGCCGCGACGTGCGCGCCAAGCCCCTGACGCTGCCCGGCGACGCGGTCTACTCCGAGATCAAGCAGGGCTCGGGCAAGAACAAGGTCGCCACGACCATGGCGACCGTCCGGCTGCTGCGCGACTGGATGAAGGACCCCGAGATCGGCAAGCGCATCGTGCCGATCGCGCCCGACGAGTACCGCACCTTCGGCATGGACTCGATGTTCCCGGGCGCCAAGGTCTACAACCCCGGCGGTCAGCGCTACGAGTCCGTGGACCGCAAGTTGTTGCTGTCCTACAAGGAGTCCGAGCAGGGCCAGATGCTGCACGAGGGCATCTCGGAGGCCGGGGCCATGGCGTCGGCGACGGCCGCGGGGTCGGCGTACTCCACGCACGGCGAGCCGATGATCCCGTTCTACATCTTCTACTCGATGTTCGGCTTCCAGCGCACCGGCGACTCGATCTGGGCGATGGCCGACCAGCTGGCCAAGGGCTTCCTCGTGGGCGCGACCGCCGGTCGCACGACGCTGACCGGTGAGGGCCTGCAGCACGCCGACGGCCACTCGCCGCTGCTGGCGGCGACCAACCCGGCGGTCGTGCACTACGACCCGGCCTTCGCCTACGAGGTCGCGCACGTGATGCAGTCCGGCCTCGAGCGGATGTACGGCGCGACCGAGCAGCACCCCCACGGCGAGGACGTGATCTTCTACCTCACCGTCTACAACGAGCCGATCAGCCAGCCCAAGGAGCCCGACGACGTCGACGTCGAGGGCATCCTCAAGGGCCTGCACAAGGTCTCCACCGCCGAGGGCGAGGGTCCCCGCGTGCAGCTGCTGGCCTCCGGCGTCGGCTACCCGTGGGTCGAGGACGCCGCGCGGCTGCTGGCCGAGGACTGGGGCGTGCGCGCCGACACCTGGTCGGTGACCTCGTGGAACGAGCTGGCCCGCGACGCGGTCTCGGCCGAGGAGCACAACCTCCTGCACCCCGCCGACGAGGCCCGCACGCCCTACGTCACCGACAAGCTGCGCGGCCACGCCGGGCCCGTCGTCGCGGTGTCGGACTACATGGCGGCGGTGCCGCTGCAGATCGCGCGCTGGGTGCCGGCCGACTACCGGGTGCTCGGCACCGACGGCTTCGGCTTCGCCGACACCCGGCCCGCGGCGCGGCGCTTCTTCCACGTCGACGCCGAGTCGGTCGTGGTGCAGGCGCTGCAGGCGCTCGCCGACGACGGCCAGGTCGACCCCGGCGTCGTCGTGCAGGCCTTCGAGAAGTACCGCATCGACGACCCGACCGCGGTCAAGGACCGCAAGCAGGAGGGCGGCGACGCCTGAGGCACGACCCCGCACGACCGGCCGGCGCCGGGTGCTCCGCTCAGGCGGGGGACCCGGCGCCGTGCACGTGCGGCACGGGGTCGACCGGGGCCTGCCCGGCCTCGGCCTCGACGGGCTCGACCGGCGCACCCTGCTCCAGCAGCTGGCGCCAGCGGGCGCGCGAGTGCAGCGCCGGCTCGGTGGTGCGCACGAAGTCGTGGACCGTCTTGACGAAGCGCTGCGGGTGGTCCTTGTGCGGGAAGTGGCCGGCGTTGGGCACGATCTCGACCCGGGCACCGGGGGCCAGCGCGGCCGCGTTGGCGGCGTGCGAGACGGGGATGACGTCGTCGTCCTCGCCCCACACCACGCACATCGGCATCGCCGCGGTGAGGTAGGCGCGGTCGGCCATGGTGACGACCTGGCCGCGCCAGTCGACCACCGCGCGCACGACGTGGCGGATCGCGGCCCGCGCAGCGGGGTCGCGCAGCGAGTCGTAGATGTCGGCGACCTCGGCGAGGTCGCGGGTGTGCGGCAGGCCGGTGCGCGCGAGGGCGCGCATCGCCGCACCGCCGAGGTGGCGCACCCCGGGCAGGGTCAGGAGCCCGAGGGCCTGGTGGAAGCCGGGGGTCGTGATGGCGCGGATGGCCGGGGTCACCTCGGGGCCGAGACCGCCGGGGGCGACCAGCACCATGCGCTCGGTGCGCTCGGGGAACTGGTAGGCGAACTGCATCGCGACGCCGCCGCCGAAGCTGTGGCCCACGACCGTGACCCGGTCGATCCCGAGCACGGTCAGCAGGTCGCGCATCCCGTTGGCGTAGCCGCCCAGGCTGTAGTCGGCACGCGGCTTGTCCGACGCGCCGTGCCCGAGCAGGTCGGGCGCGATCACCGTGTAGCGCTTGGCGAGGTCGGCGACCACCGGCGCCCACGTGGTGTGGTCGCAGCCCAGGCCGTGGAGCAGCAGCAGCGCGGGGCCCCGACCGGCCCTGACGAAGACGCGCCGGTGACCGTGCACGGTGACGTGCTGGGGGGTGAGCGCGCCGACGGCTGCTCGGGTGGGGCGTGGGCTCATCGAGCCTCCTGGTGTGCGGGCCCGCGGGGGCGGGCCGGTCCCGATTCAACCACCTCGGTACCCACCGGGAGCAGAGAATCCCCTTCCCTGCTTGGGAGTCCTCGTGCCCGACCCCCGCGGCTGCGCGGCGGTAGGGTCGCCTCGTGGCCGCCGACGCCGCCCCCGCGGACCCGGGGGCACCCTCCCGCGAGCGGGCCGCGACCGCCCTGCTGCGGGCGGGCGGGCGGCTGAGCACCGCGGCGACCGCGCGCATGGAGGCCGAGGTCGCGTGGTTCCGCGACCTGTCCGCCGAGGACCGCTCGTGGGTCGGGCTGATCCTGCAGGCGGGCGTGCGGGGCTTCGTCGACTGGTTCCGCGCCGAGGGCGACGACCGGGCCGGGGGTGCCGGCGGGGTCGGCGAGCACGCCGTCGCCGCCGAGGTCTTCGGGGCCGCGCCGCGCGCGCTGACCGGCGTCATCAACCTGCAGCAGACCGTCGACCTGGTGCGGCTCTCGATCGAGGTCGTCGAGGAGCACGTCGACGGCGTCGTCGACCCCCGCGACGCCGCGACCGTCCACGCGGCCGTCCTGCGCTACGCCCGCGAGGTCGCCTTCGCCACCGCCGAGGTCTACGCCCGCGCCGCCGAGATCAGGGGCGCCTGGGACGCGCGCCTCGAGGCCCTCGTCGTCGACTCCGTGCTGCGCTCGGAGCCCGACGAGACGGTCCTGTCGCGCGCCAGCGCGCTCGGCTGGTCGGCGCGCGGCGGGGTCTGCGTGGTGCTCGGCCCCGTGCCGGGCTCGCGGCCCGAGACCGACCTGTTCGACGACGTACGCCGCACCGCGCGCGCCGCAGGCAGCGACGCGCTCTGCGCGACCCAGGGCGACCGGCTCGTGGTGGTCCTCGGTGGCGTCGGCGCCACCGCGGCCGAGGCCACCGCCGCCGCTGCCGTCGTGAGCGAGCAGTTCGGCGACGGGCCCGTCGTCGTCGGTCCCGTCACCCCCGACCTCAGCACCGCGCACCTCTCCGCCCGCGCCGCGGTCTCGGCGCACCGTGCCGCAGCGGGCTGGCCGGAGGCACCGCGCCCGGTGCACGCCGCCGACCTGCTGCCCGAGCGGGCGCTGGCCGGCGACGGCCACGCCCGACGCCACCTCGTCGAGGAGGTGCACGCCCCGCTGGTCGCCGCGGGCGGGGCGCTGGTGGAGACGCTCGGCGCCTACTTCCACCAGGGCGCCTCGGTCGAGGGCACCGCGCGGGCGCTCTTCGTGCACGCCAACACGGTGCGCTACCGGCTCCGGCGCGTCGCCGAGGTGACCGGCCTGGTGCCGACGGACCCGCGCCAGGGCTTCACCCTGCGCATCGCGCTCGTGCTCGGGCGCCAGTCGCGGCGAACCACCCGCCCGACACCGCCGACTTTGTAAGAACCCGACAAGACCCGCCCGGCAGTTTGGTGCCCGTCGCCCACGGGCGCGAGGGCGGTGCGCCCGCAGGATGGACACGTGCTCGTCATCGTCGCCCCCGGTCAGGGTGCCCAGTCCCCCGGCCTCCTCCGCCCGTGGTTGGAGGACCCGACCTTCGCCTCGCGCTTCGCGTGGCTCTCCACCGTCGCCGGCCTCGACCTCGTGCACCACGGCACGGAGTCCGACGCCGAGACCATCCGCGACACCGAGGTCGCCCAGCCGCTGCTCGTCGCCGCCGGCCTCGTCGCCGCCCTCGAGCTCTTCCCGCACCCGGCCGACGCGTTCTCGACCATCGGCGCGGTCGCCGGCCACAGCGTGGGCGAGATCGCGGCAGCGGCCGGCGCCCGGGTGATCTCGGCCGAGCAGGCGATGGTGCTGGTCCGCGAGCGCGGCCGGGCGATGGCCGCGGCCGCCGCCGCCACGCCCACCGGGATGACCGCGGTGCTCGGCGGCGAGCGCGACGAGGTGCTCGCCGCGCTCGGGCGCCACGGGCTGACCGCGGCCAACGACAACGGCCCCGGTCAGGTCGTCGCGGCCGGCACGCTCGCCCAGCTCGAGGCCCTGGCCGCCGACCCGCCCGCCAAGGCGCGCCTCGTGCCGCTGTCGGTCGCCGGCGCCTTCCACACCCAGCACATGGCGCCCGCCGTCGAGCACCTCGGCCGCCTGGCCCGCTCGGTCTCGACCCACGACCCCCGCACTCCGGTGATCTCGAACCGCGACGGTCGCGTCGTCCACGACGGGCGCGACGTCCTCGCCCGGCTCGTGGGGCAGATCGCGAGCCCCGTGCGCTGGGACCTGTGCATGGACACGATGCTCGACCTCGGCGTGACCGGCGTGCTCGAGATGCCGCCCGCCGGCACCCTGACCGGCATCGCCAAGCGGGCGATGAAGGGCGTCGAGACCTTCGCGCTGAAGACCCCCGACCAGCTCGACGCCGCGCGCGCCTTCGTCGACAAGCACGGGGAGGCCTCCTCCATCGACACCACGCCCACCTGGCGGATGGTGGTCTCCCCGGCGAAGGGCACCTTCCACCTCGACGAGGCCGCCGCCGCGGCCGACGTGCTCGCGCCGGAGGCCACGATCGGCGACGTCGCGAGCCTGCGCGACCGCACCACCGTCACCGCGCCCCACGGCGGCCAGGTCGTGGAGTGGCTCGTCGAGGACGGCGACCTCGTCTCCCCCGGCCAGCCGCTCGTGCGCCTGCACCCGCAGGGCGCCGCCTGATGCCCGGCCGCGTCCTCACCGCCCCGACCGGCGCGCCCCACGCCACCCTGCTCGGGCTCGGCGCCTACCGCCCGCGCCGCGTCGTGCCCAACGCCGAGGTGGTCGAGGCGATCGACTCCAGCGACGAGTGGGTGCAGCAGCGCTCGGGCATCAAGGAGCGCCGCTTCGCCTCCCCCGACGAGACCGTCCAGATGATGGCCGTGGCCGCCTCGCGGCAGGCGCTCGAGCAGGCCGGCGTCGCGGCTGCGGAGATCGACTGCGTCGTCGTCGCCACCGTGTCCCACCTCGTGCAGACCCCGGCCGTCGCGGCCCTGGTCGCGCACGAGCTCGGCAGCCAGGGCGCCGCCTTCGACCTCTCGGCCGCCTGCGCCGGCTTCTGCCACGGCGTGGCCCTCGCCGCCGACATGGTGCGCGGCGGCTCCGCGCGCCACGTGCTCGTCGTCGGCGTCGAGCGGCTCTCCGACATCACCGACCCGACCGACCGCGGCACCGCCTTCATCTTCGCCGACGGCGCCGGCGCGGTGGTCGTCGGACCCGGTGAGGCCGACGGCGTCGGCCCCGTCGTGTGGGGCTCCGACGGCGCCCGCGCCGACCTCATCCGGTCGCGGGAGGACTGGCGCGACGTGCTCGCCTCCGAGTCGCCCCGGATGCCCCACCTCGTGATGCAGGGCAACGAGGTCTTCCGCTGGGCGGCCTTCACCATGGCCGGGGTCGCCAGCGAAGCGCTCGAGCGGGCCGGCCTCACCCCTGACGACCTCGACCTCTTCGTGCCCCACCAGGCCAACATGCGCATCACCGACGCCATGGCGCGGGCGATGAAGCTGCCCGCCCACGTGCGCATCGCGCGCGACGTCGCCGAGCAGGGCAACACCTCCGCCGCCTCCGTGCCGCTCGCGCTCGACCGGCTGGTGCGCGACGGCGACGCCCGCTCGGGCGACACCGCGCTGCTCGTCGCCTTCGGTGCCGGCCTGGCCTACGCGGCCCAGGTCGTCACCGTCCCCTGATCGCCCCACCCCGGGCGCCCGCTGCGTCCGCAGCACCCCCTCAGCACCACCCCACGAGGCCCGCACCGGGCCCGCAACCGAAGGAAGGAAGGCCCATGGCCACCACCGAGGAGATCCGCACCGACCTGGCCGAGATCGTCAACGAGGTCGCGGGCGTCCCGGCCGAGGACGTCCAGCTCGACAAGTCCTTCGTCGACGACCTCGACGTCGACTCGCTCTCGATGGTCGAGGTCGTCGTGGCAGCCGAGGAGAAGTTCGGCGTCACCATCCCCGACGAGGAGGTCAAGAACCTCAAGACCGTCGGCGACGCCGTCGCCTACATCGAGCGCGCCCAGGGCTGAGGTCCGCCCGAGCACCGGTCGCGGCGGCCGGCACCACCCGCCGTACGCCGCCGCGCGGGGCTCGCTCCCACCTCACCCCCACCAGCAGCCCGGCACCGACCCGGCAGCAGACCTGCACACGCGAGCGGAGACCTGGATGAAGCACACCCGCGTCGTCGTCACCGGCCTGGGAGCCACCTCTCCCGTCGGCGGCGACGTCCCCACCACCTGGAACGCCCTGCTCGAGGGCCGCTCCGGCGTCCGCGCGCTCGAGGACGCCTGGGCCGAGCCCCTCGGCGCGCGGATCGCCGCGCGCGTGGCGGTGGAGCCCGGCGAGGTCCTCGACCGGGTCAAGGCCCGGCGGATGGACCGCTCGGGCCAGCTCGCGATGGTGGCCGCGCTCGAGGCGTGGGCCGACGCAGGCCTGGCGCTCCCGGGCGCGGTGAGCACGACCAGCGGCGACGAGGGCGAGGACGCGGCGTCGCTCGCCGGCGTCGACCCCGAGCGGCTCGCGGTCGCGATCGCCTCCGGCATCGGCGGCGTGACCACCCTGCTGTCCAACTACGACGCGCTGCTCGAGAAGGGCCCGCGGCGCGTCTCGCCCCTCGCCATCCCCATGCTGATGCCCAACGGGCCGGCCGCCGCCGTCGGTCTCACCGTCGGGGCTAAGGCCGGCGTCCACACCCCGGTGTCGGCCTGCGCCTCGGGCAACGAGTCGATCGCCCTCGGCATCGACCTGATCCGCCTCGGCCGCGCAGACGTCGTCGTGGTCGGCGGCACCGAGGCCGCCGTGCACCCGCTGCCCATGGCGGCCTTCGGCCAGATGATGGCGCTGTCGAAGCGCAACGACGACCCTGCCGCCGCGTCGCGCCCCTGGGACACCGGCCGCGACGGCTTCGTCCTGGGCGAGGGCGCGGCCGTGCTCGTGCTCGAGTCCGCCGAGCACGCCGAGTCGCGCGGCGCACGGGTCTACGCCGAGGCGGCCGGCGCCGGCATCACCGCCGACTCCCACGACATCGCCCAGCCCGACCCGGCCGGCCTCGGCGCCACCCGGGCGATGGTCCGCGCCCTGCGCGAGGCCGACCTCTCCCCCGCCGACGTGGCCCACATCAACGCCCACGCCACCTCGACCCCGCAGGGCGACGTCGCCGAGGCGCTGGCCATCCGCCAGGCGCTGGGCGACGACGCCGCTGCCGGCGCGGTCGTGACGTCGACCAAGTCGATGACCGGCCACCTGCTGGGTGCGGCAGGCGCGCTCGAGTCGGTCGCGACCGTGCTCGCCCTGCACCACCGCACCGTCCCCGCCACGATCAACCTCGAGGACCCCGAGGACGTCGGCCTCGACCTCGCCGCCGAGGTGCGGCAGCTGCCGAGCGGTGACCTCGCCGCGCTGAACAACTCCTTCGGCTTCGGCGGTCACAACGTCGCCCTCGCCTTCCGGAGCGCCGGGTGAGCGCCCCCGCCGCCGCCCCGGCCGCGCGCGTCAAGCTGCCGCGCGAGGAGGACCCGCGCAACCCCGTCCACCGGCTCACCGCGCTCCTCGACGAGGGCAGCCTGTCGCTGCTCACCCCCGACGACGACTCCGGCATGCTCGCCGCGGTCGGCACCGTCGAGGGGACCCGCGTCGTGGCCTTCTGCTCCGACGCGACCGTCATGGGTGGCGCGATGGGCGAGAAGGGCTGCCAGGTCGTGGTCGACGCCTACCACCGCGCCATCACCGACGGCCTGCCGATCATCGGGCTGTGGCACTCCGGCGGCGCGCGGCTGGCCGAGGGCGTGCTCTCCCTGCACGCCGTGGGCCGGATCTTCCAGGTCATGACGCAGGCCTCCGGCGTGGTCCCCCAGGTGTCGGTCGTGCTCGGACCGGCAGCCGGCGGCGCGGCGTACGGCCCGGCCCTGACCGACGTCGTGGTGCTGGGCCCCGAGGGCCGCATCTTCGTCACCGGACCCGACGTCGTGCGGTCGGTCACCGGCGAGGACGTCGACATGCTGCGGCTCGGGGGGCCCGAGCCCCACGGCCGCCGCTCGGGCGTGGTCCACATCCTCACCGACAGCGAGCGCGAGGCCCTCGACAGGGCCCGCGCGGTCGCCGCGCTGCTCGGCGACCAAGGGCTGCTCGACGTGGCCGCCGTCGAGGACCGCGACCTCGCCGCCGTGCTGCCGGACTCGCCCAAGCGCGCCTACGACGTGCACCCCCTGGTCGAGGAGCTGCTGGACACCGGCACCGTCACCGAGCTGCACACCCGCTGGGCACCCAACGTCGTGGTCGCCCTCGGGCGGCTGGGCGGCCGCACCGTCGGCGTGGTGGCCAACAACCCGCTGCGCCTCGGCGGCTGCCTCGACAGCGCCTCCGCGGAGAAGGCGTCGCGCTTCGTGCGGATGTGCGACGCCTTCGGGGTGCCGCTCCTCGTGCTGGTCGACGTGCCGGGCTACCTGCCCGGCGTCGGGCAGGAGTGGGACGGCGTCGTCCGCCGCGGCGCGAAGCTGCTGCACGCCTTCGGCGAGTGCGTCGTGCCGCGCGTGACGCTCGTGACCCGCAAGACCTACGGCGGCGCCTACATCGCCATGAACGCCCGCTCGCTCGGCGCCACCAAGGTCTTCGCCTGGCCGGGCGCCGAGGTGGCCGTCATGGGGGCGGTCGCGGCGGTGCGCATCCTGCACCGCCGCCGCCTGGCCGAGGTGGCACCCGACATCCGGCCCCAGGTCGAGGCCGAGCTCGCCGCCGAGCACGAGCGCATCGCCGGCGGGGTCGACAAGGCCGTCGAGATCGGGGTGGTCGACGAGGTCGTCGCGCCGTCGGCGACGCGCACGGCCCTGGCCCGCGCGATCGCGGAGGCCGTCGACACCCACGGGGTGCGGCGCGGCCACCACGGCAACATCCCGCTCTGAGCAGCGCTCGAGGGGCCGGCACCACCGGGGTGGTGCCGGCCCCTCGTCACGCTCCACAGGTCGCGACGCGGCCGTCGCGCCCTCGTGCCTCGCGCCCGGCGCTCAGACGACCTGGTGCAGCCAGCGCACGGGGGCGCCGTCGCCCGCGTGCCGGAACGTCTCGAGCTCGTCGTCCCAGGGCTTGCCCAGCAGCTTGTCGACCTCGAGCAGCAGCGTGGTGTCACCGAGCGCGGCCTTGACCACCGCTGCCTTCAGCCGGTCCTCGGGGATCATCAGGTCGCCGTGGAGCCCGGTCACGGCGTGGAAGACGCCGAGGTCGGGCGTGCAGGAGAAGCGCACCCCCTCCGAACCGGACGTGGGCTCCTCGGTGACCTCGAAGCGCAGGTGGTTCCACCCCCGCAGCGCAGAGGTGATGGCGGCCGCGGAGCCGACGTCGCCGGTCCAGGACAGCTCGGCGCGGTAGGTGCCCGCCTGCGCCGGCTGCGGCGTCCAGGCGAGGTCCACGGGCGCGCCGAGGACGCCGCCCACGGCCCACTCGATGTGAGGGCACAGTGCGGACGGCGTCGAGTGGACGTACAGGACGCCTCTCGTCGCAGCACGGGTGCTGGTGCGTGTGGTCACGGTGACCTCCTCCATCTCCGGCGTCGAGGTACGCCTTCCCCAGCGGTCTCGTCGAGGAGATGAGTGCAGTCGTGTGACACGTGTGTCGTTGTAGCACCATTGTGGCGCACGAGGACGCGACGCGCCAGTGCTGACGGGCACCCGGCGCGGCGCGGGTGTGGCACGCTCGCCCGGTGACCACCGCAGTCGAGCCCGGCTCCCCCGGCGACCTGCCCCTGACGGGCGGCACCCGGATCCGGTCGCGGTCGTGGTGGGCACTCTTCGCGGCGGGGCTGGTCGCGGCTGCAGGCTGGTACGCCGCACACCCGGCCCCGCTGCCCAGCGACGGGAGCGTCGCCGCGCAGACCGCGGCCGGGACCCCGGTGACGCTCGGCGTGCTGAGCGTCGACGACCGCGCGGTCGAGCTGCGGGAGGTCGGCTGGGACCGGTCCGCCCTCGGCGCCGGCGACGAGCTGACGGCACACGTGTGCCGCGGCGGCTCCGTCTCGGCCACCCGCGACCCGTCCGCCTTCTGCACCTCGGTGGTGCCGGCCGAGGGCACGACGCTGCGACCCGGTGACCAGCTCGTGCTCGAGGTGGTCGCCGAGGAGCCGGGCCGCCTCGTGCTCGAGGGCCTCCGGGTCGCCTACCGCGACGGGTGGCAGTGGGGCGAGCAGCAGGCCGGGCGCACCGTGGAGGTCGTCATCACCGAGCGCTGACCCGGGTCACCTCGGTCAGCCCTGCGACCGCGCCTCGAGCGCGGCGGCCCGGTCGGCCGCGTCCGTGAGCTCGTCGGCGTCGATGGCGTGGGTGCGGTGGAACCACTCGAGCGCGTCGGTGGCGCGACCGGCGGCCTCGAGGGTGTCGGCGTAGGCGTAGCGCAACCGCACCACCCAGGACCCGCGCGACTTGTTGTTGAGGGGCGCGAGCTCGAGCGTGCGCAGCGCGGCGTCGAGCTGGCCCAGGTCACGTCGTGCGCCTGCCTCGACGATCGTCATCTCGGCCTTGGGCTCGGGGGCGAAGTTGGCCACCGACGGGCTCTTCGCCAGCTTGATCGCCTGCTCGGGCTGACCGAGGGCGCGGTGGCAGTCGGCCATGATCGGCAGGTAGGCCGTGGCGCCGTTCATCCGCTTCGCCGCGCGCAGCTCCGCCAGCGCCTCGGCGTAGTGACCCGCGGCGTACGCCGCCTCGCCGGTGGCCTCACGCACGACCGCGATGCGCGACGCCCGCGCCCGGGCGGCGAGCGTGTGGCGGTAGGCGGTCTCCGGGTCCTCGTCGATCAGCATGCCGGCCGCCGCCAGGTGGCGCGCGACGCGGGCCGCCAGCTTCTCCGGCAGACCACGCAGCTGGGCCGCGACCGAGCGGTCGAGCTCCTTGCCCGTGACGTCCTCGGGCAGCGGCGGACCGTCGTAGGTCGCCTGGTCCACCGGGCGCTCCCGCTCGGTGCGGGGAGCGCGGCGGTCGCCGCCCCGCCGGTCGTCGCTGCGTGCGCCGCGCCGGTCGTCGGCGCGGGGGCCCCTGCGGTCGTCGGCGCGCGGGCCCTTGCGGTCGTCGCCGCGGGGGCCCTTCCGGTCCTCGCCGCGCGCACCGCGCCGGTCGTCGGCGCGCCCCCGACCGGCGCTCGAGCCGCTCGACGCACCCGCGGGCCGGCCCCGACCCTGGCCCTCGCGCCGGCGGTCGCCGCCGCCGCTGCCGCTGCTCGGTCGTCGCTGATCCGCCATGTGTCGTCCTCGTCGTCTCGTGGGGCCCGCGCACCGGCGTCGGCCCTGGAATGCGAGAAGGCCACCCCAGACTGGGGTGGCCTCCTCGTAAGGGGTTGTCCGGCGGCGTCCTACTCTCCCACAACCTCGCGGTTGCAGTACCATCGGCGCTGAAAGGCTTAACTTCCGGGTTCGGAATGGGACCGGGTGTTTCCCGTTTCGCTATGGCCGCCGTAACACTTGTCGAACCCCCACCTCACCGGTTGTCCCGTGCTGCCACACACGTGTGTGGCGGCTCGGGGGGTGTGGTGGTGGTCCACCCTTTGTGGAGTTGTTTCTCCCGTGGGTGGGTTGTGGTTCGGGAACCGCACAGTGGACGCGTGACATCACATAGCTCTCGCAGGTGTCGAGAGAGTGGTCGATGGTGTGTGGGACAAGCCCTCGGCCTATTAGTACCGGTCGGCTGGGCATCACTGCTGTACACCTCCGGCCTATCAACCCAGTGATCTTCTGGGGGCCTTACCCCGTCAAGCGGGTGGGAAACCTCATCTTGAAACGTGCTTCCCGCTTAGATGCATTCAGCGGTTATCACTTCCGAACGTAGCCAACCAGCCGTGCTCCTGGCGGAACAACTGGCACACCAGAGGTTCGTCCATCCCGGTCCTCTCGTACTAGGGACAGCCTTTCTCAAGTTTCCTACGCGCGCGGCGGATAGGGACCGAACTGTCTCACGACGTTCTAAACCCAGCTCGCGTGCCGCTTTAATGGGCGAACAGCCCAACCCTTGGGACCTGCTCCAGCCCCAGGATGCGACGAGCCGACATCGAGGTGCCAAACCATCCCGTCGATATGGACTCTTGGGGAAGATCAGCCTGTTATCCCCGGGGTACCTTTTATCCGTTGAGCGACGCCGCTTCCACATGCCAGCGCCGGATCACTAGTTCCGACTTTCGTCCCTGCTCGACATGTCTGTCTCACAGTCAAGCTCCCTTGTGCACTTACACTCGCCACCTGATTGCCAACCAGGCTGAGGGAACCTTTGAGCGCCTCCGTTACATTTTAGGAGGCAACCGCCCCAGTTAAACTACCCATCAGGCACTGTCCCTGATCCGGATCACGGACCTAGGTTAGACATCTAGTACGACCAGAGTGGTATTTCAACGATGACTCCACCCCAACTGGCGTCGAGGTTTCACAGTCTCCCACCTATCCTACACAAGCCGAACCAAACACCAATACCAAACTATAGTAAAGGTCCCGGGGTCTTTCCGTCCTGCCGCGCGTAACGAGCATCTTTACTCGTAGTGCAATTTCGCCGAGTCCATGGTTGAGACAGCGCCCAAGTCGTTACTCCATTCGTGCAGGTCGGAACTTACCCGACAAGGAATTTCGCTACCTTAGGATGGTTATAGTTACCACCGCCGTTTACTGGGGCTTAAGTTCTGAGCTTCGCACACACAAGGTGTGCTGACTCGTCCCCTTAACCTTCCAGCACCGGGCAGGAGTCAGTCCGTATACATCGTCTTACAACTTCGCACGGACCTGTGTTTTTAGTAAACAGTCGCTTGGGCCTGGTCTCTGCGGCCATCACCGCTTCCACACGCAAGGTGTGTCACGGATCCGGCCCCCCTTCTCCCGAAGTTACGGGGGCATTTTGCCGAGTTCCTTAACCATGGTTCACTCGATCGCCTTGGTATTCTCTACCTGATCACCTGAGTCGGTTTGGGGTACGGGCGGCGCATAGCTCGCTAGAGGTTTTTCTCGACAGCATAGGATCATCGACTTCCCCATACGGGTCCCCATCAGGTCTCAGACATGCACCACGCGGATTTGCCTACGTGGAGTCCTACACCCTTGGCCGTGGACAACCATCGCCACGGTCCGACTACCTTCCTGCGTCACCCCATCGCTTGACTACTACCAGATCGGGTCGTGCGCTACGCCCACCAGTCTCGCCCCGAAGGGTCCGATCCGATGGGTTTCGGGCACTTAGCATCACCGGGTTCGTCATGGGCGCTACTTTGCCGGTACGGGAATATCAACCCGTTGTCCATCGACTACGCCTGTCGGCCTCGCCTTAGGTCCCGACTTACCCAGGGCAGATTAGCTTGACCCTGGAACCCTTGATCATTCGGCGCACGTGTTTCTCACACGTGATTCGCTACTCATGCCTGCATTCTCACTCGTGTCGGATCCACCACTCGATCACTCGGCAGCTTCACTCCCGACACGACGCTCCCCTACCCATCCACACACCTGAACCACGAAGGCTTAGCTATATGTGTGAATGCCATAGCTTCGGCGGATGACTTGAGCCCCGCTACATTGTCGGCGCGGAATCACTTGACCAGTGAGCTATTACGCACTCTTTCAAGGGTGGCTGCTTCCAAGCCAACCTCCTGGTTGTCACTGCGACTCCACATCCTTTTCCACTTAGTCACCGCTTAGGGGCCTTAGCTGATGGTCTGGGCTGTTTCCCTCTCGACTACGGAGCTTATCCCCCGCAGTCTCACTGCTGCGCTCTCACTTACCGGCATTCGGAGTTTGGCTAACGTCAGTAACCTGGTAGGGCCCATCGGCTATCCAGTGCTCTACCTCCGGCAAGAAACACGCAACGCTGCACCTAAATGCATTTCGGGGAGAACCAGCTATCACGGAGTTTGATTGGCCTTTCACCCCTATCCACAGGTCATCCCCTCAGTTTTCAACCTAAGTGGGTTCGGTCCTCCACGCGGTCTTACCCGCGCTTCAACCTGCCCATGGATAGATCACTCCGCTTCGGGTCTTGATCGCGCTACTCAAACGCCCTGTTCGGACTCGCTTTCGCTACGGCTTCCCCACACGGGTTAACCTCGCAACACAACGCAAACTCGCAGGCTCATTCTTCAAAAGGCACGCCGTCACACCCCACAAGGAGATGCTCCGACGGATTGTAGGCACATGGTTTCAGGTACTATTTCACTCCCCGCCAGGGGTACTTTTCACCTTTCCCTCACGGTACTTGTCCGCTATCGGTCACCAAGGAGTATTTAGGCTTAACGGGTGGTCCCGCCAGATTCACACGGAATTTCAGGGGTTCCGTGCTACTTGGGAACACACTCACAGAGCCAGCCACTTACGCGTACGGGGCTCTCACCCTCTCCGGCGCCACTTTCCAGTGGGCTTCAACTTCACGGCTGGTTTCTTACTCTGCGCCAGTACGGCAGCACTGACAAAAATGCGTCCCACGACCCCCCACACGCAACGCCTGCCGGCTATCACACGCATGAGGTTTAGCCTCATCCGATTTCGCTCGCCACTACTCTCGGAATCACTGTTGTTTTCTCTTCCTACCGGTACTGAGATGTTTCACTTCCCGGTGTTCCCTCCACACGCCCTATGTGTTCAGGCGCGGGTAACTGGACATGACTCCAGCTGGGTTTCCCCATTCGGACACCCCCGGATCAACGCTCGGTTGCCAACTCCCCAGGGCTTATCGCAGGCTCCTACGTCCTTCATCGGCTCTTGGTGCCAAGGCATCCACCATGTGCCCTTCACAGCTTGTCTCGCATCGAACAAACTCGACACAACAATTGCTACAAAGATGCTCGCGTCCACTGTGCAGTTCTCAAACAACAACCCGGCCCACCCACACACACCACCAACCGGCGGGGCATGAGCCCGGGAACCAGAGCAACCCCACCCACCCCCACACCTACAGGGGCGACGCGTGATCCCTCAGGACCCAACAGTGTGCCAAAACCGACCACCCCACCCACACGACCACCACCCAGGTTCCGCACCCACACCCACCCCCCACAAGGAGAGACGAGCAGCAGGTAGTACTGAGGACAGCAGCCACACAGACAGGCCAGCCATTCACCGACGATTCCACTAGCGAACACCACTCAACGCTCCCCCACCCAGACGGCAGAGGAGTCACGGTGCGTGCTCCTTAGAAAGGAGGTGATCCAGCCGCACCTTCCGGTACGGCTACCTTGTTACGACTTCGTCCCAATCGCCAGCCCCACCTTCGACGGCTCCCCCCCTTGCGGGTTGGGCCACCGGCTTCGGGTGTTGCCGACTTTCGTGACGTGACGGGCGGTGTGTACAAGGCCCGGGAACGTATTCACCGCAGCGTTGCTGATCTGCGATTACTAGCGACTCCGACTTCATGGGGTCGAGTTGCAGACCCCAATCCGAACTGAGACCGGCTTTTTGGGATTCGCTCCCCCTCACGGGATCGCAGCCCTTTGTACCGGCCATTGTAGCATGCGTGAAGCCCTGGACATAAGGGGCATGATGACTTGACGTCATCCCCACCTTCCTCCGAGTTGACCCCGGCAGTCTCCTATGAGTCCCCACCACGACGTGCTGGCAACATAGGACGAGGGTTGCGCTCGTTGCGGGACTTAACCCAACATCTCACGACACGAGCTGACGACAGCCATGCACCACCTGTACACCGACAAAAAGGGCACCTATCTCTAGGTGTTTCCGGCGTATGTCAAACCCAGGTAAGGTTCTTCGCGTTGCATCGAATTAATCCGCATGCTCCGCCGCTTGTGCGGGCCCCCGTCAATTCCTTTGAGTTTTAGCCTTGCGGCCGTACTCCCCAGGCGGGGCGCTTAATGCGTTAGCTGCGGCACGGAACCCGTGGAATGGATCCCACACCTAGCGCCCAACGTTTACGGTGTGGACTACCAGGGTATCTAATCCTGTTCGCTCCCCACACTTTCGCTCCTCAGCGTCAGGTCATGCCCAGAGAACCGCCTTCGCCACCGGTGTTCCTCCTGATATCTGCGCATTTCACCGCTACACCAGGAATTCCGTTCTCCCCTGCATACCTCTAGTCTGCCCGTATCGGAAGCAGGCCAGGTGTTGAGCACCTGGTTTTCACTCCCGACGCGACAAACCGCCTACGAGCCCTTTACGCCCAATAATTCCGGACAACGCTCGCACCCTACGTATTACCGCGGCTGCTGGCACGTAGTTGGCCGGTGCTTCTTTACCTGCTAAAGTCACTTGCGCTTCGTCACAGGCGAAAGAGGTTTACAACCCGAAGGCCGTCATCCCTCACGCGGCGTTGCTGGATCAGGCTTCCGCCCATTGTCCAATATTCCCCACTGCTGCCTCCCGTAGGAGTCTGGGCCGTGTCTCAGTCCCAGTGTGGCCGGTCACCCTCTCAGGCCGGCTACCCGTCGAAGCCTTGGTAGGCCATCACCCCACCAACAAGCTGATAGGCCGCGAGCTCATCCTCCACCGCCGGAACTTTCCACCCAAGACCATGCAGCCTTGAGTCATATCCGGTATTAGACCCCGTTTCCGAGGCTTATCCCGAAGTGAAGGGCAGATTACTCACGTGTTACTCACCCGTTCGCCGCTCGTGTACCACCGAAGTGGCCTTACCGCTCGACTTGCATGTGTTAAGCACGCCGCCAGCGTTCGTCCTGAGCCAGGATCAAACTCTCCGTTGAAAAACAAAAGAGCAAACCCAAGCAGAACAAACCCTGACAATCTTCATTGCCAGAATCATCATCCACAAAGGAATCCGTACAACCCCCACCAACCAACCACCCACGAAGAGCAGCCAGCCACACGATGAGAGCCGGACGGGCAAAAATAATTCGTCGACTATCAATGACACACTGTTGAGTTCTCAAGAATCACACGCGCTCGGGCGGAAAACGGGGACTCGCTCCCCGCCCCGTCCCGGGGCATCGGCGTCGTACTTTACCGGGCGTTGTCCGCGCTGCCAAACCGGCAGCGTTTCGGTTCCGGTCCCTCGGTGGTGCAGCGCGTGCGAGTCGAGCTCGGTGTGCGCTGCCCGGTGAGGGGCGGTCTACTCGGGGCCGGGAGCCCGACCAGACCGGCCTTGCTCCCCGTCGCTCCCGGCGACAGGTAGAACACTATGCCGGGCGGGGGTGGCGGTCAAATCGGTCCGGGGTGACCCCGGTCACGAGGTCGACCCGGGCCCGGCCGCGAGCAGCGCCGCGGCCTCGGCCGGGGTGGCACACCCCGCCAGCAGCAAGGCGTCCGCGAGCTCGTCGGCGACCAGCGACAGCAGCCGGGCCACCCCGTCCGCCCCGTCCAGCAGTGCCAGCAACGGGGCACGGCCGAGCATCACGAGGTCGGCTCCCAGGGCGAGGGCCGCCAGCGCGTCGAGGCCGCCGCGCACGCCACCGTCCACCAGGACCAGGGCACCCGGCGCCGCGGCCCGCGCGGCCGCCGCGACGGTCGGGAGCGCGTCGACGGTGGCGACGGCCCGGTCGAGCTGGCGTCCGCCGTGGTTGGACACCCAGACCCCGGCGGCGCCGGCCGCCAGCGCCACGCGTGCGTCGTCGGGGTGCAGCACCCCCTTCACCACCACGGGCAAGCCGGTGCGCTCCCCCAGCCAGGCCACGTCGGCGGGCCCGAGGTCGCGCGCCTTCTCCGAGCCCGGCGCGCCTTCCTGACCGGGGTCCAGGTTGACCCGCAGCCAGGCGGGGTCGACGACGTCCCAGACCCGCCGCTCGCCCGCGGCGTACTTGGTGCCGACGACGGGGGTGTCCACCGTGAGGACGACCGCCTCGGCGCCGGCGGCGACCGCGCGGTCGAGCAGGGGCTCTGCGAGCGCGCGGTCCTGGGGCACGTAGACCTGCACCCACCAGCGCGCACCGGTCGCGCCGACGTCGGCGAACGGGGTGCCGGCGTTGCTGGAGACGACCACGGGGACCCCGGCTGCGGCGGCGGCCTGCGCCACGGCCGCCTCGCCCTCGGGGTGGACGGCCCGCTGGAGCGTCGTCGGCGCGACCCCCAGGGGCGCGCGGACACGGGCGCCGAGCAGCGGGGTGGTCAGGTCGACCCGGTCGACACCGCGCAGGACGCGCGGCACGAGCCGCACGCGCCGCCAGGAGTCGACCGCCTCCGCCGCGGTCACGCCGTCGCGGGCGCCCTGCAGGACGTACTCGACGACCTCGGGCGGGAGCGCGGTGCGCGCCCGCCGGGCCAGCTCGTCGACCCAGCGGGCGGCGTCCAGCGGCTGCCCCGCGCCCTCGTGCGGCACGCTCAGCCCGCGCCGACGACCTCGACGCCGGCCAGCTTCTTCTTGCCCCGGCGCAGCACGAGCCAGCCGTCGACCAGGTCCTCGGACCCCGGGACGAGGTCGGGGTCCTCGACGCGCTCGTTGTTGAGGTAGGCCCCGCCCTCGGCGACCGTGCGGCGCGCCTCGCCCTTGCTGGCGGCGAGCCCGGTCCGCACCAGCAGGTCGACGACGCCCGGCAGCGGGCCCTCGACCTGCACCGACCCGGCCTCGCGGAGCGCGGCGCCGAGGGTCGAGCCGCCCAGGCCGCGCAGGTCGCCGCCGCCGAAGAGCGCGGCCGCGGCGGCCTGGATGCGGGCGGTCTCCTCGGCGCCGTGCACCAGCGAGGTCACCTCCTCGGCGAGCGCCCGCTGGCCTGCGCGCAGGAAGGGCTTCTCCGCGTGCTCGGCCTCGAGCGCCTCGATCTCCTCGCGGCTGCGGAAGCTGAAGACCCGCAGCAGCTCGGGCACCTTCTCGTCCTCGACGTTGAGCCAGAACTGGTAGAAGGACCACGGCGAGAGCATCTCGGGGTCGAGCCAGAGCGCTCCCCCCTCGGTCTTGCCGTACTTGGTGCCGTCGGACCTGGTCAGCAGCGGCGTCACGAACGCGTGCGCCTTCGCGCCGTCGGCGCGCCGGATCAGCTCCACGCCGGCGGTGAGGTTGCCCCACTGGTCGGAGCCGCCGATCTGCAGCGTGACGCCGTGGCGGCGGTGGAGGGTGAGGAAGTCCATCGACTGCAGCAGCACGTAGGCGAACTCGGTGAAGCTGATGCCGCTCTCGAGGCGCGAGCGCACGACGTCGCGGGCGAGCATGCGGTTGACGGGGAAGTGCTTGCCGACGTCGCGCAGGAACTCGATCGTCGAGACCTCCTGCGTCCAGTCGAGGTTGTTGACCATCTGCGCGCCGTTGTCGCCCTCGAAGGAGAGGAACGGCTCGATCTGGCGCCGCACGCGCTCGACCCACTCGGC
This sequence comes from Nocardioides perillae, assembly GCF_013409425.1. Lineage (NCBI taxonomy): Bacteria > Bacillati > Actinomycetota > Actinomycetes > Propionibacteriales > Nocardioidaceae > Nocardioides > Nocardioides perillae. The sequence continues at coordinate 2,046,170 of NZ_JACCAC010000001.1, read as the reverse complement.
GACGGTCTCCGGGGAGTTCATCACCCGCTCGCCGGACTCCTTGGGGTCGCCGATCATGCCGGTCGCGCCGCCCACCAGCGCGTACGGCGCGTGCCCGGCGTCCTGCAGCCGCCGCGCGGTGAGGATCTGCACGAGGTGGCCCATGTGCAGGCTGGGCGCGGTCGGGTCGAACCCCACGTAGAACCGCACGCTCCCCTCCGCCAGCGCGGCGCGCAGCGCGTCGGTGTCGGTCGAGTGGGCGACCAGGCCGCGCCACTCGAGGTCGTCGAGGACGGTGGGGGCGGTCACGAGGGGTGCTCCTGTCGTGGGTCGGGCGTGCGGGCGCCAGTCTGCCGCACGCTGCCGCGACCGCGCCGCACCGGTTAGGTTAGGTTTGCCTCACCTAACCTGACAGGAGCGTGCATGTTCTCGGAAGCCACTCCCCCGCCGGCCCTGCTGGACGCAGGCGCACTCGACGACCTCGTCACCCACCTCGACCTGGCCCGCGACGCGGTCGTGCGGGCCTTCGCCGCGGCCGACCGGCCGTTCTCGGGCACGACGCCCACCGCAGCGGCCACCGCGGTCCGCGGCGTCGACCTCGACGCCCCGCTCGGCGACCCGGCTGCGACCCTCGCCGAGGTCTCGGCGCTCTACCTCGACCACGCGGTGTGGTTCCACCACCCGCACTACCAGGCCCACCTCAACTGCCCGGTCGCGCTCCCGGCCGTCATGGCCGACGTGGTCGCGAGCGCGGTGAACTCCTCGATGGACACGTGGGACCAGAGCGGAGCGGCGACGGCGATGGAGCGCCACCTCGTCGACTGGACGGCGCGGCGCCTCGGCCTGCCCTCGGGGGCCGACGGGGTGTTCACCTCCGGCGGCACCCAGAGCAACCTGCAGGCCCTGCTCCTCGCCCGCGACGAGGCGCGGGCCCGCGGGGCGCGCCTCGAGGACCTCGTCGTGGTCACCTCACCCCACGCGCACTTCAGCGCGCGCACGGCCGCCGGGCTGCTCGGCCTCGTGCCCGACGCGGTCGTCGAGACCGAGGTCGACGAGCACGACCGGATGCACACCGGCGACCTCGACCGGCTCCTCGCCGACCTCACCGCGGCCGGTCGCACCGTCGCCGCGGTGGTCGCGACCGCGGGCACGACGGACCTCGGCGTGGTCGACCCGCTGCCGTCGGTGGGGCGCACGTGCCGCCGCCACGGCGTGTGGCTGCACGTCGACGCGGCGTACGGCGGAGGGCTGCTCACCTCGCGCCGGCGGCGCCACCTGCTCACGGGCACCGAGCGCGCCGACTCGGTCACCGTCGACTTCCACAAGACCTTCTTCCAGCCGGTCGCCGCGAGCGCGCTGCTGGTGGCCGACCGCCGCACGCTGCGGCACGCGACGCACCACGCGGCCTACCTGAACCCCGAGGCCGAGTCGGTCTCGCAGCTGCCGAACCAGGTCGACAAGAGCCTGCAGACCACGCGCCGCTTCGACGCGCTCAAGCTGTGGTGCACCCTGCGCGTGCTCGGCGCGGACCGGCTGGGCGAGCTGCTCGACGCCACCGTCGACCTGGCCGCCGAGGCGCGCACCGCGCTCGTGGCCGACCCGGACTTCGAGGTCGTCGACGGCACACCGTTGAGCACGGTGGTCTTCCGGTGGGAGGCACCGGGCGTCGACCCGCTCGTGCTCGACCGGGTCAACACCGCCGCGCGCGACGAGCTCGTGGCCTCCGGCCTGGCCGCGGTCGCCCGCACGACCTACCGGGGGCGCACCTGGCTCAAGCTGACCCTGCTGAACCCCGCCACCACCCTCGCCGACGTGCGCCACGTCGTCGACCTGGTGCGCGACCACGCCGCGACGGCCCTCCACGCCGAGACGGCCCGTGGCACCGCCGACCTGGGGGTGGTCGCGTGAGCGCCGGCGTGCACGACGTCGTCGGCGTCGGCGTCGGCCCCTTCAACCTCGGCCTGGCCTGCCTGGCCGAGCCGCTGCCCGACCTCGACTGCGTCTTCCTCGAGGCGCGCGGCGAGCTCGCCTGGCACCCCGGCATGCTGCTGGAGGAGTCGACGCTGCAGGTGCCCTTCCTGGCCGACCTCGTCACCATGGCCGACCCGACCAGCCCGTTCTCCTTCCTCGCCTTCCTCAAGGACACGGGGCGGCTCTACCCGTTCTACGTGCGCGAGTCGTTCTACCCGCTGCGACGGGAGTACGACGCCTACTGCCGGTGGGCGGCCGGTCGCCTGACCTCCCTGCGGTTCCACCAGCGGGCCGAGGAGGTCCGCCACGAGGTCGACGGAGCCGGGGACACGACGTACGTCGTGCGGGCGGTGGACCCCCGCGACGGCTCGGTCACCGAGCACCGCGGGCGCCACCTCGTGCTCGGCGTAGGCACCGTGCCGCACGTGCCCGCACCCCTCGCGGCCGCCGCCGGGCCGTCGTGGCACAGCGCGGACTACCTCGCGGCGCGTGAGCAGCTGCTCACACACGACGACGTGACGGTCGTGGGCAGCGGGCAGAGCGCTGCGGAGGTGGTGAGCGACCTGCTCGTGCGCATGCGACCCGAGGCGCAGCTGCGGTGGCTGACCCGGTCACCGCGCTTCTACCCGATGGAGTACACCAAGCTGACGCTCGAGCTGACCTCGCCCGAGCACAGCGCCCACGTCCGGTCGCTCCCGCCCGGGCGGCGCCGGGCACTGCTCGCCTCGCACGCCCCGCTCCACAAGGGGATCAGCGCCGACCTCGTCGACCGGCTGCACGAGCAGCTCTACGTGCGCTCCCTCGACGTGGCCGCGGGCCGCGCCACCGCGCCGCTGCTCGTGGCCGCCACCGAGGTGACCGGGCTCGAGCCCACCGCCACGGGCGGGCACCGCCTCTCCCTGCAGCAGACCGAGAGCGGTCAGCGGTGGTCGACGACGACCGACGCCCTGCTGCTGGCCACCGGCTACCGCTACGAGGTGCCGGCCTTCCTGGCCCCCGTCGCCGACCGCCTGCGGTGGGACAGCGAGGGCCGCTACGACGTGGCCGACGACTTCACCGTCGACGACGAGCACCGCGTCTTCGTGCAGAACGCCGAGCTGCACACGCACGGCATCAACGCCCCCGACCTCGGGATGGGACCGTGGCGCAGCTCGGTGATCCTGGAGCGGGTGCTCGGGCACGCGCCGTACCCCGTTGAGCAGCGGGTGGCCTTCCAGGAGTTCGGGGTGCCGGCCTGCGCCGAGCCCGCACCCGCGCCGAGCGGGGTGGTCGCGTGAGCACGCGGACCCCGCAGGCCGAGGCCGCCGCGCTGCGGGCCCGGATGACGACGCGCCCCGTGCGGCTGCCCGACGACGTCGCGCTCCTGCACCGCTGGGTGACCTCGCCCCACGCGCGCTTCTGGGAGATGACCGGCGCCACGCCGGACGACGTCGGCCGGGAGTACGCCGCGGTGCTGGCGACCCCCGGCTCCCACGCACGGCTCGGGCTGCTCGACGGCGAGCCCGCCTTCCTGCTGGAGACCTACGACCCCTCCTCCCACCCGCTGGCGAAGTCCTTCGAGGTGCGGCCTGGTGACCGGGGCATGCACCTGCTGTGCGCGCCCCCCGAGCGGCACGTGCCCGGCTTCACCCGCGCGGCGATCACGGAGGTGCTCGCGCACTGCTTCACCGACCCCACCGTGCGCCGCGTCGTCGTCGAGCCCGACGTGCGCAACGTCGCGGTGCACCGGCTGAACGCCGCCGTCGGCTTCGAGGTGGTCGGCGAGGTGGCGCTGCCGACCAAGACCGCACTGCTGTCGACGTGCACCCGCGCGGCCTTCGAGGCGGCGACGCGGGTGCCGGGCGAGGCCGGGCACCTCACGCCCGGGCGGATGGCCCGCGCCCAGCGCGAGCAGGTGGCGAAGGGGCTCTCGGAGCTGGCGCACGAGCAGGTGCTGCGCCCCGTGCCCGCCGGCGACGGCTGGGAGGTCGCCGGCGACGACCCGACGGTCGCGTGGCGCTTCCGCGCACGGCTGCTGCCCCTCGACCACTGGGTGGTCGACGCCCACAGCGTCGTGCGGGTCGAGGAGCGGCCCGACGGCACCGTGTGCACCACAGCGCCCGACGCCGAGCAGCTCGTGCTCGACCTGCAGCGCACCCTGGGCATCCCCGAGCCGATGCTCGCGACCTACCTGGAGGAGGTCGCGGCCACCCTCGCGGGCCGGGCCTGGAAGCTGCGCGCGACGGCCCCCACGGCCGAGGACCTGCTCGCCGCGGGCCTGCAGCAGACCGAGGCGGCGATGACGGAGGGCCACCCCTCCTTCTGGGCCAACAACGGCCGCACCGGCTTCTCGGTCGACGACCACGCCGCCTACGCCCCGGAGACCGGCAGCCGGGTCCGGCTGCGGTGGCTCGCGGTCCGCCGCGACCGCGCGGTCTACGCCGGGGTGCCCGGCCTCGAGGACCAGGACGCGCTGCTGGCCACCGAGCTCGACGACGACGAGCTCGGCGCGCTGCGCGGACGGCTCGAGGCGCGGGGCCTCGACCCCGCGGCGTACTGGCTGGTGCCGTGCCACCCCTGGCAGTGGCGCCACAAGGTGGCGGTGACCTTCGCCCCCGAGGTCGCGGCGGGGGCCCTCGTCGACCTCGGCGAGGGTCGCGACGAGCTGCAGCCGCAGCAGTCGATCCGGACCTTCGCCAACGTCACGCGACCGGAGCGCTGCTACGTCAAGACGGCGCTCTCGGTGGTCAACATGGGGTTCGTGCGGGGGTTGTCGGCCGACTACGTGGCGGTGACACCGGCGATCAACACCTGGGTCGACGACCTCGTCAGGGCCGACCCGGTCCTGCAGGACCTCGGCTTCTCCGTGCTGCGCGAGGTCGCGGCCGTGGGCTACCGCCACCCGCACCACCGCCGGGTGGAGGGCAGCCACGGCCGCAAGGCGCTCGCGGCGCTGTGGCGCGAGAGCGTCGCGACCCGCCTGGGGCCCGGTGAGGCCGCGACGACCATGGCCGCCCTGCTGCACGTCGACGGCGGGGGCCGCTCGCTCGCGGCCGCGAGGATCCGGGCCTCCGGCCTCGCGCCTCGCGCGTGGCTGCGCGCCTACCTGCGCGCCTACCTCGTGCCGGTGGTGCACTGCTTCGCCCAGCACGGCCTCGTCTTCATGCCGCACGGCGAGAACGTGCTGCTGGTGTGGCGCGACCACGTGCCGGTGCGGGCGGTCTTCAAGGACGTCGGAGAGGAGGTCGCGCTCTTCCCGCGGGGCGGTCGGACCCCCGACGAGGTGCGCGCGACGCTGCCGCCCGAGGTGCGCCGGGTCGTGGTCGACTCCGTGCCGGTCGAGCAGGAGGCGCTCGCCGTCCACGCCGACGTGCTCGACGGCTTCCTGCGCTTCCTGGCCGCCGTCCTGGACGAGGACGGGGTGGTGCGGGCGGACGTCTTCTGGGAGGAGGTCCGTGCCAGCGTCGAGGACCACGTCGAGGAGCATCCCGGGGCCCGGCAGCGGCTGGCCGGCACAGGGGTGCTCGCCCCGACCTTCCGCCGGCTGTGCCTCAACCGCCTCCAGCTGCGCGACCACACCGAGATGGTCGACCTGGGCGACCCCGCCAGCGCCCTGGTGCTGGCCGGCGAGCTGCCCAACCCGCTGCGCCCGCCGGGGGCGTGACCGGCCGGGAGGTGGGAGCGGGCGGGTCGCGACCTACGATCGGCAGCGATGAGCCGACCCGTCGCGTCCCGCCCGCCCCTCCCCCCGCGCCGCCCCGGGGCCCTGTCCCTGCACGCGGTGTCCCCGCACGCGGTGCACGCCCGGCACCGGGAGCGGTCGTGGTGAGCGTGGTGGCCGGCCGCTACCGCCTCGAGCGCGAGGTCGGGCGGGGCGGCATGGGCGCGGTGTGGCTGGCCCGCGACGAGGTGCTCGGGCGCGCCGTGGCGGTGAAGCGGCTCGGCCTGGCCCCGCCCTCCGGGGCAGCGGCAGGGGCGACGGGGGTCGACCTGGCCCGGGCCGAGCGCGAGGCGCGCCTCGCCGCGATGCTCAACCACCCGCACGTCGTCGCCGTCTTCGACCTCGTCGTGGAGGACGACCAGCAGTGGCTGGTCATGGAGCACGTCCCCTCCCTCACGCTCGCCGGGCTGGTGCACCGCGACGGGCCGCTGGGGCCGGCGCGGTCCGCGGCGCTGCTGGCCCAGGTGGCCGACGCCCTCGCCGTGGCCCACGAGGCCGGCATCGTCCACCGCGACGTCAAGCCCTCGAACCTGCTGGTGACCGACGACGACCACGTCAAGATCACCGACTTCGGCATCGCCCGGGCCCAGGCCGACGCCTCCCTCACCGCGACCGGCCTGGTGACCGGGTCGCCCGCCTACCTGGCCCCGGAGGCCGCGTCGGGCCGGGCCGCGACGCCGGCCAGCGACGTGTGGTCGCTCGGCGCGACGCTCTTCCACGCCCTCGCCGGGCACCCGCCATACGACGTGGGCGACAACGTCGTCGGCGCCCTCTACCGCATCGTGCACGAGGACCCGCCGCGGCTCGACCCGGCCCGCGCCGGATGGCTGGCCCCGGTGCTGGAGGCCACGATGGCCACCGACCCGGCGCAGCGCTGGTCCGCGGCCCGGGTGCGCGAGGTGCTGCTCGGCGGTCCCGCCGCGCTGGCGGGCCGGGCCGCCGCGGAGGCCCCTGCGACGGCGGTCCTGGCGCGACCTCCGGTCCCGGCGGCGTCACCGGGCACCACGACGGCCGCGGCGCCGACCGCCACGGCGGAGCAGCCGCCCGGCGCGGCCGCCGCGAGCCGCCGCCCCGTCCTGCTCGTGCTGGCCGCGCTCGTGGTGGTGCTGCTCGGCGCCGGGCTCGTCGCGCTCCTCGACGGCGGCGGCGAGGGCACCCCGGCCGCGTCACCGAGCAGCGGACCGGCCGGTGGTGGGGACGGGTCCCCGACACCGGAGCCCTCGGGCTCACCGGAGCCCCCGCCGCCGACGGCGGAGGAGATGGAGGAGTTCGTCGAGGACTACCTCGACACGGTCACCGAGGACCCCGCCTCGACCTGGGAGCGGCTCACGCCCGCCTTCCAGGACGCCAGCGGCGGCTTCGGCGACTACGAGGGCTTCTGGTCGACGGTGCGCGACGCGCGACTGCGCGAGGTCACCGCCGACCCCGCGACCCTCACGGTGGACTACACCGTGGAGTACCGCACCGAGCGCGGCGGCCGCACGACCGACCAGGTGCGGCTCACGCTCGCGCAGGTCGACGGCGAGCTGCTCATCGCCGACGAGGGCTGAGGCCCGCGCGTCGCCTCGGGGCCCCGGCCTCAGCGCTGGGGCACGCCGAACACCTGCACCCAGTGCTCGCCGTAGGTCGAGGCCTCGTCGTGGGCGAAGCCCAGACCGAGGTGCACCCACTCGCCCATCATCACGCGGCAGTGACCGGGGCTGCCCCGCCACGCCTGCACGACGTCGCCGGGCGTGTCCTGGCCGGCGGCGAGGTTCTCGCCGACGCGGCTCCACCGGTAGCCGGCGGCCTCGGCGCGGTCACCCGCGTCGCGTCCTTGGGGGTCGACGTGGGAGAAGTAGTCCTCGCGGGCCAGGCGGGCAGCGTAGGCCGAGGCCGCCTCGTCGAGGCGGGCGTGCCGCACGACGGGCGGCACGGGCGCCATCCAGGCGCTGCCGCAGCGGGTGCCCTGGGCACGCAGCTCGTTGACGAGCCGGAAGACGGCCGACTCGAACCGGTCGGCACGCCCGTCGAGGCCGGTCGAGGAGGACCGGGCACCGGCCGCCTCGACCCGGCGGCCGCGGGTGGTGACGGCGCGGGCGGTGCGGGTCGCCGGCACCCGCACCCGCACGGCGCCCGAGCCCTGCACCGTCCAGCCGAGGACCACGCGACCGTCGCGCTGCGTGCGCTCGGCGTCGACCCGGGTCCAGCGACCCCCGGTGGGCCGGAACTGCAGCACCGCGCGGCGCGTGGCCCAGCGGTCCCCGGTGCGCACCCGCACGGCCACCCGCGCGACCCGGCCCTGCGGCACCGACCACGTCGAGGTCGACCAGCCGCGCACCGTCGTCGGGACCGGGGACGCGTCGGCGGCGCGCGCGGCCTCGGTCGCCATCGGCCCGGCCAACAGACCGCCGAGGAGGCCGAGGAGCGCCGCCACCACCCGGGCCGACCACCGACCGGTCACCACGCGACGCGTGGTGCGGGCAGGCGGGACAGGCGTGCGGGGGGTCACGGCGCTCGATCGTAGGGGTCTGGACCAGCGCCCGCAGGCGAACGGCGCGATCGGGGTCAGAGGTCCCCGATCACCGGTCCCGCCCCGGGGTACCTCCCGCCATGCCGCCCGCCCCGTCACCCACCCCGTCCCCGACCCTCGAGTTCGTCGGGACCGCCACCACCGTGCTGCGGCTCGGGCCGTTCACGCTGCTGACCGACCCGAACTTCCTGCACCGGGGGCAGCGCGCCTACCTCGGCAAGGGCCTGTCCTCCAAGCGGTTGACCGAGCCGTCCCTGCAGCCCGAGGACCTGCCGCCCCTCGACGCGGTGGTCCTCTCCCACCTGCACGGCGACCACTTCGACCGGGTAGCCCGCGACCGGCTGGACCGCTCGCTGCCGGTGCACACCACCCCGGCGTCGGCGCGCACCCTGCGCCGGTGGGGCTTCGCCGCCGCGTCGGGCCTGGACACGTGGGACCACGTCGACCTGGAGCGCGACGGCGCCCGCCTGCGGCTCACCGCCGCACCCGGCGTCCACGCCCCGGGCCCGCTGCGCCGTGTGCTGCCGCCCGTCATGGGCACGGTGCTCGAGCTCGACACCGGCGGCGAGCGCCCGTTCCGCACCTACCTGTCGGGCGACACCCTGTGCCGGCCCTGGCTCGCCGAGGTGGTCGAGCGGTGCGGTCCCCTCGACGCGGCCGTGCTGCACCTCGGGGGCACGCGTGCCTTCGGCGTGCTCGTCACCATGGACGGCGAGCAGGGCGCGGACCTCCTGGAGCTGCTGCGCCCGGGCGTGGCCGTGCCGGTGCACCACGACGACTACACGGTCTTCCGCTCGCCGCTGTCGGACTTCCTCGCGGCGTGCCGCGCCCGCGACCTCGGCACGCAGGTGCGCACGGTCGAGCGCGGCGCGACGGTGCCGCTCGCGCCCTGAGGCCGGTCAGGCGGCGGAGCGCCGACCGTCGAGCACGAGCGCGAGGGCGTTGAGCGACGCCCAGCCGACGGTCACCGCGAGCACCTTGCGGCGCAGGTCGGGGTCGTCGACGCGACGTGAGAGCAGCACGGCGTCGCCGAGGTCGCACGCGATGCGGGCCTTCTGGGCGGTGCGCACCGTGCGCGCGCTGCGGCCGAGCAGCGCCAGGCCGCTGATCGCGAGGTCGCGCACCCCGAAGGCCTGCGCGAGCAGGTCGTAGGCGTCGCGCTCGGATCCGCTCGCCTCGAGCGCGTCGGCCAGGTGGCCGGGCGCGGCGAGGGCGTAGACGGCGTACCCGGCGGTGCCGGCGGCGGCGAGGCGGCTCAGGGTCTGCTCCATGCGGCGAGGCTAGCCGGGCACCCCGCACCGCCCGTTCGTCCCGCAGGGCCCGCGGGCCGTACGATCCGCTGGTGCACGAGGTCTCCGTCATCGCCTACTTCGCCGACGACGTCACCCGGACCTACCAGCTGGTCCAGTGGCTGCCGGTCCTGGAGCTGCTGGACGCCCAGCACCCGGTCGGCCTGGTGCTGCGCGACCCGGAGTCGGCCGCGCTCGTGCGCACCCGCACCGACCTGCCGGTCCTCGTGGCTCCGAGCTTCCCGGAGCTGACCGAGCTGTACGCCGCGCTCGACGCCCGCGTCGTGCTCTACTGCAACAACTCGGTGCTCAACTTCCAGTCGCTCCTCGACGGGCGCAAGCTCCACGTGCACGTCAACCACGGTGAGAGCGACAAGCAGTCGATGGCGAGCAACAACGCCAAGGCCTACGACCGCGTCTTCGTCGCCGGCGAGGCGGCCGTGCAGCGCCACGCGGCCGGTCTGCTGCTCTTCGACACCGACCGGCTCGTGCGCGTCGGCCGGCCACAGCTCGACCTGCGCCCGGCACCGGTGCTGGCGCCGAGCCCGCGCCGCACCGTGCTCTACGCCCCCACGTGGGAGGGCGACGCGGAGTACAACGACTACACCTCCGTCGACGTCTTCGGCCCGGCGATCGCGCGCGCGGTGCTCGACGTGCCCGACGCTCGCCTGGTCTACAAGCCGCACCCGAAGGTGACCACCAGCCGGACACCGGCGGTGCGGGAGGCGCACCAGCAGGTCCTCGCGCTGCTGGCCGAGGCCGACCGGCGCGACCCGGCGGCGGGCCACCAGGCGGTCACGGTCGGCGACATCCTCGCGGTCATCCCCGACTGCGACGCGATGGTCACCGACGTCTCCTCGGTCGGGCTCGACTGGCTCTACCTGCGCACCGACAAGCCGATCTTCCTCACCGACCGCCACCACGACGCCGAGCGGCTGCGCCAGGAGGTGCCGGTCAGCCGCTGCGCCGACGTCGTCGACGCCACCGTGCTCCCTGACCTCACCGCGCTCCTGACGGCCCGCCTCGAGCACGACGAGCACCACCTCGCCCGCGTCGCGATGCGCCACCACTACTTCGACGACCTGCAGGTCGGCGACAGCACGGTGCGCTTCCTGGACGCGGTCGGCGAGCTGGTCGCGCTGCGCGACCGCCTGCTGGGCGGCCCCGGCGAGGCCCTCGCCGGCACGGACGACGCCATCACGGCGTGACCCGGCCGCGGCCCACCCCGCGCCCGCGCTGCGGCGACGCGCGGTAGGTTCTGCGGCACCCGGGGCGGTAGCTCAGCCGGTCAGAGCAGGGGACTCATAATCCCTGGGTCGTGGGTTCGAGCCCCACCCGCCCCACAGCGCCCGTCCCGCGCGTCGACCGGGGCCGGCCCACGGGTGAGCCACGTCACGTTCGCCGTCGGTTCACCGCGGGTAGGGGGCACGGAGCAGTCCGACCGGGCCCACCCCCAGGAGCAGACCCATGGACCTCCCCCGCACCCGCCACGCCGACGTCGGCGCCGACCCCGCGCCCGGCCACCGCGCGGCACGCCCGGGTCGCCACCGCGCGACCGCACTGGCCCGCGCCGTGCGCGAGGCCCCGGTGCAGGGTCTGCCGGCGCTCGCGCCGCGCCGCGCGGCGGTGGCCGGGGTGGGGCTCGCCGCCGCTGCGATCGGCGCCGGCCTCGCGCTCCCGCAGCTGACCGGCCCCGAGGCAGGCACCCCGGGCACCGCACCCGGGACGGCGGCCGCCCCGGTCGCCGACGCCGTCCCCGCGGTGCAGCTCGTCGCCGGCCGCACGCTGTGGCCGGTGGCCCCGACCGACCTCGAGGCGCGCGACTCCCGCACCCAGCCGGCGTACGTCGCGGGCGTGCGGCTGCGTCGCGACGACGACGGGGCACCGGGTGACGGCGCCGCCTCCGACGGGTCGCAGTCCGCGGCCGACGGGTCGCAGCCCGCGACGCAGCCCGGCAGCACCGGCGGTCGCGACGGCACCGGCCGCGGTGGCAGCGGCAGCCGCGGGGGAACCGTGGGCACTGACGGCACCGACGGCACCGACGGCGGCGACGGCCGCGACGCAGCGGGTGGCGGCGGCGCGGCCGACGAGCCCGGCGACGCGGGCGTGCTCGACCCGGTGGAGACGGCCGTGGCGCCGGTGCGCGACGCGCTCCCCTCCCCCGTCGGCGACGTCGTCGACGGCGGCGTGACGCTGGTCGAGGACACGGTCGCCGGCACGCTCGGCGGCATCCTGCCCTGACGCACGCCTCGGCGCGCACCCGACGGGCGCCGGCCGGCGCGCCCGCGGTGGCATGCTCGAGGCGTGAGCGCCCCTGACAGCACCGACCGCACCCCCGACCCGCTGGAGCCCCTCGACGAGTCGTGGCAGCGGCTCCTCTGCGTGGTGGCCCACCCCGACGACCTCGAGTTCGGCGCGGCCGCGGCCGTCGCCCGCTGGACCGGGCAGGGCAAGGACGTCGTCTACTGCATGGTCACCAGCGGCGAGGCCGGCATCGACGGCCTGCACCCCGACGAGGCCCGCACCGTGCGCGAGCGCGAGCAGGTCGAGAGCGCCCGGCTGGTCGGCGTCGACGTCGTCGAGTTCCTCGGCCTGCCCGACGGCACGCTGGAGTACGGCGTGTCCCTGCGCCGCAGCATCGCCGCGGTCGTGCGGCACCACCGACCCGACGTCGTGCTGACCGGCAACTTCCGCGAGACGTGGGGCGGTCGCTCGCTCAACCAGGCCGACCACGTGGCCGTGGGCCGCGCGGTCGTCGACGCCGTGCGCGACGCGGGCAACCGGTGGGTCTTCCCCGAGCAGCTCGGCGAGGGGGACGCGGGTGGCCCCGGGACGCTCGAGCCGTGGGGCGGCGTGCGGGAGGTGTGGGCGTTCGGCTCGCCGCAGTCCACGCACGCCGTCGACACGACGGACACCTTCGACGCGGGCGTGGCCTCCCTCGAGGCGCACGCGGCCTACGTGGCCGGGCTGGGCTGGGAGGACTTCGACGCTCGCGAGTTCCTCGAGGGCATGGCCCGTCCGACCGGGCAGCGGCTCGGGGCGCCGCTCGCGGCGGCGTTCGAGGTGTTCCCGATGGGCTGGGGCGAGTGACCGGCGCTGGGCGGTCGGCCCGACCCGTGGGTCAGCGCTGGGCGTTGAACGAGGTCGCGGAGCTGGTGGGCGCCTGGAGCGGCGCGTCGGAGGTCGGCACCGGGTCGGCCAGCACGGCAGCGGCGAGGAGCGCGGCGACGCCGACCTTGGCCAGTGCCGAGGCGACCAGGGTGCTGCGGCGAGCGGTCGTGCGAGCCATCATGGCGGTCCTCCCTCGTGGGCCGCGTCCGTGCGGCCCGACCGGGCGAGCGTACGCCCGTCTTGAGGGGACCTTGCAGAAGCGTGCGGCGAACGTGCCCGGTCGCGGGCGAGGTCGGGACCTTGGTCCCGCCTGACCCCGGCAGCGTTCCCCAGCGGGAGGAGGTGCGCCGGTGGGCGTGACGGCCGAGCGCCCGGAGGCGTCCGAGAGGTGGGTCGCCTACGACACCGCGCTGCGGCCCCTGGTCTGGGGAGCGAGCACCTACACCGTCGTCGAGATCGACCAGCGCGTGGTCGCCGCCGCGGCGGCGGCGGGCACGCGCCGGGTCGCGGGCTTCGTGGAGGACGTCGCCGTCAACGTCGGGATCGCGCGGGCCGACGTCGTGCCGTGGGCGTTCTTCTACGCCGCCCCGGCCCTGCGCCGCAGGCTCGGCGTCCCGCTCGGCAAGGCCGTGCGGGTCCGGCTGCGCCCGGTGGACCCCGACGTGGTGCCGGTGCCCGACGACGTGCGGGAGGCCCTTGAGCGGGCGGGCCGCATCGCGGCACTCGTCGCGTGCCTGGCGACCGACTGAGGCGTGGCGCGAGGACGACCCGGCGCTCGCCCACCGGCGGTCCGCAGGGCGGACAGCAGAGGGCCCGGCCGCGGATCTCTCCGCTGCCGGGCCCTCGAGGGCTCCCCCGGTTGGACTCGAACCAACAACCCTCCGATTAACAGTCGAATGCTCTGCCAATTGAGCTACAGGGGACCGCTGTCGCGCGGCGCTCACACTAGCAACAGCGTCGCGCGCGCGCGAAATCAGGTGGGCCCAGCCGCAGGGGGGCCGAGGCGCCCCGCCTCGCCCGCCTCCTCGAGCGCCGCGGCGAGCGCCGCCTCGGCGCGCGCACGCACGTCGGGGTCGTCGGGGTCGACGCCCTCGTCGTACTCGTAGAGCCAGCGCAGCGGCCCGCCGGCAGGCGCACGACGGGCGATCACGCGGACGCCGCGGCGGCCCGCGAGGCGCACGTGGCGCTGGAGCACGACGCTGGCGGTCACGCGCTCGCGCACGAGCTGCAGCAGGCGGTCGGGGTCGTCGAGCGCGACGACGTGGACCGGGCGCACCTCACCCCACGAACCCACCTCGCTGACGCGCAGACGACCCTCGTCGGCGTCCCAGTCGGCCGCCTCGACGGCCTCCCAGGGCACCCGGACGACGTCGTCGCCCTCGCCGGGCAGCACCAGCACCGCGTCGCGGGTGCCGCCGACGGCCGCGCCGGAGCCGTCCGAGGCGGAGGCCCAGGCCAGCAGCCGCTCCCCGGGCGAGCCGCGCAGGCCGGCGGGCGGTCGACGGCGCGTCGGGAGCCTCACGCCGGCCCCACGACCTGCTCGCGCAGGGTGCGTCGGTGCTGCTCGAGCGCGACGAGCTCGCCGAACATCCGGTTGTAGTCGGCGGCCTGCTCGACGGGGTTGGTGCGCTGCAGGCGCGACTTGACGTCCGCGATGCGGCGCTGGGCGGTCAGCTCGAGCAGGCGGTGGACGTGCGTCGAGACGTAGGTGGCGTCGGGCTCGCGCAGCGTGCGCAGCGGCTCGACGGCGAGCGCACTGACTGCGCCGGCGCTCTCGGGAGTCGAGGCCGCGGCGGCCGCCGCCTGGCTCACCCGCGACACCCATGCCGGGTCGACCGCTCCCTGCGCCGGGCCGCCGCTGGCGGCGACGGCCTCCCAGACCGCGCGGTAGGTGGGGTGGGTGAAGTCGTCGGGCCCGACGTCGGCGGCGGTGCGTCCGACGGCGCCGGGGTGCTGGAGCACGAGCTTGAGGGTCTCGCGCTCGATGGCGAACCGCGGGTCGTCGAGGGGCGGCAGCGCGCGGCGCGGCGCCGCCTGCTCGGCCGGGGCCGCTGGTGCAGCGTCTCGCGGCGCCTCCTGGCGCCCCCGCGCCGGGGCCGGGCCGCGGTTGACCGCGCGCCGCACCTCGGCGCGCGCGTCCTCGACGTCGACGCCCACCATGCCGGCGATCTCGCGGGCGAAGGCGTCCACCTTCGAGCGGTCGCGCACGCTGGAGACCAGGCGTGCCGCCTCCCGCAGCGCGTCGACGCGGCCGTCGGCGCGGTCGAGGTCGTAGCGCTCGAGCACGTTGCCGAGCACGAAGCGGTAGAGCGGGACCCGCCGCGCCACGAGCTCGCGCACGGCGGCGTCGCCGTCGGCCAAGCGCAGGTCGCAGGGGTCCTTGCCGCTCGGCTCGACCGCGACGTAGGTCTGCGACACGAAGTTCTGGTCGCCGCCGAAGGCGCGCAGCGCGGCCTTCTGGCCGGCGGCGTCGCCGTCGAAGGTGAAGATCACCTCGCCGCGGAACTCCTCGTGGTCGTGCAGGAAGCGCCGCAGCACCCGGGCGTGGTCGTCGCCGAAGGCCGTGCCGCAGGTGGCGACGGCGGTGCCGACGCCGGCCAGGTGGCAGGCCATCACGTCGGTGTAGCCCTCGACCACGACCGCCTGGCTCGAGCGCGCGATCTCGCGCCGCGCGAGGTCGAGGCCGTAGAGCACGGTGCTCTTCTTGTAGATCGGGGTGTCGGAGGTGTTGAGGTACTTCGCCTCGATCCGGTCGTCGTCGAAGATGCGCCGGGCGCCGAAGCCGATCGTGTCGCCGCTCGCGTCGCGGATCGGCCACAGCAGCCGGCCGCGGAACTTGTCGTAGGGCGACCGGCCGACTGCCACCAGTCCGGCGACGGTGACCTCCTCCAAAGAGAAGCCGCGCCCGCGCAGGTGGCGGTGCAGCGCCTCTCCGTCGCGCGGTGCGAAGCCCACGCCGAAGTGCTCGGCGGCGGCCTGGTCGAAGCCTCGCGAGCCGAGGAACTGCCGGGCGGTCAACGCGTCCCCGGGGGTGCCGAGCTGCTCGGCGTAGAACTCCTGCGCGACCTTGTGCGCCTCGACCAGCCGCCCGCGCTGCGGTCCGCTGGGTCGCTGCGGGGCGTCGCCGTCCTCGCGGCGCAGGGGCACGTCGTACTTCTCGGCGAGGCGCTCCACCGCCTCGACGAACCCCAACCCGTCGATCTTCTGCAGGAAGGCGATGACGTCGCCGCCTTCCTGGCAGCCGAAGCAGTGGAAGAACCCTCGACTGGGGGTGACGTGGAAGGAGGGGGACTTCTCGTCGTGGAAGGGGCACAGGCCCTTGCGGGAGCCGCCTCCGGCGTTGCGGAGGGTGACGTAGTCGGAGACGACTTCTTCGATCCGGGCCTTCTCGCGGACCTCCGCGATGTCCTCGTCCCTGATCCGGCCCGCCACGTCGCGGAGTCTACGGGCCGCCGCGGTCTCCCGGGCCGGGCGCCGGTCGACCTGTGCACAGCCGCGCGTGCCAGCCGACCGCGGAGGCGTCGGTGAGGGAGGCGACCTGGTCGACGACGACGCGCAGCGCGGCCGCGTCGTCGCCAGCGCCGGCGTGGTCGGCGCGGAAGGCGGGGTCCAGCGTGCCCGGCGCGCCCGCGGCCACGGCGTCGACGAGCTCCGCCAGCAGCTCGCGCTGGCGGCGCATGGCCGCGACCCGGTCGTCGGCCTGCATGACGTAGTGCGCCGCCACCCCCTTGAGCAGCGCGACCTCGAGCAGCGTCGAGGTCGGGACCACGAGGTCGGCGCGGTGCCGCACCGCCGGGCCGTCGTGCGCCGCGAGGGTGGCCATCTGCACGGCGCCGCAGAAGCGGCCGATCAGGTCGGAGGTGACGTCCTTGAGGCCGGCCAGCGCGCGCCGCGACCCGTCGTAGGCCGCCTGCGGCCAGCTCGGCACGGCGGCCAGACCGGCCCAGGCCGCCTCCAGGGCCGCGTCGTCGGCGCCGGGGAGGTACCACTCGCGCACGGTCGCCCACACCGCAAGCCGCTCACCGGCGTCCCGCAGCCGGGTGAGGTCGATGCGCCCGGCCACGACGCCGTCCTCGACGTCGTGCACCGAGTAGGCCACGTCGTCGGCGAGGTCCATGACCTGCGCCTCGACGCACTGCCGGCTGCCCGCGACGTCGGCCCGCATCCAGTCGAAGACCTCGCGGTCGTCGTCGTAGACGCCGAACTTGACCGTCGTGCGGCGGGTGCCGTCGGCGTGGACACCGCCCGGGGGCTCCGCGACCGCGCGGGGCCAGGGGTACTTCGTGCAGGCGTCGAGCGTGGCCCGGGTGAGGTTGAGCCCGCGCGACACGTCGCCGCCCGGCTGCCCCGGGGCGCCCTGGAAGGTCTTGGCCTCCAGCCGCGTGAGGATGCGCAGCGTCTGCGCGTTGCCCTCGAAGCCACCGCACGGCTGCGACAGCTCGTCGAGCAGCCGCTCGCCGTTGTGCCCGAACGGCGGGTGGCCCAGGTCGTGGGCCAGCGCCGCGGTCTCGGTGACGTCGGGGCTGCAGCCGAGCGCCCGCGCCAGGTCGCGCGCGACCTGGGCCACCTCGAGGCTGTGCGTCAGCCGGTTGCGCACGAAGTCGTCGCTCTGGGGGCCGACCACCTGCGTCTTGGCCGCCAGCCGACGGGAGGCGGCGGCGTGCACGACCCGCGCGCGGTCGCGCTCGAAGGCCGTGCGCTCGGGGGCGGCGACCCGCTTCGGCGGCTCCGGGACGAAGCGCTGCCGGTCAGCCGGGGCGTAGCCGTCGTCACCGGCGGGCAGGGAGCCGCGGGTGCGGGCGGACGGGGGCGGGGACGACATCGGGGGCGACCCTAGCGGTCGCCCCCGACGGTCGTGGCCTGTCGACTCCGCGCCCGGTCAGTAGCCGGTCGGTAGCCGGTCAGTAGGTGGTGACGTGCACGTGGTCGTAGTGGTTGGCGGTGGTGGACCCGCGGTCCTCCATGCCGCGCCAGCCCTCGCCGCTGCGCTCCACCGACCAGATCTTCTGGGCGTAGATGAGATAGCTGATGCCGAGCTCGGCGTGGTTGGCGCGGAGGTACTCCGCGACCTGCCAGCCGAGGTCGCCGCTCACCATGATGTCGAGCGCGATGCCCTGGCTGTGCTCGCCGTCGCTGCGGAAGTCGCCGTACGACGTGATCTGCGGGAAGGCCGCGCAGGTCGCGGCGTGCACCTTGGCCACGTTGGGGCTGACGCCCGGGGAGACCGACGTGCCGTTGCTGCAGGTGGCGTCGCCGGCGGCGGCGCGCGCGGCGACCTCCTCGACGGGCGGCGCCGGCTCCTCCGACGTCAGGTAGCCCGCGGTGACCCAGCGGGAGAGCCCCTTCACCACGACCTCCTCGCGACCCTGGGCGGCGCGCCCGGTCACGAGCACCTTGCGGCCCTCGGCGAGGGTGCCCACCTTGCGGGCGTCGCCGCCCGGCAGCGTCCAGAGGTTGAGCGGCGCGGTGGTCCACAGCCGGGTGTCGGCCGCGGCGACCGCCTTGCGGGTCGCCCGGGCAGCGGCCTCGCGGGCCTCGGCCCGCGCGACCCGGCGCGCGTTGCGGTCGTAGGCCCGCTGCAGGCCGGGCTGGCGCTGGCCGGCACGGCTCACGGGCACGACCCGCTCCAGGGGCTCGCCGACCACGACGGAGTCCTGGGCCGCGACGGGCAGGGGCGTGGCGGATCCGGACCCCACCACGCCGACGGCCACGGTCGCGGCGGTCGCCACGACGGCGACGGGCGCGGCGACCAGGGCGGCGCGGGAGGGGCGGCGGAACCGGCGGCCGGAGCCCGGCGTGGTGCCGGCGGCGGGGGCGGTCGGGTGGTCCTCGTGGCGGGCGGCGGTGTCCCGCTCGTGGCGGATGTCTGCCACTGCGTCGGTCCTTCGTCTCGCGTTCAGGGGAACGCCGGGGCCACCTCGGGGGGAAGGTGCGGCCTCGGCGCGAAGTCACGAGTGAAACACACCCGCAAGGAGAGTCCTAGCCGCGGCCACCCGGATCGGACGTGTCGGTGCTCACCCGGGACCCTCGGCCCCACCCGTGCGGGGGCCTCTCCGACCCCGGGCCACCGGCTCAGCCGCCGGTCTGCTCCGCGGCGCCCTCGGCCGCCACCGCGACCACGCCGTCGCGGCTGTCGAGCCAGCCGTCGGGGAGCGCGACCCTGGCGCGCGGGGAGCCCTGGCGACCGCGCGGCGCGCCGAGCTCGCCCACGGGGAAGGGCTCGGCCGGGTCGAGCTCGGCCAGCAGCGCGTCGAGCTCCGCCAGCGTGTCGACGAGGGCGAGCGCGTGGCGCAGCCGGCCGCCGGCGGAGAAGCCCTTGAGGTACCACGAGACGTGCTTGCGGAACTCGCGGCAGCCGCGCTCCTCCCCCATGTGCGTCGCCAGCAGCTCGGCGTGGCGGCGCATCATCACGCGCACCTCGCCGAGCGTGGGCAGCGTCGCGACCTGCTCGCCGGCGAAGGCCGCCGCGAGGTCGCGGAAGAGCCAAGGCCGACCGAGGCACCCGCGCCCGACGACGACGCCCGCGGCGCCGGTCTGCTCGACCATCCGCACGGCGTCGGCGGCCTCCCACACGTCGCCGTTGCCGAGCACCGGGATGTCGACCGCGGCGACCAGCTCGCCGATCGCCTCCCAGTCGGCCCGGCCGCTGTAGGCCTGCACCACCGTGCGGCCGTGCAGCGCGATCGCCGCGCACCCGCTCTCCTGCGCGATGCGCCCGGCGTCGAGGAACGTGAGGTGGTCGTCGTCGATGCCCTTGCGGGTCTTCATGGTCACCGGCACGCCGTAGGGCGTCGCGGCGCGCACGGCGTGCTCGAGGATCGCGGCCAGCAGCGTCCGCTTCCAGGGCAGGGCACCGCCGCCGCCCTTGCGGGTCACCTTGGGCACCGGGCAGCCGAAGTTGAGGTCGACGTGCGCCACCCCGTGCTCGGCGCAGAGGATCTCGACGGCCTTGCCGACGTAGACCGGGTCGGTGCCGTAGAGCTGGACCGAGCGCACCCGCTCGGCCTCGTCGAAGACGAGCATGTCGCGGGTGTGCTGGTCGCCCTCGACCAGGCCACGCGAGGTGATCATCTCGCAGACGTAGAGCCCGGCCCCCTGCTCGGCGCACAGCCGGCGGAAGGCCGCGTTGGTGATGCCTGCCATGGGGGCGAGCACGACGGGGGTCTCGACGTGCAGCCCCCCGAGGCGCAGGCCGTCGGGCAGCAGGGTGGTCGTCACGAGGCGTCGGTCCCCTGCTCGCCCTGGGCCCCGCCCTGCGCCCCGCCCTGAGTCCCGCCCGGGCCGCGCGCACCGCGACCGCGCCGCTTTGCGCCGGGGCGGTAGGTCGTCTCCTCACCGGTCCACGTGATCGGGTCGAAGTCCTGGGTCGGGCGGAAGCTCACGGCCGTGGCGTCGCCCTTGTCGGGCACGAGGTAGACCAGGCAGACGTCCACCGCCCGGCCGGGACGGAACTTCGCCGGGAAGGGCGTGCTCGGGCAGGCCCGGAAGCGGTCGGCGAAGGTCGAGTGCTGGATCAGGGTGCTGGTCTCGTCGACGAGGTAGAGCGGCGCGCGACGGCCGGACAGGTCGGTGCGGCCGACGTTCTCGACCCGGGCGCGCACGAAGTAGGCGGCCGACGACTCGGCCTCCGGCGGCAGCTGCCAGCCGCGGAAGACCCGCAGCGGCGCCCGCTCGACGGCCCGCACCTCCACGTCGAGGGCGCCCAGCACCTTCTGGTCGGGCTCCCACGCGACGGTGGCGGCGTCACCGAAGGCCAGTGCCGTGCCGGGCTCGGTGAGGCTCACGCCGGGGACCTCGGCGTACGCCGTCTCCGTCGGGCTGGGCGACGGGCTCGCGGTGGCCGTCGACGAGGGGCTCGACACGGCCGGGTCGGGCGCAGCCGCGCCGGACCCCTCCGGCTCGCCGCCCCCGCTGCGCAGCGCGAGGGTCAGCGAGACCGCCAGCAGCAGGACGGCCAGGACCACCGTGACGCGCGGCACGGTGAACAGGCCCCTCCCCGGAGAACTCACCGGGCCATTCTGCACCAGCGGGTGCCCGGTCACCGACTCCTCAGCAGCCGACCAGGCGCTCGCCGAACCAGCGGCTGATGCCGGCGAGCGGGATGCGCTCCTGCGTCATGGCGTCGCGCTCGCGCACGGTGACCGCGTCGTCCTCGAGGGTGTCGAAGTCGACGGTGACGCAGAAGGGCGTGCCGATCTCGTCCTGGCGCCGGTAGCGGCGGCCGATGGCGCCGGAGTCGTCGAACTCCACGTTCCAGTGCTGGCGCAGCTCGGCGGCGAGCGCCTTCGCCTTGGGTGTGAGGTCGGCGTTGCGCGACAGCGGCAGGACGGCCGCCTTGACCGGCGCGAGGCGCGGGTCGAGGCGCAGCACCGTGCGCTTGTCGACGCCGCCCTTGGTGTTGGGCGCCTCGTCCTCGGTGAACGCGTCGACCAGGAAGGTCATGAGCGAGCGCGAGAGACCGGCTGCCGGCTCGATGACGTAGGGGGTGTAGCGCTCCCCCGCGGCCTGGTCGTAGTAGCTGAGGTCCTGGCCGGAGTGCTGCGCGTGCGTGGAGAGATCGAAGTCGGTGCGGTTCGCGACGCCCTCGAGCTCGCCCCACTCCGAGCCGGCGAAGCGGAAGCGGTACTCGATGTCGACGGTGCGCTTGGAGTAGTGGCTGAGCTTCTCCTGCGGGTGCTCGAAGTGGCGCAGGTTGTCGGGGTCGATGCCGAGGTCGGTGTACCACCGGGTGCGCTCGTCGATCCAGTACTGGTGCCACTCCTCGTCCTCGCCCGGCTTGACGAAGAACTCCATCTCCATCTGCTCGAACTCGCGGGTGCGGAAGATGAAGTTGCCCGGCGTGATCTCGTTGCGGAAGCTCTTGCCGATCTGGGCGATGCCGAAGGGCGGCTTGCGGCGGCTCGAGGTCACGACGTTGGCGAAGTTGAGGAAGATGCCCTGCGCGGTCTCGGGGCGCAGGTAGTGCAGGCCGGACTCGTCCTCGACCACGCCGAGGTGGGTCTTGAGCATGCCGGAGAACTGCCGCGGCTCGGTCCAGGCCCCGCGGGTGCCGCAGTTGGCGCAGGCCACGTCGGCCAGGTCGACCGCGTCGGGGTCGTCGAGACCCTTCTTCTCGGCGTACTCCTCCTGCAGGTGGTCGGCGCGGTAGCGCTTGTGGCACGACTGGCACTCGGTCAGCGGGTCGTTGAAGGTGTCGACGTGGCCGCTGGCGACCCAGGTCTCGCGCGGCAGGATCACCGAGGAGTCCAGGCCGACGACGTCCTCGCGGGCCTGCACCATCGCCTTCCACCACTGGCGCTTGATGTTGTCCTTGAGCTCCACGCCGAGCGGGCCGTAGTCCCACGCCGACCGGGTGCCGCCGTAGATCTCGCCGCACGGGTAGACGAAGCCGCGGCGCTTCGCGAGCGAGACGACGTGGTCGACGGTGGACGGCGGCGGCTTGGCCACGGTGGAGCTCCTCCAGGCTGGTCCGCGGACCGACCGGCTGCCGGCCCGACGAAGGCGTCAGCCTAGCGACCGCGCTGCGTGGTCGTTGAGGGCGGCACCGGGCTCCACGCGCTCGTAGGCGCTGGGCTCGTCGAGGGCCCGGGACAGCAGCGGGACCGCCCCGACCTTCACGTCGTAGGACGACAGCGCGCGCCGGTAGGCGCCCACGTGCTCCCAGCGCGTCGTGAGCACCCACAGCTCGGGGTCGTCGACGTTGCGCCCCACCTCGCCGCCGAGGTGGCCCGGCCGGCCGGCGAGCAGCGCCGCGGCGCGCTCGACGTCGGCGCGGAACGCCGCGGCCTCGGTCACGGGCACCCGGAAGCGGTTCACCACGATCACTCGGCGCACCCTACGCACCCGATCGGTTTGACACCCGTCCGGAACGAAGACGAGAATCGTTCTCATGAGTTTGCGACGTGCCTCCGCCCTCGTCCCCGCCCTCGCCCTCGCCCTCTCCTCCTGCGCCGCGCTCGGCGCCGACGGGGACGCCGCTGCCGGTGGGTCCGGCGGCGACGCCCCGACCGTGGCCGCCGCGTTCTACCCCCTGGGATGGGTCGCCGAGCAGGTCGCGGGCGACCGGGCCGAGGTCGAGCTGCTGACCTCCCCCGGAGCCGAGCCGCACGACCTCGAGCTCGGCGTCGGCGAGACCGCGACGGTGGCCGGCGCCGACGTGGTGCTGCTGCTCGACGGCTTCCAGCCTGCCGTCGACGAGGCGGCCGCCGAGTCCGCCGAGGGCTCGGTGCTGGACGCCGCCGACGTCGTCGACCTCCGCGTCGCCGACGACCCGCACGACCACGAGGGCGAGCACGAGGGCGAGCACGCGGGCGAGAGCGCCGAGGACCACGCCGAGCACGAGGGCGAGCACGCGGGCGAGAGCGCCGAGGACCACGCCGAGCACGAGGGCGAGGAGCACACCGAGGGCGACGGGCACACCGAGGGCGACGGGCACGACCACGGCGACAGCGACCTCGACCCGCACTTCTGGCTGGACCCGCAGCGGATGGCCGACCTGGGCGACGCCGTCGCGGACGAGCTGGCCGCGGTCGATCCCGACGGTGCCGCCGACTACGAGGCGGCCGCCGCCGACCTGCGCACCCGCCTCGAGCAGCTCGACGCCGAGTACGCCGAGGGGCTGGCCTCCTGCGCGCGCGACACCGTCGTCGTCAACCACGACGCCTTCGCCTACCTCGAGCGCTACGGCCTGGACTTCGAGCCGATCGCCGGCCTCTCCCCCGACAGCGAGCCCACCCCGGGCGACCTCGCCCGGCTGCAGGACGTCATCGCCGACGAGGGCGTCACCACCGTCTTCAGCGAGCGCCTGGTCAGCCCGAAGACCGCCGAGACGCTCGCCTCCGACCTGGGCATCGAGGCCGACGTGCTCGACCCGCTCGAGGGGCTGACCGACGAGACGGCCGGGGAGGACTACCTTTCCCTCATGCGCGCGAACCTCTCGGCCCTCCAGGCGGCGAACGGCTGTTGAGCCCGGCAGCCCCCACGACCCCGACCGCGCCGGTCGCCGAGGTGCACGACGGCGCCGTCGTCCTCGGCGGCCGCCCCGTGCTCCGCGGCATCGACCTCGCGGTGCCGGCCGGGCAGTTCGTGGCGCTCATGGGCGCGAACGGCTCCGGCAAGTCGACGCTGGTGCGGGCGATGACCGGCCTGCTCCCGCTCGCGCGGGGCCGCGCGACCCTCTTCGGCTCCCCCGTGGAGCGCTTCGCCGACCGGCACCGCGTGGGCTTCGTGCCGCAGCGCGCGGGCGCCACGAGCGGCGTGCCCGCCTCGGTCGCCGAGGTGGTCGCCTCCGGGCGCCTGACCCGACGCCGGGTGCTGCGGCCTGCCAGCCGGACCGACCGCCGCGCGGTGCACGACGCCCTCGAGACCGTCGGCCTCGCCGACCGCGCCCGCGACGCGGTCTCCACCCTCTCCGGCGGTCAGCAGCAACGGGTGCTCATCGCCCGGGCACTGGCCGGGGAGCCCGAGCTGTTCTTCCTCGACGAGCCGACCGCCGGGGTCGACCTCGGCAGCCAGCAGGCGCTGGCCGACACCCTCGCCGCGCTCGCCGCCCGCGGCTCGACCGTGGTGCTGGTGGCCCACGAGCTCGGTCCCCTGGCCCCCCTGGTCCAGCGCACCGTCGTGCTGCGCGGCGGTCGCGTGGTGCACGACGGCGCACCGCTGGCCGCCGACGAGGCCGTCGCGCTGCACGAGGCGCACGGGTCGCACTGCCACGACCTCGGGCTGCCGGGCGACGACCCGCGCGACCGCCGCTTCGCCCACGACCACGCCCCGCACGTCGCGGCTCCCCTGGAGGCACCGTGACCGACCTGCTCGCGCTGCCCTTCATGCAGCGAGCGTTGATCGCGGCCCTGTTCACCGGTCTGGCGGCCCCGGTCGTCGGCACCTACCTGGTCCAGCGCCGCCTCGCGCTCATGGGTGACGGGCTCGGCCACGTCGCCGTCACCGGGGTAGCGCTCGGGCTGTGGACCGGCGCCGCCCCCACCTGGACCGCCGTGCTGGTGGCGGTCGTCGGCGCGGTGCTCATCGAGGTCATCCGCGAGCGCGGCCACACCAGCGGCGACGTCGCGCTCGCCCTGCTCTTCTACGGTGGCATCGCCGGCGGCATCCTCATCACCGGCCTGGCCGGGCAGAGCGCGACCACGCTCAACCAGTACCTCTTCGGCTCGCTCACCACGCTGGCGGTCGGCGACGTGTGGTTCACCATCGCGCTCGCCGCGGTCGTCGTCGTGCTCGGTGTGGGGCTGGCGCCCCAGCTCTTCACCGTCGCCCAGGACCAGGACTTCGCCCGAGTGGCGGGCCTGCGCGTGCGCGGCTACAACCTGCTGGTCGCCGTGCTCGCCGCGGTGACCGTGACCGTGGCGATGCGCACCGTGGGGCTGCTGCTCGTCTCCGCCCTCATGGTCGTGCCGGTCGCGACCTCGCAGCAGGTCATGCGCACCTTCCGCCGCACCATGGCCCTCGCGGTCGCCCTCGGCGTGGGGGCCTCCGTCGGCGGCCTGCTGCTGGCGGCCTACCTCTCGGTGGCCGCGGACCTGACCGTCGCCACCGGACCGACCATCGTGCTCCTGGCACTCGCCTGCTTCGCCCTCACCTGGCCGATCGGCAGCTGGCTGCGGCACCGCGAGCGCGCCCGCAGCCCCTTCCCCGAGGTGCCGGGCGAGGAGGAGGTGGTCGTGGCGGCCTCGGCGCACCCGCACCAGCACGGACCCGACTGCGGCCACCCCGCGATCCGCCACGGCGACCACGTCGACTACGTGCACGACGGGCACCGCCACGCGCCGCACGAGGAGCACTATGACGAGCACTGACGCCTCGGCCGGCGACGCACGGCCGAGCCCCCTCCAGGTCGTGGTGATGGGCGTGTCCGCCACGGGCAAGTCGAGCGTCGCCCTGCTGCTGGCCGAGCGGCTCGGCTGGGAATTCGTCGAGGGCGACGACCTCCACCCCCCGGCCAACGTCGAGAAGATGCGCGAGGGCGTGCCCCTCAGCGACACCGACCGCGAGCCCTGGCTCGACCTCGTCAACGCGCGCGCCCGCGAGCGGGCCCGCGCCGGCGCGAGCTCGGTCATCACCTGCTCGGCCCTGCGCCGCGCCTACCGCGACCGGCTGGAGGACGGCGTCCCCGCGATGCACTTCGTCCACCTGCACGCGCCCTACGCGGTGCTGAAGCCGCGGATGGCCCGCCGGCAGCGCCACTTCATGCCGACCGGGCTGCTGCGCTCGCAGTTCGCCACCCTCGAGCCGCTCGAGCCCGACGAGGACGGCTCCGTCGTCGACGTGTCCGGCACCCTGGAAGAGGTCGTGGAGCTCGCGCTCGCGGCGGTGCGGCGCCGAGCGGGGGGACCGCCCGCAGGGGTGTGACGGACGGCACCGTGGGCACCGAGGCCTGACACCTCACCCCTCAGGAGGGACCCGTGGACGCCATCGCCCCGGCGTACGGCACGGCGACGCTGCTGCTCATCGCCGCCGCCGCCGTCGCCTTGCTGCTCGTGCTCATCATGGTGGTCAGGCTGCACGCCTTCGTGGCGCTCGTCCTCGTCAGCGTGCTGACCGCCGTCGCCGCCGGCATCCCCGTGGCCGACGTGCCCGACGCGCTGCTCTACGGCTTCGCCGACACCATCGGGTCGGTCGCGCTGCTCGTCGGCTTCGGCGTGATGATCGGACGCCTGCTGGAGGTGACCGGCGGGGCCCAGGTGCTGGCGGACACGCTGATCAGCCGCTTCGGCGAGCGGCGCGCGCCGCTCGCCCTCGGCGTCGCCGCCCTCCTCTTCGGCTTCCCGATCTTCTTCGACGCGGGCCTCGTCGTCTTCCTGCCGATCATCCTGACCGTCGCCCGCCGCTTCGGGGGTTCGCTGCTGCTCTACGCCCTGCCGGCCGCCGGCGCCTTCGCGGCCATGCACGCGCTGGTGCCGCCCCACCCGGGGCCCGTCGCGGCGGCCGAGGCGCTGGAGGCCGACATCGGCCTGACCCTGCTGGTCGGCGCCCCGGTCGCGGTCGTGTCCTGGTACGTCGGCGTCATGCTGGTCTCGCGGGTGCTGGGCAGGCGCGTCCACGTCGACGTGCCCGAGCTGCTCTTCGGCGAGGCGGTCGACCCGGCCGACACCTCGCCCGCGCCCACCGGGGGAGCCTCGCCCGGGCGCGGCCAGGACGCCGCAGGCACCGGCGCGCGGTCCGCGACCGCGGTGCGCGAGACGTCGGCCCCGTCGTTCGCCACCGTCGTGGGCCTGCTGCTGCTGCCCTTCGTGCTGATCGCCTTCGACACCGTGCTCGCCACCCTCGCCTCCGCCGGGGTCGTGGACGAGGAGGCGACGTGGGTGGCGTCGCTGCGGCTGCTGGGCAACACCACGGTGGCGCTGCTGCTGACCACGCTGGTCGCGATCTTCACCCTCGGCACGCGCGGCCGCTCGCTCTCCGACGTCGGCACCATCCTCGACAAGGCGCTGGCGCCGATCTGCTCGATCATCCTCATCACCGGCGCCGGCGGCATGTTCGGCGGCGTGCTGGAGCTCAGCGGCATCGGCGAGGCGCTCAGCGGGTCGCTCTCCGACCTCGGCATGTCGCTCGTGCTCCAGGCCTTCGTGGTCTCGACGCTGCTGCGCGTCGCGCAGGGCTCGGCCACCGTCGCGCTCACCACGGCCAGCGGCCTGCTGGCCCCCGCGGCGGCGGCCGCGAGCCTGGGCGAGCTGCAGCTGGTGCTCCTGGTCGTCGCGATCGCGGCCGGCGCGACGGTGCTCTCGCACGTCAACGACTCCGGCTTCTGGCTGGTCAGCCGGTTCTTCGGCATGGACGAGGCGACCACGCTCAAGACCTGGACGGTCATGGAGACCACGCTCGGCCTCGCCGCCTTCGGCTGCGCGCTGGCGCTGTGGCCCGTGGCCGGCGCCCTCGGGTGAGCCTCAGGCGGAGCCGTAGCGGCGGTCGCGCCGGGCGTAGGTCTCGACGGCCTGCCACAGGTGGCGGCGGTCGACGTCGGGCCACAGCACGTCGGTGAAGACCATCTCGGAGTAGGCCGCCTGCCACAGCACGAAGTTGGAGAGCCGCTGCTCGCCCGAGGTGCGCCACACCAGGTCGGCGTCGGGCAGCTCCGGCACGTAGAGGTGGCGGGCGAAGACCTTCTCGGTGACCTTCTCCGGGTCGAGCCGACCGGCCGCCACCTCGCGGGCGATCGCGCGCGCCGCGTCGGCCAGCTCCGCGCGACCGCCGTAGTTGACGCACATCGTGAGGGTGAGGACGTCGTTGTCTCGGGTCAGCTCCTCCGCCCGCTGCAGCTCGCTCACCACCGAGCGCCACAGCCGCGGGGCGCGGCCGGCCCACCGCACCCGCACGCCGAGCGCGTGCATCTCGTCGCGGCGGCGTCGGATGACGTCGCGGTTGAAGCCCATGAGGAACTTGACCTCGTCGGGCGAGCGCGACCAGTTCTCGGTGGAGAAGGCGTAGGCCGAGACCGCCTTCACCCCCAGCTCGATCGCGCCCTCCACGACGTCGAAGAGCGAGGACTCCCCCGCCTCGTGGCCGCGGGTGCGGGGCAGCCCGCGCTCCTTGGCCCACCGGCCGTTGCCGTCCATGACGACGGCGACGTGGTGCGGCACCAGCTCGGGCGGCAGCGCGGGCGGGCGGGCCCCGGAGGGGTGCGGGCGCGGGGCGCGCACGTCGGTGCGCGACCGGGACGTCGACTTCACGCCGCTCACCCTCGCACAGCGGACGGGCGCGCCCGCGCCGTCGGTGGGCGTGCCGACCGCGCCTGCGGGCGGCCACTAGGGTCGGGGCGTGTCCTCCACCAACCACGCGATCGAGCAGCAGCTGTTCACGATGCTGCGCCGCACCAACGCGATCCACGTCTCGACCGCCCACGGCGACTACGAGCTCGAGCGCTCGAGCTACGGCATCCTGTGCCTGCTCGACGACGAGGGCCCCATGCGGTTGGGGCAGATCGCCACGACCTTCAACCTGGACCCCTCGACGATCACCCGCCAGGTCCAGGCCGTCGAGCGCCTCGGGCTCGCCGCGCGCTCGCAGGACCCGCAGGACCGGCGCGCCGCGCTGCTCGACCTGACGCCGGAGGGCCGCGACGCCGTCCGCACCGCTCGCGCCCACCGCCGCGAGATGCTCGACCTGCTGCTGGGCGCCTGGTCCGAGGACGAGCGTGAGGAGTTCCTGCGCGCCCTCACCCGCTTCAACACCACCGTCACCCGCTGGATCGAGGACAGCGCCCCGCCCAGCCCGGCGGGCGACTAGCTCGAGCGCTCCACGTAGGGCAGGGAGCGCAGGCTGCGCTCCACGTGCCAGGCGAGGTACGCCGCGACCAGCGTCCCGGCCTCGCGCAGGTGGCGGGGGTCGGCCGCCTCGACGCACTCCCAGTCACCGGCCAGCAGCGCACCCAGCACGGTGACGGTCTGCGGCGCCGGCGAGGCCGAGCCCGGCAGCCGGCAGGTGCTGCAGAGCATGCCGCCCGAGGCGGGGTTGAACCAGCGGTGGGGACCCTCGAGCCCGCAGCGGGCGCACGCGTCGAAGGACGCGGCGTACCCGGCGACGGCGAGGCTGCGCAGCAGGTAGGAGTCGAGCACCTGCGTCGGCCCCCGGTGACCGCCGGCCATGGCCCGCAGCCCGCCCACCAGCAGCAAGAACTGCTGCACGGCCGGCTCGCGCTCCTCGACCACGAGCCGCTCGGCGGTCTCGAGCATCACGGTGCCGGCGGTGTAGCGCTCGTAGTCGGCGCCGAGGTGGGCCGAGAAGGGCGTCAGCGTCTCGGCCTGGGTCACGACGTCGAGGCTGCGGCCCTCGGCCAGCTGCAGGTCGACGTGGGTGAAGGGCTCGAGGCGCGAGCCCCAGCGCGAGGACGTGCGACGCACGCCGCGCGCGACCGCGCGCACGAGCCCGTGCTGACGCGTCAGCAGCGTGACGATGCGGTCCGCCTCGCCCAGCTTGTGCGTGCGGAGCACGACGGCCTCGTCCCGGTAGAGCACTCCCCCATTGTGCCGTCGTGGGTGCGCCCACGGCGGCAGCGGGCCGCCGGCGCGTGCTGGTCAGGCGCCGGCGCGGCGCCGGCGGCGCGAGACCTTCCACGAGCGGCGGCAGAAGTCGAGCACCTCCATCGCGGCCGGGTCGGTGCCGCCGCGGCGTGGCACCCGCCGGCCGGCCGTGGTCACCGTCGCGTGGGGCAGCTCCTCGCCGAGGAGCCGCGCGTCGGACGTGCGGTGCCACGGGTCGCCGGGGTGGGCGACGACCAGGGTCGGCGCGGTGACGCGGCGCCGGCGGCCCGGGTCGGGCGCGAGACCGGTGGCGAGCACGCCGTGGAGCATCGCGGCGAGGGCGCGGGGGCGCTGGTCGGCACCGTCGAGGGCCACGCCCAGCCAGTGCGGCAGCGGGCCGCGCGGCACCGGGCGGGTGACGAGCCGCAGGAGGGTCAGCGGCAGGGGCGCGTGGCGCGCCGTCAGCATGAGCGGGCCCAGCGTGACCAGGGCGGCGGCGAAGCCGTTGTCGAGCAGCGGCGCGTCGAGGACCAGCCCGCGCACGCGCTCCGGTGCCTCGGCCGCCACGGTGAGGGCCACCGCGGAGCCGAGCGACGTGCCGCCCACGACGGCCTGCCCGGCGCCGAGGTGGTCGAGCAGCGACACCACGTGGCGGGCGGCGGCCGCCACGGAGTAGGCGAGCGGGTCGGCCGGTCGGTCGGAGCGGCCCTGCCCCAGCGGGTCGAGGGTGACGACGTGGAGGCCGCCGGCGGCGAGGTGCCGGGCGAGCGGCTCGAGCGAGCGGCGCGACAGCAGGGGCGCCGGCAGCAGCACCACCCAGGCCTCGCCGCTGCCGTGCTCGGTGAACTCCAGCCGCTCGCGGTGGCCAGCGGCGTCCTCGACGAAGACCTGACCGACGCGCTCGGAGACCAGCATGGGCCGAGGCTAGCCCGCCACGGGGGCGGCGGGGTGGACCTCGGGCGCGCGGTCGAGCCCGGGCACGGGCAGGTGGGCGCGCACGGTGGTGCCCTCGCCGGCGACGCTGTGCACGGTGATGCGACCGCCGTGGGCCGCGACGACCGAGCGGGAGATGGTCAGTCCGAGCCCCACCCCCTGCACCGCCTGCTCGCGGGCGTGCTCGCCCCGCACGAAGGGCTCGAACACCTGGTCGCGCTCGGCGGCCGGGATGCCCACCCCCGTGTCCCGGACCTCGACCACCGCCTCCCGGGGCGCGTCGGACCCCGCCTCTGCGGCCCTGACCGACACGACGACGCTGCCACCCTGGCGGTTGTAGCGCACGGCGTTGCCGACGAGGTGGCCGAGCACCTCGAGGAGCCGCTCGCGGTCGACCAGCGCCACCACGGGCTCGGAGCAGCGCGCCTCCAGGTGCAGCCCGGCCTCCCGCGCAGCGCGGCCCGCGGCCCGCACCGCGTCGCGGGCGAGGGCCGCGACGTCTTCGGGCAGCCGGCGCAGCACCACACCGTCAGCGCCCTGCGCCGCGGGGTGGAGCAGCTCGGTCACCAGCGTGAGGAGCCGGGTGGCGTTGCGCCCGACCACGTCGAGGTGCGAGCGCACCTGGTCGTCGAGGTCGGGCCGGTCCTGCACGACGTCGAGGTAGCCGATGATCGACGTGAGCGGCGTGCGCAGCTCGTGCGACACCGTCGCGACGAAGTCGTCCTTCACCTCCAACGCGCGCACCAGGTCGGTGACGTCGAGGTAGGACACCACCGAGCCGTCGAGGCCGCCGCCGGCGTCGCGCACCGCGCGGGCGGTCACCGACAGGGCGCGACGGCGGGCGGGGTCGCGTCCCACCCAGACCAGCAGGTCGTCGAACTCCTCGCCGTGGCTCGCCCGCCACGACGGCAGCTCCTCGCGCCGCAGGCGGGTCGCGCGGTCCGCGCCGAAGACGTCGCCCTCCTGCCCGGCTCGACCGGCGTGGCCCTCGGGATAGGCCAGCGCCAAGAACTCGCGGTGGCGCCGGTTGACCGCACGGTAGGTGCCGTCTGCGTCGAGCAGCACCATCCCGACGACCGCGGCGTCGAGGACCGTGGAGCTGCGACGTGCCTCGCGGCGCAGCTCCCCCAGCGCCGCCTCGAGCATCAGGCCGCGCTCCTCCGCCTCCGCCGTGCGCGCCCGCACGGCCTCGAGCGCGAGGGCGACGGCGGCGGCGGCGAGGCCGGCGACCACCGGCAGCACGAGGGCGCGCGAGAGGTCCGCCGGGCGCTCGGCACCCAGCACCAGCAGCGAGGGCGCGGAGACCAGCACGGCCGTGGCCACGAGGGCCGTGACCGCCCCGCCCCTGCCGTGGCGACGCCCCAGCCACAGCGCCGGCAGCACCACCAGGGCCGGCAGGCCGCTCCCGTCGGGGTCGAGGCGCAGCAGCCCGAGGCCCGCCAGGTCGAGCAGCGGCACGACCAGCAGCCACGGCGCGCAGCGGCGGACCCAGGAGGCGACCGCCGTGGCGACCGTGGCGAGGGCCACCAGCAGCAGGCCGAGGGCCGGCCAGGACTGCACGGCGTACCCCTGCCCGGCGAGGAGGCGCACCAGGAGGTCGGGCACGACCAGGGCGGCGAAGCCGGCCTGCAGCAGGCGGGGGTAGGTCTCCTCCCGCACGGGGATCGGACCCGCGTGCGGGGCGCTCACGGCCCCCAGCCTCCCAGCGGCGCTGCAGCGTTGTCGGGAGGGTTCCTCAAGATCTCCTCGACTTCTGCAAGATCGCTGCTTCGCCTGCGCGCGGGAGGCTCAGGGCAGACACTGGACGCATGAGGAGGGAGCGGCTCGCGCCCGCAGGCGCAGTCGCGCTCGCGCTCGTCGCCGTCGTCCTGACCGGCGCCAGCGCCGTGCACTGGGCCCCGGCCGGCAGCGCAGTCGCCACCTGGTGGCCGGCCGCGGGCATCGCCGTCGCGCTGGTCGCCGTCGTGCCGCGCGCCTGGGTGCTGCCGGCGGTGCTGGGGGTCGTCGTCGCTGCGGGCGCGGCCAACGCGATCGCGGGACGTGAGCTCCTGCTCGCCTCGCTCTTCGGGCTGTGCAACGGCGCCGAGGCGCTGATCGCGGGCTCGCTGCTGCGCCGCGGCCGCGGCGGCCGGGCCCGACTCGAGACCCTCGACGACCTCTTCCGCCTGCTCGGGGCCTGCCTCGCCGGTGTGTCGGTCACCGCCCTCGGGGTGGCCGCAGCGGTCGCCGCCGTCGGCCCGGGCGACCCCGTCGCCGCGTGGCGCTCGGTGCTGGCCGCCCACAGCGCGGCCCTGCTCGTGCTCGTGCCGGTCGCCCTGACCTGGCGCCACCGCTGGCCCCCGCGCGACCGGGCCGGCGAGCTGCTGCTGCAGTCCTCGGCGCTCGTCGTGGTCACCGCGCTGGTCTTCGCGCCGGACCAGCACCACGGCCTCGCCTACGCCCCGCTGCCGCTGCTGGTCTGGGCCGGCCTGCGGCTCGGGACGCGCGTCACGTCCCTGCAGCTCGCGGTGCTGGCCGCCGGCAGCACCTGGGCGACCGCCCAGGGCGCCGGGCCCTTCGTCGCCCACGAGGGGCACCCCGACCTCACGCCGGCGCTCACCGGCACGCTGGTGCAGACCTTCCTGCTCTGCACGGCCGTCACCGCGCTGCCGCTCGCCCTCACCGTCGCGCAGCGCGGGCGGCTCCTCGAGCAGGTGCGGGCGAGCGAGACGCTCTTCCGCAGCAACTTCACGGGTGCCGTCGTCGGCATGGTGCTGCTGCGCGAGGACGAGCGCGGCCTGACGGTGCACGAGGCCAACGACGCCGCCGTGCAGATGCTCGGCGCCCCGGGGCCCGCCGGCGTCGTCGGACGCGCGCTGCCCGACCTGCTGCGCGACACCGGCCGGCTCGCCGAGGCGCTCCCCCGGCTCGCCCGGGGTGACCTGGCGAGCTGGTCGGCGGAGTCCGACACGACCAGCCCCGGTGGCGGGCGGGTGCGCCTGCACCTCGCCCCGATCCTCGACGACGACGACGGCCTCTGCTTCGCCGCCCAGCTGCGCGACGTCACCGAGGAGCACCGCAGCCGGCAGCGGCTGCGCGCGGAGCGCGAGCTGCTGCGCGCCACCCTCGCCGCGACCGGGGCGCTCATCGTCGTCACCGACACCGAGGGCACGGTCGTGCGGGTCAACGCCGCGACCGTGCGCGCCACCGGCGTGCCCGAGGAGGAGCTGCTCGGCCACCCCGTCTGGACCCACCTGACGCTCCCGGGCACCGACGCCTGGCTGCGTGAGGTCGCCGGTGGCGGCGACGGCACGGCGGTCCCGGCCGCGGCCGGACCAGGGGCCGGAGCGGGCGCCGGGACGAGCGCCGGGGCGAGCGCCGGGGCGGAGACCGTCCTGCGCACCGCCGAGGGCCGCACGCTGCACGTCGCGTGGAGCACCGACGTCGTGCGCGACGCCGACGACCGGCCGACGCACGTCGTGCTCACCGGCGCCGACGTGACGGCCGAGCGCGCCGCCGCCGGCCTGATGTCGCGGGTGATGGACTCCGACCTCGGGACCGTGCTGCTCGCCCTCGACCACGACGGCGTGGTGACGCAGGCCAACCGCGGCGCGGCCCGGCTGCTCGGCGTGCCCGCCGAGGAGCTCGCGGGCCGCGCCTTCACCGACCTGCTCGACGCGGGCGAGCTCGCGACCTGGGCGCGGGGTCGCGGCGGCACCCCCGGCTTCGAGACCGTCGCCGAGTGGGCAGCCGCAGCGGGCTGCGGGGCCACCCGCGAGTGGACCTGGCGCCTCGGCGACGGGCCCGCGGCGACGGTCTCGACGGCGCTCAGCGTCGTGCGCGACACGACGACGCAGGAGGTCGGGTGGTTCTGCGTCGGCCGCGACGTCACCGCCTCCCGCCGCAGCCACGAGCTGCTCGTCGCGGCCCTGGAGAAGGAGCGGCACGCCTCCGACCGCCTCCGCGAGCTCGACGCGGCCAAGAACGACTTCGTCTCCACCGTCAGCCACGAGCTGCGCACCCCGGTCACCAGCATCGTCGGCTACGCCGAGATGCTCAGCGACGGTGGCGCCGGCGAGCTCGACGCGCTGCAGGCCTCGATGCTGGCCGCGATCGAGCGCAACGGCCAGCGCCTGATCGCCCTCGCCGACGACCTGCTGACCCTCTCCCGCCTCGAGTCGGGCACGCAGGCCGTCGACCTCGTCCCGCTCGACCTCCGCGACACCGTGCGCAGCGCGGAGACCGCGCTGCGACCGCTGCTCAGCGGCCGCTGGCTCGACCTCGCCTTGGACGTGCCCGACCAGCCGGTGCCCGTGCGCGGCGACGTCGCGCAGCTCGACCGGGTGCTGCTCAACCTGCTGAGCAACGCCGTGAAGTTCACCGAGGACGGCGGCTCCGTCGGCTGCGCGCTGCAGGTCGTGGACGCGGAGGCGCGCCTCGTCGTCTCCGACACCGGCATCGGCGTGCCGCTCGCCGAGCAGGCGTCGCTGTTCTCGAAGTTCTACCGCGCGACCGCCGCCCAGGAGCGGGCCATCCAGGGCACCGGCCTCGGCCTGTCGATCGTCGCCTCGATCCTCGAGTCGCACGGCGGCCGCGTCGAGGTCGACTCCGTGGTCGACGAGGGCACCCGCTTCACCGTGTCGCTGCCGCTGCACGCCGGCAGCGGCGACCGCCTCGGGCGCGAGCCCGAGACGGTCGCCTGAGCCTCCGGGGCCCGCCGCTCAGGCGCGGTTGACCGCGCTCGTCACGGCCTTGAGGGAGGCGGTGACGATGTTGGCGTCGAGGCCGACGCCCCACAGGACCTTCTCGCCGACCGCGCACTCGACGTACGCCGCGGCGATGGCGTCGCCGCCCGCGCTGAGGGCGTGCTCGGCGTAGTCCAGGACGCGCACGTCGTAGCCCTGCTCGAGCCCGTTGAGCGCGTCGACGAAGGCTGCGATCGGGCCGTTGCCCGAGCCCTCCAGCGTGCGCAGCTCGCCGTCGACGTAGACCCCGACGGTCAGCGAGTCGCGCTCACCGGCCGCGGAGGAGGTGTGGACGGAGTCGAGGCGCAGCGGCGCGGTGCGGTGGAGGTACTCGGAGGAGAAGACCTCCCAGATCGCCTCGGCCGTCATCTCGCCGCCGGCGGCGTCGGTGCGCTCCTGCACCACGCGGCTGAACTCGATCTGGGCGCGCCGCGGCAGGTCGAGCTTGTGCTCGGCCTTGAGCAGGTAGGCCACGCCGCCCTTGCCGGACTGGCTGTTGACGCGGATGACCGCCTCGTAGGTGCGCCCGACGTCCTTGGGGTCGATCGGGAGGTACGGCGCCTCCCAGGCGACCTCGCGCACGTCGACGCCCTGCGCCGCGGCCTGCCGCTCGAGGTCCTCGAGGCCCTTCTTGATGGCGTCCTGGTGGGAGCCGGAGAAGGCGGTGTAGACGAGGTCGCCGGCGTAGGGGTGGCGGGGGTGCACCGGCAGCTGGGTGCAGTACTCGACGGTGCGGCGCACCTCGTCGATGTCGGAGAAGTCGACCTGCGGGTCGATGCCCTGGCTGAAGAGGTTCATGCCCAGGGTGACCAGGCAGACGTTGCCGGTGCGCTCGCCGTGGCCGAAGAGGCAGCCCTCGACGCGGTCGGCACCGGCCATGAGGCCGAGCTCGGTCGCCGCCACCGCGGTGCCGCGGTCGTTGTGGGGGTGCAGGCTGATGGTGCTGTGCTCGCGCCGCGTCAGCCCGCGCGAGAACCACTCGACCTGGTCGGCGTAGGTGTTGGGGGTCGACATCTCGACGGTCGCGGGCAGGTTGAGGACGATCTCGCGGCCCGCCTCCGGCTGCCACACGTCGGAGACCGCCTCGCAGACGTCGAGGGCGAAGTCGGTCTCGGACTGGGTGAAGATCTCGGGGCTGTACTGGTAGCCGAAGTCGCCGCGGGAGACCATGTCGCCGAGCAGCTCCTCGGCGTGCTTCACGACCAGCTCGGTGCCGCGGGTCGCGATGGCGCGGCACTCGTCCTTCGTGACGCCGAAGACGACCCGGCGGAAGAGCGGGGCGGTGGCGTTGTAGAGGTGCACGGTGGCGCGGTCGGCGCCGACCAGGCTCTGCACGGTGCGCTCGATGAGGTCCTCGCGGGCCTGGGTCAGCACCGAGATGCGCACGTCGTCGGGGATGCGGTCCTCCTCGACGAGGCGCCGCACGAAGTCGAAGTCGGTCTGGCTCGCGCTCGGGAAGCCGACCTCGATCTCCTTGTAGCCCATCCGCACGAGCAGGTCGAACATCGTCAGCTTGCGGGCCGGGGTCATCGGGTCGATGAGCGCCTGGTTGCCGTCGCGCAGGTCGGTGGAGAGCCACCGCGGCGCGTGGGTGACCTTCTTGGTGGGCCACGTGCGGTCGGGCAGGTCGATCGGCACGAAGGGGGTGTAGCGCTGCACCGGCATGCCGGAGGGCTGCTGCACGTGCGTGCCGGGCGCCAGGCGCAGCGCGCGCGCCTCGCCGGAGGTGGTCGGGGCCTCGCCGGAGGGGCTCGAGGTGTGGTCGGTCATGGGTGGTCTCCCGCTGGGGTCGAGGTGGGGCCGGCGCGCCAGGACCTCCGCAGCGAGGAGACCGGCTTCAGGCCTCGCTGCGGCAGCGAAGGAGGAGGGTGCGCGTCATGACCCGGTCACTGTAGACCAGCCTGCGGCGCGGTGGGCGGTCTAGGGTCGCGGCGTGGACACTTCCGCAGCGCCCCCTCCCGCGCGGCTGCTGGTGGTCGGGCACGCCCCGTCACCGGGCGTGAGGCGGCTGCTCGACGCGGTGGTGTCGGGCGGGCGCGACGACGCGCTCGAGGGCGTCGAGGTCGTGCTGCGGCCCGCGCTCGAGGCGACCGCGGCCGACGTGCTCGCCGCCGACGGCCTCGTCCTGGTGACACCCGCCAACTTCGGCTACATGTCGGGCGCGCTCAAGCACTTCTTCGACACCGTCTTCCTCGAGGTCGGCGGGGCCCTCGGCCGTGACGGCTCCGGGGCGCCGTCCGGCGGCGGGCGGGCGCGGCCGTTCGGGCTGCTGGTGCACGGGCGCTACGACACCGCCGGCGCGGTGCGCGCCGTCCTCGCCATCACCGGGGCCCTCCCCTGGCGGCAGGCCGCGGAGGTCGTCGAGGTGCTCGGCGAGGTGGGTGAGGCCGAAGCGCAGCGGGCCTACGAGCTCGGCGGTACGATCGCCGCACTGCTGACCGGCTGATCGTGGGAGGGCGCGTGAGGCTCCGCGCCGCTCGGGCGCTCGTCGTGCGCACCGCGCGCACCGTGCGAGCCGCCGCGCTCCTGCTCGCCTGCGCCGTGGCCGCCGTCGGCCTGAGCGCGTGCGGCGCGCTCGCCGGCGCGGGCGAGGAGACCGCCGACCCCGACGTCGACCCCGCGCAGGTCGACGCGGTCGAGGTGCCGGAGCTGGGCGCCTGCCGCGTGCTCACCCCCGACGACGTGCAGCGCCCCTCCGACGCGACCCGCACGGTGCCGTGCAGCGAGACCCACACCGCGGAGACCTTCGCGGTCGGGCCGCTGCCCGGCACGCTGGCCGACGCGGCGTACGACGACCGGCGGCTCGGGCAGTTCGCCTACGACACCTGCGGGAAGGCCTTCACCGCCTTCCTCGGCGGCGACGAGAGCGCCGTCCTGCGCTCCGTGCTGAGCTGGGCGTGGTTCCGGCCCTCGCCGCAGGCGTGGGAGGACGGCGCGCGGTGGTACCGCTGCGACGTCGTCGGCGGACCCGACGGCACCGACCGCTACGCCCCGCTGCCCACGACGGCGCGCGGGCTGCTGCGCGGCCAGCGCCCCGACGACCGGTGGACCGTGTGCGCGGCGGGACCGGTCGTCGCGGGCTCGGAGAAGGTCGCCTGCTCCGAGCCGCACGACTGGCGCGCCGTCACGACGGTGAAGCTGGGCGACGCCGACGACGACTACCCCGGTGACCGCCTGGTCGAGGTGCGCACCCGCGACTTCTGCTCCGACTCGGTGGGCGCCTTCCTGGGCTACCCCCTCGACTTCGACTTCGGCTACACCTGGTTCGGCCAGGGCGAGTGGGAGGCCGGCAACCGACGCTCCATCTGCTGGGCGAAGACGCCGCGGTGAGCACCCCGCAGCGCCCCGCCGCGTCGCGGCCCGGCCGACGCCGGGCCGACGTCGCGACGCGCACCCGGCCGAGCCGCTCGGTCGTGCTCCGGGCGCTGCTCGCGCTCGCCGCGGTCGCCGCAGTCGCCGCAGTGGTCCTCGGCGCCATCGCGCTCTCGGGCGGCGGCGCCGGCACCGACGCCCCCGACGGCGGGTCCGCCGGCAGCGGCGCGAGCCCGAGCGGGGCCTCGCCGGAGGCCGGGGACGCAGGCGCGGCCGGGTCGGCCGCGACCGGGGACGCGCCCGTCGCGCCCCGCCCCGCGACCGGCGCCTGCTACGCCCTGACCTACGCCGAGGCCGTCGCCGCGACCACGGAGGCCGCGCCCGTCGCCTGCCGGGGCGACCACACGGCACGCACGGTCGCGGTCGGCGCCCTGCCCCTGGTCGTCGACGGCCACCTGCTCGCGGTCGACAGCGCGCGCGCCCGGGCCGCACCCGCGCAGCGCTGCCCGGACCGGGTCGCCGACTTCCTCGGCGGCTCGCGCGACGACCTGCGGCTGAGCATGCTGCGCGCGGTGTGGTTCAGCCCGACCCTGGCGCAGGCCGACCGCGGCGCCGACTGGTTCCGCTGCGACGTCGTGGCCCTGGCCGGGGACGAGCAGCTGGCCCCCCTCGAGGGGCGCCTCGCGGGCGTGCTGGCGCGGCCGGCGGGCGCGGCGTACGCCGTCTGCGGGACCGCGGAGCCGGGCACCGCCGGCTTCGAGCGCGTGGTCTGCTCCCGGCCGCACCGCTGGCGCGCCGTGTCGGTCGTCGAGCTCGACGGCCGGCGCTACCCCGGCGAGGCCGCGGTGCGCGAGGCCGGGCAGGCGCCCTGCGAGGCGGCCGGGCGGGCGGAGGCCGCCGACCCGCTCGACTTCCGGTGGGGGTGGGAGTGGCCCACCCGCGCGCAGTGGGAGGCCGGCACGACCTGGGGCCTGTGCTGGGTCCCGGACCCTGCCTGAGGGCTCAGAAGCCGAGGCGGCGGAGCTGGCGTGGGTCGCGCTGCCAGTCCTTGGCGATCTTGACGTGCAGGTCGAGGTAGACCGGGGTCCCGAGCATGGCCTCGATGGACTTCCGGGCGCGGGTGCCGACGTCGCGCAGGCGGGCACCACGGTGGCCGATGACGATGCCCTTCTGCGAGGACCGCTCGACGAAGAGGTTGGCGTGCACGTCGAGCAGCGGTCGGTCCGCCGAGCGCCCCTCGCGCAGCCCCATCTCCTCGACGACGACCGCGATCGAGTGCGGCAGCTCGTCGCGCACGCCGTCGAGCGCCGCCTCGCGGATGAGGTCGGCGACGATCGCCTCCTCCG
The DNA here is from genome assembly GCF_013409425.1 of Nocardioides perillae. Lineage (NCBI taxonomy): Bacteria > Bacillati > Actinomycetota > Actinomycetes > Propionibacteriales > Nocardioidaceae > Nocardioides > Nocardioides perillae. The sequence continues at coordinate 2,006,323 of NZ_JACCAC010000001.1, read as the reverse complement.
GGGTGTCGGTGAGCTCCCCGTCGGGGTAGAGCGCCGGCCCCTCCGGGAGCATCCCGAGTAGCAGGTCGGCCAGCAGCCCGACCTGGTCGCCGGCCGTGGCCGAGACCGGCACGATCTCGGCGAAGGGGGTGCCCACCTCCTCGCCCAGCGCGTGGATCGCGAGCAGGTGCTCGCCGATGCGGTCGGGCGAGGCGAGGTCGGTCTTGGTCGCGACCGCGATGCGCTGGGTGCGCTTCACCTTGGCCAGCTCGGAGACGATGAACCGGTCGCCGGGCCCGATCTTCTCGTCGCAGGGGAAGCACACCGCGACCACGTCGACCTCGGCCCAGGTGCTGGTCACCAGGTCGTTGAGCCGCTCGCCGAGGAGCGTGCGGGGGCGGTGCAGGCCCGGGGTGTCCACCAGGACGAGCTGGCCGTCGGGGCGGTGGACGATGCCGCGCACCACCGTGCGGGTCGTCTGCGGCTTGTCGGAGGTGATCGCGACCTTCTGCCCGACCAGGGCGTTGGTCAGCGTCGACTTGCCGGCGTTGGGCCGCCCGACGAAGGAGGCGAAGCCGCTGCGGAAGCCCGGCTCGCTGGGGGTGGCGCCGGTCATCGCTGCTCCTGCTGCTCGCGGGCCGCGTCGTAGGCCGCCCAGATCTGCTCGTCGGTGTGGCCGGCCGCCTTGCCCGCGCGCCAGATGGGCCCCGGGTCGACGGCCCGCGGCTGCCGCTTGGCCCCGCCGCGCCAGTAGCCCATGACGTCGTACGCCGCGCTGGGCAGGCCGCGCTCGCGCATCAGGTGCTTGCGGATAGCCCGCATCTGCGCGGACTCCCCCGCCATCCAGAAGTAGCCCTCGCCCGCAGGCCACTCGATCGCCTCCACCACGTCGGCCAGCGCACTCGGAGCGTCGGCCGGCGGCGGCGACCACCGCACGTCGGCGCCCGCCGGCAGGTAGGCGGCGAAGGCCGCGGGGTCGTCGGACACCTCGACCCAGGAGCGCACCGCCACCTCGGGCCGGGCCGCGGCGACGGTCTCGGTGATGCGCGCGATCGCGGGCAGGGCGGTGAGGTCGCCCACCAGGAGCAGCCACGCCGCCTCGGCGGGCAGCGCGAAGGAGGCCTTGGGCTCGCTCACCGTCACGGTCTCGCCGACGCAGTCGCGCCGCGCCCACTCGGTGACCAGCCCCTCCTCGTGCACCACCACGTCGACGACGAGCCTCGCGGGGCCGTGCTCGCGCACGGTGTAGTAGCGGCTCTGGAACTGCCCGGGCACGACGAGCGCCACCCACTCGTCGGGGACGTCGGTGCTGCGCCACCCGGCCAGCCCGGGCCCGCCGAGCTCGAGGCGCACGAGGTGCTCCGAGAGCTGCTCGCGACGCAGCACGGTGGCGGCGTACTGCTGGGCGCGGGTGCTCACCGGCCCAGGCTAGCGACGCGGTCGCCTCAGGAGGTGCGGAGGGCCTGCCAGCCGGCGACGTCGTGCACCGCGATCCCGGCGTACGACGGGTGGTGCCGCACCGCCGCGTCGACCGCGGCCATCGCCGAGGTGAGCACCGCGCGGGTGGCGCCGGCGAAGGTCTGCTTCTCCGCGATCGGGTCGGTGCCGAGGTGGTGGGTCTCGACCGCGAGCCGCGCGGGCTTGCCGGCCCGGTCCGCGGCGGCGAGCGCCGCCTCGCCGAGCGCGGTGATGCTGTCCTCGCCGCTGACGGTGTCGCGGTAGGTCATGACGGTGACCGCGTCGACCCGGGCCAGCACCGCCTCGTCGACCCGCTGCCCGTCGACCACGTGCTGGTCGAGCCAGAAGGAGATGTCGGCCTCGACCCGCGCGGTCGTGTCGCCGGCGAGGGTCGCGAGCAGGCCGAGGTAGCGGCGCAGCAGGGCCGTGCGGTCGCCCGACCAGTCGGCGTGCAGCCACGGCTCGACGTCGAGGTGGACGCCGTCGAAGAGGCCGGTGGAGAGCGCTTCGCGCTGCCAGGTGAGGGCGCTCGCGTGGTCGTCGACCCAGCTGGTCTCACTGCCGAGCGCGTGGAGTCGGATGCCGGCCGCGGTGGCCCGCGCGCGCAGGTCGCGCAGCCAGGTCATCTCCGTCGGCTGGCCGGTCACGCGCCACGGCACGGAGACGAAGAGGTCGCGCACGCCCTGGCCGGTGGCGAAGGAGACGAGGGCCGAGGTCGACGGGCGGCCCCACACCCAGGTCGCGCGCGGGCCGGCCGGGGAGGACGTCGTGGACGTGGTCGTCGTGGGAGCGGTGCTCGTGGGGGTGGTCGTCGTGCCGGGCTTCCTCGGCTTCGTCGCGCGGGCGGTGGTCTTCACCGCACGCACCTTGCCCGTGGCGGCCTGCGCCGACGCGCCGCCGGCGGCCGAGGCCGCGCCGGTGCCGAGGGCGAGCAGGCCGAGCACGAGCAGCGGCGCGAGCAGGCCTGCCAGCAGACGGGGCAGCAGACGGGGCAGCAGACCGGGCAGCGGGCCGCGGCGGGCGCGGACGGCGGGGGTGCCTGCGGGGTCGGCGGGGCGGCGCATGTCCTCTCCATCGGCCCCACCCCGAGGCGCCTGAGAGGAATCCGCAAGGAATCCTCAAGGAACCGCAAGATCACCCGGTTCCGCTCAGGTCCGGGTCGACCCCGCGCGCGTGTGCCGGTCGCGGTCAGCCCGGCACGACCACGGCGCCGCGGACGTCGCCGCGGTAGAGCGCGACGTCGTCGCCGCCGAGGTCGCGCACCGCGGCACGGTCGCGCGGGTCGAGGTCGTCGGCCTCCGTCAGCACGACGACGGCCTCGAGGCCGCGGGAGCCGCTGGCGACCGCCATCGCGACGCAGACGTGCACCGCCGACAGCTGCAGCGAGGGCAGGTCGACCGTGGCCGCGGCGTAGGTGCGGCCGTCCTGGTCGCGCACGGCCGCGCCCTCGGCCGCACCGGTGCGGGCCCGGGTGGCCCGGGCAAGGGTGACGAGCTTGGCGTCCTCGGCCGACAGCTCGCGGGAGTCTCCGGGGGCGGGATCAGGCATGCCGGTCAGCGTAGTCACCCACGACCACGTCGTCCGGCTCGCCGTCGGCTCCGGCGTCCACCGGGGCAGGGTCGACCGGGCGCACCAGCACGGTGGCGATCCGGTTGCGTCGACCGGTGGGGCGCTCGGCCTCCAGCCGGAGCCCGTGGGTCTCGACGTGGGAGCCCGGGATGGGGACCCGCCCGAGGTGCTTGGCCATGAGGCCGCCGACGCTGTCGACGTCGTCGTCCTCCACCGCGACGCCCACCAGCTCCTCGAGGTCGTCGACGGGGAAGCGCGAGGACACCCGCACGGCACCGCCCTCGAGACGCTCCACCTCGACCTCCGCCTCGTCGTACTCGTCGGTGATCTCGCCGACGATCTCCTCGAGGACGTCCTCGATGGTGACGAGGCCGGCGGTCCCGCCGTACTCGTCGACGACGACCGCGACGTGCTGCCGGCGCGCCTGCATCTCGGAGAGCAAGCCGTCGACGGGCTTGGAGTCGGGCACGAAGTAGGCGGGCCGCATGACGGTGTCGATGCGCTCGGTGAGCTCGGCGTCGGCGTCCTCGAAGTCGCGCCGCGCGACGTCCTTGAGGTAGGCGAAGCCCACGACCTCGTCGAGGTTCTCGCCGATCACCGGGACCCGGCTGAAACCGCTGCGCAGGAAGAGCGAGCGCGCCTGGCGGAGGTTCTTGTGGCGCTCGACGTAGACGACGTCGCCGCGCGGCACCATCACCTCGCGCACGATGGTGTCGCCGAGCTCGAAGACGGAGTGGATCATGCGGCGCTCACCGGACTCGATGACGGCACTGGCCTCGGCGAGGTCGACGAGCTCGCGCAGCTCGGTCTCGGTGGAGAACGGCCCCTCGCGGAAGCCGCGGCCGGGGGTGAGGGCGTTGCCCAGCAGGATCAGCAGCTGCGGCAGCGGGCCGAGCACGGTGGTGATGGCCGAGACCGGCGCGGCGGAGGCCAGCGCGACCATCTCGGAGTGCTGGCGACCGAGGGTGCGCGGCGCGACGCCGATGACGACGAAGGAGACCAGCAGCATGACGGGGACCGCGGAGAGCAGCGTCGGGGTCCACGCGCCCTCGTAGAGGTCGTGGAAGCCGCGCACCGCGAGCACGATCGCGCCGACCTCGCAGGCCAGGCGCAGCAGCAGGGCGGTGTTGAGGTAGCGCGGGCGGTCGGCCAGCAGCCGCACCAGCGGCCGGGCGCCGGCGCGGCCCTCGACCGCGAGCTCGGAGGCGCGGGCCGCCGAGAAGCCGCCGAGCGCCGCGTCGGCGGCCGAGAACAGCCCGGCCAGCACCACGAGCAGCGCGACGCCGCTCGCCAGCGCGACCTCACCCACCGGCACGCCAGGCGGCAAGCAGGTCGTCCTGCAGGCCGAACATCACGCGGTGCTCCTCGGGCTCCGCGTGGTCGTAGCCCAGCAGGTGGAGGATCCCGTGCACGGTCAGCAGCTCGAGCTCGGCGTCGCGGCCGTGGCCGGCCTCGGTGCCCTGGCGGTCGGCGACGGCCGGGCAGAGCACGAGGTCGCCCAGCACCCCCTCCTCGGGCTCCTCGCCGGCGGTGCCGGGTCGCAGCTCGTCCATCGGGAAGGCGAGCACGTCGGTCGGCCCCTCCTTGCCCATCCACTGCTCGTTGAGGCCGGCGATCGTCTGCTCGTCGACGGCCTTGAGGCACAGCTCGGCCATCGGGTGCACCCGCATCCGGTCCATCACGAAGCGCGACAGCCGGGCGAGGTGGCCGACGTCGAGGCCCTGGCCGGACTCGTCGAGGACCTCGATGCTCACGAGCGGACCCGCTCGCCGCGCTCGCCGCGACCGCCGTGCCCGCCCCGGTCGCCGCGCTCGTCTCGCGCGTCGAACTGGTCGTAGGCCTCGACGATGCGGCCGACGAGGCGGTGGCGCACGACGTCGGTCGCGGTCAGCCGGTTGAAGCTGACGTCGTCGACGCCGTCGAGGATCTGCTCGACCACGCGCAGCCCGGAGCGCACCCCGCCGGGCAGGTCGACCTGCGTGACGTCGCCCGTCACCACGATCTTGGAGCCGAAGCCGAGGCGGGTCAGGAACATCTTCATCTGCTCCGGCGAGGTGTTCTGCGCCTCGTCGAGGATGATGAAGGCGTCGTTGAGCGTGCGTCCGCGCATGTAGGCCAGCGGCGCCACCTCGACCGTGCCGGCCGCGAGCAGCTTGGGGATGGTCTCGGGGTCGACCATGTCGTGCAGGGCGTCGTAGAGCGGGCGGAGGTAGGGGTCGATCTTCTCGCTGAGCGTGCCCGGCAGGTAGCCGAGGCGCTCGCCCGCCTCCACCGCGGGGCGGGTGAGGATGATGCGCGTGACGTTCTTCGCGTGCAGCGCCTGCACGGCCTTCGCCATCGCGAGGTAGGTCTTGCCGGTGCCGGCGGGACCGATGCCGAAGGTGATCGCGTGCTTGTCGATGGCGTCGACGTAGCGCTTCTGGTTGAGCGTCTTGGGCCGGATCGTGCGCCCGCGGTTGCTCAGGATGTTGAGGCTCAGCACGTCAACGGGGCGCTCGGTGGTCTCGGCACGCAGCATCGCGATGATGCGCTCGACGGCTTCGGGGGTGACGCCCTGGCCGGTGCGGATGATCGTGACGAGCTCGTCGAGCATGCGCTCGGCCAGCGCCACCTCGCCCGGCTCGCCGGTGAGGGTGATGCGGTTGCCGCGCACGTGGACGTCGCAGGCGAAGTCGCGCTCGAGGATCGTCAGGTGCTCGTCGCCGGGGCCGAGCACGCTCACCATGTCGACGCTGGGCGGGACCAGCACGGTGTGGCGGGTGCGGGTCTCGGGGCTGCCGCTGGCCGCGGCGGGCTGCTCGGACTGGGTCATCGTGCGCTCCATGCTACGGCGCGGCGCCGACGCCTCCCACCCCGTTCCCCGACGTACGCTGGCGCTGTGGACGACCGCAGCCCCGTCGAGCCCTGGGAGGGTCCCGACGGTCACGACCGCGCGGGGGGCCCGGGCGGCGACCCCGGGCACTCCGAGCCGCTCGATCCCCACCTGTGGCACCAGCGGCTGCGCCTGACCCCCGAGCAGCAGCGCATGGGCTTCGACTCCCGCACCGAGGAGGGGGCGCTGCTGGAGTTCGCCTCGTCGCTCGACGCGACCCGGCCCGCGCACCGCGCCGTGGCGTGGGTGCTGCTGGTGACCTTCGCGGTGCCGGCCGTGCTGCTGGCCCTGCGGCTCTTCGGCGAGCTCCTCGACGCGGTCCGGTGGTGACCGCCCTCCCGCCCCCGACGGCGCTCTACGGCTGCATGGGCCTCGGCGGCTCCTGGGACGACGCCGCCTTCGACGACGCCGACCTCGCGCGCGCGGAGGCCGCGGTGGAGGCGGCGCTGGACGCGGGCATCACCTGGTTCGACCACGCGGACATCTACACCGCGGGCGGCGCCGAGGCGGTCTTCGGTGCCCTCCTCGACCGCCACCGCGGGCTCCGCGAGCGCGTCGTGCTGCAGTCGAAGTGCGGCATCACGCTGCCGCGCGACGGGGCCGTCGGCCACTACGACTGGCGCCCCGCGCACGTGCGCGAGCGGGTGGAGCGCAGCCTGGAGCGGCTGCGCACCGACCGCCTCGACGTGCTGCTGCTGCACCGCCCCGACCCGCTGGCAGACCTGGCGGGCGTCGCCGCGACGCTCGAGGAGCTGCACCGCGAGGGGCTCGTGGGCGCCGTCGGGCTGTCGAACGCCTCGCACCACCAGCTCGCGGCGCTGCAGGCGCACCTCGCGCTGCCCCTCGTGGCCGACCAGCTCGAGATGAGCCTGCACCACCGTGGCTTCGTCGAGGCCGGCGTGCTCGTCAACACCGCCGAGGGCTCGACCGGCTTCCCGCACGGGACGCTGGAGCACTGCGCCGCGCACGGCGTCGGCCTGCAGGCGTGGGGCGCGCTTGCCCAGGGCCGCTACACCGGCCGCGCGGAGACCGCGGCCGACGTGGCGACCACCGAGCTCGTGGCCCGCACCGCCGCCGAGCGGGGCACGACGCCCGAGACGGTGGTGCTGTGGTGGCTGCGTCGCCACCCCGCCCGCATCGCGCCGGTCGTCGGCACGACCGACCCCGGCCGGATCGCGGCGTGCCGCGACGCCGTGCTGCGCGAGCCCGAGCTGACCCAGGAGGAGTGGTACGCGCTGTGGGTCACCGCCCGCGGCGCACCGCTGCCCTGAGCGCCGACCACGCCGCGGCGCCGACCGGCACCCGGCACCCGGTACCCCGGGTCAGCCCGGCGGCCAGCCGAGCCCGCGACCGCCGAGGAGGTGCAGGTGGACGTGGTGGACGGTCTGGCCCGCGTCGGGCCCGGTGTTCCACACCAGCCGGTAGCCCCGCTCGAGGCCCTCCTGCCGCGCCACCTCGCCCGCGGCGGCGACCAGCTCCGCCACCCGGGCCGGCTCGGCCGCGGCCAGCGACGCCGCGTCGGCGTGGTGGTCGCGGGGCACGAGCAGCACGTGCGTGGGGGCGCCCGGGGAGATGTCGCGGAAGGCGACGGTGGTGGCGCTCTCGTGGACCACGTCGGCCGGCACGGTCCCGGCCACGATGCGGCAGAAGAGGCAGTCGGGGTCGCTCGCGGTGCTGGTCACCACGCCAGCCTAGACCGGCGGTCCGGTCGCCTCGGCGTGTGAACCACCGTGACGGGTGGGGCGTCCCACTAGCGTGGTGACACGTGCAGCGACGACCCTCCGGGACCCCGGCGTGAGCCGCGGCGCGCCCGCGGCCGGGTCGTCCCGCGTCCCGCCCGACGGCGAGCACGGGTCGCGCGGGGGCGGCGCGGCCGGCTCCCCCGGCGCCCCTGACCGCTCCGGCGCCGACCAGGCCCTCGTCGAGCTGTACGCCGCGCACTGGGCGCGGCTCGTCCGGCTCGCCGTCCTGCTGGTCCACGACCGCACCGCCGCGGAGGACGTCGTCCAGGACGCCTTCCTGGCCACGCACGCCCGCTGGGACCGGCTGCGCGACCACGACCGGGCCGCGGCCTACCTCCGCCAGGCCGTGGTCAACCGTGCGCGCTCCGAGCTGCGCCACCGCGGGGTGGTGCGCCGCCACGAGGAGCGCGAGGCCGCCGCACCCCACCCGGCGGCACCGGGCAGCGACACCAGCGCGCTCGACGCCGACCGTCGCGCAGCCGTCCTCGACGCGCTCCGGCAGCTGCCCGGGCGGCAGCGGGAGGTCGTCGTGCTGCGCCACTACCTGCAGCTGTCGGAGGCCGAGGTCGCCGACACGCTCGGGCTGAGCCGCGGCGCGGTCAAGAGCCACACCTCGCGGGCGTCCGCACGGTTGCGGACGATCCTCGCGACCTACTGGGAGGACCAGCCGTGAGACGCGACCCCGCGCACCCGCCCGGCGACGCCGACCCGCCTGACCGGCTGCACCAGCTGCTCGCCGACGCCGTCGACGACCTGCGACCGACCGACCGGCTCGCCGCGATCCAGCGGCGGACCGGGTCGGGCGCACCCCGCGCCACCCACCCCCTCAGCAACTCCCGCAGCGACCCCCGTCCACGACAGAAGGTGACCCCGATGAGCGACCGACGCCCCTGGACCTACGCCGCGGCCGGAGCGGCGGTGGCGGCCGCGGCGGTCGTCGTGGCCGTGGCCGTCGCCGGCGGCTCCCTCACCGGTGGCGACGACGACCCCGCGCCCGCGGCGGGCGAGCCCACCCCGACGGCCGCGGAGCCGACGCCGGAGCCGTCCGCGGCGCCGAGCAGCGCGGCGCCGAGCAGCGCGGCGCCGCCGGCCGGCGAGGCCGTCGTGGTCCCGGCGTACTACGTGGGCGAGGGCCCGCGCGGCCCGGTGCTCTTCCGCGAGTTCCACGAGACCCAGGTCGCCGGGGGCGACGTCGCGCTGGCAGCGGCGCAGGAGGTCGTCGGCGGCGACCCGCTGGACCCCGACTACCGCTCGGTCTGGCCGGCCGGCACCGAGGTCGCCGCGGTGGCGGTCCAGGGCGGCGTCGCCCGGGTCGACCTCACCGCGGCGCCGCCGCGCGGGGACCTCACCGAGCGCGAGGCCGAGCTGGCCGTGCAGGGCGTCGTGTACTCCGTGCAGGGCGCGCTGCAGGAGCGCCTGCCCGTCCAGCTGACGGTCGACGGCAAGCCGGTCGCCGAGGTGCTGGGCGTGCCGACCGCGGAGCCGCTCGCGCAGGCACCGCTGCTCGAGACCCTCTCCCTCATGAGCATCACGACCCCCGCCGAGGGCGCGACGGTCGGCGACACCTTCACCGCCGAGGGCGTGAGCAACGGCTTCGAGGCCAACGTCCAGTGGCAGGTGCTCGACGGCGCGGGCGCGGTCGTCGCCGAGGGTTACACCACCGCCGAGGGGTGGATGGAGGAGCGGCTCTTCCCCTGGAGCGCCGAGGTCGACGTCAGCGGCCTCGAGCCCGGCACCTACACCTTCCTGGCGCGCACCGACGACCCCAGCGGGGGCGCCGAGGGCGGCGGTCCCGACGAGGACACCCGCACGGTCACCGTGGAGTGAGGCGGGACCTCAGCCCCACCGCGCGGTGCGGCTGAGGAGGGCGGCGCAGGCGACGACGCCGGCGGTGGACGTGCGCAGCACCTCGGCCCCGAGGCGTACGACGTGGGCGCCGGCCGCCGCGAGGCGCTCGACCTCGTCGGGGGTGAGGCCGCCCTCGGGCCCGACGACGACCGCGACGTCGCCCTCGGCGGGCACCGCGAGCGAGGACAGCGGCGCGGCGGCGTCCTCGTGCAGCACCACCGCGAGGCGCGCGTCGGCGACGAGCGCGACGACGTCGTCGGTGGTGGCGAGCGGGTCGACGACGGGGTGCCAGGGGCGGCGCGCCTGCTTCGCGGCCTCGCGCGCCGTGGCCTGCCAGCGGGCGTGGGACTTGGCCGCCCGCTCCCCCTTCCACACCGCGACGCTGCGGGCCGCGGCCCACGGCACGACGCGGGCGGCACCGACCTCGGTCAGCACCTCGACGGCGAGCTCGCCGCGCTCGCCCTTGGGCAGCGCCTGCACGACGGTGAGGCGGGGCGACGGCTCCGCGGCGTCGACGACCTCCTCGGCCACGGCCGCGAAGACCCGCTTGCCCGTCGAGGCGACGACGCCGGTGACCGCGCGGCCACGCCCGTCGGTGAGCACGACCCGCTCCCCCACCCGCAGCCGCCGCACGGCGACGGCGTGGTGGGCCTCGTCGCCCTCGACGACGACCTCGTCGCCGACGCGGGTGGCGGCGAGGTCGGGCACGAGGTGCACCGGGAGGGACACGGCGCCGCTCAGCCGCCGAAGGCGTCGCGCAGCCGGCCGAAGACCGACTTGTGGTGGGCCGGTCGCACCTGGCCGTCGGGCGACTCCTCGCCGCGCAGCGTGGCGAGCTGGTGCAGCAGCTCCTCCTGGGGCGCGTCGAGGCGCGTCGGGGTCTCCACCACGGTCGTGACGACGAGGTCGCCGCGGGCGGCACCGCGCAGCCCCGGCACCCCGCGGCCGCGCAGCACCGTGTCGGTGTGCGACTGGGTGCCGGGTCGCACCTCCAGCTCGAAGGAGGTCTCGAGGTCGGCCGTCTCGGGCTCCGCGCCCTCGGCGACGAGGTCGGCCTCCAGCGTGGGGAGGGTGAGCGTGGTGCCGAGCGCGGCGGCGGTCATCGGCACCGTGACGGTGCAGTGCAGGTCGTCGCCGTGACGGGTGAAGACCTGGTGCGGCGCCACGGCCACCTCGACGTAGAGGTCGCCGGCCGGCCCGCCGCCGGGGCCGACCTCACCCTGCTCGGGCAGCTGCACCCGGGTGCCGGTGTCGACGCCTGCGGGGATCTTGACCGTCAGCGTGCGGCGTGAGCGCACGCGGCCGTCCCCGGAGCACTCACGGCAGGGGTCGGGGATGATCGTGCCGAAGCCACGGCAGGCCGCGCAGGGCCGCAGCGTGCGGATCTCCCCGAGGAAGGACCGCTGCACGTGCGCGACCTCGCCGGCACCCCGGCAGGTCTCGCAGGGCACGGGAGAGGACCCCGGCGCCGCGCCGTCGCCGTGGCAGGTGCCGCAGACGACCGCGGTGTCGACCTTGAGCTCACGGGTCGCGCCGAAGGCGGCCTCGGCCAGCTCGACCTCGACGCGGATGAGCGCGTCCTGCCCGCGGCGGGTGCGCGGACGCGGGCCGCGGCCGCCGCCCGCCCCGCCGGCACCGGGCGCGCCGCCGCCGAAGAAGGCGTCCATGATGTCGGTGAAGGAGAAGCCGGCCCCCTGTCCCCCGCCGGCGAAGCCGCCCGCGAAGGGGTCGCCGCCCCGGTCGTACGACGCGCGCTTCTGCGGGTCGGAGAGCACCTCGTAGGCCGCGGAGACCTGCTTGAACCGCTCCTGGCTCTCCGGGTCGGGGTTGACGTCGGGGTGCAGCTGGCGGGCCAGCCTGCGGTAGGCCTTCTTGATCGCGTCGGCGTCCGCGTCGCGGCTGACGCCGAGCAGCTCGTAGAGGTCCTGGCTCACGTGGGTCCTTCGTCGGTGGCGAGTCGGGGGCAAGGTGGGGTCGGGGTGGGACGGGGCGTGCGGGTGGCGGGCCGGCCGGGGCCGGTCAGGCCTCGTCGAGGATCCGGGAGACGTAGCGGGCGACCGCGCGGACCGCCGCCATCGTGCCGGGGTAGTCCATGCGCGTGGGCCCGAGGATGCCCAGCGAGGCCAGCGCCTCCTCGCCCGGGCCGTAGCCGGTGGCCACGACGCTGGTGCTGGCCAGTTCCTGGATCGGCCCCTCGTGGCCGATCCGCACGGTGACCGCGCCGCCGGTCGAGGCCTCGCCCAGCAGCTTGAGCAGCACGACGTGCTCCTCGAGCGCCTCGAGGATGGGGCGCACGGCGGAGTCGAAGCTGTCGCCGAAGCGCGCCAGGTTGGCCGCGCCGCCGACGGCGACCCGCTCGTCGGAGCGGTGGTCCGACATCGCCTCGACGAGGGCCGCGACCACCGCCCGGGCTGCCGCGACCTCCTCGGTGCAGTCGGGCGGCACGGCGGCGGGCAGGTCGGCCAGCGCACCGGTCGCCTCGGCGATCCGCTCGCCCGTGACGGCGCGGTTGACCCGCGTGCGGAGGTCGGCGAGCCGGTCGTCGGGGAGGTCGGCGCCGAGCTCGACGAGCCGCTGCTCGACCCGGCCGCTGCTGAGGATGAGCACGACCAGCAGCCGGGACGGGGTCAGCGCCACGAGCTCGACGTGGCGCACCGTCGAGCGGGTGAGCGTGGGGTACTGCACGACCGCGACCTGGCGGGTCAGCTGCGAGAGCAGCCGCACGCTGCGCGAGACGACGTCGTCGAGGTCGACGGCGCCGTCGAGGAACTGCGAGATCGCCCGCCGCTCCGCCTGGCTCATCGGCTTGACGGTGGTGAGGCGGTCGACGAAGAGGCGGTAACCCGCGTCGGTCGGCACCCGGCCGGCGCTGGTGTGGGGCTGGCGGATCAGCCCCTCCTCCTCGAGCACCGCCATGTCGTTGCGGACGGTCGCCGGGGAGACCCCGAGGCCGTGGCGCTCCACCAGCGCCTTGGAGCCGACCGGCTCCTCGGTGGCGACGTAGTCCTCCACGATCGCGCGCAGGACGGCCAGGCGACGGTCCTCGACCACGGCTCCTCCTCTGCTGGCACTCAACTCGACGGAGTGCCAATCCTACTCCCCCTCGTAGGCTCGCCCGGTGAGCCGGACCGAGGACTTCCGCGAGGTCGCCGACCGTGTGTGGCACGCGCGGCGCTCCTGGTGCGACGTCGGGGTCGTGCTCGTCGGGGGCGAGGCGGGGCTCGTGCTGGTCGACCCGCACGGCTCCGCTGCTGCCGGGCGAGCCGTCGTCGAGGACGTGCGACGCCTCGGGGTGGGCGAGGTCACCGCCGTGGTCACCACGCACTGGCACGTCGACCACACCTTCGGCACGGTGGCCGTCACCGACGCGTACGGCGCGGTGCCGGTGCACGCCCACGAGGTCGCCGCCGACGAGCTCGCGGCCGGCGCCGACCGGCTGAAGGCGCGCTACGCGACAGACCCGGGCGACCCGCACCGGGACGACGTGCTCGCGACCGAGGTCGTCCTGCCCACGCACACCTTCTCCTCGGCGACCGTCCTCGACCTGGGCGACCGGGTGCTCGAGCTGGTGCACCCGGGCCGGGGCCACACCGCCGGCGACCTCGTGGTGCGCGTGCCCGACGCCGACGTCCTGCTCGCCGGCGACCTGGTCGAGGAGTCCGGCCACCCGGCGTACGGCGAGGACTGCTGGCCGCTGGAGTGGCCCCGCGCGCTCGACCTGGTGATCGGGCTGCTGACGCCGCAGACCGTCGTCCTGCCCGGGCACGGCGCGCCGGTGGGCCTCGACTTCGTGCAGGAGCAGCGCGCCGCGATCGGGGTGGTGGCCGAGACCGTGCGCGACGCCGCGGGTCGCGGCGTCCCGGTGTCGCAGGCGTTGGCGTCGGCCTCGTGGCCCTACCCCGCAGAGGCGCTCGAGCACGCGGTGCGGCGCGGCTACGAGCACCTGCCGCGCAGCCAGAAGCGGCTGCCGCTCCTCTGAGCGGGCGAGGCGGGCGCGCCCCCGGCCGTGGCAGCGTGGTCGCCATGACCAGTGCGAGCGACGAGCGCCCGGCGGGCACCGACGGCGACGGCACCGACGGCGCTGCGGGCATCCCCGACGACCAGCTGCCCGAGGACCTGCAGCCCGGCGAGGACAACCCGCTCGCCGAGCCCCTCGACCCCGACGAGGCCCGTGACGACCTCGACCTCGGCGTGCCCGACCCCACCGAGAAGCTGGGCGACGGCCCGCCCGGGCAGGGCGGGCCCGACGGGGAGTGAGCTCGGCGCGCCCCCGCCGCGCGGGGTGCGCGCCCGCCTAGCGTGTCCCGGTGACCTCGACGAGCCCCGGCGCCCCGGGACGCACCTCCCCCGCTGACCGCTACGGCGACGACGTGCTGGCCACCGACTGGCGCGCGCCGAGGCGCGGCCGCGCCACCGAGCAGGCCGCGGACCTGGGCCTCGTGGTCGAGGAGGTCACCACCGACTGGTGCGGCGAGGTGGTCGCCGTCGACCGCGACCTGCACACGGTCACGCTCGAGGACCGCCGCCGCAAGCGCCGCACCTTCCCGCTGGGGCCCGGCTTCCTGCTCGAGGGCCGCCCGGTCGTGCTGCACGCGCCGGTGCACCGCACGGTGCCGGCCGCCCCGACCCGCACCGCGTCGGGCTCGCTCGCCGTGCCCGACGCGCCCGCCCGGGTCGCCCGCGCCAGCCGGATCTTCGTCGAGGGCCGCCACGACGCCGAGCTGGTCGAGAAGGTCTGGGGCGACGACCTGCGGGTCGAGGGCGTCGTCGTCGAGTACCTCGGCGGCGTCGACGACCTCGCCGACCACCTGCGCGACTTCCGCCCGGGGCCGGGTCGCCGCGTCGGGGTGCTGGTCGACCACCTCGTGAAGGGCTCGAAGGAGAGCCGCATCGCCCAGGCGGTGGCCCGTGGGCCGATGGGGCCGCACGTGCTCGTGGTCGGCCACCCCTTCGTCGACGTCTGGCAGGCGGTCAAGCCGCAGCGCCTCGGCTTCCAGCGCTGGCCCGACGTGCCGCGCCACCTCGACTGGAAGAAGGGCACCTGCCAGCTGCTCGGCTGGCCGCACCGCGACCAGGCCGACGTCGCCCGCGCCTGGAAGCACGTGCTGGGCGGCGTGCGCGGCTACCAGGACCTCGAGCCGGAGCTCCTCGGCCGCGTCGAGGAGCTCATCGACTTCGTCACCGCGGGCTGAGGCCGGCGCGCACTACGCTGCCGCCATGAGCGACCCCACCGGCCAGTCCCCCGGCCAGCCCGACCCGCACCAGCCGGGCGAGCAGCCGCCCGGCCAGCAGCCGCCCCCGTCCTGGGGCGGCCAGCCCGCGCCGTACGGGCAGGCCCAGCCGTACGGCCAGCAGTACGGGCAGGGCTACGGGCAGGGCTACGGGCAGCAGTACGGACTGGGCCAGCCGTACGGCGCGGCGTACGGCGCCCACCCCGACCGGCCGGCGAGCGCCGAGGAGCAGACGTGGGGCGGCGCGGCGCACTGGAGCGCGCTCGTGGCGGCGTTCGTAGCGCTGGCCTTCCTCGGCCCGCTCGTGGTGCTGCTGGCGAAGGGCTCCTCGCCCTACGTCCGCCGGCAGGCGGCCGAGTCGCTGAACTTCCAGCTCTCCGTGCTGCTCTTCGGCATCGTCGGTGCGGTGCTGGGCGTCCTCGTGGTCGTGGTCACCCTCGGCGTCGGCGCGCTGCTGGTCGTGCCGCTCGCACTGGCGTTCGCGGCGTACTGGCTCGTCTTCACCATCATCGGCTCGGTGAAGGCCAGCAACGGCGAGCCCTACCGCTACCCGTTGACGATCCGGATGGTCAGCTGAGCAGCTCGCGCACCACGCCGTCGGCCAGCAGCCGGCCGCGCAGCGTCAGCACCACGCGGTCGTGGTCGCGCCAGGGCGCGGGCTCGACGAGCCCGCGCTCGACCAGGGCGGGCACCGCGTCGCGGCCGGACCCGGGCGGCAGGCCGGTGAGCGCGTCGGCAGGCAGGCCGTCGGCGAGCCGCACCTCGAGCAGCACCCGCTCGACCTGCCGGTCCTGCGGCGAGAGCACCTCGCGGGCGTGGGCCGGGCTCGCGCCGGCGCCGATCCGGTCGGCGTACGCCGCGGGGTGCCGCACGTTCCACCACCGCACGCCGCCGACGTGGCTGTGGGCCCCGGGGCCGACGCCCCACCAGTCGCCGCCGCGCCAGTAAGCGAGGTTGTGCCGGCAGCGGCTCTCCTCGCGGCGGGCCCAGTTCGACACCTCGTACCACCCGAGACCGCCGGCAGCCAGCCGCTCCTCGGCGGCGAGGTACTTGTCGGCGAGGTCGTCGTCGTCGGGCGCCGGCAGCTCGCCGCGCGCCACGCGGCGGTGCAGGGCGGTGCCCTCCTCGACGATGAGGGCGTAGGCCGAGACGTGGTCGGGCCGGGCGTCGAGGGCGGCGTCGAGGCTGGTCGCCCAGTCGGCCGCCGACTCCCCCGGCGTGCCGTAGATCAGGTCGAGGCTCACCTCCTCGAAGCCTGCGTCGCGCGCCCACGCGACGACCGGGCCGATCCGCTCCGGGTCGTGGGTGCGGTCGAGGGTGGCGAGCACGCCCGGCACGGCCGACTGCATGCCGAAGGAGATGCGGGTGTAGCCGGCCTCGCGCAGCGCGGCGAGCGAGGCCGGGTCGACGCTGTCGGGGTTGGCCTCGGTCGTCACCTCGGCGTCGGCGGCCAGCCCGAACTCCGCGCGCACAGCGCCGAGCACCCGGCCGAGGTCGGCGGGCGGGAGCAACGTCGGCGTGCCGCCGCCGACGAAGACGGTCGCGACCGGCAGGTCGGCCTCCCCGAGCACGCGGCGGGCGAGGCGGACCTCGGCGACCGCCGCCTCGGCGTACGTCGCGCGGGAGGCGCCGGGCGCAGACCCGGGCATGCCGAGCTCGGTGGCGGTGTAGGTGTTGAAGTCGCAGTAGCCGCAGCGCACGGTGCAGAACGGCACGTGCACGTAGACCGAGAAGGTCGAGCGGCCGAGCCGGGCGAGGGCCGCCTCCGGCAGCGCGCCGTCGCGCGGCGCGGGGTCACCGGGGGGCGGGGCGGAGGGCACGGCACCATCGTCCCAGCCCGGACACGCCGACGGGCGTCGACCCCCGTGGGGGTCGACGCCCGTCGTGCGTCAGGTGCGGCTGCCCGGGCGGGCCGGGCGAGCCGGCGTCAGGACGCGTAGAGCGCGTCGATGAGGGCCTTGTTGTTGTCCTCCACGACGTTGCGCTTGACCTTCATCGAGGGGGTCAGCTCGCCCGACTCGATGGTGAGGTCGTGGTCGAGCACGCGCCACTTCTTGATGGTCTCCCAGCGGTTGAGGCGGCCGTTGAGCTGCTCGACGTAGTCGCCGACCATCGCCTGGGCCGCGTCGCTGGTGACGATCTCGGTGTAGGACTTGCCGCCCAGGCCGTTCTCCTCGGCCCAGCCCGCGATGGCGTCGGGGTCGAGGGCGATGAGCGCGACGCAGTAGTTGCGCTCGTTGCCGAAGACCATGAACTGGCTGACGTAGGGGCAGATCGCCTTGAACTTCGACTCGATGGCCGAGGGGGCGATGTACTTGCCGCCGGAGGTCTTGAAGAGGTCCTTGATGCGGCCGGTGATCGTGAGGAAGCCGTCGGCGTCCAGCGAGCCCTTGTCGCCCGTGCGCAGCCAGCCGTCCTCGGTGAAGGCGGCGGCGGTGGCCTCGGGCAGGTTGTGGTAGCCGTCCATGATGTGCGGGCCGCGCAGCTGGACCTCGTCGCCCTCGCCGATGCGCACCTCGGCGCCCGGGATGGCCGGACCGACGGTGCCGATCTTGTAGTGGTCGGGGTGGTTGACCGTCGCGCCCGCGGCGTTCTCGGTCATGCCGTAGCCCTCGAGGATGAGGATGCCCGCGGCGTGGAACCACTCGGCGATCTCGGCGTTGAGCGCCGCCGAGCCGGAGATGAAGAAGCGGACGCGGCCACCGAAGCGGTCGCGGACCTTGCTGAAGACCAGTTTGTCGAAGAGGCCGTGCTGCAGCTTGAGCGGCAGCGGCACCGACTTGCCCTCGCGCTTGAGGCGGTCGACCTGGATGCCGACCTTGAACGCCTGGGTGGCGATCTTCTCCTTGGCGCCGCCCTCGGAGGCCGTCATCGTGACGATGCGCGCGTGGGCCTTCTCGAAGATGCGGGGGGCCGCGCCCATGAAGGTCGGCTTCACGACGGCGAGGTTGTCGATGATCTTGTCGACGCGGCCGTCGACCGCGGTGGCGAAGCCGCACGCCAGCTGCGAGGAAAGCAGCACCTTGCCGAAGGAGTGCGCCATCGGGAGCCAGAGGTACTGCAGGTCGCTCTCGTCGAGGATGCCCTGGGCCTTGATGGCCTCGCCCTCGTAGACCCACGCCTTGTGCTGCAGGCGCACGCCCTTCGGGCGGCCGGTCGTGCCGGAGGTGTAGATGAGGGTCGCGAGCTGGTCGGGGCCGATCGCCTCGGCGTGCTCGCGGATCGCGTCGGGGTGCTCGGCCAGGTGCTTCTCGCCCAGCGCGGCGAGGTCGTCCATCGAGATGACCCAGTCGCCGTCGGCCGCGCCGGTGAAGGTCACGACCTTCTCGAGGTGGGGCAGCTCGGACTTGTGCGCGACCAGCTTGGCGATCTGCTCGTCGTCCTCGGCGAAGACCACGCGGCACTCGGAGTCGCCCAGGATGTAGGCGACGTCCTCGGCGTTGGTCGACGGGTAGACGGTGGTGGTGGCGGCACCCGCGCACATGTTCGCGAGGTCAGCCAGCACCCACTCGAAGCGCGTGCCGGAGGCGATGCCGACGCGCTGCTCCTGCTCGATGCCGAGGGCCATGAGGCCGGCGGCGAGCTTCGAGACGCGGGCGCCGGTCTCACGCCACGTCACCGACTCCCAGCCGTCACCCTGGGGGAAGCGGTAGGCCTCCCGGTCCGGCGAGGTCTCCACGCGGGTGAGGAACTGCAGCGCGACGTTGCGCGGCATCCGCTCGACGAAGGAGGTGTCGTGGTTGATCGGCATCGTGCTCCCTGCTTCCGGGCCCGGGGTGGCCCTTGGACGATCACTTGGTGCGTAACCTAGATCACGCGGTTACGCATCGGTAGCAGAACCCGCCCGCTGGGCACCTCCGGCGGCTGCTACGGCAGGACGGCGCCGGCCGCTCCCGGCCGGCCTGCGGTCAGCGCCGCCCGCCGCTCACGCTCCTTCAGGGCCTTCGCCCGCACGTCGGCGGCGAGCTCTGGGGCGTCGAGCAGGCTCGGCAGCAGCGAGCGTCGGGTGGTGACCGCGCGGAAGACGGTCGCGACGGTGATGCCGTGGTCGGGGCGGTGCTCCACCACGAGCGGGTCGCCCGCCTCGACGACGCCCTCCTCCAGCACCCGGAGGTAGGGGCCGGGCCGCCCCTCCGCCGCGAACCGCTTGATCCACCCCTCCTCGGGCAGCCCGTTCACGCCCAGCCAGCCGGCGAAGACGCGGCAGGGCGTGCGCACCTTGGCCACCTCGAGGAGTGCCGTGCCCACGCGCCAGCGCTCCCCGATCACCGCCTCGTTGACGTCGATGCCGAGGGTCGTGAGGTTCTCCCCGAAGAAGCCGTCGGGCAGGTGCTGGCCGAGCTCCTCGCCCCAGCGGTCGAGGTCCTCCCGCGCGAACGCGTAGACGGCGTGGTCCGGCCCGGAGTGGTACTTCCGGTCGCACACGTGGTCGCCCACCAGGCCGTCGAAGCGCACCGCGACCGC
The DNA here is from genome assembly GCF_013409425.1 of Nocardioides perillae. Taxonomy (NCBI): domain Bacteria; kingdom Bacillati; phylum Actinomycetota; class Actinomycetes; order Propionibacteriales; family Nocardioidaceae; genus Nocardioides; species Nocardioides perillae. The sequence continues at coordinate 1,987,160 of NZ_JACCAC010000001.1, read as the reverse complement.
GGCCCCCGCCGGGCTCTTGTCGATGGCGCTGCGACCCACCCGGCCCGTCCAGGCGCCCGTGCGCGGTCCGCCGGTGTTGACCGAGAGCACCTGCGCGGTGCGGTGGCCGGGGTGGTCCGTGTGGGGGTGGTGGGTGTGCGGCACCCGCACATGGTGCGGCCGCGCGGCCCCTCGCGCCAACCGTGGCGCGCACGGGGTCGCACGGGGTCGCACGGGGGTCGGGGGCGCGGGGGTCCGGGGCGGGGGCGCGGGGGCGCGGGGGCGACCGGCGTACGCCGGACCGGTGCGCGCCGTCAGCCTCTCCCGTCCGGCGTCGCCAGGCGCGCTCGACCTCGTCGGCGACGTCGCGGGCGTCCTCGTGCTCCCACACTCGCCGGGCCAGCCACCCCGCCTGGGTGACGAGACGGGTCGTGTCGTCGTCGCGGTGCTGGACGGTGGCGATCTTCCACTGCCACCACAGCGCGTTGTTGCGGGGCGCGTGGAAGTGCTCGGGGCACCCGTGCCAGAAGCAGCCGTCCACGAAGACCGCGATCCGCGCGCGGGTCAGCGCGAGGTCGATGAGGCGGCGCGGTGCTCCTGGCACCGGGTGGTCCACCCGGAAGCGCAGACCGCGCCGGTGCAGCTCGCGGCGCAGCGCCAGCTCCGGGGCCGTGCGGGTCTTGCGGATCTGACCCATGCGCGCGGAGCGCTCCGCGCTGACCGGGAGGCGCTCGGGCTCGGCGAGGGGCACCCGACCACCCTCGCTCGTCCGGGGTCTCCCCGCTGGCGTCGTCCACAGCCTCGACCTCCGGTGGTCGAGGAGGTCCGTCACGCCCGTCTCCAGACCGCCGAGGGGTCACGCGCTGCGCACGCGCCGAGGGGTCGCGCGTTGGGCTGGCGTCGAGGGGTCGCGCGTTGGGCACGCGTCGAGGGGTCGCGCGTTGGGGATGCGTCGAGGGGTCGCCCGCTGGCCGGCGGTCCCCGGTGGTCGACGGAGACCGTCGGTCTCGGTCTCGAGGGCGGCCGGCTGCACGAGTCGGCTGCAGGGGTCGGCGGCGGGGGTCGGCGGCGGGGGTTGGTCATGCAGGTGTACGCCGTGCCGGGCGGTGCGGGTGGGTCTGGCTGCCGTTGCGGGGTGTCAGGTCCGCATGGGCCGGGTGCGCGCGAACGTGATCCGGTGGCGGTGGTAGGTGGTCTCGTAGGCGGGGTCGTGGGCCCTGGCGTGGTGTCTGGGGCACAGCAGGTAGCCCTCGGCCAGGTCTGTGCGTCCGCCGGTGTGCCAGGGGGTGCGGTGGTGGGCGTGGCACATCGAGGGTGGCCAGTCGCAGCCGTCGGCGGTGCAGCCACCTTGGAGGCGGGCGAGGGCGAGGCGTTGGGTCTTGGTGAAGTACCGCCGGGTGCGTCCGACGTCGAGGGGCTGCGAGGCTCCGCCGAGCACGACGGGCACGATCCTAGCGCCGCACGCCCACAACCGGGCTTTCGCGGCGGTGATCCGGGTCCCGGTCGACAACGACACGGGTGCGTCGGCGCCGTCGCCGGTGCCGGTGAGCTGTGCCAGGTCCAGAGTGACGGTGACGGTGGCGTCGACCCCACCGGCCTGGGTCGCGGCGGTGGTGGCAGCGGCGTCGGCGGCGGAGCGGTGGCGGGTGCGGACGTACTCGCAGAACGCGTGCCCCCGCCGCAGCGGCCGCGGGACGCGGTTGCCGTGCTGATCGACCGGCACCGGGTCGGTGCCGTGGGTGGCGTGGTGGTGGCGGGGTGCGGTGAGTGCGTCGAGGGCGGTGGCGAGCATGTCGGCTTCGGCGGTGGGGATGGTGAACCGGCCGTGGGCTTTGCCGTGGCCGTCGCGGGTCATGGTGAAGCTGGCTGCCGCGGCTGCTGCTGCTTCTTCGCGTTCGAGGCGGTCGCGTTCGACGTCGTCGGCGATGTCGGGGGCGACGACGTCGAGGATGCGGTCGCCGAGGCGTTTCAGCTCGACCGCGTCGAACATGGCGGCCAACTCCAGCAGGTGGGCGCGGGCGGCGTCGACCACTGCGACCCCGACCCGGGTCACCGGCAGGGCGTCGACCGCGCGGGTGATGACCTCGGCTTGCTCGGGCAGCACCACCCCGGCGCTCATCGCCGCGAGCATGGTGCCGTGGCGTGCCTCGAGTGCCGCAGCGTGGCGGACGGTGGCGACTGACTTCGCCCGGGTCTGGTGGGTGAGTCGTGCCCAGTGCGCCCCGGTGGAGGTGGCACCCGTGGCGTCGCCGACACCGGCACGGTCCGCGGCGGCGACGGTGGTGAGCTCGAGCGCGGCGAGGCGGGCACGACACCTGGCGAGCTCCACCAACGCGGCCTCGGCTTCCGGCGCGGTGAGTGACCAGGTCGGCGTACCCGACGCGTGGTGCAGGTCGGTGTCGAGGCAGGCCAACGCGGCCAGCAGCGGGTGCTGCGGTGCGTGGTCGCGGTGGTCTGCCATACCGCCTACTCAACCACCGACCACCGACAGTCACGCGCGCCTGGAGAACTGCCCGGATCGCGCTGTGGACAACGGATCCACGACGGTCGCCTATGGACAGGAAGTGGCGCAGACCAGGCTCAGCCAACCGGCTCGGGACGGCCTCGGCGGGCCACCCCGAGACCCGAGTGCCCCAGTGCGTGACCCCTCGACGCGAGCCCAGCGCGTGACCCCTCGACGCGAGCCCAGCACGCGACCCCTCGACGCCAGCGCAGCGCGCGACCCCTCGACACAAGCCCAGCGCGCGACCCCTCGACGCGAGCCCAGCGCGCGACCCCTCGACGCGAGCGCAGCGCGCGACCCGCCGGCGGGGTCAGGCGCGGCGGGCGACGACGACGGCGAGGGCGCCGAGGGCGGTGGTGAGCGTCAGGACCGCGACGAAGGCCGCACGGTCGTCGGCGGTGCCGACCGCGGTGAACACCAGCCCGGCGACCGCGACGGCCGCAGCGGACCCGACGGCGTCGGCGAGGGTCAGGCCGGCAGATCCGGAGCCACGGTCGGCCTCCGAGGTGCGGGCGAGCACGGCGACGGTGGTGCGGGGGTACATCAGGCCCATGCCCGCGGCGGCCACCACCCACCCGACCACGAGCAGCAGCGCCGGGAGCCCGAGCGCCGTGGCGGCGGCGATCGCGGTCACCCCGGCCGCCAGCACGGACGACCCGGCGCGCAGGGCGGCCTCGTCGGGGAGGCGGTCGCCGAGCCTCGCCTGCACCTGCGAGGCCGCGGCCCACCCGAGGGTGGCGCCGGTCAGCACCAGCCCGCTGAGCCAGATGCGCAGGTCGTACTGCTCCTGGAGCAGGTAGGGCAGGTAGGCCTCGCTGGCGAAGAAGGTGGCGGCGACCAGCCCGCGCAGCGCCACCACGGCGGCCACCCCGCGACCCGCGCGCAGGGTGCCGGCCGGGAGCAGCGGCCGCAGCGCAGCGACCACCGCCACGAGCGCACCCGCCGCGCCGGCGACGGCGAGCGGCCCCGTGAGGCCCCCGGCGCCGTTCAGCCCGAGCAGGGCGAGGGCGACGACCAGGGCGAGCCCGACGCGCCGCCGGTCGCGGCGCCGCGCCTCGCGCGACCGCCGCTCGCCGGCCGGTGGGGGCTGCACCCCGGCCAGTGCCGGGACCATCAGGGTGAGCGCCGCGGCCGCCAGGCCGACGACCCCCAGGAAGACCCAGCGCCAGCCGACCGTCTCGGCCACCACCCCCGCGAGGAACGGCCCCACCAGCCCGGGGAGCACCCACGCCAGGGCGAAGAGCCCCAGGATCCGCGGGCGGTCCGGCGGCGCGTAGACCTGCGCCACGAGGACGTAGAGCGCGACCGTCAGCGCTCCCCCGCCGAGTCCCTGGAGCACCCGTCCGAGCACCAGCAGGCCCATCGACGGCGCGAGCCCGGCCACCAGCAGACCGACGCCGAAGAGCGCGACGGCCGTGAGCAGCGGCCGCACGGCGCCGCGCCGGTCCGACCACGACCCGGCCAGCACCATCCCGACCAGGCTCGCCGCCAGGGTCGCGGAGAAGGCGGTCGCGAACCAGGCCCGGCCGTCGAGGTCGGCGCTCACCTCCGGCATCACCGTGGCGACCGCCAGCGCCTCGAAGGCGGCGAGGAAGACGAGGGCGAAGGAGCCGAGGGAGGCGCCCCGGTAGGCCGGCGAGAGCAACGACGTCCGGCGCGGGCCGGGTGGACCTGGGGTGGTCGGCTCGCGCGTCGTCGTCACGGCCCGAGGCTAGGCGCTAGCCCTGCACGGCCTTGGCGAGGGTGACGCACTGCGTCAGGTAGGCGTCGGTCGGCGTCTGCCGCACCGCGCCCGGCTCGTCCTGCAGCCGTCCCAGGGCGTTGGTCAGCGCCCGCACCACCACCCAGTCGCGTGCCCGCTCCTCCTCCAGCCCGGCGGCGTCGACGACCGTGTGGAAGCGCAGCCGGATCCCGTCGCGCACGCTGCGGTGCGCGCCCAGCAGCTCCTCCCACCGGTTCCACAGCAGCGGCGCCACCTCGCTGTGCGGGTCGCCGGCCAGCGGTTTCGGGTCGATCGCCAGCCACGGCGCCCGGCTGGCCGCCAGGACGTTGGCGTAGTGCAGGTCGCCGTGCAGCAGCCGGTCTCCCCCGTCGACCGGCGCCGCCGCCAGGTCGGCCGCGAGGGAGGCGGCCTGCTCGACCAGGCGACGCGGCAGCGGCGCGTCGCGCGGGAGCGCCCGGAGGCCGGCGGCCCACCCCTCGGCGTACGTCGCGAGTCGCCGCACGCTCGCCGGTGCCGGCACGTGCAGGGCGCCGTAGAGGCCGGCCACCACCTCGCACGCCTCGACGTCCCAGAGGTCCCCGAGGTCCTCGCGGTGCAGCCGCTCCAGCAGCAGGGCGTGGCGGTGGGGGTCGGCACGCAGCAGCCGCACGGCCCCGCGCCCGTCCCAGTGGCGCAGCGCGAGGTGCTCCTGCTCGGCCTCCTCGTGGGGGAAGCCGACCTTGAGCACCGCGGGCGCTCCCCCGGCCGTGCGCACCGGCACCACCAGCGCGCAGTAGCCGTGGGCCGGCTCCGCACCGGCCGGGAGGTCGACGGTGAGCCGCCACTCCTCGACGAGGCCGTCGACCACGCCGGGGAGAGCGGCGAGGAAGTCGTCGAACGCCGGGCCGCGCGCGGCGTACGCGGCGAAACCGGCCGGCAGGCGCACTACTTCTTGCCGGACTTGTCCCCGCCGCTGGGGGCGTTGGAGAGCGCGGCCACGAAGGCCTCCTGGGGGACCTCGACGCGGCCGACCATCTTCATCCGCTTCTTGCCCTCCTTCTGCTTCTCCAGCAGCTTGCGCTTGCGGGTGATGTCGCCGCCGTAGCACTTGGCGAGCACGTCCTTGCGGATCGCGCGGATGTTCTCCCGCGCGATGACCCGGGCGCCGATCGCGGCCTGGATCGGCACCTCGAACTGCTGGCGCGGGATCAGGTCCTTGAGCTTGCCCGCCAGCATGACGCCGTAGGAGTAGGCCGCGTCCTTGTGCACGATCGCCGAGAACGCGTCGACCGGCTCGCCCTGCAGCAGGATGTCGACCTTGACGAGGTCGGCGACCTGGTCGCCGGTGAAGTCGTAGTCGAGGGAGGCGTAGCCCTTGGTGCGCGACTTCAGCTGGTCGAAGAAGTCGAAGACGATCTCGGCCATCGGCAGCGTGTAGCGCATCTCGACGCGGTCCTCGGAGAGGTAGTCCATCCCGCCGAGCGTGCCGCGCTTGGACTGGCACAGCTCCATGATCGTGCCGATGTAGTCGCTGGGCGCCAGGATCGTGGCCTTGACGACCGGCTCCCGCACCTCGGCGACCTTGCCGGCGGGGTACTCGCTGGGGTTGGTCACCAGGTGCTCGGTGCCGTCCTCCATCGTCACGGTGTAGACCACGTTGGGCGCCGTCGAGATCAGGTCGAGGCCGAACTCCCGCTCGAGGCGGTCGCGCGTGATCTCCATGTGCAGCAGGCCCAGGAAGCCGCAGCGGAAGCCGAAGCCCAGCGCCGTCGAGGTCTCGGGCTCGTAGGCCAGCGCCGCGTCGTTGAGCTGCAGCTTGTCGAGGGCGTCGCGCAGCGTCGGGTAGTCGTCGCCGTCGATCGGGTAGAGCCCCGCGTAGACCATCGGGTTGGGGTGGGCGTAGCCGCCCAGCGCCTCGGTCGCGCCGTCGTGCTGGCTGGTCACCGTGTCGCCGACGCGCGACTGCCGCACGTCCTTCACGCCGGTGATCAGGTAGCCGACCTCGCCGACGCCGATCTCGCCGGCCTTGACCGGCTCGGGGCTGATGACGCCCACCTCGAGCATCTCGTGGGTCGCGCCCGTGCTCATCATCTTGATCCGGTCGCGGTGGCGCAGGCTGCCGTCGACGACCCGGACGTAGGTGACGACGCCGCGGAAGGTGTCGTAGACGGAGTCGAAGATCAGCGCGCGGGCCGGCGCGTCGGGGTCGCCGACCGGCGGCGGGGTCTGCTTGACGATCTCGTTGAGCACCGCCTCGACGCCCACGCCCGTCTTGGCGCTCACGCGCAGGACGTCCTCGGGCTCGCAGCCGACGAGGCCGGCGAGCTCGGCGGCGTACTTCTCGGGGTTGGCGCTGGGCAGGTCGATCTTGTTGAGCACCGGGATGATGTGCAGGTCGGCGCCCATGGCGAGGTAGAGGTTGGCCAGCGTCTGGGCCTCGATGCCCTGCGCCGCGTCGACGAGCAGGATCGCCGCCTCGCAGGCCTCGAGCGAGCGCGACACCTCGTAGGTGAAGTCGACGTGGCCGGGGGTGTCGATCATGTTGAGCACGTAGGTGCCCGGCTCCGCGCCCTGCTCGTTGCCGTCCGGCACGGTCCACGGCATCCGCACGGCCTGGCTCTTGATGGTGATGCCGCGCTCGCGCTCGATGTCCATGCGGTCGAGGTACTGCGCGCGGGCGGCGCGCGCGTCGACCACGCCGGTCAGCTGCAGCATCCGGTCGGCCAGCGTCGACTTGCCGTGGTCGATGTGGGCGATGATGCAGAAGTTGCGCAGGATCGACGGGGCGGTCTGCCCCGGCTGGGGCGCCTGGGTCGCGGTCTTCGGCGGCACGTGCGGCTCTCGCTGCTCTCGGTCGAGGGGCGGGGAGCCCCCAGTCTCCCACCCGCGCGGGTGCGCGGCGGAATCGACCGCGGGCCACCACCCGGTCACCTGCCCGTCGACGGCTCGGCACCTGCCGTGCGCGACGGCGTACGACGGCTCCGCCAGCGTGTCGGGCATGACCCTCTCGGACCCCCGCCCCTCGCCCACCGTCCCTGCCGTCTCGTCCTCCCCGGCGCTCGCTCGTCGCTCGTTGCTGCGCGCGGCCGCCCTCGGCGCGGCCGCGGCGCCCCTGCTCGGTGCCCCCGGGCTCCTCGGCCCGGCACGCGCCCGGACGGCGCCCGCCTTCGTGCGGTCCGGTCGCCCGCTGCTGACCCACGGCGTGCAGGCCGGCGACGTCCGCGAGGGCGCCGCGACCCTGTGGACGCGGGCCGACCGGCCGGCCCGGCTGCTGGCCGAGGTGTCCCGCGACCCGTCCTTCCGCCGCGGGGTGCGCACCGTGCGCGGCCCGGTCGTCACCCCCGACACGGACCTCACCGGCGAGGTGGGCCTGCGCGGCCTGCCCCCCGGCACCGAGCTGCACTACCGCCTGCGGGCGGTCGACCTCGACGACGACCGCCGCTCCTCGGCCCCGCTCACCGGCCGGCTGCGGACCGCCCCGCGGGCCGGCCAGGACGTCACCTTCCTGTGGTCGGGCGACGTCGCCGGGCAGGGCTGGGGCGTCAACCCCGACCTCGGCGGCTTCCGCATCGCCGACGCGATGCTGGCCCGCGACGCCGACTTCTTCCTGTGCTCCGGCGACACCGTCTACGCCGACGGCCCGGTGAGCGAGCGCGTGGTCCTGCCCGACGGCTCGACCTGGCGCAACCTGGTGACCGCGGAGAAGAGCAAGGTCGCCGAGACCCTGGACGAGTTCCGCGGGCAGTACCGCTACAACCTGCTCGCCGACAACTGGCGCGCCTTCCTCGCCGCCACCCCGCAGGTCGGCTCGTGGGACGACCACGAGGTCACCAACAACTGGTACCCCGGCGAGCTGCTCGAGGACGCCCGCTACACCGAGAAGCGCGTCGACGTGCTCGCCGCGCGGGCACGCCGCGCCTTCCACGACTACGTGCCGGTCGCGCCGGTCTCCCCGGACCCCGAGGGCCGCCTCCACCGCGTGCTCCACCACGGCCCGCACCTCGACCTCTTCGTGCTCGACATGCGCACCCACAAGGACCCCAACACCGGCAACCGCGAGCCGCTCGCCGACGGGGGCGTGCTCGGCGAGGCGCAGACCGCCTGGCTGCTGCGCGAGCTCGAGCGGTCGACGGCCACGTGGAAGGTGATCGCCGCCGACCTGCCGATCGGGCTGGTCGTGCCCGACGGGGCGAGCGCCCAGGAGGGCATCGCCCAGGGCGACGGCGGCGCGCCTCTCGGCCGTGAGCTCGACCTCGCGCGGGTGCTGAGCGGGCTGAAGCGGCTCGGCATCCGCAACCACGTCTGGCTCACCGCCGACGTGCACTACACCGCGGCGCACCACTACTCCCCCGACCGCGCGACCTACCAGGACTTCGACCCGTTCTGGGAGTTCGTCTCCGGCCCGCTCAACGCCGGGGCCTTCGGTCCGAACGCCCTCGACGCGACCTTCGGGCCCCGGGGGGAGTTCGTCGCTGCGGCGCCGCGGCCCAACACCTCGCCGGCGGAGGGCTCGCAGTTCTTCGGCGAGGTCCAGGTCGAGGGCCGGACCGGCCGGCTCACCGTCACCCTGCGCGACGTCGAGGGCGCGGCGCTCTTCACCCGCACCCTCGACCCCGCGCCGCGCTGAGCCACGCCGGGCGTCGGGGGGTCGTGGAGGCCCGCCGGGACCGGCCTCGCGGCGGCCCCCGACGCCCGGTGCGCGACGATGGCCGCGTGACCGACGCCGTGCGACCGCCCGTGCCGACCCGCATCCCCCACGGCCGCACCGCACGCCGCCTGCAGTGGGCGCACCTGCCGCCGCTGCTGCGCCGCAGCGTCGAGGGTCGGCTCGGCACCACCGTCGTCGAGGCGCGCTCGCAGGACGCCGGTTTCACCCCGGGGATGGCGGCGGTCCTCGTCGGCGCCGACGGCACCCGGCACTTCGTCAAGGCCGCCTCGGTCGCGGCCCAGCGCACCTTCGCCGAGGCCTACCGCGAGGAGGCGCGCAAGCTCGCCGCCCTCCCGCCCGCGGCACCGGCCGCCCCCCTGCGGTGGGTCCTCGACGAGGACGGCTGGGTCGTCCTCTGCACGGCGTACGTCGAGGGGCGGGCGCCGGCGCGACCCTGGCGGCAACCGGAGCTCGACGCCCTGCTCGACGCGCTCGGGGCGGCCTCGACGGCGTTGACACCCGTGCCACCCGGACTGGCGGTGGCCACCTTCGCCGAGGAGTTCGGGGCGCTGCGGGGCCACTGGGACCACGTGCGCGCCACGCGGCCCGACCTGTCCCCCGCCACGCTCGACGACGGCGCCCACCTCGCCGCCCTGGCGCTCGAGGTGACGGCCGGCGACACGCTCGTGCACACCGACGTGCGCGACGACAACGTGCTGCTGCGCGCCGACGGGAGCGCGGTGCTGTGCGACTGGAACTGGCCGGTGCGCGGCGCGGCATGGGTCGACACCGCGATGGCGCTCGTCGGGCCGCGGGGCGACGGCCTCGACGTCGAGGGCGTGCTGGCCGCCCGACCGCTGCTCACCGGTGTGCCGGCCGAGCACGTCGACGCGCTGCTGGCCCTGCTGCTGGGCTACTTCTGCCACGCGGCGGACCAGCCGGTGCCGCCCACCTCACCGCACCTGCGGGCCGCGCAGGCCTGGCAGCGCGACGTGGTGCTGGACTGGTTGCGCGAGCGGCGCGGCTGGGCCTGAGGTGGATTTGGGGGGCGGACCGGCGCGCTGGTAACTTTGCTCCTCGTGTCTGGCGCCCGTGCGCGCCGACACCCCACGACTCCAGCACCGCACACCGAGACGAAGGCGCATCAGTGGCGAACATCAAGTCCCAGATCAAGCGCAACAAGCAGAACGAGGCTGCCCGCGAGCGCAACAAGGCCGTCAAGACCGGCCTGAAGACCGCGGTCCGCAAGTTCCGCGAGGCCGCGGAGGCTGGCGACAAGGACAAGGCCGTCGAGACCGGCCGGGCTGCCTCGCGCATGCTCGACAAGGCCGCCTCGAAGGGCGTCATCCACAAGAACCAGGCCGCCAACCGCAAGGCCTCGATCGCCAAGCGGGCCAACAGCCTCTGACCGTCCGGCGCGCCCCGCGCGCCTCGACGTCCACTCGCGGCGCCGTCCCCTCGGGGGCGGCGCCGTTCGTCGTGCTCGGGGTGGCGGCCGGCTGCGCCCGTGCACGTGGCCTGTCGGCGCCCTGTGGGAAGGTGGTCCGACCATGGCAGCCGCATCCCCCCGCCCCGCCGACGTGCTCGGCCGGGTCACGCTGGTCACCGGCAAGGAGGAGTACCTCTCCGAGCGCACCGTGCAGGCCGTCCGGGCCGCGGTCCGCGCCCACGACGCCGAGGCCGAGGCCTCCGAGGCGCGCGGCGCCGACCTGAGCCTGGCCACCCTCGGCGAGCTGGCCGCACCCTCGCTGTTCTCCTCGACGCGCTGCGTGGTCGTGCGCGGGCTGGAGGACCTCCCGGAGGAGTCCGTGGCCGGGCTGCTCGACTACGCCGCCGCCCCGGTCGAGGACGTCGCCCTGGTGCTGGTGCACTCCGGCGGGCAGAAGGGCACCGGTGTCCTCGCCAAGCTGCGCAAGGCGGCGTCGGTGACGGAGGTGAAGTCCGCCGAGCTGCGCCCCTCCGAGCTGCCGCGCTTCGTCGCCGCCGAGGTGCGCCGCCACGGCGGCCGCATCGACGACGAGGCGAGCTCGGCGCTCGTCACGGCCGTCGGCCAGGACCTCCGCTCGCTCGCCGCGGCGGCGAGCCAGCTCACCGCCGACTTCCCCGACCGCACCATCGGGGCCGACGAGGTCGGCCGGTTCTTCGGCGGCCGGGCCGAGGCCAAGTCGTTCGCGGTCGCCGACGCCGCCTTCTCCGGGCGCCGCGCGGCCGCGCTCGAGGAGCTGCGCTGGGCCGTCGACGGCGGCACGGCCGCGGTGCTGGTCACCTCCGCCTTCGCCGGCAGCGCGCGGGGGCTGGCCCGCCTGGTCGCCGCGCCGCGCGGGATGCGCGAGGCCGACCTCGCCCGCGAGGTGGGCGTGCCACCCTGGAAGCTGCGCTCGCTGCGCGAGCAGTCCCGGGGCTGGGACGCCGCCGGCCTCGGCGCCGCGGTGCGCGCGGTGGCCCGCGCCGACGCCGAGGTGAAGGGCGCGGCCGGCGACGCGGCGTACACGCTGGAGCGGCTGGTGCTCACCATCACCGGGCTGCGGCTGCAGCGCTAGCCGTGCTCGGCCGCGCCCGCGGTCACTGCTCCGTGCGGAGCACCGGCTCACCGTCGTCGACCGCGACGAGCAGGGTGCCGTCGACGTCGGTGCGGGCGGTCCGCGCGCCTGCGGCCTCGAGGGCGAGGAGCACCTCGCGCGCGGGGTGGCCGTAGTCGTTGTCGGCGCCCACGCTCGTCAGGGCGAGGCGCGGCGCCAGGCCCGTGAGCAGCTCGAGGTCCTGGTGGCGACTGCCGTGGTGCGGCACCTTGAGCACGTCGACGCGCACCCCCGCCAGGAGCCGCGCCAGGCCGCGCTGCGCCGGCGGCTCCACGTCGCCGGTGAGCAGCAGCGAGAGGCCGTCGACCTCGACCCACAGCACGACGCTCGCGTCGTTGGCCGCGTCGCCCTCCGCGCCCGCCTCCCCGCCCGCCACGGCGGCGGGCGTCGGCCAGAGCACCTGCCAGGTCACGGCACCGACCACGCCGGCGCTGCCCACCTGCGCGGGCGCCACGGGCGCACCGGCGGCCGCCGCTACCTCGGCGACCCCGCGGGCGCCGCCCGCCGGCTCGGGCAGCGGCGAGGTCACCACCTGCCCGACGACGCGGCCGTCGAGGGCGCCAACGAGCCCGTCGACGTGGTCGGCGTGGAAGTGCGTCAGCACCACCAGCGGGAGGGTGTGCACCCCCAGGCGGTCGAGGCAGCGGTCGACCGCGGCCGAGTCCGGGCCGGCGTCGACGAGGACCCCCGCACCCGCCCCGGCCCGCAGCACGACCGCGTCGCCCTGCCCGACGTCGCACACCGCCACCGACCACTCCCCCGGCCAGCCGGGGGTCGGCAGGCGCACGGTGACGACGAGCAGGCCCGCGAGGGCGAGGGGTACGGCGCGCCGCGGGCGCCGCAGCAGCCACGGGGCGGCCGCCGCGATGACGAGGCACAGGGCGGTGAGCGCGCTCAGCGACCACGCCGACGGCGCCCACGCCACGGCCGCACCCGGTAGGTCCGCTCCGCGCCGCGCGACCGCCACGATCCAACCCACGCACCAGGCAGCGCCGGTGCCGAGCAGCCGGGCGCCGTCACTCCAGACCAGCCCCACCAGGCCGCCCAGCAGGCCCAGCACGGTGGCGGGCGCGACGGCCGGCGCGACCAGCAGGTTGGCGAGGACCGCCACGAGGCTCACCTGTCCCGAGATCGCCGCCACCAGCGGCGTGCAGGCCAGCTGCGCCGCGGCGGGCACCGCGACCGCCTCGGCCAGCGGCCGGGTCGACCACGGCGCAGCGGCGTCGCGCCAGCCCGGCGCGAGCAGCAGGATGCCGGCAGTCGCGCTCACGCTCAGGGCGAAGCCGACGCTCACCGCGAGCCCCGGGCTGACGAGCAGCAGCACCAGCACCGCGACCCCGAGCGAGCGCAGCCCGCGGCGACGCCCTCCCGAGGCCAGCCCGACCAGGGCCACGGCGCCCATCGCGGCGGCGCGCACCACGCTCGGCTCGGTGCGGGCGACCAGCACGAAACCCGCGATGCCCAGCCCGCCGACGACCACCAGCCACCGACCGCGGACACCGGCCCACCGGGCCGCGAGCAGCAGGGCGCCGACGACGAGGGTCAGGTTGGTGCCCGACACCGCCGTCAGGTGGGTCAGCCCCGTCGTGCGGAAGTCCTCCTCGACCTCGGGGTCGAGACCCGCGTCGTCGCCGGCCACGAGCGCCGGCACGAGCACGGCCTCGGCCGGTGGCCGGTGCGCCACGGAGGCCCGCAAGGAGGCCCGCACGGCCGCCGAGGCGCGCCAGAGCGGACCCGGCGGTCGCAGGACCTCGGGCGAGCCCCGCGCCCGCAGCACCCCGGACAACCCCCCGTCGTCGGCGGCCCCCAGCAGCCCTCCGGCCCGCACCCGGGAGCCCAGGGGCACGCGCTGCCAGGCCTCGCCTCCCAGCACCAGCACGGGCGCACGCACCTCGTGGCGCACGCCGCGGCCGGTGATCGCGACCACCGTGCCGCGGACGAGCACGACCTCGCCGTAGCGTCCCGTCACCGCACGCGCATCCGAGGTCACCTCGAGGTCGACGTCGACGGCGGCACCGAGCGCCGCGAGCTCGGCCACCGGACCGGTGCCGCTGCGCTCGAGGCGCAGCGCCGTGACGGCGCCGACGGCCACCGCCGCCACCAGGCACGCCGCCACGAGCCCGGCGCACGCCCGTCGTCGCACCACGAGCGCCGTCACGCACGCCACGACCAGCAGCCCGGCGGGCACCGCCGCCGGCCGCGGTGCCGGGACGAGGTGCGCCGCCAGGCCGCCCGCCCAGCCGGCGAGCGCCACCGCCGGCACCCGCAGGTCGCGTCGCTCCCCCTCCGGCAGCGCCTCCGGCCGCGGCACGTCAGACCGTGACCAGCGGGGCGAGGTCCTCGAGCGTCGCGTCGCCGATGCCGTCCACCTCGAGCAGCTCCTCGACCGCCGTGAAGCCGCCGTGCTCCGCACGCCAGTCGAGGATCGCGGTGGCCGTGACCGGGCCGACGCCCGGCAGCGTCTCGAGGAGCGCCTGATCGGCGGTGTTGAGGTCGACGAGCCCGCCCGCGGCCCCCGGTCCGGCGCCGGGGCCGGGCAGCGGCCCGCCGCCCGCGGCGGTCCCGGCCGGCGCGCCGACGACCACCTGCTCGCCGTCGACGAGCGGCCGGGCGAGGTTGAGGGTGGTGAGGTCGGTGCCGCGGCGGGCACCGCCGGCCGCCTCGACCGCGTCGGCGACGCGGCTGCCCGTCGGCAGGACCACGAGGCCCGGTCGCCGCACCTCACCGGCGACGTGCACCACCACCTCCTGCCCGGCACCCGTCGCCGCGGGCGAGGCGCCGGCGAGGGCCACAGCGCCGGGGGCCGCGGTGCCGGGGGCCGCGGACCCGGGGACCTCGGTGGCCTCGACGGACGGCACGGCCGCCGGCAGGAGCGGCGCCACGGGCGCGGCCGGCGGCAGCGGCACCTGCTGCGGGGTCGCCCGCACGACCCACCACGTCGTCAGGGCCAGCGCGACGGCCACCACCACCGCGACCACCGACAGGTGCGTCGGCCCGAGCCGCCAGCTGCCCGGCTCCCCGGCGCGCTCGGAGGCGCGCCACGACGCGGCGTGCGCGAGGGGCAGCCGTGCGGCGACCCGGGCGCGCAGGGCGGCGGCCGGCGCCGGCCGCGGCCGCCGCGCCGCGTGGCGCCCAGGCACGGGGAGCACGGGCACGGGGAGCACGGGCACGGGGAGCTCGGGCACGGGGCGCTCGGGCACGGGGAGCACGGGCACCGGGAGCCCAGGCACCGGGAGCTCGGCCGGCGCGGCGCGGCCGGACACGACGTCCGTCCCGCGCGCGACGTCGGGGCCGCCCGCGTGACCCGGTTCGGGGCGCACCTCCTGACCCGGGTCGGGGCCCACCTCGTGGCCCGGGTCGGGGCGCACCGCGGGCCCGGGGGCGGCCGCCAGCTCGGCGGCGAGCAGCGCGAGACGCCGGTGCACCACCTCCTGGTGGGCGCGTGCGGTGCGGGAGCGGGCAGGTCGCATGGCGGCGACGCTAGGAATCCGCGGGCCGCCCGTGGCCGGGTCACCACCGACCTGTGGACGACCGGCGCGCCGACCCCGCCTGTGCACGTCGAGCGGCCCCGGACGCAGGCGCCGGGGGCAGCCCCGACGCAGGTGTCAGACGCGGGGCGAGGTGCAGACCGCGACCATGCCGGGGCCGACGTGGGCACCGAGGACGGCGCCGAGCTCGCCGCACCACACCTCGCGGCCCTCGAGCCGGTCGGCGAGCCGCTCACCGAGCGCAGCGGCCAGCGCGGCGGCGCGGTCGGGGTTGGCGAGGTGGAAGACGCCGACGTCGACGGGCACCTGCTCGTGGTGCAGGCCCTCGTCGTCCTCGCCGGGCAGCCCGTCGTCGGCGAGCGCCGCCGCCTCGACGGCGAGGTCCTCGAGCCGGCTCAGGGCGCGGGCCGAGGTGCGCACCTTCTCCAGCGAGCCGACGCGGCCGTCCTCGATGCGCAGCAGCGGCTTGACGGCCAGGGCGCTGCCGAGGAGCGCGGCGGCGGCGCCGATGCGCCCGCCGCGACGCAGGTGCTCGAGGGTGTCGACGTAGAAGAGCGACGTCGCGGCGGCCGCGCGACGGCGCGCGGCCGCGGCCGCCTCGTCGGCCGACCCACCGGCGTCGAGGACGTCGGCGGCGGCCAGCGCGGCGTACCCGGTCGCGACGCCGACCTGGCGCGTGTCGACGACGAGCACCCGCAGCCCGTGGCGGGTGGCCGCCTCCCGCGCGGCGAGGTGCGCGGACTCCGCGGTGCCGCTCATGTCGCCCGAGAGGTGCACCGAGACCAGCTCGTCGGTGCCGGAGGCCCGCGCCGCCTCGACGTAGGCCGCGAGCACCGACTCCGGCGACGGGCGCGACGTGCTCACCGGCACGAAGGCGCGCAGCGCCTCGGCCACCCGCTCGGGCGTCGCGCCCTCGTCGCCCTCGGCGACCACCTCGGAGCCGATGACCACCTGCAGCGGCACCACGACGAGGCCGCGCTCCGCCACCAGCGCGGGCGGCAGGCTCGCGGTGGAGTCGGTGACGACGACGGGGCGGCCGCCCACGGTGCGTCCCAGACCCTCAGCCCGCGACGACGTTGACGAGCTTGGGTGCGCGCACGACCACCTTGCGCACCTGCTTGCCCGCCAGCGCCCGCTGGACGTCGGGGTGGGCCATCGCCGTGGCCTCGAGGTCGGCCTCGGACACGTCGGGGGCCACCTCGAGGCGCGCCTTGACCTTGCCCTGCACCTGCACGACCGCGGTCACGGACTCCTCGACCAGCAGCGCCTCGTCGACGTGCGGCCAGCCGGCCCGGGCGACCGAGGCCTCGCGACCCAGCGCCTCCCACATCTCCTCGGCGGTGTACGGCGCGACGAGCGAGAGCAGGACGGCGACGGCCTCCACGGCCTCCCGCACCGCGGGGTCGGCCCCTCCCGGGCCGGAGTCGATCGCCTTGCGGGTCGCGTTGACCAGCTCCATCGTGCGGGCGACCAGCACGTTGAAGCGGTGCGACTCGACCAGCCCGGCGGCGTCGTGGACGGTGCGGTGGGTGACGCGGCGCAGCGCCTCGTCGCCGGCGGCCGGGTCGGCCCCGACCTCGCTGGTGACGTCGCCGGCCAGGCGCCAGGCGCGCTGCAGGAAGCGCAGTGACCCGGCGGGCGAGACGTCGGCCCAGTCGATGTCGTCCTCGGGCGGGCTGGCGAAGACCAGCGTGAGCCGCACGGCGTCGACGCCGAACTCCGCCAGCTGGCTGCCGAGGCTCACGCCGTTGCCGAGCGACTTGCTCATCTTGCGCCCGCCGTTGATGACCTTGCCCTGGCTCAGGTAGGCCGAGAACGGCTCGTCGAAGTCGACGAGGCCCAGGTCGCGCAGCGCCTTGGTGAAGAACCGTGCGTAGAGCAGGTGCAGCACGGCGTGCTCGTCGCCGCCGACGTAGATGTCGCACGGCATCCACGCGTTGACCAGGTCGCGGTCGAACGGCTGGGTGTCGTCGTGCGGGGAGCAGTAGCGGAACATGTACCAGGACGAGTCGACGAAGGTGTCCATGGTGTCGGTGTCGCGCTGCGCCGGGCCGCCGCACGTCGGGCACTCGACCGAGACCCAGTCGGTGGCCGCACCCAGCGGCGAGACGCCCTTGGGCTTGAGGTCGGCGCCGCGCAGCTCGGGCAGCCGCACCGGCAGCTGCTCCTCGGGCACGGCGACCTCGCCGTCCACCGGGCAGTGGATGATCGGGATCGGCGCGCCCCAGTAGCGCTGGCGCGAGAGCAGCCAGTCGCGCAGCCGGAAGTTCACCGCGCCCGAGCCCAGGCCGTCGGCCTCGAGCCGGGCGACCGTGCGCGCGATGCCGGTGGCCTTGTCGGACAGTCCGTCGAGGTCGCCGGAGTTGACGTAGGTGCCGTCGCCCGTGGTGGCGACGTAGGTCTCCTCGGGGTTGTCCTCCCCGGTGTCGACCACCCGGCGCACGGGCAGGCCGAAGGCCTTCGCGAAGTCGAGGTCGCGCTGGTCGTGGGCGGGCACGGCCATGATGGCGCCGGTGCCGTAGTCGGCCAGCACGTAGTCGGAGGCCCACACCGGGATCCGCTCGCCGGTGACGGGGTTGGTCGCCTCGATCCCCAGCGGCACGCCGCTCTTGGGGCGGTCGGTGGCCAACCGGTCGATGTCGGAGGCCTTGCGGGTCTCCTCGAGGTAGGCCGCCAGCGCCTCGCGCTGCTCCGGGGCCACGACCTCGGCCGCGAGCGGGGCGTCCGCAGCGACCACCATGAAGGTCGCGCCGTGCAGGGTGTCGGGCCGCGTCGTGTAGACGGTGACCGTCCGCTCGCCGCCGTCGGCCAGGTCCAGCGCGAAGTCGACGTGGGCACCCTCGGAGCGGCCGATCCAGTTGCGCTGGGCGTTGACCACCTTGGTCGACCAGGTGTGCTGCAGGTCGTCGAGGCTGTCGAGCAGCTCCTGGGCGTAGGCGGTGGTGCGGAAGTACCACTGCGTCAGCTCGCGCTTGGTGACCTCCGCGCCGCAGCGCTCGCAG
The DNA here is from genome assembly GCF_013409425.1 of Nocardioides perillae. NCBI lineage: Bacteria > Bacillati > Actinomycetota > Actinomycetes > Propionibacteriales > Nocardioidaceae > Nocardioides > Nocardioides perillae. The sequence continues at coordinate 1,969,259 of NZ_JACCAC010000001.1, read as the reverse complement.
GCGCCGTCGACGACCTGCTCGTTGGCCAGCACGGTCTGGTCGTGGGGGCACCAGTTGACCGGGCTCTTCTTGCGGTAGGCCAGGCCCTGCTCGCGCAGCTTGAGGAACAGCCACTGGGTCCAGCGGTAGTACTCCGGGTCGGAGGTGTTGAACCGGCGCGACCAGTCGAAGCTCACGGCGTACTGCCGGAAGGACTCGAACTGCGTGTCGATGTTGCCGTAGGTGTAGTCGGCGGGGTGCGCGTCGTTGCGGATCGCGGCGTTCTCGGCGGGTAGTCCGAAGGAGTCCCAGCCCATCGGGTTGAGCACCTCGTAGCCGCGCTGCCACCAGTAGCGCGCCAGCACGTCGTGCAGCGCGGTGACCTCGGCGTGGCCCATGTGGAGGTCGCCGGAGGGGTAGGGGAACATCGTCAGCGCGTAGCGCTTCTCGCGCTCCCCGCGCGCCACGGCGCCGTCGTCGGCGGCGAAGGGGTCGAGCTCGGCCCAGCGGGCCAGCCACTTCTCCTGCACCGCCGCCACGTCGTACGTCGCGGCGTCGCGGCTCGCAGGCTGGTCCGGGCTGGTCTGGCTCATGCGAGCCGGCGCTGCGTCGTCACGAGGGCGAGGATACCGGTCGCGGAGCCGCTGCAGACACCGGCGTCGGGGTACCTGCGCGCCATGAGCGAGAGCGAGCTGACCGTCGCCGTCACCGGCCCCACCGGCACCTTCGGCTCCGGCCTGGTGCCCCTGCTGGAGGCCGAGGAGCGGGTGGCCCGCGTCGTCGGCACCGCCCGCAGCGCCGTCGACCCGGCCGCGCGCGGGTGGGTGAAGACCGACTACCGCCGCGGGGACGTGCAGGACGCCGCCGGGCTGGTCGAGGCCTTCGCCGGCGCCGACGTGGTGGTGCACCTGGCCTTCCTCATCACCGGCGGCTCCGCGGCGCAGAGCCGCGCGATCAACGTGCAGGGCACGCTCAACGCCTACCGCGCCGCCCGCGAGGTCGGCGCGCGCCGCTTCGTCTACGCCAGCTCGGTGGCGGCCTACGGCTTCCACGCCGACAACCCGCTCGGCATCACCGAGGACTGGCCGACCCGCCCCGCCGAGCGCCTCTTCTACGCCCAGGAGAAGGCCGAGCTCGAGACCCTGCTGCGCGAGGAGCAGGAGCGCGAGCCGGGCGGCCCCGAGCTCTACCTGCTGCGCCCGCCGATCGTGCTCGGCCCCCACGCCGCGGGCGGCAAGCGGCTGCCGCTGCCGGGGTGGGCGCAGGGCCTCGCCGGGCCGCTGGGCGACCTGCTGGCGCACCTGCCGAAGCGGCTGCCACCCGTGCCGGTGCCCGTGCCCGACGTCCCGCTGCAGCTGGTGCACGAGAGCGACGTCGGGCAGGCGCTGCTGCTCTGCGTGCTCGGCGCCGGCCCGCCGGGCGCCTACAACGTGGCCGCCGACGAGGTCGTCACCGCCGCCGACGTCGTGCGCGTCCTCGGCGGGGTGCCCGTGCCGCTGCCGCCCGGGCCGGCGCACGCCGCGGCCCGCCTCGCCGCGTCCTTCCCGGGGCTGCCGCAGCCCGCGCAGTGGGTCGAGGCGCTCGCCCACCCCGCGCTGGTCGACACCACCCGCGCGAGGACCGAGCTGGGCTGGCGACCGCGGGTCAGCGCGCTCGACGCACTGCGCGACACCCTCGGGCTGCCGCGCGAGGAGCTGCCGGCCTCCTGAGCCGCGCCCGACCGCGCCCGACCGGCGCGCTGCGGCGGGGGGCCTAGGGTGCGGCCATGACGATCTCCGACATGTTCTCCCTCGACGGCAAGGTCGCCGTCGTGACCGGCGCGTCGAGCGGCCTCGGCGTCGCCTTCGCCCAGGCGCTCGCCGAGGCCGGTGCCGACCTCGCGCTCGGCGCCCGACGCACCGACCGGCTCGAGGAGACCGCGGCGATGGTGCGCGACCTCGGCCGCCGCGTGGTCACGGTCGCCACCGACGTCGCCGACCCGGAGCAGTGCACCGCGCTGGTCGAGACCGCGGTGCGAGAGCTCGGCAGCGTCGACGTGCTCGTCAACAACGCCGGCATCGGCACCGCCGTCCCGGCCACCCGCGAGACCCCCGAGCAGTTCCGCCAGGTCATCGACGTCAACCTCAACGGCTGCTACTGGATGGCCCAGGCCTGCGGTCGGGTGATGCGCCCCGGCTCGTCGATCACCAACATCTCCAGCGTCCTCGGCCTGACGACCGCCGGCCTGCCCCAGGCGGCGTACGCCGCGTCGAAGGCGGGGCTCATCGGCCTCACGCGCGACCTGGCCCAGCAGTGGACCGGGCGCAAGGGCATCCGCGTCAACGCGCTGGCCCCGGGCTTCTTCACCTCCGAGATGACCGACCAGTACCCCGACGGCTACCTCGAGTCGCAGGGCCCGCGCATCCCCGTCGGGCGCAAGGGCGACCCGCGCGAGCTCGCCGCCACGCTGGTCTGGCTCTCCTCCCCCGCCGCGGGCTACGTCACCGGCCAGACGCTGGCCGTCGACGGCGGCATGACCATCACCTGAGCCCTAGGCCGGGTCGCCGGCCTCGCGCAGCGCCCGCTGGTGCGCGGCCGGGGTGGTGCCGCGCCAGCGCCGGAAGGCGTGGATGAAGCTCGACGCCTCGGCGTAGCCCAGGCGCAGCGCGACGTCCTCGACCGGCAGCCGGCCGGTGCCGAGCATCTCGAGCGCGAGCGACTCGCGCACCTCGTCGAGCAGCGCCTGGTAGCTCGTGCCCTCCTCGGCCAGCCGTCGCCGCAGCGTGCGGCCCGACATCCCCAGGTCGGAGGCGACGGCCTCCATCGCCGCGCCCGCCGCGACCCGCTGGGTCACGAGCACCCGCACCCGCTGGGCGAGGCCGCTGCGCGCCCGGCGCGCCATCACGACGTCCTCGCACATCGCCCGGCACACCGCCAGCGTGCCGGGGTTGCCCTGCGGCAGCGCGCGGGAGAGGTACGCCGCGGGCAGCGGCAGCCGGTGGGTGCCGGGCTCGAAGCGCGGGGCCGGCTCGCCGGGCAGCAGCTCGTCGAGCACCGTCTCCACCGCCGCCGCGTCGCGGGCCAGCACGAAGGGCTGCACGTCGGCCGGCACCCCGGTGGTGGAGAGCGAGAAGACGACGGCGTCGCCCTCGAGGTGGGCCTCGGGCAGCGCGAAGGCGAAGCTGAGGTCCCAGAAGCGCAGCGCCACGTCGACGGCGTCGAGCACGGTCGGGCTGCTGAGCAGCGCGAAGCCGAAGATGCCGAAGGTGCTCACGTGGTAGCGCCGGCCGACCTCGCGCCCGGCGGCCGCCTGCTCCTCGCGGGGCACCAGCACCAGCAGGTTGCGCACCACCCGCAGCTCCTGCTCGGCGGTGACCTGCCGGTCGGGGTCGGCGAGGTCGGCCGCGGTCAGCCCGCTGCCGCGCAGGGCGGCCTCCTGAGCGAGGCCGCGCGAGGCGGCGTACTCGACGAGCAGCACCGTGCTGCCGACCCCGCGGGGGAAGTCGGGGCGGCGGGTCGCCGGCGAGGCCGGTCGGGGCAGCTCGAGCACTCCGCCATCCTGCCGCAAGGTGTCCGCAATTCTCGACCAGCTGGCCGCGGATGTCTCGCTCGTCACACGTGGAGGCCCCTAGCGTGCCGGGCATGGACACCCCCCTCCGCCCGGCCCCCCGCGCCCGTGACGCCGCCGCCGGGTCCCGCCGCGCCCCGCGCGTGCTGGTGGTCGGCGCGGGCTTCGGCGGCCTGACCGTGCTGCGCGCCCTGCTGCAGGCGGGCCACACCGACGTCACGGTGCTCGAGCGCGCCGACGAGGTCGGCGGCGTGTGGCGCGACAACACCTACCCCGGCGCCGCCTGCGACGTGCCGTCCTCGCTCTACTCCTGGTCGTGGGCGCCGCACCCGTCGTGGCCCCGCCGCTACAGCCAGCAGCCCGACATCCTCGACTACGTCCGGGGCGTCGCCGCCGCCGAGGGCCTGCTCCCCCACGTGCGCACCGGCACGGCGGTGCGACGGGCCGTCTTCGACGAGGGCAGCCGCACCTGGCAGGTCACCGTCGAGACGGGCGGACGCACCGAGGTGCTGGAGGCCGACGTCCTCGTGCCGGCCGTCGGCCAGCTCTCGCAGCCGGTCGTGCCCGCGCTGCCCGGCCTCGACGACTTCGCGGGCCCGGCCTTCCACTCCGCGCGGTGGCGCCACGACGTCGACCTCACCGGCAAGCGCGTCGCCGTCGTCGGCACCGGGGCGAGCGCGATCCAGTTCGTGCCCGGCATCGTCGACCGGGTCGGCGCCATGACGGTCTTCCAGCGCTCCGCGCCGTACGTCGTGCCGAAGCCCGACCGCGCCTACACCCGCCTGCACGGCGCCGCCTTCCGCGCACTGCCGCCGACCCAGGCCTTCGGGCGCGGGCTCACCCGGGCGATCTCGGAGTGGCTCAACCGCTCCTTCACCCACCGCAGCGTGCTGACCCCCGCCCTGCGCGCCGCGTGGGAGGTCACCCTGCTCGTGCAGGTGCGCGACCGCCGGCTGCGGCGTCGGCTGCGCCCCGACTACCCGATCGGCTGCAAGCGGGTGCTGTTCAGCAACGACTGGTACCCGGCGCTGGCCCGCGAGCACGTCGAGGTGGTGACCGAGCCGGTCGCCGAGGTGCTGCCCCACGGCGTGCGCACCGCGGACGGCCGCGAGCACGCCGCCGACGTGCTGGTCTGGGGCACCGGCTTCGCGGCGACCCGCTTCCTCGAGACGCTCGAGGTCACCGGCGTCGGCGGCGCCGACCTGCACGAGGTGTGGGGCGGCAAGGCGCACGCCCACCTCGGCCTCGCCGTGCCCGGCTTCCCGCAGATGTTCGTCGTCTACGGCCCGCACACCAACCTGGGCGGGTCCTCGATCATCCAGATGCTCGAGGCGCAGGCCGGTTACGTCGTGCAGGTCGTCGACGCCCTCGCCGCCGGCCGCGTCGAGTGCCTCGACGTGCGCCCCGAGGTCGCGGAGGCCTTCGAGGCGGAGATGGGCTCGCGGCTCGCCGACAGCGTCTGGACGCAGTGCTCGAACTGGTACAACGACGGCGGCACCGTGAGCACCAACTGGCCCGGCCTCGCCCGCGAGTACGAGCACCGCCTCGCCCGCGTCTCCTTCACCGAGTACCACGACCTGCCCGCGCAGCCGGCGGTGCCCGCCCGCACCCGGGAGACCGCCTCGTGAGCACCGCCGCCGCCGAGGACGGCGGGCACGGGGACCGCTTCGACCACGACGTCGTGGTGGTCGGCTCCGGCTTCGGCGGGTCCGTCACCGCCCTGCGGCTGACCGAGAAGGGCTACCGCGTCGCCGTCCTCGAGGCGGGGCGCCGGTTCGCCGACCACGAGTTCGCCGCCACGTCCTGGCAGCTGCGCGACTACCTCTTCAAGCCCTCGCTCGGGCTGCTCGGGATCCAGCGGGTGGACCTGCTGCGCAACGTGCTGGTGCTCAGCGGCGCCGGGGTCGGCGGCGGGTCGCTGGTCTACGCCAACACGCTCTACCAGCCGCCGCGCGCCTTCTTCGACGACCCGCACTGGGCGCACGTCACCGACTGGGCCGACGAGCTCGCCCCCTGCTACGACCAGGCGCGGCGCATGCTCGGCGTCACGACGTACACCCGCACGACCCCCGCCGACCGCGTCGTGCGCGCGGTCGCCGAGGAGCTCGGCGTCGAGGACACCTTCGGCCCCACCGACGTCGGCGTCGTCCTGGGCGAGGACCACGGCGTGGCCGACGGCGAGGTCGTGCCCGACCCCTACTTCGGCGGCGTCGGGCCCGAGCGCCGCGCCTGCCGCCACTGCGGTGAGTGCATGACGGGCTGCCGCCATGGCGCGAAGAACACGCTGGTCAAGAACTACCTCCACCTCGCCGAGCGTGCCGGGGCGGTCGTCCACGCCCTCACCACGGTCACCGACGTGCGACCGCTCCCGGGCGGCGGATACGCCGTGACCACGCGGCCCACCGACCGGCTCGCCGCCCGGCGCCGCGGGGCCGGCCGGCGCACCTTCACCGCCGAGCACGTGGTCTTCTCCGCCGCCGCGCTCGGCACCCAGCGGCTGCTCCACCGGTTGCGCGACCGCGGCAGCCTGCCGCACCTCTCGCCGCGCCTCGGCGAGCTCACCCGCACCAACTCCGAGCAGATCCTGGGCGTGCGCGCCCGCGGCGACGACGTCGACTACAGCGAGGGCGTGGCGATCACCTCCTCCGTGCACGTCGACGGCGACACCCACGTCGAGCCGTGCCGCTACGGCAAGGGGTCCGGCACGATGGGCCTGATGATGGCGGTCCTGACCGACCCCGAGCCGGGGCGGCCGCGGCTCGCCCTGGCAGTGCGCGAGCTGTGGCGGCAGCGGCGCGACCTGCCGCGCCTGCACGACCCCCGCCGGTGGTCGCAGCAGACCGTGCCGTTCCTGGTGATGCAGAGCCTCGACAACTCGCTGACCACCTTCACCGTGCGGCGTCCCTGGGGCCGGCGGATGACGACCCGGCAGGGCATCGGCGAGCCGAACCCCACCTGGATCCCGGCCGCGCACGACGTCGCGCGCCGCGCCGCCCGCCACATGGACGGGGTGGCCGGCGCCGGGGTGACCGACCTCGTCGACGTGCCGATCACCGGGCACTTCACCGGCGGCTGCCCGGTGGGTCTCGACGCGGAGCACGGCGTGGTCGACCCCTACCACCGCGTGCACGGCCACCCCGGCCTGCACGTGGTCGACGGCTCCGTCGTCGCGGCCAACCTCGGCGTGAACCCCTCGCTCACCATCACCGCGATGGCCGAGCGCGCGACCGCACTGTGGCCCAACAAGGGCGAGCGCGACCCGCGGCCGCCGCTCGGCGCGCCCTACGAGCGGCTCGCGCCGGTGCCCCCGCGGGCGCCGGTCGTGCCGCCCGGCGCGCCGGCGGCCCTGCGGCTGCTGCCGCTGCACGTCGTCCACCGCACCCCCGAGGAGGTCTCGTCGTGACCGCCTACCCGCCCGAGCCCTGGGACCTCGAGGGCACCGGCCAGGTCGGTGCCTGGCGCGTCGACGCGGCGCGCGTGCCGGCCCTGCCCGACGGCGCCCGGCCGCTGGTCGCGCGCGGCCGCGCCCTCGCCGTCACCGCGTTCGTCGACTACGCCCCGACCGGACTCATGGCCTACCACGAGCTCCTCGCCGGCGTCCTCGCGCGGCACGGGCGCGGCGTCGCGCTCAGCATCACCGACATCTGGGTCGACAGCGAGGTCAGCCTGGCCGGGGGCCGGGGGCTGTGGGGCATCCCCAAGGACCTCGCCGACTTCCCGGACGGCACCGCCGCACCGACGGGCCGCGCCGGCGCCGCCACCACGGCGGCGCTGGTCGACGGCCGGGTCGCGGCCCGCGCGACGTACGCCGCGGCGCGCGGCCCGGCGCTCCGGCTGCCGCTGCCGCTGGTCGGCCGGGTCGTGCAGACCCTGGCCGGCGAGACCGTCGCGACCCGCATCCGGGCGGGCGGGCGCGTGCGACGGGCCTCGGCGACGTGGGAGCTCCCGGCCGACGGTCCCCTGGGCTGGCTCGACGGCGCCCGCCCCGTGCTGCACCTGCTGGCCGACCCGTTCTCCCTCACGTTCGGACCGCGGCTGCGGTCGTGACCTCCTCGGTCGCCGCCGCCTGCGTGGCGGCGGTCGGGTCGGCCTCGGGGTCAGTGGCGGGGGCGGCCTCGGGGTCTGCCGCGGGCACCGGGGCGCCGACCGCGACCGCCGGCACCGGCGAGCGGCGCACCCACACGAAGGCGGTGCCGAGACCGCACATCACGGCGGCGGCGACGAAGGGCAGCTCCGGGGCCACGGCGTAGAGCGCGGAGCCGCTGAGCGGGCCGAGCACGAAGGTCGCACCCGTGACCATCTGCACCAGGCCCGCCACCGAGCCCTGCTCGTCGGGCCCGACGAGCAGCGTGGGCGAGGAGGTGTAGCCCGGGGCGGCGAGCCCGACGCCCGCCGCGACGCCCGCCATGGCCGCGCACATCCACACCTGGGTGTCGGCGACGACGAGGCCCAGCACGGCGAGCCCGGCGACCGGCACCCCGGTGCGCAGCAGCCGCCAGGGCGCCCAGCCGAGCCGCGGGACGACGAGGCCCTGCACCACCACCATCGCGATGCCGGCGCAGGAGGAGACCACCGCGGCGGCGCGGACCGCCTCGGTGCCGGTCACGCCGAGGCGGTCCTGCACCAGGAAGCCGAGGGGCACCACCGTGAGCCCCAGGCTGAGGAAGATGCCGAAGCCGACGACCATCACCGGCCACAGCCGGGCGTCCCAGGGCCGCAGCGCGACCCGGGGCAGCGGCGTGACGGCCGCGCCCGTGCCGTCGACGGCCGGCACCGCACGCGGGCGCCGCGGCAGGGCCACGAGGACGCCCAGGAGGACCAGCACGACCAGCGCCGGGGCGAGCCAGACGGGCGCCAGCAACCCGAGCACGGCCAGCAGGCCGCCGATGGCCGGGCCGAGCGCCATCGCGAGGCCCTGCACCGCTCCGATGCGGCTCAGGCCCGCCACCCGCTCGCTCGTCGTCGCCGTGTTGGCCGCGACCCACGACATCGCGGCCACCGGCACCGCACCCATGCCGGCGCCGAAGAGCACGCTGCGGGTCAGCACCATGAGGGAGACGATCGCGGGGTCGCCGCGCAGCTGCCGGCCGAGCGCGAGGTCGCTGACGACGGCGAAGCCGGCCAGCCCGGCCAGCGCGAGCACCAGCCCGCCCACGAGCACCCGGCGGTGGCCCACGCGGTCCACGGCCCGCCCCCACAGCGGGCTGGTGACGGCGTAGACGAGGGCCGCGCAGGTCATCACGAAGCCCACCGAGACCTCGGCGAGGCCCACCTGGCGCGCGAGGGGCGCGATGACCGGGATCAGCAGCTGCTGGGCGGTCGCGACCACGAGGACGGCGGTGACGAGGACCGGCAGCGGGCTGCGCGCTCCTGCGCTCGGTGACACCCCTGCTGCTCCTGCCCGACCGCCCGTGGCGGCCCCTCGGTCCTGCACCCTCGACGTACGCCAGGGGCGACGTCGTTGCACGGTGCAGGCTAGCGCGGAGAGGGCTCCTCGCCCGCTTCGTCGGGCTCCGCCGGGACGACCACGGGACGCAGCCGCGCCCACGCCACGAAGGCGGCCGCGGCCAGGAGGAGCGCGAGGCCGGTCCACAGGTTGACGTCGACCCCGCCCGCCTTCTCGAGCTCCGCCTCGGTCGTGCCGAGGACGGACGTGGCGAGGAGGATCGCGCCGTAGAGGCCGAGCAGGGCGCCGATGAAGACACGGATGTCGAAGGCCCCGGCCCGGTGGGCCTGCGGCTCCCGCTCGCCCGTCCCGCTCCCGGCGCCGCCGGTGGTCTCGCTGCTGCTCACGGGTGCCTCCTCAGGCGAACGCGACGTTGAGGGCGAGGACGACGACCAGGCCGACCGCGGCGAGGCGGGTGGGCCGCTGCCACCACGGCAGCGTCGCCTCCTCCGGGTCGTGGAAGTCCTCCTTCGGGGTCAGCGACCAGACGAGGCCGCGCAGCTCGGACTCCGCTCGGGGCCTGGTGGCGAGGCTGACGACGACGCTGACGACGATGTCCACGGCGAAGGCGACCCCCGCCGCGACGAAGGCCGCGCCCTGCCCCGCGAGGGTGATGGTGCCGGTGACGTCGCCGCTCAGGACCCACACGCCGATGGCCGACGCCGTGCCGGCCACCAGCCCCGCCCAGCCGGCCGTCGGCGTCATCCGCTTCCAGAACATGCCGAGGATGAAGGTGGCGAAGAGGGGGGCGTTGAAGAAGCCGAAGAGCGTCTGGAGGTAGTCCATGATGTTGTCGTAGGACGCCGCGAGCCGCGCCGTCCCGATGGCCGCCACGGTGGCGGCGACGGTGGCCCAGCGCCCCACCCGCGTGTAGTAGCCGTCGGGCCGGTCCTTCACGACGTACTGCTGCCACAGGTCGTAGGAGAAGACGGTGTTGAAGGCCGAGATGTTGGCCGCCATGCCCGCCATGAAGGAGGCCAGCAGGCCGGCGATCGCGACCCCGAGCATGCCGTCGGGCAGCAGGTCGCGCATCAGGTAGAGGATCGCGTCGTCGTACTCCGCCCCGTTGGCCTCCCCCGCCTTCAGGTCGACCAGCTCGCTCACGGAGACCGCGGCGATCATGCCCGGGACGACCACCACGAAGGGGATGAACATCTTCGGGAAGGCGCCGATCACCGGCGCCCGGCGCGCGGCCGACATCGAGCTCGACGCCATCGCCCGCTGGACCTCGACGAAGTTGGTCGTCCAGTAGCCGAAGGACAGCACGAAGCCGAGGCCGAGCACGATGCCGACGACCGAGAGGATCGGGCTGTCGAAGCCGCTGAGCGCCGTGCCCGGCCACGTCGAGAGCTGCTCGGAGCCGCCGGGGCTCTCGGCCACGCGCTCCTTCAGCCCGCTCCAGCCACCCACGCTGTTGAGCGCCAGCAAGGTGAGCGGCACGAGGGCGGCGACGATGACGAAGAACTGCAGCACCTCGTTGTAGATCGCCGCCGAGAGCCCGCCCAGCGCGGTGTAGGTCAGCACGATCGCAGCGGCGACCACCAGGCTGAGGTAGAGCGACCAGCCGAGCAGCACCTCCAGCACCACGGCGAGCAGCGACAGGTTGATGCCCGCGATGAGCAGCTGCGCCACCGCGAAGCTGAGCGCGTTGACGAGGTGGGCGCCCGTGCCGAAGCGGCGCCGCATGAACTCCGGGACGCTGCGCACCTTCGAGCCGTAGTAGAACGGCATCATCACGACGCCGAGGAAGAGCATCGCGGGCACGGCGCCGACCCAGAAGTAGTGCATGGTCGCCAGCCCGATGTCGGCGCCGTTGGCCGACATCCCGACGATCTCGACCGCGCCCAGGTTGGCCGAGACGAAGGCCAGCCCCGTCACCCACGCCGGCAGCGCGCGCCCGGAGAGGAAGAAGTCGATGCTGCTCGAGACCGAGCGGCGCGCCAGGACGCCCACGCCCAGCACGAAGGCGAAGTAGAGCCCGATCAGCAGGTAGTCGACCCAGCCGGCGTCGAGGCGCAGCGACCGGTCGGCGTCGCCCGCGGCGAGCGCGGCCCCGGTGAGGTTGTGCACGGCAAGGACGTTCCCACGAACGGCCGCCGGCTCACCTCACCCGGGCCTCACCCTCAGACCGGCACGCGGTGCACGCCGAGGGCGCCGCCGAGCTGCTCCTCCTCGTAGCGGAAGTGCGACTCGAGCAGCCGCACGAGGTGGTCGAAGCCGTGCCGCAGGTGCGCGAGGTCGCCCGGGCCGGCCTCGGGTCGCGCGAGGCGCAGCAACGCCTCGTCGAGGTGCAGCAGCAGCGCGTGCACCACGTCGTGCTCGTCGACGAGCCGGTCGAGCACCGCGCCGAGCTCCGCCTCGTCGGCGGCGCGGAGCGCCGGGTAGAGGTGGGCGTCCTCGATGCGGTGGTGCACCTCGATGCCGCGGCACAGCTGGCCGCAGAAGGAGCCGAGCTGGTCGTAGGCCGCGCGCAGCCCCACGTCGTGCAGCGCGGAGCGTGCCTCCCCCACCTCCGCGGTGCCGTCGGCGACGCGCCCGAGCACCTCGGCGGCGCGGCGCAGGCCGTCGCGGTACACGTCGTGGATCAGCCGCAGGTGGTCGCCGTGGGCCCGCGCGGCGGCGTCGACCTCGGCGTACGCCGTGGTGGTGGGGCGGGCCGCGTCGTCCCAGGTGGGCAGCGCGGCAGGCAGGGCGGGGTCGGCGGTCGGGTCGGCGGGCACGCGCCGAGGGTAGCCGCGCGTCCCGCTCCGAGGACGCGAGAGGCCGGCCACCGCGTGCGGTGACCGGCCTGTCGTCTCGGTGGAGCTGAGGGGACTCGAACCCCTGACCCCCTGCATGCCATGCAGGTGCGCTACCAGCTGCGCCACAGCCCCGAGCCGGTCGTCGGAGCCCGGGGGCCCTGACGACTCGGGAACACTAGCAACAACCCGCCGACGAGTCGAAATCGGGGGTCGGCAGCGGGGCCGGTCGTGGGTCGGGCACGGCGTCGAGGTGCTGGTTCCACGCCCGCAGCCGCAGCGGTCCGGGCGGGGCGTCGCCGCTGGGGCGGTCGAGCAGTGCCCAGCCGCAGTTGTCGAGGCCGTGCAGCCCCAGGTGCGCCTCCGGCGGCCAGCCGAGGAGGCCCGCGACCGCGTGCTTGGCGGCGTGGCCGTGGGTGACGGCGACGCCGAGCCCGCCCGCCGGCACGGCGTCGAGCAGGTCGCGCAGGGCGCTCACCATCCGCTCCCGCACGTCGGCGCCCCGCTCCCCGCCGGGCACGACGTCGAAGTCGCCGGCGCGGAAGGCGGCGTACTCCTCGGGGTGCTCGCGGACGTAGTCGGCGTGCGTCGTGCCCTGCCGCTCCCCCAGCCCGGTCTCGCGCAGCCGCCGGTCGCGCACGAGGACGAGCCCCGCGGCCTGGGCGAGGTAGGACGCGGTGTCCGCCGCCCGCGAGAGGTCGCTGGACCACAGCACGTCGGGCCGCATCGCGGCGACCACCGGCGCGACGGCGCGTGCCTGGGCGTGGCCGACCTCGTCGAGCGGGGCGTCGGCCTGGCCCTGGATGCGGGCCGCGTCGTTCCAGGCGGTGCGGCCGTGGCGCAGCAGGAGCAGGCGCGTGGCGCTCACGCCGACGGCGGGGCCGGGGCCGGGGCCTCGGGGTCGTCCAGGTCGGGGCGGTCGTCGAGGTCCGCCCGGTCGTCGAGGTCGCCGCGGTCGGTCACGGCCTGGCCCTGCGCCGGCGGGCCGGTGACGTCCTCAGGCAGCGAGATCGTGGGGCAGTCGCGCCACAGCCGCTCGAGGGCGTAGAAGCGGCGCTCCTCCTCGTGCTGGACGTGCACGACGATCTCGCCGTAGTCGATGAGCACCCAGCGGCCGTCGCGCTGGCCCTCGCGGCGCACGGGCTTGGCGCCGAGGTCGCGCAGGCGGTCCTCGACCTCGTCGACCACCGCCTTGACCTGGCGGTCGTTGCTCGCCGAGGCGAGCACGAAGGCGTCGGTGATCGCGAGCTGCTCGCTCACGTCGAAGGCGACGATCTGCTGGGCGAGCTTGTCGCTGGCCGCGCGGGCGGCGGCCTGCACGAGCTCGAGGGCGTGGTCGGTGGCGGTCACGGTGTCAGCTCCGGGCGTAGAGGTCGTGCTTGGCGATGTACTGGACGACGCCGTCCGGCACGAGGTACCACACCGGCTCGCCGCGGCGGGTGCGCTCGCGGCAGTCGGTGGAGGAGATGGCGAGCGCGGGGATCTCGACCATCGTCACGCGGTCGGCGGGGATGGCGGCCAGGGTGGCGTCGTCCATGGTGTAGCCCGGGCGCGTGCAGCCGACGAAGTTCGCGAGCTCGAAGAGCTCGGCGGCGTCGCGCCAGGTGAAGATCTCGGCCAGCGCGTCGGCGCCGGTGATGAAGTAGAGCTCGGCGTCGGGCATCGCCGCGGCGAGGTCGCGCAGCGTGTCGATCGTGTACGTCGGGCCCGCGCGGTCGACGTCCACGCGGCTGACGGTGAAGCGGGGGTTGCTCGCCGTGGCGACCACCGTCATCAAGTAGCGGTGCTCGGCCGCCGAGACCTGGCGGTCCGACTTCTGCCACGGGTCGCCGGTGGGCACGAAGACCACCTCGTCGAGGCCGAACCACGCCTGCACCTCCGAGGCGGCCACGAGGTGGCCGTGGTGCACGGGGTCGAAGGTGCCGCCCATGACCCCCACCCGACGGGGCCCGGAGCCGGCAGGGGCCCCGGCCGCGGGACCTGCGGGCTGCGCGGCCGGCACCTCAGGAGTGCTCGCGACCGCCACCGAAGGCGACGAGGGCGATGACCAGCGCGAGCAGGACCGCGAGCGTGATCGCGCCGATGAGGTAGGGGTGGATCGGCAGCTCGGAGTGCCCGGCCTCGGCGGCGAGGGTCACGAGCGGGGAGGTCAGCGTCGGCATGGCGTCGAGGATACCGGGGGTCCGGCCCCGCCGCCGCACCGACGGTCGGTGCCGGTCAGCGCACGTGGCCGTCGCCGGTGACGACGAACTTCGTCGAGGTGAGCTCCGGGAGCCCCATCGGGCCGCGGGCGTGCAGCTTCTGGGTGCTGATGCCGATCTCGGCGCCGAAGCCGAACTCGCCGCCGTCGGTGAAGCGGGTCGAGGCGTTGACGAGCACGGCGGCGGAGTCGACCTCGGCGACGAAGCGGCGCGCCGCCGCCTGGTCCTCGGTGACGATCGCCTCGGAGTGCTGGCTCGACCAGCGGCGCACGTGCTCGAGCGCCTCGTCGAGGTCGCCGACGACGGCGGCCGCGAGGTCGAGCGAGAGGTACTCCTCGGCCCAGTCCTCGTCGGTGGCCGGCACCACGCCGTCGTACTCGCAGAACCGGTCGTCGCCGTGGATCGTCACGCCGCGCTCCTGCAGCGCCTCGATGACCACGGGCAGGAACTGGTGGGCCACGTCCTCGTGGACGAGCAGCGTCTCCGCGGCGTTGCACACGCTGGTGCGGTGGGTCTTGGCGTTGATCACGACGGCGAGCGCCTTGTCGAGGTCGGCCGCGCGGTCGACGTACACATGGCAGTTGCCGACCCCCGTCTCGATCACCGGCACGGTCGACTCCTCGACCACGCTGCGGATGAGCCCGGCACCGCCGCGCGGCACCAGCACGTCGACGAGGCCGCGGGCGCGCATGAGCGCCTTGACCGAGTCGTGGGTGTCGCCGGGCACGAGCTGCACCACGTCGGCGGGCAGGCCGACGCCCTCGACCGCGTCGCGCAGCACGGCCACGACGGCCGCGTTGCTCGACCGGGCGCTCGAGGAACCGCGCAGCAGCACGGCGTTGCCCGACTTCAGGCACAGGCCTGCGGCGTCGGCGGTGACGTTGGGGCGCGCCTCGTAGATGATCCCGACCACGCCGAAGGGCACCCGCAGCTGGCGCAGCTCGAGGCCGTTGGGGAGCGTGCCGCCGCGCACCACCTCGCCGACGGGGTCGGGCAGCGCCGCCACGTCGCGCAGGCCCTGCGCCATGCCCGCGAGCCGGTCGTCGTCGAGGCGGAGCCGGTCGACGATGCCGGCCGCCGTGCCCGCCTCCTCGGCGCGCGCGACGTCCTCGGCGTTGGCCGCGAGCACCGTGGCGGCCTGCGCGAGCAGGGCGTCGGCCATCGCGTGGAGCGCGGCGTCCTTGGTCTGCCGGGTCGCCAGCGCGAGCGCGCGCGAGGCCTCGCGCGCGCGCCGGGCGGTCTCGAGGACGTCGGGGCCATCCGTCTCAGCCATGGTGCCGAGCCTAGGTCTGCCGCGCGAGGTCGGGCCGCGACCGTCCACGGTGAGGACCGGGCGAGCCGCCCGGTGGCCGAGGCGGAGACAGCGGATGTCCCCGTGCACCTGGTGCACAGGGACGTCCGGTGTCGCCGCCGTCCACAGGCTCACCCCAGGCCGGGCGCACGACCGAGCGGTTCGCGGCACCCTTCTCGGGTGGACCAAGCGGACCTCGTCGGGCTGCGAGCCCTGCAGTCGCGGCAGGCCGGTGTGGTCAGCCGCCGCCAGGCACGCGACCTCGGGCTCGGCGACGTGCACGTCGCGCGGCAGCTGCGTCGGCGCGAGTGGGCGCGCATCCACCCGGGCGTCTTCGTCGACCACACCGGTCCGCCGACCCGAGAGCAGCGCGCCTGGGCAGCGGTCCTGGCCCACGCGCCGGCCGCGCTCTCGGGGTGGTCGTCGTTGCGGGCCGACGGGCTCTTCCTCGACCGCGACGACGGGGTCGTCCACGTGGTCGTGCCGGCGGCACGGCGGGCACGTCCGGCGCCGGACGTGCGCGTACGACGTCTGGGTGACTGGGCAGCACAGGTGCGCGACGGCCTCCACCCTCCGCGCACCCGGCTCGAGCACGCCGCCCTCACCGCGGCGTCCGCGTGCCGCACGGACGACGCAGCGGCCGCGGTGCTCGGCGACGTCGTGCAGAGCCGGCGCACCACCGGCGCGCGGCTGGCCGCCACCCTCGCCACCATGACCCGGCTCCCGCGGCGCGCGCTCCTCGCCGAGGTGGTCGGCGACGTCACGGCAGGGGCCCGCTCGGCACTGGAGCGCCGCTACCTGCGCGACGTCGAGCGTGCGCACGGGCTCCCGGAGGGCGCGCGGCAGGTGCGCACGCTCGACGAGGCCTCCGGCGCGGTGACCTACTGCGACGTCCGCTACGCCTACGACGTCCGGGTCGAGCTCGACGGACGCGTGGGGCACGACCCTGCTGCCGCACAGTGGCGCGACCTCGAGCGCGACCTCGCGAGCGCGGCGCGAGGCGACCTGACCCTGCGGGCGCGGTGGGGCACGGTGCTCACCCCGTGCCGCCTGGCGGCGGTGGTCGCCGGCGTCCTGCGGTGCCGCGGCTGGCAGGGCAGCCCGCGCCGCTGCGGCCCGGGGTGCGACGTCGACCTGCCCGGCTGACGAGCGCGTGCCGGTGGGTGAGCAAACCCCCGGGACAGCGGAAGTCCCCGTGCACCAGGTGCACGGGGACTTCCGGTCTCGAGAGGTGGTGCGGGGCTCAGCCCTTGCGCGCGGTGATCTGCTCGGTCGCGGCCGGCAGCACGCTGTGCAGGTCGCCGACGACGCCGAAGTCGACGAGCTCGAAGATCGGCGCCTCCTCGTCCTTGTTGACCGCGACGATCGTCTTCGAGGTCTGCATGCCGGCGCGGTGCTGGATCGCACCCGAGATGCCGTTGGCGACGTAGAGCTGCGGCGAGACGGTCTTGCCGGTCTGTCCCACCTGGAAGGTGTGGGGCATCCAGCCCGAGTCGACCGCGGCGCGCGAGGCGCCGACCGCCGCGCCCAGGGCGTCGGCGAGGCCCTCGACGGGCTCGAAGTTGCCGCCGGTGCCGCGACCGCCCGAGACCACGATGGCCGCCTCGGTCAGCTCGGGGCGACCCGAGGACTTGCGGGGCTGCTGGGCGACGATCTGCGCCTTCTTGGCGCCGTCGCTGATGGTCGCCGCGAACTCCTCGACCGTGCCGGCCGCGCCGGACTCCTCCGGCGAGGTGGAGTTGGGCTTGACCGTGATCAGCGGGGTGCCGTGGGTGACCTTCGCCTTGACGGTGTAGTTGCCCGCGAAGACCGACTGCGTCGTGACCGGGCCCTCGGGGCCGGCCTCGACGTCGACGGCGTCGGTGATGATGCCGGCGCCGAGCTTGATCGCCAGGCGACCGGCGACCTCCTTGCCCTCGTAGCCGGAGACGAAGAGCACCGCGGCGGGGCTGGTCTTCTCGACCAGCTGCTGCAGGGCCTCGGCCTTCGGGGCCACGAGGTAGCCCTTGATCTGCGCGTCGTCGACGACGTAGACCTTCTCGGCGCCGAACTGGCCGAGCTTGCTCGCGACCTCGGCGCCCTTGTCGGGGCTGCCGAAGAACACGGCGGCGGGCTCGCCGATGCGCTTGGCGAGGGCCAGCAGCTCGAGGGTCGGCTTGCGGACCGCGCCGTCGACGTGGTCGACGACGACCAGGACCTCAGACATGTCTTCTCCTCGTCCTGCTCAGATGAACTTCTTGGCGGCGAGGAAGTCGGTGAGCGCCTTGGCGCCCGAGCCGTCCTCGTCGGTCACGATCTCGCCGGCCGTGCGCGGCGGACGGGCGGTGGTGTCCTCCACGGCCGACCACGCCACCGACAGCCCGACCTTCTCGGCCTCGACGCCGAGGTCGGCGAGCGACCAGGTCTCGAGCGGCTTCTTCTTCGCCGCCATGATCCCCTTGAAGGAGGGGTAGCGCGCCTCGCCGGTCTGGTCGGTCACCGAGAGCACCAGCGGCATCGTGCCGCCGACGACCTCGGTGGCGGTGTCGGAGTCGCGCTTGATGCGCACCTGGTCGCCCTGGCTCTCCACCACGGCGGCGAAGGTGAGCTGCGGCAGGTCGAGGCGCTCGGCGAGCATCGCCGGCACGACCGAGCCGGAGGCGTCGGTCGAGGCCATGCCGCACATCACGAGGTCGACCTGGCCGTCGGTCTCGCCGACCTTCTTCACGGCCTCGGCGAGCACCAGCGACGTGGCGAGGTAGTCGGAGCCGGCGATGGCCTCGTCGGAGACGAGGTAGCCCTTGTCGGCGCCCATCTGCAGCGCCTTGCGGACGGCGTCGGTGGCCTTCTCCGGGCCCACGCACAGCGCGATGACGGTGACGTCCTCGCCCTCGCGCTTCTCCTTCAGCTGCAACGCCTGCTCCACGGCGTACTCGTCGAGCTCCGAGAGCAGACCCTCGACGCCGACACGGTCGACCGTGCCGTCGTCCTCGAAGTGTCGGTCGCCCGTCGAGTCGGGCACGTACTTCACGCAAACGACAATGTTCATGGCAGTTGGCCGGGGAGGCCCCTCCTGTGCAGTCGGGTGTGCTGCGAGGCTACCCGCGAGTCACGAGCACCGGAACGGATGCGACCGGTGGCTCACGTCACAGGCCCCCGCAGGCGTACGACGGGTGGTGCGGGCAGGCCGGGCGGGCGTCGGTCAGGGCTGGACGACGCGCTCGACGAGCTTGCCGACGACCAGCCACGCGACGGCGCCGATGCCCCAGTTGACCAGGGCCCGCTTGGTGTCGGCGTTGTCGCCGGAGAAGTCGAAGATCCCCTCGCCGGCCTCGCGGGAGAAGATGCCGAGGTCGACCACCCCGGCGCCGGAGACGACGAAGTCGACCAGGTCGTTGGCCTCGTTGGCGTCGAGAGCGACCAGCAGCGCGCCGACGGCGAGGAAGAGGGCCGCGACGACCGCGACCAGCCACAGCAGCTGCGCGACCCGGGTGCGCACGGCGGCGGCCGTCACGTCGATCGACGGGCGCGGGCGCGAGGTGCGGCTGGCGCGGGTCTGCGGGGCCGCAGCGCCCTCGGTCTCGTCGTGGGTCGCGGTCGGCTTCTTCGTCTTGCCCAGCACGGCGGTCTCCTCCTGGTGCGGTCGACGCGGCACCGTGCCGCGGCTGCCGCGCGCCCACCCTGTCACGGGTGGGCCGCGCGGTCACTCCCCCTTCGTCGCGGGTCGCCCGACGGATGTCCGGGTCGCGCCCGGGCCCGGCGGGCGCGGGCGCTCAGCGCCCGACGAAGGTCGCCTTGCCCGGGCCGTGCTCGACGAAGGAGCCCATGCCGAGCGTGCGGTCCTCGGTGGCGAAGAGCGCGGCGAACTGCTGGCGCTCGATCTCCAGGCCGGTCTCGAGGTCCACCTCGAGGCCGCGGTCGACCGCCTCCTTCGCCGCGCGCAGCGCCAGCGCCGCACCGGTGGTGAACTGGCGCGCCCACGCCATCGCCTCGGCGTACACCTGGTCGGGCGGGCAGACGCGGTCGACCAGGCCGATGCGCAGCGCCTCCTCGGCGTCGACGAAGCGGCCGGTGAAGATGAGGTCCTTGGCCCGGGACGGGCCGACGAGGCGGCTCAGGCGCTGGGTGCCGCCGGCGCCCGGGATGATGCCGAGGAGCACCTCGGGCTGACCGAGCTTGGCGTCCTCCGCGGTGAAGCGCAGGTCGCAGCACAGGGCGAGCTCGCAGCCGCCGCCGAGGGCGTAGCCGGTGAGCGCCGCGACGGTCGGCTTGGGGATGCGGGCGACGGCGGTGAACGCCGAGATGAGGCCGTGGGAGCGCTTGACCATGTCGAGGTGCGACATCGTCGACATCTCCTTGACGTCGGCGCCCGCGGCGAAGACCCGCTCCCCGCCGTAGACGACGACGGCGCGGACGTCGTCGCGCTCGGTGGCCTCGTGCGCGGCGGCGCGGATGCCCTCCTGGGTCGCCACGTCGAGCGCGTTCATCTTCGGGCGGTCGAGCCGGAGGGTCGCGACGCCGTCCTCGACCTCCAACCGCACGTTGTCACCCAGGTCAGCCATGTGGTCCACCTCATCTCCGGTCCGGCACCTGCTCGGGGCAAGTGTCGGCGGCGAGCGCCGCCATCGGGGAGGATGCCACCCGTGACCCCCGGCATGTGGACCCACCTCGGGCAGACCGCCTCGGTCTGGCCGGGTCGCAACTGGCCCCTGGGCGCGACCTGGGACGGCGAGGCGACCAACTTCGCGGTGCACGCACCCCGCGCGACCGCGGTGTGGCTGTGCGTCTTCGAGGACGACGGCACCGAGCACGGGCGCGAGGTGCGCCACCAGCTGACCGAGCAGTCGCTCGGCATCTGGCACGGCGCGCTGCCGGGCGTCGGCCCGGGCACC
The DNA here is from genome assembly GCF_013409425.1 of Nocardioides perillae. Lineage (NCBI taxonomy): Bacteria > Bacillati > Actinomycetota > Actinomycetes > Propionibacteriales > Nocardioidaceae > Nocardioides > Nocardioides perillae. The sequence continues at coordinate 1,949,186 of NZ_JACCAC010000001.1, read as the reverse complement.
CGCTACGGCTACCGCGTGGACGGCCCCTGGGACCCCGACGCCGGGCTGCGCTTCAACCCCGCCAAGCTGCTGCTGGACCCGTGCGCCCGTGCCGTCTCGGGCGAGGTCGTCCCCGGCCCGGAGCTGTTCGGCTACGTGCTCGGCTCGCCGCAGGAGCGCAGCGACCTCGACTCCGCCCCGTGCACCGGGCGCAGCGTGGTCGTCGACGAGCACTTCGACTGGGGCGGCGAGGTGCCGATGCGCCGCCGCTGGCGCGACACCGTGCTCTACGAGCTGCACGTCAAGGGCTTCACCCAGCTGCACGACCGGGTGCCCGAGCACCTGCGCGGCACGTACGCCGGGCTCGCGACGCCGGCGGTCACCGACTACCTCCGCGACCTCGGCGTCACCGCCGTCGAGCTGCTGCCCGTGCACCAGCACACCTCCGAGCCGGGCCTGGCCGAGCACGGGCTGGTCAACTACTGGGGATACAACTCGATCGGGTTCTTCGCCCCGCACGGTGCCTACAGCGCGTCGGGCGACCGCGGCCAGCAGGTCACGGAGTTCAAGCAGATGGTGAAGGACCTCCACGCCGCCGGCATCGAGGTGATCCTCGACGTGGTCTACAACCACACCGCCGAGGCGGGCCCGCTCGGGCCGACGCTGTCCTTCCGCGGCTTCGACGACTCCTTCTACAAGAAGGTGCTGCCGGACCCGTCGGACCCGTCCGCCGCCCGGGTCGACACCTACTGGGACGTCACCGGCTGCGGCAACACCGTCGACGCCTCCCAGCCCCACGCGCTGCGGCTGATCCTCGACTCGCTGCGCTACTGGGTCACCGAGATGCACGTCGACGGCTTCCGCTTCGACCTGATGTCGGCCCTCACCCGCATCGGCTACGAGGTCGACATGGGCTCCCACCTGCTCACGGCCATCGGCCAGGACCCGGTGCTGCGCCACGTGAAGCTCATCGCCGAGCCCTGGGACGCCTCGATGGACGGCTACCGCGTCGGCGAGTTCCCGCCGCCGTGGATCGAGTGGAACGACCAGTACCGCGACACCGTCCGGGACTTCTGGCGCGGCCACACCTCCGGGGTGCGCACGGTCGCGACCCGGCTCGCCGGCTCCAGCGACCTGTACGCCGACGACGGGCGCTCGCCGTACGCGTCGGTCAACTTCGTGACCGCGCACGACGGCTTCACCGTGCGCGACCTGGTCTCCTACGACCGCAAGCACAACGAGGCCAACGGCGAGGACAACCGCGACGGCACCGACAACAACCGGTCGTGGAACCACGGCGTCGAGGGCGAGACCGACGACGCGGGCGTGCGCGCGCTCCGGCGGCGGCAGGCGGCCAACCTCATGGCCACGCTCTGCCTGTCAGCCGGTGTCCCGATGATCACCGCGGGCGACGAGCGCGGGCGCACCCAGCGGGGCAACAACAACGCCTACGGCCAGGACAACGAGGTCTCCTGGGTCGACTGGCGCGCCGACGACGCGTGGATCGACGTCTACGAGGTCACCCGCACGGCGCTGCGGCTGCGCCGCGAGCACCCGGCGCTGCGCCAGCGGCACTGGTTCGAGGGCCGGCCCGCGCTGCAGGACGGCCCGAAGGACCTCGCCTGGCTGCACCCGTCAGGACGGGAGATGACCCCGGACGACTGGCACGACGACGGGCTGCGCGTGGTCGGCATGTTCGTCTCCGGGGCTCCCCTGCGCTCCCCCGGGCCCCGCGGGGAGCAGCAGGTGGACAAGTCCTTCGTCATCTGGCTGAACGCCTCCCCCGACCCGGTCACGCTGCACCTGCCGGAGAACGACTGGGTGCACGCCGGGTCGGTCGTGCTCAGCACCGACCCCGCCGTCCCCGAGGGCACCCGCGTCGTCGCCGGCGGCGACGTGGACCTCGCCGGCCGCGCGGTGCTGGTGCTGCGCGAGGACTGACACCTCCACGCCGCACCCGTAGCCCGACGGCCGGGTGGCTCGTTCCCCCGACGTGACGACGACGGAGACGGCCGCCCCTGGCGGCCTCGCCCAGCTGGAGGCGCGAGCCGCCGCGGAGCTGAGCCCCGAGGCCCTCGGCTACATCCGCGCGGGGGCGGGGAGCAGGGACACCACGCGGGCCAACGCCGCGGCCTTCCGGCGCTGGCGGGTCAAGCCGCGCGTGGGCCGCAGGCCGGACAGGGTCGACCTCAGCACCACCATCCTGGGCACGCGCATGCCCGCGCCGGTCCTCTTCGCGCCGGTCGGCGTGCAGACGCTCGCGCACCCCGACGGCGACCTCGCCAGCGCCCGCGCGGCGGCCCAGCTCGGGCTCACCTACGTGCACTCGACGCAGGGCGCCTACGCGATGGAGGACGTCGCCGCGGCCAACGGCGACGGCTCGCGGTGGTACCAGCTCTACTGGCCGACCGACGACGAGCTGACGGTGTCCTTCCTGCGCCGCGCCGCGGCCGCCGGCTACACCCACCTGGTCATCACGCTGGACACGACGCTGCTCGGCTGGCGGCCCCTCGACCTGGACATCGGGTACTCACCGTTCCTGGAGGACAAGGGCATCGCGAACTACACGAGCGACCCGGTCTTCCGCCGGAAGTACATGCCCGCGCCGGCCGAGGTGTCCCCGCTGGCCACCGGCGTGCAGTTCGCCCGCGTCTTCCAGAACCCCGGCCTCAGCTGGGACCGGCTGCCGCTGATCCGCGACAACTGGGACGGCCCGATCCTGCTCAAGGGGATCCAGAGCCCCCGCGACGCCCGCATCGCGGTGCGGCAGGGGATCGACGGCATCGTCGTCTCGAACCACGGCGGACGGCAGGTCGACGGGGCCATCGCCGCGCTCGACGCCCTCCCCCCGATCGCCCGGGCGGTCGACGGCGCCGTGCCCGTGCTCTTCGACTCCGGCATCCGCACCGGTCGCGACGCCTTCACGGCGCTCGCGCTGGGCGCCGACGCCGTGCTCGTCGGTCGTCCCTACCTCTACGGCCTCGCGCTCGACGGGCAGCGGGGCACGCGGACGGTCATGCGCAGCCTCGTCGAGGAGCTCCGGGACGAGGTCCGCCACGCGCGTCACCGCACGCACCGCACGCTCTCCCGTTCCTCCCTGACCCGCGCGCGCTGAGACGGAGCCCGACATGACCGAGCACACCCGCCGTCAGGTCCTCGCGGTCGGCGCCGCGACCGCCGCCGCGGCCCTCCTCCCGACGCCCGCGCTCGCCGCGCCGCGGGTGGCGCCGCTCGACGCGACACCCGTGCCCCTCCCCCCGTCCCCCCTCCCGGTCGGTCCCGGCGCCCCGTTCGGCGCCTACCAGTCCGAGATCTACGTCGCCGGCATGGGTGCCGGCATCGAGCCGATCTTCACCACCGACCTCTCCAGGCTGGAGTCCGCCGCGGGCGAGGTGCTGTCCGAGGACGCTCGCCGCCACCTGCTCGCGTGGGCGGGCGGCGCAGCCGCGGTGCGGGCGAACGCCCGCGCGCTGGCGGCGTGGCGGATCGTCCCGCGCATGTTCGTGGACCGCGGCGACCGCGACCTCACCACCACGGTGCTCGGCGTGACGATGCCGGCCCCGGTGGTCCTCGGCCCGGTCGGCCGGCAGGCGCTCGCGCACCCGGACGGCGAGGTCGCCAGCGCCCGGGCGGCGGCGGGGCTCGGGCTCACCTACGTCCACTCGTCGCAGGCGAGCAGGTCGCTCGAGGAGGTCGCCGTCGCCGCCCCGGCCGGGCCGCGGTGGTTCGGCCTGGACTGGCCGGGCGCCCAGGGCCCCGACCCCGTGCTGCTCACCCGGGCGCGGGCGACCGGCTGCACCCACCTCCTGCTGTCTCCCCCGCGACCCGGGCAGACCTGGGCGCCGCTCGCGGCGGTCCGGCAGGCCTGGGACGGACCGGTCGTCCTCGGCGGCGTCCAGGACGTGCCGACCGCGCGCGAGGCGGCGCGGCGCGGCCTCGACGGCGTCGTCGTCTCGAACGAGCGCGGTCGCCGAGGTCCGGGGGTGGGCGGGACGGCCGACGCCCTGCCGCGCATCGCCGACGCCGTCGGCGGCCGGCTCGCCGTGCTCTTCGGCTCGGGCGTGCGCACCGGCACCGACGTCTACCGGGCGCTGGCCCTGGGCGCGCAGGCCGTCCTCGTCGGACGGCCCTACGTGCACGGCCTCGCGCTCGGGGCGGAGGCCGGCGTCCGGCACGTGCTCCGGACGCTCCTCGCCGAGACCGAGATCACCGTGACCATCGCCGGTGTCGGGGACCACCGGGACCTCGAGCCGAGCGACCTGGTCCGCGCGTGAGCACCTGAGCCTCGTCCCCGCGGACCCGGCCCTGGCGACGGGACCCGGCGGCGCGGCAGACCGGCCGCGGGAGTCGGCCGGGCGCGTGGTCGCCGCTCAGGCCGGCAGCGCCACCAGCCCCAGCTCCGCCGGCCCGGCCAGCAGCGGGTGGCGCGGCAGCACCCGCACGGTGCAGCCGAAGCCGCCCGTGCGGGACAGGGTGACCGCACCCTCGAAGCGGTGCCGGCCGTCGGCGTACGACTCGGCGAGCACCAGCGGCTCGCCGACGGGGTCGGCCAGCTCGTCGCCGTCGCCGGTGGTGCCGTGCACCAGCTCGACCACCACGTCGTCGGGGCTCAGCGCACCCAGGGCGACGAAGGCGTGCACCGCGACGGTGTCGCCCACCTGGGCGACCTCGGGCACGCCGTGGGTCTCGACGTGCTCGACGCGCACGCCCTCCCAGCCGCTGCGCACGTGGCTCTTCCACTGCGCCAGCGCAGCCGCCGCCGCGTGGTCGCCCCCGACCTGCGCCGAGGCGGTCGCTGCCGGGGCGTAGAGCTGCTGGACGTAGTCGCGCACCATCCGCGAGGCCAGCACCTTCGGGCCGAGCGTGCGGATCGTGTGCCGCACCATCTCGATCCACCGCGTCGGCACCCCGTCGCCGTCGACGTCGTAGAAGCGCGGCGCCACCTCGTGCTCGAGCAGGTCGTAGAGCGCAGTGGCCTCGAGGTCGTCGCGGTGGTCGGCGTCGGCCACGACGTCGGCCGAGGGGATCGCCCAGCCGTTCGACCCGTCGTACCACTCGTCCCACCAGCCGTCGAGGATCGAGAGGTTCAGCCCGCCGTTGAGCGCCGCCTTCATGCCGGAGGTGCCGCACGCCTCGTAGGGGCGCAGCGGGTTGTTGAGCCACACGTCGCAGCCGGGGTAGAGGGGTAGCGCCATCGCGATGTCGTAGTCGGGCAGGAAGGCGATGCGGTGGCGCACCTCGGGGTCGTCGGCGAAGCGCACCATCTCCTGGATCAACCGCTTGCCGCCGTCGTCGGCGGGGTGGGACTTGCCGGCGATGATGAGCTGCACCGGGCGCTCGGGGTGCAGCAGCAGCCGCTTGAGGCGCTCGGGGTCGCGCAGCATCAGCGTCAACCGCTTGTACGACGGGACGCGGCGCGCGAAGCCGATCGTCAGGACGTCGGGGTCGAGCGCGGTGCCGGTCCAGGCGAGCTCCGCGGGCGCGGCGCCCCGCTCCTCGCAGGAGGCGCGGAGCCGACGGCGGGCGTCGCGCACCAGCCGCTCGCGCAGCACCCGCTTGGTCGACCAGATGGTGGCGGCGTCGACCCGGTCGACGGCGGCGAAGACGTCCGCCGGGTCGTCGTCGTCGGGGTCGGCGCCGGGCTGCGCGCCGGCGCCGCGCGCCAGGGCGAAGAGCTCCGGGGCCACCCAGGTGGGGGCGTGCACGCCGTTGGTGATCGAGCCGATCGGCACGTCGGACTCGTCGAAGGCGGGCCACAGGCCGTTGAACATGCCCCGCGAGACGTGGCCGTGCAGCTGCGAGACGCCGTTGGCCCGCTGGGCCAGCCGGAAGCCCATGACCGCCATGTTGAAGACGCCCGGGTCACCCCCCGGGTAGTCCTCCGCACCCAGGGCGAGCACGCGCTCGACGGGGACGCCCGCCACCGGGCCGGCGTCGCTGAAGTACTGGGCCACCAGGTCGCGCGGGAAGCGGTCGATGCCCGCGGGCACCGGGGTGTGGGTGGTGAAGACGGTGCCGGCGCGCGAGACCTCGAGCGCGGTGTCGAGGTCGAGCCGCGGGCCGTCGGGGTCGACGGTCAGCTCGCGGACGCGCTCGAGCCCGAGGAACCCGGCGTGGCCCTCGTTGGTGTGGAACACCTCGGGCTCGGGGGCCCCGGTGAGGCGGGCGTGCACCCGCAGGGCGCGCACGCCGCCGACGCCGAGCAGCAGCTCCTGCAGCAGCCGGTGCTCGGTGGTGCCGCCGTAGAGCCGGTCGGTGACCTCGCGCAGCGGCTCGGCGTTGTCCTCGACGTCGGAGTCGAGCATGAGCAGCGGCACCCGCCCGACCTGCGCGACCCAGATGCGGGCACCGAGCGGGCCGCCGGGGGTCTCGACGGTGACGCGGGCTGCGGTGCCGTCGGCCTCGCGCAGCAGCGTCAGCGGCAGGCCGTGCGGGTCGAGGAGCGGGTAGGTCTCGTGCTGCCAGCCCTCGCGCGAGAGCGACTGGCGGAAGTAGCCGTGGCGGTAGAGCAGGCCGACCGCCACCACCGGCACGCCGAGGTCGCTCGCGGCCTTGAGGTGGTCGCCGGCGAGGATGCCGAGACCGCCGGAGTACTGCGGGAGCACGGCCGCGACGCCGAACTCCGGGGAGAAGTAGGCGACCGAGGCGGGCAGCGCGTCACCGGCGGCCTGCCGACGCTGGTACCACCGGTCGCCGACCAGGTAGCGCTCCAGGTCGGCGTGGGCCGCGTCGAGCCGCCCCCGGAAGGCCTCGTCGCCCGCCAGCTCCTCGAGCCGCCCCACCGGCACCGCGCCGAGCAGCCGCACCGGGTCGTGGCCCACCTCCTCCCAGCGCTCGGGGTCGACCGCAGCGAAGAGCGCCTGGGTCTCCGGGTGCCACGACCACCGCAGGTTGGCGGCCAGGGTGCCCAGCGCGGTCAGCGGCTCGGGCAGGACGGGGCGGACGGTGAAGCGACGGATGGCACGCACGCGCCTGAACCTAGCGTGCAGGTTGGATCGATCCAAGACCCTCGGCGTAACCGAGCCCGACCAGACCAGTTGTAGGGCTCATGACCCCACCACCCCAGCGCCGCCGCCTCGGGCTCGCGGCCGCGGTCCTCGCGAGCGCCACCCTGCTCCCGGGCCTCACCCAGCTCCCCGCCGTCGCCGACCCCGCGACGAGCGCCGCCACCACCACCACCACCGGTGTGCGCAGCGAGGGCAACGCCCTCCACCCCGACGAGGTGCGCACCTTCGGCGACTCCCCCCACGGCCCGGCCGACGTCGACCTCCGCGGCCTCGCCCGCCCGCTCGCCTCCCAGCTGCGCGCGGCCACCGCGCTCGGCGCCGACGTGCGCTGGAACGACTTCGGCACGCCCGCGTCGATCTCGCCGCGCACCGGCTCGCTCGGCCGCGCCGCCTCCGCCGACCCCGAGCGCGCCGCCCGCGCCTGGCTCGAGGCCCACAGCACCCTGCTCGGCCTCCCCCGCGCCCAGGTGCGCGCGCTCGAGCTCGTCGGCGTGCAGGAGCTCGCGCAGAGCCCCGGGCGCGCCGTGCTGCTGCGCCAGCGCTTCGGCGCCCTCACGCCCGCGCTCGGCAGCATGGTCACCGTGGGCGTCGCGAACGGTCGCGTCGAGTACGTCTCCTCCTCCCTCACCCGCACCACCTCCGCCCCGGCGGCCGCGACCGTCAGCCCGCTGCAGGCGTGGCGCACCGCCGCCCAGGACGTCGGCCTCGGCGTCACCGACGACGTCGCCGAGCGCATCACCGCGGTCGTCGACGGCGGCGTCGACGCCCTGACCCCAGGCGTCTGGACCCGGCTGCGCGTGCCGGGCTTCGCCCAGGAGCAGCAGGTGCGACTGCGTGCGCTCGCCCTCGCCGACGGCTCCGTGCGCCCCGTGCTCGAGACCAACGTCGTCGACTCCGAGGACGGCGCCGCGCACGGCTTCACCGTCATGGTCGACGCCGTCTCCCGGCAGGTCCTGCACCGCGAGAACAAGGTGGAGCACTCCACCGACGCCTTCCAGTTCACCGGCACCGTCACCGCCACCGAGTGCGGGCCGCGCCACCCCTTCGAGCTCACCGACGACGCCACCCGCCAGGTCAACGCGGTCTCGGTGGGCGCGCCCACCGACGACCACGTCGTCAAGCTCTTCCGCCCGAGCGGCGAGCTGCTGACCAGCGGCGACCTCGGCACCAACCCCGAGGCCGCGACGTACGCCGGCGACCCGCTGCCCGCGGGCACCTACAGCGCGCAGGTGTGCCCCTTCGCCGACCCGACCGTGCCGGTCGTGCTGGGTCCCTACGCCCTCGTGGTCACCACCTCCGACGAGGAGACCTCGACCGACGGCGTGCAGGCCAACCCGAAGTGGCGCTTCTTCCCCGCCAACCCCTCGCTGGTCTTCACCCCCGACCACACCCCGCGCAACTCGGTGATCGGCTGCTGGTTCCCCGGTGACGACGACTGCTCGCTGTCGACGGGGCCGCTGCGCGGCATCGCGGCGCCGGGCCCGTGGGACACCGTGCCGCCGCAGGGCCTCAGCACGTTCACCACGGTCGGCAACAACGCCAACACCCACGAGGCGTGGGCCTCGCCGCTGACGCCGGGCGGCCTCTTCCAGGCCCCGGTCTCCCCGACCCGGGAGTACACCGCGGAGTTCACCGACGCCTGGAACAACAGCAGGTGCGACCCCGCGCAGCTGCGGCCCGGCGGCAACGACGTCGACTTCTCGGTCGGCAACCTCTTCGTGGCGCACAACCGGATGCACGACTACAGCTACTACCTCGGCTTCACCGAGAAGAACTTCAACATGCAGGTCGACAACCTCGGCCGCGGCGGCGTGGGCGGCGACCCCGAGACGGGCAACGCGCAGGCCGGCGCCATCACCGGGGCGAACCACCTGACCGGCCTCGGCCGCGACAACGCCAACCAGATCACGCTGCAGGACGGCGTCCCGGGCATCACCAACCAGTACCTCTTCCAGCCCATCGCGGGCGCCTTCTACGCCCCCTGCACCGACGGCGGCCTCGACATGGGCATCGTCGGCCACGAGTACACCCACGCCATCAGCAACCGCATGGTCGGCGGGCCCGACGAGGGCCTGACCTCCGAGCAGGGCGGCGCGATGGGCGAGTCGTGGAGCGACCTCGTCGCCGCGGAGTACCAGTTCAGCCACGGCTACTCCACCGGCGGCAACGTCTGGGCCGTCGGGTCCTACGCCACCGGCAACGCCGAGGTCGCGATCCGCGACTACGCGATCAACCGCAACCCGCTCAACTGGAGCAACTACGGCTTCGACACCACCGGTGACGAGGTGCACGCCGACGGCGAGATCTGGAACGGCATCAACTGGGAGGTGCGCCAGGCACTGGTGCGCAAGCACCAGGCCCGCTTCCCCTACGGCAACCGCCAGCTGCAGCTCGCCTGCGCCCAGGGCATCCAGGGCCAGTCGCCCCGCCACCCCGTCACCTGCCCGGGCAACCGGCGCTGGGTGGCGCTGATGTTCGACTCGTTCCTGCTGCAGCAGGGCGCGACGTCCTACCTCGACGCCCGCGACGCGATGCTCGCCGCCGACCGCATGCGCTTCGGCGGGAAGAACCAGAAGGCGATGTGGGACGCCTTCGCCCGCCGCGGGCTCGGCAAGGGCGCACGCACGCCCAGCGCCGACTCGGGCGACACGGTGCCGAGCTTCGTCTCGCCGCGGTCGAGGAACGCGCGGGTGACCTTCCGCGCACCGGCCGGCTCGAAGGTCTACGTGGGCGTCTACGAGGCCCGCAGCACCCCCGTCGCCGACACGGTCAAGGGCACGAAGCTCGGGGCGAGCGCCTCCTTCACCCCGGGCACCTACCGCATCGTGCGGACCTCGCCCACCCACGGCTTCCAGCGCGCCACGCTCGTGGTGCGCGACGGCCGGGCGAAGGTGCTCGACCTGCGCGGCCAGCGCAACCTCGCCGCGCTGCGGTCGGGCGCGAAGGTGCTCGCCGCGAGCGCGGGCTCGCTCAACGCCGACGCCCTCCTCGACGGCACCGAGGCCACCAACTGGGCCGGCATCAACGCCCCCGACGTGAGCGTCGACAGCCGCAACCCGTTCGTCGCCGTCGACCTCGCCGGCGGGGTGCAGACCGTGCGCCGCCTGCAGGTCAGCGCGCTGCTGCGCCCGAGCGACACGACGGGCGAGGAGCTGCCGGTGGCGCTCGCGCAGGACCCGGAGGCCGGCTCGCGCTTCACCGCGCTGCGCCGCTTCGCCCTCGAGGTCTGCACGACCCGGTGCGGCTCGCCGTCGGCGCGCTGGAAGCGGGTCTTCACCTCCGGCCCGGCGGCCTTCCCGGCCGTGCGGCCCCGCCCCGTCGCGCCGAACCAGACGCTGCGCTCCTTCCGGCTGCCCCGCGCGGTCCGGGCGGCCGCGGTGCGCCTGGTGGCCCTGGAGAACCAGTGCACCGGCTACGCCGGCTACGCCGGGGAGGGCGGCGACGCCGACCCCCTCAACGACGTCGACTGCAAGAGCGCCTCGGACCGCGACGAGTCGGTCCGCGCCGCGGAGCTGCAGGTCTTCGCCCGCTGAGCGGTTCCCACCCAGCACCAGCCAGCGGCGGGCGTCCCCTCGGGGGCGCCCGCCGTCGGCGTACCCACCCCCGCAGGTGGGGCACTCACCCGAGGAGGGTTTGCCGCGGGCACCCCCGACGTCGCTAGGTTGGCGAGCATGGTCGGACGCATCCCCGTCATGGACGTGCACCCGGTCGTCGACCTCGGTCGGCGTCCCGCGAAGGCCACCCTCGGTGAGCCCTTCCCGGTCCTCGCGACGGTCTTCCGCGAGGGTCACGACAAGCTCGGCGCGGAGGTGGTGGCGACCGGCCCCGACGGCCGGCGCCGCCCGCCGGTGCGGATGCGGCCGGTCGGCGTGGAGGTGCCCGACCGCTACGTCGCCGAGGTCACCCCCGACGCCGAGGGTGCGTGGACCTTCGAGGTGCACGCCTGGTCCGACCCGGTCGCCACCTGGCAGCACGCCGCCGGGCTGAAGATCCCCGCGGGCGTCGACGTCGACCTGAGCTTCCTCGAGGGCCGGCTGCTGCTCGAGCGGGTGCTCGCCTCCCTGCCCGCGGGCTCCCCCGCCGCCGCAGTCGTGCAGGGCGGGCTCGACGCCGCCACCGACGAGGACCGCCCCGTCGAGGCCCGGCTCGCCGCCCTCGAGTCGCCCGAGCTGCGCCAGGTGCTGCGCGAGCACCCGCTGCGCGAGCTCGTGACCGTCGAGGGCCCCTACCCGGCGTACGCCGACCGCCCGCGGGCGCTGGTCGGCAGCTGGTACGAGTTCTTCCCCCGCTCCGAGGGCGCGACCCGCGACCCGGAGACCGGCGAGGTCACGAGCGGCACCTTCCGCACCGCGGTCGCCGGCCTCGACCGGGCGGCGGCCATGGGCTTCGACGTGGTCTACCTCCCCCCGATCCACCCGATCGGCGAGGTCAACCGCAAGGGCCCCAACAACACGCTCACACCCGGCCCCGACGACCCCGGATCGCCCTGGGCGATCGGCTCGCGCCACGGCGGCCACGACGCCGTCCACCCCGACCTCGGCACGCTCGAGGACTTCGACGCCTTCGTGCAGCACGCCCAGCAGCTCGGCCTCGAGGTCGCGCTCGACCTCGCGCTGCAGGCGGCGCCCGACCACCCGTGGGTCGAGGCGCACCCCGAGTTCTTCACCACCCGCGCCGACGGCACCATCGCCTACGCCGAGAACCCCCCGAAGAAGTACCAGGACATCTACCCGGTCAACTTCGACAACGACCCCGAGGGCATCTACCGCGAGGTGCTGCGGGTCGTGCGGCACTGGATGTCGCACGGCGTGCGGATCTTCCGGGTCGACAACCCCCACACCAAGCCGGTCGCCTTCTGGGAGCGGCTGCTCGACGAGGTCAAGCGCACCGACCCCGACGTCGTCTTCCTGTCCGAGGCCTTCACCAAGCCCGCGATGATGCACGGGCTCGGCGCGGTCGGCTTCCACCAGAGCTACACCTACTTCACCTGGCGCACCGCCAAGCGCGAGCTGGAGGAGTACCTCCTCGAGCTCAGCCGCGAGACCGCCCACCTGATGCGGCCCAACCTGTGGGTCAACACCCCCGACATCCTCCACGCCTCCCTGCAGTACGGCGGGCCCGCGATGTTCAAGGTCCGCGCGGTGCTGGCGGCCACGGGCTCGCCCAGCTGGGGCGTCTACTCCGGCTACGAGCTCTACGAGCACGTGGCGGTCAAGCCCGGCAGCGAGGAGTACCTCGACTCGGAGAAGTACCAGGTGCGGGTGCGCGACTGGGAGGGCGCGGCGCGCGAGGGCCGCACGCTCGCGCCGTACCTCACCCGGCTGAACGAGGTCCGGCGGGCGCACCCGGCACTGCAGCAGCTGCGCAACCTGGTGGTGCACCACACCGACGACGAGTCGGTGGTCTGCTACTCGAAGTCCGCGGTGCTGGCCGACGGCAGCCGCGACACGGTGGTCGTGGTGGTCAACCTCGACCCGCACGGGACCCGCGAGACCACCGTCCACCTCGACCTGCCCGCCCTCGGGCTCGACTGGGGCGACTCCTTCGTCGCCCACGACGAGATCACCGGCGAGTCGTGGACGTGGTCGCAGCACGACTACGTCCGCCTCGACCCCGGCCACGAGCCCGCCCACGTGCTGCACGTCAGGAGCCCCCGTTGAGCGACGCCCCCACCCCCCTGCCCGCCGAGCCCAGCGGCTCCCCCGCCGCCGGCACCGACCCCTTCCCCGACCACCACGCCACGCCGGAGACCGAGCACGGCACCACGGTGATCGGCGAGACGCCCGACTGGTTCAAGACGGCCGTCTTCTACGAGGTGCTGGTCCGCTCCTTCCGCGACTCCGACGGCGACGGCACCGGCGACTTCCGCGGCCTCACCGAGAAGCTCGACTACCTCGAGTGGCTCGGCGTCGACTGCCTGTGGGTGCCGCCGTTCTTCCCCAGCCCGCTGCGCGACGGCGGCTACGACGTCGCCGACTACACCGGCGTGCTGCCCGAGATCGGCACGGTCGAGGACTTCCAGGAGTTCCTCGACGCCGCCCACGCGCGCGGCATCCGCGTGATCATCGACTTCGTCATGAACCACACCAGCGACCAGCACCCGTGGTTCCAGGCCAGCCGCAGCGACCCCGACGGGCCCTACGGCGACTTCTACGTCTGGTCCGACACCGACGACCTCTACTCCGACGCGCGCATCATCTTCGTCGACACCGAGCCGTCGAACTGGACGTGGGACCCCGTGCGCGGGCAGTACTTCTGGCACCGCTTCTTCAGCCACCAGCCGGACCTGAACTTCGACAACCCGAAGGTCCACGACGCGATGCTCGAGGCGCTGTCGTTCTGGCTCGACATGGGCCTCGACGGCTTCCGCCTCGACGCGGTGCCCTACCTCTACGAGCGGCCCGGCACCAACGGCGAGAACCTCCCTGAGACCCACCAGTTCCTCAAGAAGGTCCGCGCCTACGTCGACGAGCACTACCCCGGCCGGGTGCTGCTCGCCGAGGCCAACCAGTGGCCCGCCGACGTCGTCGACTACTTCGGCGACTTCGAGTCCGGCGGCGACGAGTGCCACATGTGCTTCCACTTCCCCGTCATGCCGCGCATCTTCATGGCGGTGCGGCGCGAGAGCCGCTTCCCGATCTCGGAGATCCTGGCGCAGACCCCGCCGATCCCCGAGTCGTGCCAGTGGGGCATCTTCCTGCGCAACCACGACGAGCTGACCCTCGAGATGGTCACCGACGAGGACCGCGACTACATGTGGGCCGAGTACGCCAAGGACCCGCGGATGAAGGCCAACATCGGCATCCGCCGGCGCCTGGCGCCCCTGCTGGACAACGACGTCGACCAGATCGAGCTCTTCACCGCGCTGCTGCTGAGCCTGCCCGGCTCTCCGGTGCTCTACTACGGCGACGAGATCGGCATGGGCGACAACATCTGGCTCGGCGACCGCGACGGCGTGCGCACCCCGATGCAGTGGACGCCCGACCGCAACGCGGGCTTCTCCTCCGCCACCCCGGGCAAGCTGCACCTGCCGACCGTGCAGGACCCCGTCTACGGCTACCAGAGCGTCAACGTCGAGGCGCAGATGGAGAACCCCTCCAGCCTGCTGCACTGGACCCGCCGGATGATGCAGGCCCGGCGCCGCCACCCCGCCTTCGGCCTCGGCGACTTCACCGACCTCGGCGGCTCGAACCCCAGCGTGCTGTCCTACGTGCGCGAGCACGCCGCCGCCGACGGCACCCACGACGTCATCCTCTGCGTCCACAACCTCTCGCGCTTCCCGCAGCCGGTCGAGCTCGACCTGCGCCGCTTCGAGGGGATGGTCCCGGTCGAGCTGCTCGGCGGTGTGCCCTTCCCCCGCGTGGGTGAGCTGCCGTACCTCCTGACGCTGTCGGGGTACGGCTTCTACTGGTTCCGCCTCACCGCGGACGACGACCACGACGAGGGGCAGCTGCTGTGAGCGACCAGGCCGCACCCGGCATGCCCGGCAGCCCCGAGGACTGGTCGGGCTACCTCGCCCGCACCCGCTGGTTCGCCGGCAAGGGCCGACCGTTCCGGGTCACCGGCGCCGAGCGCCTCGGGCTGCTGCCCGGCAGCGTCGACGGTGGCCCACGGGTCGTGCTCGACCTGGTCGAGGTGGCCTACGACGACGAGGCCGCGGCCCGCGGCGGCGACCAGGCCCGCGAGCGCTACCAGGTGCCGCTGGCCTGCTACCCCGACGCCCAGCAGCGTCTCGACCACGCCTTCGTGGGGTGGTGGGAGGACCCCGAGCTCGGCTGGGTGCACGCCTACGACGCGGCGCACGACCGGGAGGCGGCGGCCTGCTGGCTGCGCTCCTTCGACCGGGCGGCCCGCGAGCCCGACGGCACCCTGACCGACGGGGCGCTGACCTTCCACCGCCTGCCCGGCCACGACCTCGACCTCGAGGCCACCTCCACGCTCTTCAGCGGTGAGCAGTCGAACTCCTCGCTCGCCTTCGGCGAGGACGCGCTGATGAAGCTCTTCCGCAAGGTCACCGTCGGCACCAACCCCGACATCGAGGTGCACGCCGCGCTCACCCGGGCCGGCTCCGAGCACGTCGCCGCCCTCCGCGGCTGGCTCGACGCCCGCGACCCCGCGAGCGGCGAGACGCTGCAGCTGGCGATGCTGCAGGCCTACCTCCGCACCGCCAGCGACGGCTGGGAGCTCGCGCTCGCGTCGGTGCGCAACCTCTTCACGAGCGAGGACCTCCACGCCCGCGAGGTGGGCGGCGACTTCTCCGCCGAGGCCGCCCGCCTCGGCACGGCGCTCGCCGAGACCCACGCGGTGCTGGCCGAGCACTTCGCGACCGACCGCCTCACCGGCGACGACGCGGCCCGACTGGCCGCGGCCATGGAGGCCCGCCTCGACGACGCGCTGGCCGCCGTGCCGGAGCTCGCCGCGCACGAGGGCGCGCTGCGCTCGCTCTACGCGGCCGTCGCGGCGCTGCCCGAGGTCGCGGTCCAGCGGGTCCACGGCGACCTCCACCTCGGCCAGACGCTGCGCACCGTCGAGGGCTGGAAGCTCGTCGACTTCGAGGGCGAGCCCGCGCGTCCGCTGCACGAGCGGGTGCTCCCGGACTCGCCGTGGCGCGACGTCGCCGGCATGATGCGCTCGCTCGACTACGCCCCGCACGTGGTCGCCCGCACCCTCGCCGAGGGCGACCCCGCGTGGGCCGAGCAGCTCCACGAGCGTGCCGCCGAGTGGAGCCACCGCAACCGCAACCACTTCGTCAACGCCTACGCCGGCCGCGGCCTCACCGACGAGGAGCGGACGCTGCTGGCGGCGTACGAGGCCGACAAGGCCGTCTACGAGACCGTCTACGAGACGCGCAACCGCCCGAGCTGGGTGCAGATCCCGCTCGCCGCGGTCGCCAGGATCGGAGCCTGATGTCCAGCACGCCCACGCCCCCGCGCGCGCCCTCCCCCGCCCCGGTCGAGCGTCACGAGCTCGAGCTGCTGGTGCGCGGCGAGCACGGCGACCCCCACCGCGTGCTCGGCCCGCACGTGCACGACGGCGCGGTCACCGTGCGCGTGCTGCGACCGCTGGCCTCCTCGGTGACGGTGCTGCACGGTGGCACCCGCACCCCGCTGCAGCACGAGTACGAAGGCGTCTGGGTCGGCGTCCTGCCGGTCGCGGAGGTCCCCGACTACCGCCTCGCCGTGGCCTGGGACGGCGACCCGGTCGAGAGCGACGACCCCTACCGCTACCTCCCCACGCTCGGCGAGGTCGACCTGCACCTGGTGGGCGAGGGCCGGCACGAGGAGCTGTGGACGGTCCTCGGCGCGCGGGTGCGCCACTACGACGGTGCCGCCGGCCCGGTGAGCGGCACCTCCTTCGCGGTGTGGGCGCCCTCGGCCCGCGCCGTCCGCCTCAAGGCCGACTTCAACGCCTGGGACGGGCGCGAGCACCCGATGCGCCAGCTCGGCACCTCCGGCGTCTGGGAGCTGTTCGTGCCGGGCGTCGGCACCGGCACCACCTACAAGTACGCCGTGCTGGGCGCCGACGGCGTCTGGCGCGAGAAGGCGGACCCGCTGGCCGCGTGGGCCGAGCACCCGCCGCTGACCGCCTCCAAGGTCTTCGAGTCGACCTACACCTGGGGCGACGACGAGTGGATGACCGCGCGCGCGGGCAAGCAGCCGGTCGCCGAGCCGATGTCGACCTACGAGGTGCACCTCGCGTCGTGGCGGCGGGGGCGGACGTGGGAGCAGCTGGCCGAGGAGCTGCCGGCCTACTGCGCCGACCTGGGCTTCACCCACGTCGAGATGATGCCGGTGATGCAGCACCCCTTCGGGGGCTCCTGGGGCTACCACGTCACCTCCTACTTCGCCCCCGACTCGCGCTTCGGTGACCCCGACGGCTTCAAGATGCTGGTCGACAGGCTCCACCAGGCCGGTGTCGGCGTCATCCTCGACTGGGTCCCCGGCCACTTCGCGACCGACGAGTGGGCCCTGGCCCGCTTCGACGGCACCCCGCTCTACGAGGACCCCAACCCGCAGCGCGGCTGGCACAAGGAGTGGGGCAGCCACATCTTCGACTTCGGCCGGCACGAGGTGCGCAACTTCCTCTACGCCAACGCCGTCTACTGGCTCGAGGAGTTCCACGCCGACGGCCTGCGCGTCGACGGCGTCGCCTCGATGCTCTACCTCGACTACTCGCGCGCCGAGGGCGAGTGGACCCCCAACGTGCACGGCGGCCGGGAGAACCTCGAGGCGGTGCAGTTCCTGCAGGAGATGAACGCCACCGTCTACCGCCGGGTGCCCGGCATCGTCACGGTCGCCGAGGAGTCGACCTCCTGGCCCGGCGTCACCGAGCCGACCTCGGCCGGCGGCCTGGGCTTCGGCTTCAAGTGGAACATGGGCTGGATGCACGACTCGCTGGGCTACGTCGCCCACGACCCGGTGCACCGCGCCTACCACCACGGCGAGATGACGTTCTCGCTCGTCTACGCCTGGTCGGAGAACTACGTGCTCCCGATCAGCCACGACGAGGTCGTGCACGGGAAGGGCTCGCTGCTGCGCAAGATGCCCGGCGACCGCTGGCAGCAGCTGGCCAACCTGCGTGCCTACCTCGCCTTCATGTGGGCCCACCCGGGCAAGCAGCTGCTCTTCATGGGCGCCGAGATGGGCCAGGAGTCGGAGTGGGCCGAGGCCCGCGAGCTCGACTGGTGGCTGCTCGACCACCCCGAGCACCGCGGCGTGCAGTCGCTCGTGCGGGACCTCAACGCGGTCTACCGCTCGGCGCCGGCGCTGCACGCGCTCGACCACGACCCGGCCGGCTTCGCGTGGGTCGACGCCAACGACGCGGGCCACAACGTCTTCTCCTTCGTCCGCCGCGACGGGGCGGGCGACGAGGTCGTCTGCGTCACCAACTTCGCGGCGGTGCCCCACGAGGGCTACCGCCTCGGCCTGCCGGCCCCCGGCACGTGGGACGAGGTCCTCAACACCGACGCCGCGGGCTACACCGGCTCGGGCGTGGGCAACTTCGGACGCGTCGAGGCGCACGACGGCGAGTGGTCGGGCCAGCCCGCGCACGCCGACCTGGTGCTGCCCCCGCTCGCGACCGTGTGGTTGCGCCGCCGCGCACAGGCCCCGACCGCGCAGCCCACCGCGGAGCCCACCACGGGTGCCACCGGAGGCCCGGCCGCCCCGGCTCCGGGCGCGTGACCGCTCGCTAGGCTGGCGAGCATGGCGGCTGGCACGGAACGCACCCCCGAGCACGACACCGGAGCGCAGGTGGAGGCGACCGTCGAGACCGTCGCCGACGGTGTCGCCCGGGTCGCCTGGCGCGCCGGTGCCGGAGCGCCCGGGACCACGGACGCGGGTGCGCCGACCCACGGCGACGCGGTCGAGGTGGTGCGCCGCCGGGTGGAGGACGCCCTGACCACCCACGCCCGGGTCGAGACCCTGGTCGCGGTCGACGACGAGGCCGGCCAGCGGGTCGCGACCTGGTCGGGGCTGCGCCGCGAGGGCGTCATGCGCGGGGTCACGGTCGCGGGCGAACCCGTCGACCGGGTCGTCTACGCCCGCCTGGCCACCGACCGTCCCGCCCACGAGCCCGACGGCTTCCGCGAGCTGCTCAACTCCTTCCTGCCGCGCAAGCGGGCCATCAGCCAGATGCTGCTGCGCGACCACGACGGCCGGGTGCTGCTGTGCCAGCTGACCTACAAGCGCGACTGGGACCTGCCCGGCGGCGTCGTCGAGGTGGGCGAGTCGCCGCAGGTGGCGGTGGCGCGCGAGGTCGAGGAGGAGCTCGGGCTGCAGGTCGAGGCCGGCGCGCTGCTGCTCACCGACTGGCTCCCGGCGTGGGCCGGGTGGGACGACGCACTCTGCCTGGTCTTCGACGGCGGGGTCCACGACGCGGCCGTGGTCGACGACATCGTGCGCCAGGAGCGCGAGATCCGGCACGCCGCCTTCTGCAGCCTCGACGAGGTCGAGGAGCGCTGCGCCGACTTCACCGCGCGCCGCATCCGCAGCGCGCTCGCGTCCCTCGACGGCGGCGGCACGGCGTACACCGAGTCGGGCCGCTAGCGCGGCCCCGCGGCGCTCAGAAGAGCGCGGAGGCGAGCGCCTGGCGTCCGCGCAGGACGCGCGGGTCGTCGTTGCCGACGGCGGCGAAGAGGCCGAGCAGGTGCTGGCGCGCCCGGTCGCGGTCGTCGCCCGCGCTGCGGCGCACGAGCTCGACGAGCCGGGCGAAGGCGTCGTCGACGTGGCCGCCGAGCAGGTCGAGGTCGGCGCAGAGCGTCTGCGCGTCGACGTCGTCGGGGCGCGCCGCGGCGTCGGCCCGGGCGGCGTGCAGGTCGACGCCGAGGGTGCGCTGGAGCACCTGCGCCATGGCCAGGCCGGCGGCGGCCTCGCTGTCGGCGGGGTTGGCGTCGACGAGCTTCTGGTACTCCGCGACCGCCCGGTCGACGTCGCCCGCCTCGAGGGCGTCCTGGGCGGGGGCGTAGCGCGGGTCGACCGCCGGGCCCTCCCCGGCCTCCGCGTCGACGGGGGCGCCCGAGCGCGGCTGGTGGCGCCCGGTGATGCCCTGCGTGGTGAGCTGCTGGGCGACCTGGTGCAACGCGGTGCGCAGCTGGTCGAGCGGCACGACGTCCTGCAGCAGCGGCATCGGGCGGCCGTCGACCACCGCCACCACCAGCGGGATGCTCGGGATCTGCATCGCCTGCGCGATCGCCGGGGTGGCGTCGATGTCGACGAGGCCGGCCAGGAAGCGGCCCTCGAGCTCCTCGACGACCTGTGCCACGTCGGCCGCCAGCTGCGCACTCTCGGGCATCCGGCTCGGCGAGAAGAAGACCAGCAGCACCGGCGCGGTCATCGACGCCTCCAGCACGGACTGGAAGGACTGCTCGTCGAGCCGCAGCGAGTACGCCGAGGCGCCCGCCGCCGCCGGGGCACCGGGGGCGCCACCCGCACCCGGGCCGCCCGCTCCCGGGCCGCCCGCGGCACCGCTCGGCGGACCCGCCGGGGCCGGCCGCTTCAGCGCCGAGAGGTCGATCGCACCGGGACGGGAGAAGGGCTGCTGCGTCATGGGCCCATCATCGCCGATCCCCCGGCGCGCCCCGCGCAGCACCCCGGGGACGGCACGAGGCCGCCCGACCCCCGCGGTCGAGCGGCCTCGTGGTCCCAGTGGTGTGGCGACCCCGGGGGCCTGGGCTCCGGCGCGCCTCAGCGCGCCTGCGCGGCCTCGACGGCCGGCACCAGGGCGTCGACGAAGGCGTCGAGACCCCACGTGAGCGACAGCGCGGTCGGGGGCGAGACCGACGAGACGGTCGCCTCGCCGACGACGGTGGCGACGCGGTCCTCCTGGAACTGCGCCATGGCGTCGTAGGCGGGGTCCGCCTCGATCTCCTCGGCGCGCTCCTCGCTCGGCACGTAGGACAGCAGCACGTCGGAGGTCAGCTCGTCGACCCGCTCCGTGCTGAGGGTGTAGAAGAACGTCGACTCCGCGGTGTCGAGCTCGTCGACGCTGGGCGCCAGCTCGAAGCCGAGGTCGGTGAGGAACTCCACGCGCGGGTCGGCGCCGCGGTAGACGTAGAAGGCACTGGGGTCGATCGCGACCGCGGCGATGCTGGTGCCCTCGAACTCGGGGTGCGCCTCGGCGGCCGCGGCCACCTCCTCGTCGATGTCGGCGAGCAGCGCCTCGGCCTCCTCGCTCTTGCCGAGCACCTCGCCGGTGGTCGTGACGACCTCGCGCCACGGCGTCGACCAGGCCTCGTCGGGGTAGGCCACCACGGGAGCGATCTGCGAGAGCTTGTCGTACTCCGCCTCGGTGATGCCCGAGTAGTGCGCGAGGATCACGTCGGGCGCGGCCGCGGCGATCTCCTCCAGCGGCGCCTCGGGAGTCTCGCTCAGCAGCGTCGGCGTCTCGGCCCCGGCCTCGGCCAGCGCCTCCTCCTGCCACGGCATGAGTCCCTCCTCCGTCGCGCCGTAGGAGTTCCGCGGCATCGCGACCGGGATGGTCCCGAGGGCGATCGCGGCATCGGCGGAGCCCCAGCCCCAGACGGCGACGCGCTCGGGGCGCTCGGTGATCTCGGTGGTGCCGAAGGCGTGCTCGACCGTGACGGGCTCGTAGGCCTCGTCCGTGCCGGAGCCGCTGTCGGCTCCCGCGTCGGAGCTGCTGCCGCCGCCGCACGCCGCGAGCGGCAGCGCGAGCAGGGCGACGGCGGTGGGCAGGGCGAGGCGGCGCAGGCCGCGGGTGCGAAGGGACGACACGTCCGCTCCTCCGTGACGGGACCGGCCGAGCCCGGTCGTGGTGATTAGGTGAGGCTAACCTAACAGATGTCGGGAGCCGACCGCGGCAGCGGGCGGTCGGCCGTGGTGCGACGCCCCACGGGCACCACCATGGGCGAGCCGGTCACCGGGTCCGGCACCACCTGCGAGCGCAGGCCGAAGGCCTCCGCCACGCAGGCCTCGTCGAGGACGTCGGCAGGCGCGCCCTCGCGCAGCACCCGCCCCTCGCACATCACCACGAGGTGGTGCGCGTAGCGGGCGGCGAGGTTGAGGTCGTGCAGCACCATCACCACCGTCGTGCCGCGCTCGGCGTTCAGCTCCGCGAGCAGGTCGAGCACGTCGACCTGGTGGGCGATGTCGAGGTAGGTCGTCGGCTCGTCGAGCAGCATCGTGGCCGGGTCCTGCGCCAGCACCATCGCGATCCACACCCGCTGCCGCTGACCGCCCGACAGCTCCTCCACGCGGCGCGCGGCGAGGTCCTCGGTGTCGGTGAGCGCGAGCGCGCGGGCGACGGCGGCGGTGTCCTCGGCGCTCCAGCGGCGGAAGACGCCCTGGTGCGGGTGCCGGCCCCGGCCGACGAGGTCCGCCACGGTGATGCCCTCGGGGGCGGCCGGCTGCTGCGGCAGCAGGCCCAGCACGGTCGCCACGTCGCGCGGGCGCAGCCGGGCGAGGTCCTGGCCGTCCAGCTCGACACGGCCCCGCGTCGGGGTGAGCAGGCGCCCGAGCGCGCGCAGCAGCGTGGACTTGCCGCAGCCGTTGGCCCCGACGACCACGGTGATGCGGCCCGGGGGGACGGCGAGGTCGACGCCGTGGACGACGGTGTGCTCGCCGTAGGCCAGGTGCAGGTCGTGCGCGACGAGCCCGGTCACCGGGCCCGCCCGTGACCGGTGGCGAGCAGCCACACCAGGTAGGGGCCGCCGACGACGCCGGTGACGACGCCGACGGGCACCGCCAGGTCGGCGGGCAGCAGGTGCTGCGCCACGACGTCGGCCCCGACGACCAGCGCCGCCCCCACGAGCGCGGCGGGCACGAGGCCGAGCCCGCCGTCGCCGAGCAGGCGTCGCGCGACCGGAGCGGCGACGAAGGCCACGAACGCGACGGGGCCCGCGGCCGCGGTCGCCACGGCGGCGAGGGCGACCCCCAGCGCGACCACCAGCGCCCGCACCGTCTCGGTCCGCAGCCCGAGGCCCCCGGCCAGGTCGTCGCCGAGCAGCAGCAGCCCGAGCCCCCGGGCCACGAGGGCCACCAGGGGCACCAGGGCGGCCAGCGCCACGGCGAGCACCGCCACCAGCGGCCACGTGGCCTGGGCGGTGCTGCCGGTCATCCACAAGAGCGCCGCCTGGGCCTCGCGCACGTCGCTGCGGGTCAGCAGGTAGCCGACGACGCTCGCGCACAGGTAGGACACCCCGATCCCGGCGAGGACGAAGCGGTGACCGGTCATGCCGGCGCGCCACGCCACGGCGTACAGCAGCAGCCCGACGGCCGCGCCGCCCCCGAGCGCGGCGAGCGACACGGTCGCGCCGCCGGCCCCGGCGAGGAGCAGCGCGGCCACCGCACCGGCGCTGGCACCCTGGGTCACGCCGATGACGTCGGGGCTCGCGAGCGGGTTGCGCAGGACCGACTGGAAGAGCGCGCCGGCCAGGCCGAAGGCGACGCCGACGAGGAGGCCGAGCAGCAGCCGCGGCAGGCGCAGGTCGACCACGACGAAGCGTGCGGGCCCCTCGCCGCCCAGCAGCGCCTGGGCGACCTGCACCGGGGTGAGGCGGTAGTCGCCGAGGACGAGCGCGGCGAGCGAGACCGTCGCCATGACGACGAGCAGGCCGGTCGTGACGCCGACCGCGCGGCCCGCCCGGCGGCGGCGAGCGCGGAGCACCGCGTCGCCGGCCGCGGCGGCGCGCTGCGCCAGGGCGGGGGCGTCGAGGACCGGGGCGCTCACGCGGCCACGCTCCTCGTCCGCCGCACCAGCGCGAGGAGGACCGTGGCGCCGAGGACGGCGACCACGAGCCCGGCCTCGACCTCCGCGGGCCCGGCGACGAGCCGCCCGAGCACGTCGGCGGTCAGCAGCAGCACGGGCCCGGCCAGCGCGGAGAGCGGGACCGTCCAGCGGTGGTCCGGGCCGACGAGCAGCCGGGCGACGTGGGGCACGACCAGGCCGACGAAGGCGATCGGACCCACGAGCGAGACCGCCGAGCCGCACAGCAGCACCACCGACACCACGACGAGGAGCCGGCCGCGCGCGACGTCGACGCCCAGCCCGCGTGCGACGTCGTCGCCGAGCGCGAGTGCGTTGAGCACGCGTGCAGCGGCCAGGGCGAGCACGAGGCCCACCAGCACGAAGGGCAGCACCGTGGCGAGCACGGGCAGGGAGCGGCCCACCAGCGAGCCGACCTGCCAGAAGCGGTACTCGTCCAGGGTGTTGCGGTCGGTCAGCAGCACCACCGAGACCAGGGAGGTGCAGGTCGCGGTCACCGCAGCACCCACGAGCGCCAGCTTGACCGGCGTCGCGCCCTCGAAGCCGCGCGACGCCGCTCCGTGCACCAGCAGGGCCGCGACGGCGGCGCCCGCGAAGGCGAACCACAGGTAGCCCCCGACGGAGCCGACGCCGAGCGCCGCGATCGCGACCACGACGGCCAGCGACGCGCCGGCGTTGATGCCGAGCAGACCGGGGTCGGCGATCGGGTTGCGCGTGACGCCCTGCACGAGGGCGCCGGCGGCCCCGAGGGCCGCTCCCCCGACGAGACCGATCAGCGTGCGCGGCAGGCGCAGCTCGCGCACCACGAGGTGGTCGTTGTCGCCCGGCACCGGGGACACCAGAGCGGCCCAGACGTCGGCCGGGGCCACGTCGCGGGCACCCAGCGCGAGGCTCGCCAGCACGGTGAGGCCGAGCAGGGCCAGCAGCACGACGGTCCCCACCGCTCCGCGGCGTGCCGTGCCCGCCGCCGTGCCCGCAGCACCGGACGTACCGGGCGCACCGGGCGCACCGGGCGTGCCCGGCAGCTCCGGGACCCCCGCCGGTCGGTCGAGCAGCGACACGTCTCCCCCTCGTCTGGGCCGCGCAGACGGCCAGGTGAGGGCAGCCTAACCTCAGTCGGGTGGCCGCGTCGTCACGGGACCCGCGGCCCGCGCAGCCCGGAGCGCTGCACGACGCGCTGGATCGCGAGGTCGCGCTCGTGCGGGCGACCGACGTAGCGGATGTCGCGCAGGCCCTGCTCCTGCGCGGCGGACTCGAAGACGAAGTGGCCGAAGCCGAGGAGCCTGCCGTGCAGCGGCCGGGCGACGGTGATGTCGAGGATCCGGGTGAGCGGCATCGTCGACAGCTGCTGGGAGAAGACCCCGTGCACCCGGAAGACGCGCATGTTGGTGATGACGAAGCGGTCGACGTGCGCCGCGAGCGCCCGCCAGGTCGCGTGCAGTGCGAGCCCGGCCGCCGCGAGGAGCGGGAGCCAGGCGAGGTCGAGGGGGGCGAAGGGCACGAGTGCGAGGAGGGCGATCGCGACGAGGCCCTCGAGGAGCGGGCGCACGTAGACCACCCAGTGGTGGCGCACCTCGTCGACGACGACCTCGCCCTCCTCCCGCAGCAGGTGCCGGTGCACCTGGGGGTCGGTCAGGGCCGTGCGCAGGCCCACGCCGGGCTCAGAGCTCGCCGAGGAAGTCGCGCAGCGCCGCGGCGCCGTCGGCGAGCAGGCCGAGCAGCGACTCCGCGCCGGCGCCGGTGCGGTCGGCCATGCCGCTCGGGTCGGTGACCATCCAGAAGACCAGGAAGGCCACCAGCAGCCAGAGCAGGACCTTCTTCATGCGCGCACGGCTCCGTCTCGGTCGGGGAAGGGACGCAGACCCGACCTGTCTAGCAGTGCGCCACCCCGCGGGGTGGGAGCCACGCCGGACCACCCGGCCGCGCAGCGGTGCGCGGGCGTGCCGGCGTCAGCGGTCGACGAGGAGCGAGTCCGCCGCGGCGTAGGGGTCGAGGTCGCCGTCGACGACGCGGGCCGCGAGCTCGTCGAGGCCGCGGTGGTCCCCGAGGTCCCCCCACCGGGCGCGCAGCGAGGCCAGCGCGATCGCCTCGACCTCGTCGCGGGCGCGGCGCACCTGCGCCCGGCGCCGGCGCCCGTCCTCCCCCAGCCACGCGAGGTGGTCGGCCAGCGCGGCGGCGAGCTCGTCGAGCCCCTCGCCTCGCGCGGCCACGGTGCGCACGATCGGCGGTCGCCACGCCGCCGCCGGGCGGTCGGCCAGCGCGAGCATCCCGCGCAGGTGCCGCCGCACCTCCTCGGAGCCCTCGCGGTCGGCCTTGTTGACGACGTAGACGTCGCCGACCTCGAGGATGCCCGCCTTCGCCGCCTGGATGCCGTCACCCATGCCGGGCGCCAGCAGCACGACGGTCGTGTCGGCCAGGCCCGCCACCTCGACCTCGCTCTGGCCCACGCCGACGGTCTCGACCAGCACGACGTCGCAGCCGGCCGCATCGAGCACGCGCACGGCCTGCGGGGTCGACCACGACAGCCCGCCGAGCTGGCCGCGGGAGGCCATCGAGCGGATGTAGACGCCCTCGTCGAGGGCGTGCTCGGCCATGCGCACCCGGTCGCCGAGCAGCGCGCCGCCCGAGAAGGGCGACGACGGGTCGACCGCGAGCACGCCGACCCGCTTGCCCGCGCGGCGCAGCTCGGTGACGAGGGCGCTCGTGGTGGTCGACTTGCCCACGCCCGGGGCACCGGTGAGGCCGACGACGTGCGCGCGACCGGCGTACGGCGTGAGTGCCGCCATCACCTCGCGCAGCAGCGGCGAGGCGTCCTCGACGAGCGAGACGAGCCGGGCGACGGCGCGCGGCTGCCCGGCCCGTGCCTGCTCGACGAGCGCGGGCACGTCGACGGCGCGCGACGACGCCCTCCCCGTCGCGCCGCGCGGGGCGCGCGGCGACGAGGAGGGCGTCACGTCGGAGGCGCTCAGGCGCCCGGGACGCGCACGATCAGCGCGTCGCCCTGGCCACCGCCGCCGCAGAGCGCGGCCGCGCCGACGCCGCCGCCGCGGCGCTTGAGCTCGAGCGCGAGGTGCAGCACGACCCGGGCACCGGACATCCCGACGGGGTGGCCCAGCGCAATCGCGCCGCCGTTGACGTTGACCTTCTCGTCGGGCAGGTCGAGCTCGCGGGCCGAGGAGATGCCGACCGCGGCGAAGGCCTCGTTGAACTCGACGAGGTCGAGGTCGGTCGGGCTGATGCCCTCCTTCTCGCACGCCTTCGCCGTGGCGGCCGCCGGCTGCAGCTGCAGCGTCGAGTCGGGGCCGGCCACCATGCCGTGGGCGCCGATCTCGCACAGCCAGTCCAGCCCGAGCTCCTCGGCCTTGGCCTTGCTCATGACGACGACGGCGCAGGCGCCGTCGGAGATCTGCGAGGCCGACCCGGCCGTGATGGTGCCGTCCTTGCGGAAGGCGGGGCGCAGCTTGCCGAGCGACTCGACGGTGGTGTCGCCGCGCACGCCCTCGTCGGTGGCGACGACGACCGGGTCGCCCTTGCGCTGCGGGATCTCGACGGGCACGACCTCCTCGTCGAAGACGCCGTTCTTCCACGCCGTCGCGGCCTTCTGGTGCGACTGGGCGGCGAAGTGGTCCTGCTCCTCGCGGGTCAGGTTGGCCGAGGCCGCGTTGCACTCCTCGGTGAGCAGGCCCATCGCCTGCGAGGTGACCTGGTCGAAGAGCGCGTCGTAGGCCATCGAGTCGACCAGCGCGGTGTCGCCGTACTTGAAGCCCTCGCGCGACTTCGGCAGCAGGTGCGGGGCGTTGGTCATCGACTCCATGCCGCCGGCGACGACGATCTCGCACTCGCCGGCGCGGATCATCTGGTCGGCCGTGGCGATGGCGTTGAGGCCCGAGAGGCAGACCTTGTTGATGGTGATGGACGGGACGCTCATCGGGATGCCGCCGGCGACCGCGGCGCCGCGGGCGGGGTTCTGCCCCGCTCCGGCCAGGATGACCTGGCCCATGATCACGTAGTCGACCTGGTCGCCCGAGACGCCGGCCTTCTCGAGGGCGCCCTTGATCGCGACGCCGCCGAGGTCGGCGGCGGTGAGGGTCTTGAGCCCGCCGAGCAGGCGGCCGATCGGGGTGCGCGCGCCGGCGACGATGACGCTCGGGGAACGGTCGGACATGAGGGGCCTCCACAGGACGGGGCGGACGGGGTCGGGCAGTCCGGCGACCATACCCACGGCACGCCGCGCCCCGACAGGCCTGCCGCCCAGCCGGAGCGCCCGCGGCCGTGTCGCGCTCGTCACACCCCCTCGCGCGCGGCGGAGCCCCGGCGCCACCATGTCGGCCATGACCGCACCCCTGGACGTCCCCGGCCACCTCTTCACCGCGATCGACCACGTCGGCATCGCCGTGGCGGACCTCGACGAGGCCACCGCCTTCTACCGCGACACCTTCGGGATGCACGTGGTGCACGAGGAGGTCAACGAGGAGCAGGGCGTGCGCGAGGCGATGGTCGCGGTCGGCGACTCCGGCTCGTGCATCCAGCTCCTCGCTCCCCTGACCCCGGAGTCGACGATCGCGAAGTTCCTCGACCGCTCGGGCCCGGGCCTGCAGCAGCTCGCCTACCGCGTCACCGACGTCGAGGCGGTGTCGGCCGTGCTGCGCGAGCGCGGCGTGCGCCTGCTCTACGACGCCCCCAAGCGCGGCACCTCCGACAGCCGCATCAACTTCGTGCACCCGAAGGACGCCGGCGGCGTGCTGGTGGAGCTCGTGGAGCCGGCGGCGGGCGGCCACGGCACCGCCGCGCACTGAGAGTCGCGCCACACCTCGACCCACCCGAAGTTACCGCCCGGTACCTTCGCCTCGCCCCTGCCCCCGCCAGCGGGCACCGCGCCACCCACCAGACAGGAGACGCACCGTGCAGCACATCCTCGACGCGATCCAGGCGGAGGACTCCACCGCCCAGGACTTCGCCTCCCTCGCCCTGCCCGAGTCCTACCGCGCCGTGACGGTGCACAAGGACGAGGTCGACATGTTCGAGGGCGTCGCCACCCGCGACAAGGACCCCCGCGCGTCCCTGCACGTCGACGAGGTGCCGCTGCCCGAGCTCGGCCCGGGCGAGGCGTTCGTGGCCGTCATGGCCTCGGCCATCAACTACAACACCGTGTGGACCTCGATCTTCGAGCCGGTCTCGACCTTCGGCTTCCTCGAGCGCTACGGCCGCCAGTCCGACCTCACCAAGCGCCACGACCTGCCCTACCACATCGTCGGCTCGGACCTCTCCGGCGTCGTGCTGGCCGTCGGCCCCGGCGTCACGAAGTGGAAGCCGGGCGACCGCGTCGTCGCGCACTGCCTCTCGGTCGAGCTCGAGGACCCGCAGGGCCACGACGACGCGATGATGGACCCGCAGCAGCGGATCTGGGGCTTCGAGACCAACTTCGGCGGCCTCGCCGACGTCGCGATGGTCAAGGCCAACCAGCTGATGCCGAAGCCCGAGCACCTCACGTGGGAGGAGGCCGCCTCCCCCGGCCTCGTGAACTGCACCGCCTACCGCCAGCTGGTCTCCAAGAACGGCGGCGCGATGAAGCAGGGCGACAACGTCCTCATCTGGGGCGCGTCCGGCGGCCTCGGCGGCTTCGCGACGCAGTACGCCCTCAACGGCGGCGCGACGCCCGTCTGCGTCGTCTCCAACGAGGAGAAGGCCCAGATCGCCCGCTCGATGGGCGCGGAGCTGGTGATCAACCGCTCCGAGGAGGGCTACCAGTTCTGGAAGGACGAGCGCACCCAGGACCCGAAGGAGTGGAAGCGCTTCGGCGCCCGCATCCGCGAGCTGACCGGCGGCGAGGACATCGACATCGTCTTCGAGCACCCCGGCCGCGAGACCTTCGGCGCGTCGGTCTACGTCACCCGCAAGGGCGGCACCATCACGACCTGCGCCTCCACCAGCGGCTACATGCACGAGTACGACAACCGCTACCTGTGGATGAACCTCAAGCGGATCGTCTCCTCGCACTTCGCCAACTACCGCGAGTCGTGGGAGGCCAACCGCCTGGTCGCGAAGGGCAAGATCCACCCCACCCTGTCGCGCACCTACACCCTCGAGGAGACCGGCCAGGCCGCGCTCGACGTGCACCACAACAAGCACCAGGGCAAGGTCGGCGTCCTCTGCCTCTCCCCCGAGGAGGGCCTCGGCGTGCGCAACCCCGAGATGCGCGAGGAGCACCTCGAGGCGATCAACCGCTTCCGCGGCGTCTGAGCCGCGCCACCCGCGCCACCCGCACCACCCGCACCACCCGCGACACCCCGGCCCGCCCCGCGCGCCGGGGTGTCGTGCTGTGGGGGCATCGGCCAGACTGGGACCTCGCCGGCCACCCCGGCCCGCACGACCTGCACCGACCTGCACCGACCTGCACCGACCTGCACCGACCTGCACCCAGGAAGAGGAACGCGACGCGATGAGCGACCGAGGCCTGTCCATCTTCGACGAGCCCGACGGCGAGCGCCCGAAGGGCGGCAGCACCGCCGCCGGAGCCGCGCCGGCCCGCCCCACCGCTGCGGACGGGCCCGACCGGGAGGGCGCCGACGTGGAGGGCCCCGACGCCGAGGCCACGCAGGTGATCCCCGCCGTCGCCCCCCGCCCGGCGACCCCGCCGACCCGGGCCTCGGGCGCGACCGCCGCTCCCCCGGCCCGCACCCCGGCAGGCAGCCCCGCCCCGGCCGCCGCCCCGGCCGTGCCGCCGCCCCCGGCCGCGGCCGTCACCTTCCCCGTCGTGCGCCGCGGCGGCTACGACCGCGAGGCGGTCGACCACGGGGTGCGACGCCTGCAGGGCGAGCGCGAGGAGCTGCGCGGCGCCCTGGCCGGCCTGCAGCAGCGCGCGCAGCAGCTCGAGGCCCACGTCGCGGAGCTGCAGCGCCGCGCGGCGGAGGCGGAGTCGCCGTCGTACGCCGGGCTCGGCGGCCGCGCGAGCGAGATGCTGCGCCTGGCCGAGGAGGAGGCCGCGGAGATCCGCGAGGCCGCCCACCGCGAGGCCCTCGAGATCCGCGAGCAGGCCACCCGCGACGCCCGCGCCGCGCGCGCCGACGCCGAGCGCGAGGCCGAGGACATGCGCATGGTGCAGCTGAAGGACCTCGAGGAGCAGCGTGCGCGGGTGCTCGCCGAGGCCGAGCGCGAGCGCGTGCTGGCCCGCAGCGAGTCCGAGGACCTGCGCGCCGCCGCGCGACGCGAGTCCGACCAGCTGCGCCTCGCGGCCCAGCAGGAGGCCAACGAGCTGCGCACCGGCGCGACCCGCGAGGCCGAGCAGCTGCGCGCCGGTGCCGACCGCGAGGTGCAGGAGGCCCGGCGCACGCTGGCGGTGGAGAAGGAGCGCCTCGCGCGCGAGGCCACCGACCACCACGCGAGCGCGATGGCCGAGACCCGCCGCCTCGTCGAGGAGGCCGAGCAGCGCGCCGCCGCCGCCGAGGCCCGCGCCGCCGAGGCCAACCAGCAGGCCACCGCGCAGCGGCAGCAGGCGCAGACCGAGTCGGAGCAGATCCTCTCCCGCGCCCGCCGCGAGGCGGAGCAGGTCGTCGCCTCGGCCCGCACCCAGGCCGAGTCGATCACCGCCTCCGGCAACGCCGAGGCCGAGCGCGCCCTGGCACAGGTCACGGCCGAGGTCACGCGCATGACCCGTCGCCGCGACGCGATCGCGGCGCAGCTCGGTGCGCTGCGCGACGTGGTGGCGGGCTTCGCCGAGGACGAGGACGCGTCCTGAGCGGCGCCGCGCCCCCGCCGTCGGACCCGCCCGGCGGCGGGTCCGAGCCCCGGCCGGGGCCGCAGTCCGGGCCCGACCCGGAGCCGCTGCGCGCGCCGGCACCGGAGCCCGAGCCCGTCCCGCGGGGGGCGCACGTCTTCGTGCCCGAGCACCCGCTGGGGGCGCCGGGCGTGCCGCTGGCGGCGCACTCCCCCTTCTACGTCGGCTTCCTGGGCGCCTCGGGCGCGCTGCTCGCGATCTTCCTCGCCACCCAGCTGCAGACCGTCACCTCGAGCCTGCTGCTCATCGTCGTCTCTGCCTTCCTCGCGGTCGGCCTGAGCCCGGCGGTCACGTTCCTCACCCGCCGCGGCCTCGGGCGGGGCTGGGCCGTGCTGGCGGTGACGCTGGCCGTGCTCGGCGCCCTCGCGCTCTTCCTCGTCACGCTCGTGCCGGTCATCAGCGACCAGGTGCAGCGGCTGACCCAGAACGCCCCCGGCTGGTTCGACGCGCTGCTCGACAACCCGCGGGTCCAGGAGCTCAACGCCGAGTACGAGGTGGTCGACAAGCTGCGCGACTACGTCGCCAACGGCGACTTCGCCTCCGCGGCCTTCGGCGGCGTCCTCGGCTTCGGCATCGCCGTGCTCTCGGCGCTGGTCAACACCTTCTTCATCATCGTGCTGACCCTCTACTTCCTGGCCTCGCTGCCCTCGATCACCGAGTCGGTCTACCGCCTCGCCCCGGCCAGCCGGCGCCAGCGCGTCTCGCTGCTGGGCGACCGGATCCTGGCCAACATCGGCGCCTACGTCTCCGGCGCCTTCGTCGTGGCGACCGTCGCCGGGGTGACCTCGCTGGTGTTCCTCTTCGCGGTGGGCCTCGGCGAGTACGCCGTGGCGCTCGCCTTCACCGTCGCGCTCCTCGACATCATCCCGATGATCGGGGCGACGCTCGGCGCCGTGCTCGTGAGCGCCATCGGCTTCGCCACCGACGTGCGCATCGGCATCGCGTGCGTGGTGTTCTACGTGATCTACCAGCAGGTCGAGAACTACCTGGTCTACCCCCGCGTGATGTCGCGCTCGGTCGACATGCCCGGCGCGCTCATCGTGGTCGCCGCGCTGCTCGGCGCCGGCCTGCTCGGCGTGGTGGGCGCGCTGCTCGCGATCCCGACCGCCGCGGCGGTGCTGCTGCTGACCCGCGAGGTGTTCGTCCGCCGCCAGGACGCCCGCTAGCTCCCGTCCCGCCTCAGCCGACGGCGCGCAGCACCGCGGTCACGCCGACCGCCACGAGCACGGCCAGCAGCAGTGGCCCGCGGCGCCAGATGACGACCGCCGCGACCGCCACGCCGGCGGTGCTGGCGTCGACCTGCAGCCGCGCGCCGTCGGCCAGGGTGGAGGTCACCACGAGCGCCGCCAGCAGCACCGGCGGCAGCAGCCGCACCACGCCCGCCCACCGCGGCGGCAGCGACCGGCCGCCGAGGAGCACGGGCCCGGCCGCCTTGACCAGGGCGGTGCTCACCGCGAGCGCCGCGATCAGCAGCCAGACCGTCACCGGGCCAGCCCCACGAGCGCGACGACCGCGGCCACCAGCACCGGGACCCCGGGCGGCGCGACGGGCACCAGTGCGAGCGCGACCACCGCCCCGGCGACGGCGACACCCCGCGAGCGCGGGTCGCGCAGCTCGGCGGCGAGCAGGGCGAGGAAGAAGGTGGGGAAGACCGCGTCGAGCCCGAAGCGGGCGGTGTCGCCGACCAGGTCGCCCGCCACCGCCCCGGCGAGCGTGCCGCTGAGCCACCCGGCGTACTGCGGGACGGTGGCGCCCATCAGCAGGTGCCGGTCGAAGGTGCCGTCGCCGCGGTTGGCCAGCACCCACGACGGGTCGACGACCGTCTGGCCCTGCAGCGCGCGCACCGCCGGCCCGCGCGTCAACGACGGTGCCAGCGCGATGCCCATCGCGAGGAAGCGGGCATTCATGAGCGTGCCGGCGAGCACCCCCGGCAGCAGGCCGCCACCGGCGGTCACGATCGAGGTGGCAGCGAACTGGGCGGAGCCCGCGTGCACCAGGGCCGACATCGCGACCGCCTGCGCCACGGTGAAGCCCGACTGCACGGCGAGCACGCCGAAGGACAGCGCGAGGAGGAAGGAGACGAGCGACAGGGGCACGCCCGCGCGCACGCCGCGCCGGAAGGAGTCGCGGGGCGACCCGGGCGGGGGCGACGGCCGGGACAGCCCGCTCACGCCAGCGTGGCGAGCGCGGCGACGAGGCGGTCGACCTCGTCGGGGGTGGTGTAGCACTCGAGCCCGACCCGCACGCCGCCGGCGGGGTGGAGGCCGAGCAGCTGCCCGAGCTCGTGGGCGTAGAACGTGCCGGCCGGGGCGTCGACGCCCGCCGCGGCCAGCCGCTCGGTGACCTCGGCGGGGGCGAGGCCGTCGACGTGGAGCAGCACCGTCGGGGTACGCCGCGGCGGGGCCGGCTGCACCCGCACGTGCGGGAGGTCATCGAGGCCGGCGAGCAGCTGCGCGAGCAGAGCGTGCTCGTGCTCCTCGACGGCGGTCATCGAGGCGCGCAGCCGCGCGCGCCGCGGCGCCTCGGCGCCACCGTCGCCGCCGCCGGGCGCCAGCCCGGCCAGCACCTCGACGGCCGCGGTCGTGCCGGCGAGCAGCTCGTAGGGCAGCGTGCCGAGCTCGAAGCGCTCGGGCACCGCGTCGGTGGAGGGCGCGAGCTTGTCGGGGTGCAGCGTCTCGAGCCACGCCGGGTCGGCCACCATGGCACCGAGGTGCGGGCCGAGGAACTTGTAGGGCGAGCAGAGCACCACGTCGGCCCCGAGCGCTGCGCGGTCGACAGGGGCGTGCGGGGCGAGCGCGACCGCGTCGACGCTGACCAGCGCGCCGTGGGCGTGGGCGGCCGCCGCGACCGCGGCGACGTCGGGCCGCGTGCCGATGAGGTTCGAGGCGCCGGTGATCGCCACGAGGCGCGTGCGAGGGCCGACGAGGGCGGTCACGACCTCGTCCGGGAGGTCACCGGTGGCCGGGTCGGGGTCGGCCCAGCGCACGGTCGCGCCCGCGCGCTCGGCCGCGGTGACCCACGGCCGCACGTGGGCATCGTGGTCGAGCCGCGTCACGACGACCTCGTCGCCCGCGCGCCACGGCCGTGCGGGGTCGTGGGCCAGGGTGCGGGCCAGGTCGAAGGTCAGCTGCGTCATCGAGCGGCCGAAGACGACACCGCGGGGGTCGCCGCCGAGCAGGTCGGCGACTGCGGACCGGGCCTCGACCACCACCCGCTCCGCGCGCGAGCCCACCTCCCCGGGGCCACGCTGGCAGATCCCGGAGGCCAGGGTCGAGGCCACGGCGTGCGCCACCGCCCGCGGCACGAGCGAGCCGCCCGGGCCGTCGAAGCGGGCCCGGCCGTCGGCGAGCGCGGGCAGCTGGCGGCGCAGGGCGTCGAGGTCGATCACGGGCCTAGCCTGGCACCCGGGCCGGGTCAGGCCGGCAGCGGCTCGCGCCGCACGACCCGGCGCTCGCCGGCCCGCACCCCGACCACGCCGAGGAGGACCAGCGCGCCGCCGGCCAGCTGGACCGCCCCGGGCAGCTCGGCGAGCAGCCACCAGGAGAAGCCGACGGCGGCGAGCACCTCGAGGAGCGCGACGAAGGAAGCCAGGCGCGAGCCCAGGCGGCGGCTGGCGGCGATGCCCGTGCCGTAGGCGAAGCCGGCGCTGACGAGGCCGAGCACCACCAGCGGGACCCACCAGGCGACGGCGAAGGTGGCGTACTGCGCGTCGGCGGTCGAGGCCGACATCGGCATCAGGCCGGTGAGGCCCAGCAGGCCGAGCAGCACGGCGCCGACGACGAGCCCGCCCGAGGCCAACGCCATGGGCGGCAGGCCGTTGCGCTCGTCGGCGGAGATGACGAAGTAGCCGGCGAGCCCGACCATCGCGGCAAGGGCCCACGCCATGCCGACGACGCTGACCTCGGCCCCGGAGAAGAGGTCGAGCACCAGCACGAGGCCGGCCACGGCGACGGCGGCGCCGGCAAGGGTCAGGGCCGAGGGCTTCTCGCCCCGGCGCCACCACATCCACCCGACGACGACGACGGGCGCGGCGTACTCGACGAGGAGCGCGGGCGCGACCTGCATGTGCTGGACCGCCGAGAAGTAGCAGAACTGCGCGACCGCGACGGCGAGGGCACCGTAGAGCACCACCACCCCGGCGCTGCGGCGCAGCAGCACCCAGCGACCGCGCAGGGCGTGGACGCCGAAGGGCAGCACCGCGAGCGCGCCGATGCTGACGCGCACCAGCACCGTGGCGCCGGGGCTCCAGCCGCTGTCGAGCAGGCCGCGGGCGACCGCGCCCGCCGTGCCGAACGCGAGCGCCGACACGAGGGCGAGGAGCAGACCGGGGCCGAGCCCGGGGTGGGCGCTCGCGGCCGCGCTCGCAGCCCCGGGGGCGACGGTGGAGCGGGCGGTACTGTCACGAGTCACGGCGGTCATGGCACATGACGGTACGCCTGCGGTGGTAAGGTGTCAAAATGCTCTTCACCCATGACACGGAGGTCTCGCTGCAGTCCGCCGTCGAGCTGGTGAACTCCGCGGGCGAGCCCGACACCCTCACCGAGGTGGCCGACCTCGACGACTTCTACGAGCGCTACGAGTTCACGGGTCGCCACGAGCGCACCCGCGCCGAGCTCGACGAGGTGCGCGCCCTGCGCGCGCGCCTGCGCCGGCTGCTCACCAGCAGCCGCGACGACGCCGTCGAGCAGGTCAACGCGATGCTGGCCGAGGCCGGTGCGCTGCCGCAGCTCGTGCGCCACGACCGCTTCGACTGGCACCTGCACGCCGTCGACCCCGACAGCCCGCTGGCGGTGCGCATCAGCGTCGAGACCGCGATGGCGATGGTCGACGTGGTGCGCGCCGACGAGATGTCGCGCCTCTCGGTGTGCGACCAGGAGGACTGCGACGGTCTCGTCCTCGACCTCTCGCGCAACCGCTCGCGCCGCTACTGCTCGACCGGCTGCACGAACCGGGCCGCGGTCGCGGCCTACCGCGAGCGGCAGCGGCGCGCCGAGGCCTGAGCCCCGACGCGCCGACGCGACGCCCGCTCAGCGGTAGTCGTGGAACCCCTGACCGGTCTTGCGACCGAGCCGGCCCTCGGCGACGGCCTGCTCGAGGGAGGCGGCCGGCGCGAAGCCCGGCTCGCCGAACTCGGCGTGCAGCTGCTGCTGGATCGCCAGCGACACGTCGTTGCCGACGACGTCGAGCAGCTGGAAGGGACCCATCGGGAAGCCGGCGTGCTCCTTGACGGCCGCGTCGAGCTCCGCCAGGGAGGCGGCACCGGTCTCGGCGAGCTTCGCGGCGTCGTTGAGGTAGGGGAAGAGCAGGCAGTTGACGATGAAGCCGGAGCGGTCGCCGCAGGACACGGCCACCTTGCCGACCTGGGCGCACAGCGCCTGGACCGTCTCGTCGACGTCGGCGGCGGTGGCCTCGGTGGTCACGACCTCGACCAGCTTCATGATGGTGGCGGGGTTGAAGAAGTGCATGCCCACGACGTCCTGCGGTCGTGAGGTCGCCTCGCCGAGGCGGGTGATCGGCAGCGACGAGGTGGTCGTCGCGAGGATCGCGCCCGGCCGGCAGATGCGGTCGAGGTCGGCGAAGAGCTCGGTCTTGACCGCGAGGTCCTCCGCGATCGCCTCGACGACCAGGTCGACGTCGGCGAGCGCCTCGCGGGTGGTCGCACCGGTGAGCCGCGCGAGCACCTGCTCGCGAGCGGCGTCGTCGAGGCGGCCCTTCTCGACCAGCTTGGCCGTGCCCTTCTCGATGCCGGCGCGCACGGCGGCGACCTTGTCGTCGGTGCGGCCGACGTAGACGACCTCCAGCCCGCTCTGCGCGAAGACCTGCGCAATACCGGCGGCCATGGTGCCGGTGCCGACCACGCCGACACGTGCGACCGGCCGGCGCAGCCGGGGCTCGTCGACGGTGCCGTCGGTCGTCTCCTCGGCGAAGGTGCGGCCCTCGACCGCGAGCTTCTCCAGCAGGTCCGCGGGCCGGTGCAGCGGGTCGCCGGTCTCGGCGTGCAGGGCCGCCAGCCCGTCGCGGACCGCGGCCGCCCCGCGCTGGTCGATCGTCGCCAGGGGCCCGACCGGGTAGCCGCAGCCGAAGCGCATCGCGGCGTCGATGTCGGCGCCCGTGGCGTAGCCCGACTCGTACATCCGCACGGCGTGGTTGAGGTAGGGCAGGACCAGGGTGTCGGTCAGCTGGGCGGGGGTGGCACCGGAGGAGGTCATGCGCGGCAGTGTGACACCGCGTGCTACCGGTCAGTAAGGGTCCGTCCGCGACCCGGGCTGAGACGTCGGTCACGCCTCGCCCGGGCCGGGCCGGGCCCGCGGTGGCCTCACGTGGTGGCGCGCTCCTCCACCGGGACCTCGGCGATCTCGCCCGTGCGCCGTCCCTCGCGGAAGCTGCGCAGCTCGTCGCGCACCTTCGGCAGCAGGATGTAGCAGGCCAGCAGGTTGAAGATCGCGCAGACGAAGAGCATCGAGTCGGCGAAGGTGAGCACCGAGCCGAACGAGATGACCGTGCCGACGACGGTGAAGAGGCAGAAGAGCACCTTGAAGACGTTCTCGCTCGTCCGCGTGCGGCCGAAGAGCGTCGTCCACGCCTTCATCGTGTAGTAGCTCCAGGTGATGAGCGTGGAGAAGGCGAACAGCACCACGGCGACCGTCAGCACGATGTCGAAGCCGGGCAGGAAGGTGT
This sequence comes from Nocardioides perillae, assembly GCF_013409425.1. Lineage (NCBI taxonomy): Bacteria > Bacillati > Actinomycetota > Actinomycetes > Propionibacteriales > Nocardioidaceae > Nocardioides > Nocardioides perillae. Next base: position 1,911,527 of record NZ_JACCAC010000001.1, on the reverse strand, counting down.
CGAACGCATCGGCCGTCACGAGCACGCCGTCGGGGACGTCGCCCTCCTGCGCCTGCTGCTGGGCGTCGGCGTAGAAGGCGGTGTCGGCGATGACGATGGTCAGCGCCGTCATGGTGCAGATGATGACCGTGTCGATGAACGGCTCGAGCAGCGCGACGAAGCCCTCGCTGACCGGGTGCTTGGTCTTGACGGCCGAGTGCGCGATCGGCGCCGAGCCGACACCCGCCTCGTTGGAGAAGGCCGCGCGCTGGAAGCCGATGATCAGCACGCCGACGGCACCGCCCGCGACGCCCTCCGGGGCGAACGCCCCCGTGACGATCGCGCCGATGGCCTCGGGCACCTGCCCCACGTTGCCCAGGATCACCAGCAGGCAGGCGACGACGTAGATGAGGGCCATCGCCGGCACGAGGCGCGCGGTGACCTTGCCGATCGAGGTGATGCCCCCGATGATCACGGCGCCCACGAGCGCGGCGAGCACGATGCCGAAGACCAGGGCCGCGCCGGCCGAGCCGAGCGGGCCGTCCTCGCCACCGGTGACGTCGCGCACCTGCGCGAAGGTCTGGTTGGCCTGGAACATGTTGCCGCCCACGGCGCCGAAGAAGAACAGGGCGACGGCGAAGATGCCGGTGAAGACGGTGCTCGTGAGGGTGCCGAAGCGGGCGAAGGCGACCGGGAGGTACTTGAACGGGCCTCCGGTGACCGTGCCGTCCTCGTGGATCTCGCGGTACTTCACGCCGAGGGTGCACTCGACGAACTTCGTGCACATGCCGAGCAGTCCGGCGACGATCATCCAGAAGGTCGCGCCGGGCCCACCGAGCGCGACCGCGGCACCCACGCCGGCAATGTTGCCGAGGCCGACCGTGCCGGACACGGCCGAGGAGAGCGCCTGGAAGTGGCTGACCTCGCCGGGGTCGCTCTGGCGGGAGTACTTCCCGCGCACCAGGTCGACCGAGGTGCGCCAGCTCGTGAACTGGATGCCGCGGAAGTAGACGGTGAAGATCGCGGCAGCAGCCACCAGCCAGAAGACGATGAGCGGGAAGGTGACCGACCCGATCGTGACGCTGAAGAAGATGACGTCGGCCACCGCGGTCGCGATCGGGTCGAAGCCGTCGCTGATCGCGGTCTCCAGGTCGCCGAGCCAGCCGTCCTGGGTGGCTTCGGCCGCCAGGGCGACGCGGTCGGGGGTGGCGACGGCGGGGCCTCCGGCGAGGGGCAGCAGGGGTGTGGTCGCTGACATGGTCCACCACACAACCCCACCGCCCCAGCGGGCGCAACCCGCACGGGTGAGCAGGCGCACACCGTGACCGCACCGTGACCCGACCCCCGACCCCCGTCGGGGTAGGTTGCCGCCCGTGAGACTCGTCGTGGCCCGCTGCCAGGTCGACTACGCCGGTCGGCTCACCGCCCACCTGCCGATGGCCACCCGGGTGCTCATGCTGAAGGCCGACGGCAGCGTGCTGGTCCACTCCGACGGCGGCTCCTACAAGCCGCTGAACTGGATGTCGCCGCCGTGCACCGTGCGCGAGGGCGTCGGCGAGGACGGCCGTGTCGAGTGGGTGGTGACCGGCAAGAACGACGACACCCTGCGCATCGTCGTCGACGAGGTGCTCCACGACTCCCGCCACGACCTCGGTGTCGACCCGGGCCTGGTCAAGGACGGCGTCGAGAAGCACCTGCAGGAGCTGCTGGCCGAGCACCCCGCCTCGCTGGCCGAGGGGCTGACGCTCGTGCGACGGGAGTACCCCACCGCCATCGGTCCGGTCGACCTCATGTGCCGCGACGCCGCGGGCGCCTCGGTCGCGGTCGAGGTCAAGCGGCGCGGGGAGATCGACGGGGTGGAGCAGCTCACGCGCTACCTCGAGCTGCTCAACCGCGACCCGCTGCTGGCGCCCGTGCGCGGGATCTTCGCCGCCCAGGAGATCAGGCCGCAGGCCCGCGTGCTCGCCGCCGACCGCGGGATCGCGTGCGCGGTCGTCGACTACGACGCCCTGCGCGGCATGGACGACTCCGAGCACCGCCTCTTCTGAGCCCGACACCGCACCCGGGTCGCCGAGGGCGGCACCCGGCGGTCCGGCTCAGGCGGCGGGCACCGGGAGCCAGACGCTGAAGGTGCTCCCCTCCCCCGGCGTGCTGGCCACCTCGACCCTCCCGCCGTGGGCCTCGACGACGGCACGCACGATCGACAACCCGAGACCCGCGCCCTGCACGTGGGAGGAGACCGCCGACGGTGCGCGGTAGAGGCGCTCGAAGACCAGGCGCGTCTCCTGCTCGCTCATGCCGACACCCGTGTCGCTGACCCGGACCAGCACCTCGTCCTCGTCGCGGCCGAGCTGCACCCGGATCGACCCCCCGCGGGGGGTGAACTTCGCGGCGTTGGTGAGCAGGTTGTCGAGCAGCTGCCCGAGGCGGCGCGGGTCGCCGGCCACCGGCGGCACCGCGTCGAGGTCGACGACGAGCTCCAGGCCCGCGTCGGTGAGCAGCGGGCGCGCCGACTCGACCGCCCCGGCGACCACGGAACCGAGGTCGACCGGCTCGCGGTCGAGCGCGAGCTGCTCGGCGTGGACGGAGGCGACCGTGAGGAGGTCGTTGACCAGGTTGAGCTCCCGCGTGGCGTTGCGCTGCACCACCGACAGCATCTGGCGCGCCACCGGGCCCAGCTCGTCGTCGTCGAGGTCGGCGAGCAGCTCGGTGTAGCCCAGGATCGAGGTGAGGGGCGTGCGCAGCTCGTGGGAGACGGTCGCGATCAGCTCGTCGCGGATGCGGTCGGTCTCGTCGCGCACCCGCTGGCGGTCGCTCACGTCGCGGACGGCGGCGGAGAAGAGCACGCCGTCGCCGGTCGCGAGCGGCGAGAGCGAGATGTCGGCCGGGAACTGGGTGCCGTCGCGCCGCAGCGCGAAGAGCTGCTCGTCGCCCATCGGGCGGTGGGTGGCGGCACGCGAGAAGGTGCCGCGGCGCTCGGGGTGGCCACCGCGGAAGCGGTGGGGCACGAGCACCTCGACCGGCTGACCCACCAGCTCGGCGCGGGACCAGCCGAACATCCGCTCGGCCTGCTCGTTGACGAGCACGACCTGGCCGTCGGCGTCGACGATCACCATGGCGTCGGGGGCCGCCTCCAGCAGGTCGCGGAAGAGCGTGCCGGTGGACTGCCGACGTGCGGCGTCGCGCAGCCCGATCCCGAGCACCGTGCGCCCGGCGGCGTCGCGCACCGGCGTCGTCGAGACGTCGACCGCCACCTCGCTCCCGTCGGCGCGCAGCAGCGCCAGCCCACCACCGTGGGTGCCGTCCATCGGCACCGCCACGGGGTCGGCGAGGTAGCGGCCCAGTCCCAGCTCGACGCGCTCCACGAGCCGCTCGGGGAGCAGGGCGAGGACGCTGCTGCCGACCAGCTCGCCGCGCGACCGGCCCAGCAGCGTCTCGGCCGCGGCGTTCACGTGCAGCACCTCGCCCTCGGCGGAGACCACGAGGTGGGCGTCCGGGCTGTGCTCGAGCAGCGCCTGGGCTAGCACGGGGTCGACCTGGTCGTCCACGCCGCCTCCTCTCGCCGTCGCCCGCGCGGCCACGCGGGCGGCTCGACCCGGTGCCGCACGGTGCCGCACGGTCCCGCACGGTGCTCCAGGGTGCCGCACGGCACCGACGGACCCGAGGTTACGACGTCGGGGCGGCCGGCGCGTCGCCGCTCCGGGCGAGGAGCCTCACGACCTCCTCGGCGCACCCCCAGGCCAGCGTGACGCCCGCCCCGCCGTGGCCGTAGCAGTGGACGACGTCGCCGACGCGCTCGACCCGCACGGCCGGCCGCACGGGTCGCAGTCCCACACGGTGCGCCACCACCCGGCGCCCGCGCACCTCCGGCACGAGCCGGGCCGCGCGGGCCAGCAGCTCCTCGACGGTGGCCGGGTCGGGGCTGCGGCTCCACTCCCCCTCCTGCGCGGTGCCCCCGACGACGACCACCTCGCCCCGGGGCACGACGTACGTCGGTCCGGCGGCGTCGAGCCACCAGCGCTCGAGGCCCCACTGCTCGACGTGGACCACCTGGCCGCGCACGGGCACCACGGAGCGGTCCCCGGCGAGCAGGCGGGCACCCAGGCCCGCGCAGTCGACGACGACCACACCGTCGGCGCGGGGCAGCGCCGTGAGCGCGGCGCGCGTGAGGGTGCCCCCGAGCGCGTGCACCCGCGCGGCGAGCCACGGCAGGTGCACCGCGGTGTCGACCACCGGCGCCCGGAAGGTCCAGCCGTCGCCCCACCCCGCGGGCAGTGCGGTCTCGCGGGTCAGCGCCGGCACGGCCGGGCGCCACCAGGGGTCCGGCGTGCGCGCGGCGAGCACCTCGGTGCCCTCGAGCACCCGCACCCCCGCCTCCGGCTCGGTGTCGGCGAGCGCGTCGAGCACGGCGTACGACGTCGCCGCCCAGGCGGTGACCCGCTCCTGCGGGAGGGCGCGGTAGGGGTACCAGAGCGCGGCTGCCACGGCCGAGGTCGTCTCGAGCGGGAGGTCGCGCGCCAGCACGTCGACGCGGTGGCCCGCCTCGAGCAGCCGCACGGCGCAGGTGAGGCCCACGACGCCCGCCCCGACCACGACCACCCGCGTGCTGCCGCCTCCCGCGCCCACGCCGGAAGTGTGCCGCAGGTCACCACGCCTGCGTAACGCAGGTCACACCCGGTCGTTGAGCGCGGTGTCGAGAGGAGCCCCCGTGTCCCCCCTGCACCGCACCCGCCGGACCCCCCGCCGCGCTCGTGCCCTGACCCGCCTCGCCACCGCGCTGCTGCTGACTGCGCCCGTCGCGTTGGTCGCGACCCCGCCCGCCAGCGGCGGGCCGGCGCCCGCTGCGGCGTCCGCCCAGCCCGCGGCCCGGGTCGCCCTGACGCCGCGCCGACGCGTCGACCTCGACGAGGTGGTGAGCCGGCCCGTCGCCTTCCGGGTCACCAACACCAACCGCACCGCGATGCCCTGCGTCGCCGACGGCGAGACCTACGTGCTCCGCGGTCGCCTCCTCGCGCAGCGTCGCGAGCTGCAGCGCCCCTTCGAGATGTTCCGGGTGCTCCTGCACGTGCACGACGTGACGACCGGCCGGTGGTTCTGGAACCTCGGCCGGCACCCCGCGGTCGACCACGCCCGGCAATTGGCGCGCCGCGGGCACGTCTCGGTGGTGCTCGACCGGCTCGGCTACGACAGCAGCGGCAGCGCCCTGCTCGACGGCAGCGGCACGTGCTTCGGGGCGCAGGCCGACATGCTCCACCAGGTGGTGCAGCAGCTGCGCACCGGTCGCTGCACCGCCCGCATCCCGCGCAAGCGGGCCGGGCACGTCGTGACCGTCGGCCACTCGGTGGGCGCGGCCATCGCGCAGCTCGAGGCGGCCACGTGGCGCGACGTCGCGGGCACCGTGCAGATGTCGTGGACCAACCAGGGTCCGACCCCCGCGGCCGTGCAGGAGGTCGGCGACCAGCACCAGCGCTGCGCCTCCGGCGGCGACCGCGTCGACGAGCGCACCAACTACGCCTTCTTCGGCGCGACCGCCGAGGACTTCCGCTCCCTGCTCTTCGCCACCGCCTCCCCCGCGGTGCAGGCGACCGCGAGCCGCCTGCGCAACCCCGACCCGTGCGGCGACGCGCTGAGCCTGGCCTCGCTCGTCGCGACCAACAACGCCCTCGCCGGTGAGCTGCAGGCCAAGCTCTTCCTGCTCTACGGCGGGGCAGACGCGCTCAACGCCCCCGAGGCACGCGCGGCGCACCGGGCGTCGTTCGCCAACGCCTTCGAGATCGACGAGGCCGTGGTCGAGGGCGCGGGCAGCGCCCTCCCGCTCGAGGCGAGCGCGGCCACCACACGTCGGCTCCTCGACGCGTGGCTGTGCCGCGAGCTGTCGTGCCCGGCCGACTGAGGGGGCGGGGCCGGGGCCGACCGGTCGTGGCCGGGCTCAGTCGAGGCCGTGGGCCCGGCGGATGACCTCGACGATGCCGCCCATGATCTCGGTCAGCCCGAAGTCCTTCGGGGTGTAGACCGCCGCCACGCCCTGCTCCTCGAGGCGCCGGGCGTCCGAGGTCGGGATGATGCCGCCGACGATGACGGGCACGTCGCCGAGCCCGGCGTCGCGCAGCCCCTCGAGGACGGTCGGGACCAGCTCCATGTGGGAGCCCGAGAGGATCGACAGGCCGACGCAGTGGACGTCCTCGGCGACCGCGGCCGCGACGATCTGCTCCGGGGTCAGCCGGATGCCCTGGTAGACCACCTCGAAGCCGGCGTCGCGGGCACGCACGGCGACCTGCTCGGCGCCGTTGGAGTGCCCGTCGAGACCGGGCTTGCCGACGAGCAGGCGCAGCCGACCGCCGAGCTCCTCGCCCGTGGCCCTGACCCGCTCGCGGACCGTGGTGAGGTCGGCGCCCGCCTCGGCGACGCCGACGGCGCCGCTGACGCCGGTGGGGGCACGGAACTCGCCGAAGACCTCGCGCAGCGTGCCGGCCCACTCGCCGGTCGTCGCACCGGCCCGGGCGGCGGCGAGCGTGGCCTCCATGAGGTTGACGCCGCTCTTCGCGTCGGCGGCGAGCCGCTCGAGCGCGGCGGTCACCTCGGTCTCGTCGCGCTGCGCCTTCCACTCCTCCACGCTGCGCCGGGCGGCCCGCTCGGCCTCGGGGTCGGCGACCTGGATCGCGGTGTCGAGGTCGGCGGTCAGCGGCGAGGGCTCGGTGGTCTCGAAGCAGTTGACGCCGACGATCTTCTCCTCGCCGGACTCGATGCGCGCCCGACGGGCCGCGTGGGCGCTCACGAGCGCCTGCTTCATGTAGCCGGACTCGACGGCCGCGATGGCGCCGCCCATGGCCTGCACCCGGTCGATCTCCTCCCGGGCACCGGCGACGAGCTCGGCCACCTTCGCCTCGACGACGTGCGAGCCGGCGAAGATGTCGTCGTACTCCAGGAGGTCGGACTCGTAGGCCAGCACCTGCTGCAGCCGCAGCGACCACTGCTGGTCCCAGGGCCGCGGCAGGCCGAGCGCCTCGTTCCACGCCGGCAGCTGCACGGCGCGGGCGCGGGCGTCCTTGCTGAGCGTGACGCCCAGCATCTCCAGCACGATGCGCTGCACGTTGTTCTCGGGCTGCGCCTCGGTCAGGCCGAGCGAGTTGACCTGCACGCCGTAGCGGAAGCGGCGCATCTTGGGGTCCTCGACGCCGTAGCGCTCGCGGGTGATCTCGTCCCACAGCTGGGTGAAGGCCCGCATCTTGCAGGTCTCCTCGACGAAGCGGACCCCCGCGTTGACGAAGAAGGAGATGCGGCCGACGACCCGGGGGAAGTCCTCGTCGGAGACCTGCCCGGCGGCCTTGACCTGGTCGAGCACGGCGATCGCGGTGCACAGCGCGTAGGCGAGCTCCTGCGTCGGCGTGGCCCCGGCCTCCTGCAGGTGGTAGCTGCAGATGTTGATCGGGTTCCACTTCGGGATCTGGTGGACCGTGTAGGCGATCATGTCGCTGATCAGGCGCAGCGAGTGCTCGGGCGGGAAGACGTAGGTCCCCCGCGAGAGGTACTCCTTGATGATGTCGTTCTGCGTGGTGCCGGCGAGCTGCGCGGCGACCTCCTCGGGCGAGAGGTCGGGGTTCTGCTCCTCGGCCACCACCTGGTACATCGCGAGCAGCCACATCGCCGTGGCGTTGATGGTCATCGAGGTGTTCATCCCGGTGAGCGGGATGTCGTCGAAGAGCGCGCGCATCTCGCCGAGGTGCGGCACCGGCACGCCGACCTTGCCGACCTCGCCGCGCGCGAGCGCGTCGTCGGGGTCGTAGCCCGTCTGCGTCGGCAGGTCGAAGGCGACCGAGAGACCGGTCTGGCCCTTGGCGAGGTTGCCGCGGTAGAGCGCGTTGGACGCCTTCGCCGTCGAGTGGCCGGCGTAGGTCCGCATGACCCAGGGACGGTCCTTCTCGCGCTTCTCGCTGCTCATGAGGGGCAGACTAGGGCGCAGGCGACTCGTCGGTAACCCCGTGCGACGCACGCCACACGGCCGGCGGGGCCTCGTCGGTCCGGAGTCAGCGCGGACCTCAGGCCGGGACCGCCACGCGCTCGACCTCCACGGCCCGGATCAGGTGGCTGAGGTGCAGCAGGCGGCGCACCGCGGGACCGCAGCCGCGCAGGACGACGTGGTGGCCCTCGCGCTGCGCCTGGTGGCTCGCCGCGGCCAGCACCCGCAGCGCGGTGAGGTCGACCCCGTGCACCTCGGCGAGGTCGACCACCACGGTGCGGTGCTCGGCCAGCAGGGCGTGGAGCGCGTCGCGCACCTCGGCGGTGCAGCGGGCGTCGAAGGACCCGACCAGCCGGATCGTGGCGCCGTCGGCGTCGCCGGTCGCGCCGACGTCGGAGAGGGTGTGGACGCTCGTGGTCATGCCTGCCCCTTGCCGGTGCCCGAGCCGCTCGGGCACCTGTGCGCCGACGCCGCCCGTGCGACGCCTGTCACGAATGTGACGCAGAAGTACCCCGTCGGGTTGCACCCACACCGTCACGGCGGCGCGCAGGAGCAGATCGACCGGCTTCCGGGCACCGGAGGCCTCCGCCGTCCGGTACGTGACGCGTGGGGCGGCTGGGGCTCGTGGTGCGACGAGCGGGCGCCGGACGTGCGTGCCGCGGCTAGGGTGCGCTCATGGTCAACCTCACCCGGATCTACACCCGCACCGGCGACGCCGGCGAGACCAGGCTCGGCGACATGAGCCTGACGTCGAAGACCGACACCCGCCTCGCGGCGTACGCCGACGTGGACGAGACCAACGCGCACGTCGGCGTGGCGCTGGCCACCGGCGGGCTCGACGACGCGGTCGTCACCCTCCTGACGCGGGTGCAGAACGACCTCTTCGACGTGGGCGCCGACTTCGCGACGCCGGTGGTGCCCGACCCGGAGTTCCCGCCGCTGCGGGTCCTCCCCGACTACGTCGAGCGGCTCGAGGCGTGGTGCGACGAGTACAACGAGCACCTCACTCCACTGCGCTCCTTCATCCTCAACGGAGGCACCCCGGCCGCGGCGCAGCTGCACGTCGCCCGCACCGTCTGCCGGCGCGCCGAGCGCTCGGCCTGGGCCGCCTGGGCGGAGCACGAGGCCACGATGAACAAGGTCGCGATCACCTACCTCAACCGGCTCTCCGACCTGCTCTTCATCCTCGCCCGCCACGCCAACCTCGAGCGCGGCGACGTGCTGTGGGTGCCCGGTGGCGAGCGTGGCTGACGACGCGCTGGACACCGCGCTCGGCCTGACCCTGCGCTGGCGCGCGGCCGTCGTGCCGCCGGAGGTCGAGGCACCGCGGGTCGGCGAGGCCGAGGACGACCCCGCGGCCGACCCCCTGCCGAGCGCCGATCCGGCGTGGGACGCCGCTGTCGCACTGCTCGCGGTCGACCCGGAGTTCCAGCGCCGCCGGGCGCTCGTCGACGACGTCGCGCTGCACGTGGTCGTGCGCGAGTCCGAGGAGGCGACGCTCGCGGCCTACCCCGAGGACGGGCCGACGACCGCGGTCGTCATGGTCGTGCCGGTCGTCGACCACCTCGGCGACGACGAGGTGCCGCTCCCCCTCGAGGAGCGCGTGCAGGCCCACCTCGACGCTCTCGTCACCCTCGTCGTCGAGACCCAGGCGGCCCTCGGCCGCGACTGAGCCGCAGCCCCTCGCCCGGCTCAGCGGACGGGGCCGGACTCCCAGCTCGCCCCGGGCGGTCCGGACTCCAGCCACGACTGGAAGCCCATGAGCGAGGAGGGGCTCATCGCCATCTCGACCTCGCCGTGCGGCGTCGCGCAGCGCACGACGACGTGCTCGGCGTAGAGGCTCATCTGCTCCACGCCCCGCGCCTCGCGGCGGTCGGTGTAGCGCAGCTCGCGGCGGCGCCAGACCCGGCGCGGTCGCGGCGAGAGCGAGAAGATGCGGAACCACTCGAGCTCCTCGCCGGAGTAGCGCCCCAGCCCGAGCACCCAGCCGCGACCGTGGCGGTCGGCACGCACGCGGTGGCTGAGCTCGAAGGTGCCGCCGTGGCGCGAGAGGTAGCGCCGGCGCACGACCAGCGCGACACCGTAGAGGACGAGCAGCAGCAGCAGGAGGCCCGCGACGTCGAGCAGCCACTGCCACCACGGCATCGCCGCACCGCCTTCCTGTCCCGACCGCGCCTGTCCCGACCGCGCCTGTCCCGACCGCGCCTGCGAGGGTGCGCTCACCCTAACGGCCACCGGCGCCGACCCCGCAGGGGGTCGGCGCCGGTGACGACGGTCGGGCGACGGCGTGGCCGCGTGGCGTGCGCCGCGCCCGTCCGGGGTGGTTCAGGAGGCCTTCTCGACCGCCCGGATCCGGGCCTCGGCCAGGCGGACCGCCTGGATCGCGGCTTCGTCGTCCTCGCCGGCCGCCTGCGCTCGCTCGAGGTCGTGGCGCGCCTTCTCGAGGTCGATGTCGTGCGACATCTCGGCGTACTCGGCGAGCACGGAGACCCGCCCGGCCGCCACGGAGAGGAAGCCCGAGCTGACCGCGGCCACCCAGGTCTCCCCCTCGGCGGTCTGCACGTCGACGACGCCGTCGACGAGCAGCGAGAGCAGCGGGGCGTGGCCGGGCAGGATGCCCACGTCGCCCTCGGTGGTGCGGGCGATGACCTGCGTGGCCTCGCCCGACCACACGAGGCGGTCCGCGGAGACCAGCTCGACCTGCAGCGCGTCGGTCACGGTGCTGTCCTTCCTGGGGTTGTCGGGTGGGTGGCGGTCACAGGTTCTTCTGGATCTCCGCCCACTTGGCCTCGACGTCGTCGAGACCGCCGCACATGAAGAACGCCTGCTCGGCCACGTGGTCGTACTCACCGTCGGCGATCTTGTTGAACGCCTCGATGGTGTCGGCCACGGGCACCGTGGAGCCCTCGATGCCGGTGAACTGCTTGGCGACGTAGGTGTTCTGCGAGAGGAACCGCTGGATGCGGCGCGCCCGCGTCACGATGACCTTGTCCTCCTCGGAGAGCTCGTCGACACCGAGGATCGCGATGATGTCCTGGAGCTCCTTGTTGCGCTGCAGGATCTGCTTCACGCGGATCGCGCAGTCGTAGTGCGCCTGGCCGATGTACTGCGGGTCCAGGATGCGCGAGGTGGACGTCAGCGGGTCGACGGCCGGGTAGATGCCGAGCGAGGCGATCTCGCGCGAGAGCTCGGTGGTGGCGTCGAGGTGCGCGAAGGTCGTGGCCGGCGCGGGGTCGGTGTAGTCGTCGGCGGGCACGTAGATCGCCTGCAGCGAGGTGATCGAGTGACCGCGCGTCGAGGTGATCCGCTCCTGGAGCTGACCCATCTCGTCGGCGAGGTTGGGCTGGTAGCCCACCGCGGAGGGCATGCGGCCGAGCAGGGTCGAGACCTCGGACCCGGCCTGGGTGAAGCGGAAGATGTTGTCGATGAACAGCAGCACGTCCTGCTGCTGCACGTCGCGGAAGTACTCCGCCATCGTCAGGGCCGACAGCGCGACGCGCAGGCGGGTGCCCGGCGGCTCGTCCATCTGGCCGAAGACGAGCGCGGTCTGGCCGAGGACGCCCGCCTCCTCCATCTCCGCGATGAGGTCGTTGCCCTCGCGGGTGCGCTCACCCACGCCGGCGAAGACCGACACACCACCGTGGTCCTTGGCGACGCGCGCGATCATCTCCTGGATCAGCACGGTCTTGCCGACGCCCGCACCGCCGAAGAGGCCGATCTTGCCGCCCTGCACGTAGGGGGTGAGCAGGTCGATGACCTTGATGCCGGTCTCGAACATCTGGGTCTTGGCCTCGAGCTGGTCGAAGGCCGGCGCCTTGCGGTGGATGCCCCAGCGCTCGTTGACCTCCAGGCGCTCGCCCTCCTCGAGGTTGAGGCACTCGCCGGTGGTGTTGAACACCTTGCCGAGCGTCACGTCGCCGACGGGGACCGTGATCGGCTCGCCGGTGTCGGTGACGGTGGCGCCGCGCACCAGGCCGTCGGTGGGGCGCATCGAGATGGCGCGCACCATGCCGTCGCCGATGTGCTGGGCGACCTCGAGCGTGATCGTGTTGGTCTCGCCGCCGAGGGTGATCTCGACCTTGAGCGCGTTGTAGATGTCGGGCATGGCGTCGGTCGGGAACTCGATGTCCACGACCGGGCCGATGACGCGGGCGATCCGGCCGACGCCGCCGCCCTTGGTCTCGGTGCCCTCAGCAACAGTGGCAGTCATTTCTCACTCACTCCCGGCTTGTGCGTCGGCAAGGGCGTTGACGCCACCGACGATCTCGCTGATTTCTTGGGTGATGCCGGCCTGGCGGGCCTGGTTGGCGATCCGTGTGTACTTCTTGATGAGCTCGTCGGCGTTGTCCGTGGCCGACTTCATCGCCTTCTGGCGGGCCGCGAGCTCGGAGGCGGCGGCCTGCAGCAGGGCGAAGAAGATGCGGCTCTGGACGTAGCGCGGGAGCAGGGAGTCGAGCACGTCGGCGGGCGACGGCTCGAACTCGTAGAGCGGGAGCAGCTCGGCCTCGCCGGGCGCCTCGGTGCCCTCGACGACCTCGAGCGGCAGCAGGCGTACGGCGGTCGGCTCCTGCACCAGCATCGAGCGGAACCGCGTGTAGACCACGTGGACCTCGTCGACGCCCCGCACGGCCTCGTCGTCGCCGGCGGCCTCGCCGGTCTCGGCGAGGAACGCCTGGATCAGGGTGGCCCCGATCTCGGCCGCGACGTCGTAGGTGGGCTGGTCGGAGTGACCGGTCCACGCCCGCACGACCGGGCGCTGGCGGAACTTGAAGTACGCCTCGCCCTTGCGGCCGCTGACGTAGACGTCGACCTCCTTGCCCTCCTCGCGGAGCTTCTCGGTGAGCCGCTCCGCCTCCTTCAGCACGCTGGCGCTGTAGGCACCGGCGAGGCCGCGGTCGCTCGTCACGATCAGCAGCGCCGCCCGGCGGGGGTCGGTGGGCTCGGTGGTCAGCGCGTGGTCGACGTTGGAGAACGTCGCCACGGCCGAGACCGCACGGGTCAGCTCGCGGGCGTACGGCGCGGCCGCCTGCGCCCGCTGCTGCGCCTTGATGATGCGGGACGCAGCGATGAGCTCCATGGCGCGCGTGATCTTCTTCATCGACTCGGTCGATCGGATCCGCGCGCGGTACTCACGCAGCGATACGGCCATGGGTCAGCCCCGCTTCTGCTTGACGATCTGCTCCTGCTCGACGTCCTCGTCGGCCAGCGCCTCGTGGTCCTCGCGTCCCGCCTTGAGGGAGTGGCCCTCGGAGGTCTGGAACTGGTCGAGGAAGGAGTCGTAGGCCGAGGCCAGCGCGGCGGCGGTGTCGTCGTCGAACTTCAGCGACTCGCGGATCGAGGCGAGCACGCCGTCGTGCGAGCGGCGCAGGTAGTCGAGGAACTCCTGCTCGAAGCGCAGCACGTCGTCGGTCGGGACCTTGTCGAGGCGGCCGGTGGTGCCGGTCCACAGCGACACCGTCATCTCGTCGATCGGGTACGGCGAGTACTGCGGCTGCTTGAGCAGGGCCATCAGGCGCTGGCCGCGCTCGAGCTGCTGGCGCGAGGCCGCGTCGAGGTCGGAGGCGAACATCGCGAACGCCTCCATCGCGCGGAACTGCGCCAGGTCGACCTTGAGCGAGCCGGTGACGGCCTTCATCGCCTTGGTCATCGCCGCACCGCCCACGCGCGAGACCGAGACGCCGACGTCGATGGCCGGGCGCTGGTTCGAGGCGAAGAGGTCGGACTGCAGGAAGATCTGGCCGTCGGTGATCGAGATGACGTTGGTCGGGATGAACGCCGAGACGTCGTTGGCCTTGGTCTCGATGATCGGCAGACCGGTCATCGATCCGGCGCCGAGCTCGTCGGAGAGCTTCGCGCAGCGCTCGAGCAGCCGGGAGTGCAGGTAGAACACGTCGCCCGGGTAGGCCTCGCGGCCCGGCGGGCGGCGCAGCAGCAGCGACACGGCGCGGTAGGCCTCGGCCTGCTTGGTCAGGTCGTCGAAGACGATGAGGACGTGCTTGCCCTCGTACATCCAGTGCTGGCCGATGGCCGAGCCGGTGTAGGGCGCGAGGTACTTGAAGCCGGCCGAGTCGGACGCGGGCGAGGCCACGATCGTCGTGTACTCGAGCGCGCCGGCCTCCTCGAGGGCACCGCGCACCGAGGCGATGGTGGAGCCCTTCTGGCCGATGGCGACGTAGATGCAGCGGACCTGCTTGGTCGGGTCGCCCGACTCCCAGTTCTGCTTCTGGTTGATGATCGTGTCGATCGCGATCGTCGACTTGCCGGTCGCGCGGTCGCCGATGATGAGCTGGCGCTGGCCGCGGCCGATCGGGGTCATCGCGTCGATGGCCTTGATGCCGGTGGCGAGGGGCTCGTGCACCGACTTGCGCTGCACCACGGTGGGCGCCTGCAGCTCGAGCGCGCGGCGGCCGACGGTCTCGACCTCGCCGAGGCCGTCGATCGGGGTGCCGAGCGGGTCGACCACGCGACCGAGGTAGCCGTCGCCCACGGGCACGGAGAGGATCTCGCCGGTGCGGCGGACCGTCTGGCCCTCCTCGATGCCGGCGAAGTCGCCGAGGATGACGACGCCGATCTCGCGGGTGTCGAGGTTCAGCGCCAGGCCGAGCGTGCCGTCCTCGAACTCGAGGAGCTCGTTGGCCATGACCGAGGGCAGGCCGCTGACGCGGGCGATGCCGTCGCCGGCCTCGGCCACGGTGCCGACCTCCTCGCGGCTCGCGGTCTCGGGCTGGTAGTCCGACACGAAGCGCTGGAGCGCGTCCCGGATCTCGTCCGGACGGATAGAGAGCTCCGTCATCACTCTTCCTTCACGTTGTAGGTGCCCGGTGCGAGGGCGGGGTGGGTGTCCGGTCGGGACCGGGGGGTGCGGACGGGTCGGCTCAGCCGGCCAGCGCGCGCGTGGCCTCGTCGAGGCGGTTGCGCACCGTCCCGTCGATCACGTCGTCGCCGATCTCGACGCGGATGCCGCCGATGAGCCCGGGCTCGACCACGACGTTGAGGTGGACCTCGCGGCCGTGCTGGCGGGACAGGGCGTCGGTCAGACGCTGCCGGTCGGTGTCGGAGAGCGGGCGGGCCACGCGGACGGTGGCCACCCCCTGCCCGTGCACCTGGGCGGCGACCTGGGAGTACGCGGCCAGCGCCACACCGACGGTGCGGTAGGTGCCGGCCAGGGACTGCTCGACCAGGGCGACGGTCGCGGGGAGCGCCTTGCCCTCGAGGAGCGTGCGGACGAGTCCGCGCTTGTCCGCAGCGGACCGCGACGGGTCGGAGAGGGCGTCGCGCAGCTGCGGCTCCCCCTTGACCGTCTGGGCCACGGCGAAGAGCTCGTCGGCCAGGCGGCCGGCGTCAGCCTCGGAGCGGACGACCGCGATGACGCCCAGGTGCTCGACGGCGTCCGCGAGGTCGCGGGTCGTCGTCCAGCGCCGCTCGACGGCCGAGGCGACCAGGTCGAGCGCGGCGTCGTCGACCTTGCCGGCGAAGAGCTGGCGGACCAGCCCCGACTTGGCCTCCGCGGCGAGCGACGCGTCGGTCGCGACCCGGCGCAGGCCCGGCTCGGTGCGCAGGACGCCGGCGACCGAGAAGAGGTCACCGCCGACCCGAGCGGCGTCGGCCCCGCCGTCCACCCGGGCCGACAGCGCGTCGGTCAGGGTGGCGACGGCCTCGGCCGAGGCTCCGCGGAAGGCCATCAGCGCGCTCCGCCCGCGGCGGACTGGTCGCTCTCGAGCTCGGCGAGGAAGCGCTCGACCACGCGGCTCTGGCGAGCCTCGTCGTCCAGGCTCTCCCCGACGATGCGACCGGCCAGGCCGGTCGCGAGCGAGCCGACCTCGGCACGCAGGGAGGTGATCGCCTGCTGGCGCTCGGCCTCGATCTGCGTCTTGCCGTGCTCGACGATGCGCGAGGACTCGGCCTGCGCCTGCTCGCGCATCTCCGCGACGATCGCGGCCCCCTGCTCGCGGGCCTCCTCGCGGATGCGTGCCGCCTCGTGCCGGGCGTCGGCGAGCTGCTTCTCGAGCTCGGCGAGCTTGGCGTCGGCCTCGGCCTGCTTGGTCTCGGCCGCGGCGAGGCCGCCCTCGATCGCCTGCGTGCGCTCGGCGTACGTCGCCTCGAACTTCGGGACGACGTACTTCTTCACCAGGTAGAACAGGATGGCGAAGACGACGAGCGAGAGGATGATCTCGATCGTGGCCGGGACGAGCGGGTTCAGCTCCTCCGCCGCCAGCACGTTCTTCGTCTGCATGGGCCGGTCCTTCTTGTCGTCCTACGAGGTCAGAGCACGAACGCGAGCGCGATGCCGATGATGGCGAGTGCCTCGGCGAGGGCGAAGCCCAGGATGGCGATCGACTGCAGGCGGCCCTGGGCCTCCGGCTGCCGGGCCACACCGTTGATGTAGGCGGCGAAGATCAGACCGATGCCGACGCCGGGGCCGATGGCGGCCAGGCCGTAGCCGATCATGTTCATGGAGCCAGTGAGTTCCACGATGCTTCCTTTCGGGTTTTCTCGGTGCGAGAACTAGGGGGTCGGGAGGGAGGTGCCGGTCGTGCGGGTCGTGCGCCTCAGTGCTCGTCCGCCAGCGCGCCCTGGATGTACATGGCGTTGAGGAGGACGAAGACGTAGGCCTGCAGGAACTGCACCAGCAGCTCCAGGAAGGAGATCGCGATGAACATGATCCAGGCGAGGATGCCGACCGGCGCGTAGGCCGCGGACATCTCGAGCAGGAGGTACTCGCCGCCGACCGCGAACAGGATGATCAGCAGGTGGCCCGCGAGCATGTTCGCGAAGAGTCGCAGCGCCAGGGTGACCGGGCGGACGACGATGTTGGAGAGGAACTCCAGCGGGATCAGCAGCGCGAGGATGGGGCCCTTCACGCCGGAGGGCACCGACTGCAGCTTGAAGTAGCCGACGAAGCCGTGCTTCTTGATGCCGACCGCGTTGTAGATGACCCAGCTCAGGGCGGCCAGGCCGTAGACCATGCCCGAGCGCGAGAACGTCGGGAAGTTGATGCCCGGGATCGAGCCCATGAAGTTGTTGAAGAGGATGAAGAAGAAGAGCGCGAAGAGGTAGGGCACGAACCGCGCGAAGTCGTGGCTGCCGATGATGTCGCGCGCGATCGAGTTGCGGACGAAGCCGTAGGCCTCCTCGCCGACGTACTGCAGCTTGCCCGGCACCATCGCGCCCTTGCGGGCCGCGGCGTAGAAGAAGCCGAAGACGAGCACGGCGGCCAGCACCAGCTGCAGCATCGGCTTGGTGACCGCGAGGTCGATGCTGAGGCCGAGGACGTCCACCGAGGTGGAGCCACCGATCGGGGGGTACTCGAAGCTGCTCGGCCCCGGCGCGGTGAAACCCTCGCCCTCGGCGGCACGGACCACGGTCGTGGCGATCAGGCTCACGGTGTCTCCTGTGTCGTCTGCACTGCTACGTCTCGTCTGCGGGCGGCCGGTTGAACCGGGCCCAGGTCATGTAGAGGCCCAGGACCGCACCGAGCAGGATCCCGACGACCACCAGGAACGAGGTCCCGAGCCACCGGTCCAGCCCCCAGCCGACCAGCCCGTACACCAGCACACCGGCCACGAGGTAGCCGAAGGCGTGCCAGGGATCGCCCTGGTGACCGTCGGAGCTCTCGTGCGGCGCTCGTGGGGAGGAGGGTCCTGGCTGAGCCATCGCGTGCCGGACTGTAGCAGCCGCGCCGGGTCACCGCGCACCTGCCTCGGGCGCCTCCGGAGCGGCCGGCGAGGGGCTCGGAGCGGGCTGCGTCGGGCTCGACGCGGGGAGGTCGTAGACGGGGATGCGCACGCGCACCGTGAGCACCACCTGGGCCACCAGCCACACCAGCGTGCCGGCCACGACGCCGCCGGCGACCCAGCGGGGGTCGAGGGTGCCGTCGAGCAGCCCGGAGTCGCGCAGCGCCAGGAAGGCCAGGCCGAGCAGCAGCACCTGCAGGGTGTAGGTCAGCAGCGCGACCAGCAGCGAGGCGGTCGGAAGCGCACCGGCCACGAGGCCCACGGTCAGGGCCCCTGCGGCCAGCACCACCACCACGAGCAGCGTGCCGGCCACGGCACCGAAGGCCGCGGCCGTGCCGGTGGTCGTGCCACCCACCAGCGCGAGGACGAGCCCGGCGACCAGGGCGGCGACGGCGGCGCCGAGGAGCACGGTCACGCTGCCGGGAGCGGCTGCTCCGCGGGGTGCCTGCGTCGACTCGGTCGTCATGGTGGCGGCCGTTCTGCTGGGGGTCGGGCGAGTGCTCCCACCCTCTCGGTGGGCGCTTGTGAAAGTTAGCACAAAGTCTGGGGGCGGCCGTACCCGGGGTACCTCGAGACCGCTCCCCCGGTCCGGTCAGCCCGGGAGCGGGCCGGCGGCGTCCTCGGGCGCGGGGGTGTCGTCCTCGTCGAGCATCGGCACGCCGCGCACGACGGGCAGCAGGAAGGTCGCCGCCAGCGTGGCGGCGACCATCGTGCCCAGGAGGGCCCACATCCGCGGTCCGGTCGCGAGGCTCACCAGCACCGTGCCGAAGCCGAAGAGCGCGGCCCACGACCACATGATCAGCACCGCGCGGCGGTGGGAGTGCCCGATCTCGAGCAGCCGGTGGTGCAGGTGCAGCTTGTCGGGGGCGAAGGGCGAGCGCCCGGCACGGGTGCGGCGCACCACGGCCAGCACCAGGTCGACCAGCGGCACCACGAGGATCGAGACCGGCAGCAGGATCGGCAGCAGCGTCGGCAGCAGGCTCGCCTCCGAGCCGCCCGCGCCCTGGGAGAGGTCACCGGCCGGGAACTGGCCGGTCAGCGTGATCGCCGACGCCGAGAGCACCAGTCCGATGAGCATCGACCCCGAGTCGCCCATGAAGAGCCGGGCGGGGTGGAAGTTGTGCGGGATGAAGCCCGTGCAGGCCCCCGCGAGCGCGACGCTCAAGATCGCCCCGGTGATCGCGAGGCTCTGGCCGTTGACGTTGGCCAGCTGGTAGCAGAAGGCGAAGAACGCCACGGCGCCCACGCCGACCACCCCCGCGGCCAGGCCGTCGAGGCCGTCGACGAAGTTGACCGCGTTGACGGTCGCGACCACGACCAGCACGGTCAGCAGGCCGCCCTGGGTCGCGTCGAGGGAGAAGAAGGTGCCGCCCGGGCCCGGGAAGAAGACGTACTGCACGCCCAGGGCGGCCATCAGCCCGGCCGCGAGCACCTGCCCGCCGAACTTCGTGAGCGCGTCGAGGTCGAAGATGTCGTCGAGCACCCCGACGAAGCAGATCAGCGCACCCGCGACCAGCACGACCCCGGCCGGGCGCAGCACCTCCTCGCCCCCGCGGGAGAGGAACGGGAGCTCGCGCGCCACGACGTACGCCGCGACGAGGCCGCCGAGCATCGCGAGCCCGCCGAGGTAGGGGATGGGCTCGGCGTGCACATCGCGGTCGCGCACGGCGGCGACCGCGCCGGTGCGCAGCGCGATCTCGCGGGCCACGACGGTCAGCAGGTAGGTGACCGAGGCGGCGACGAGGAAGACCAGGAGGTACTCGCGCACGCGACCGTCAGGCCCGCTCGGGGTGGTCCGTGCCCTCAGCGGGTGCGTCGGCGCCGTGGACGGGGTCGACCTCCGCCTCCTCCGCCTCCTCCTCCGCGCCCTCCTCGGTGAGGGTGGCGCCGAGCGGCTCGAGCACGGCGTTGAGCGCCTCGAGGGGCAGCGCGCCCTCGCGCAGCACCCGCCCCTGGGCCCCGGTGACGTCGACGATGGTGGAGGCGTCGCGGCGCGGCGAGGGGCCGTCGTCGACGATGACCGCGACCGACTCCCCCAGCATCCGCTCCGCGTCGTCGGCGGACGTCGCGGCGGGGCTGCCCGAGAGGTTGGCCGAGCTGACGGCGAGCGGCCCGGTGCGCTCGAGCACCTCGAGCGCGACGGGGTGGTCGGGCATGCGCACGGCGACGGTGCCGCGGGTCTCGCCGAGGTCCCACTGCAGCGAGGTCTGCTGGCGGCACACGAGGGTGAGCGGCCCGGGCCAGAACTCCTCGACCAGCGCGCGGGCGTAGCCCGGCAGCGCGGTCGCGAGCGCGTCGAGCGTGGTCGCCGCGCTGATGAGCACCGGCGGCGGCATGTCGCGCCCGCGGCCCTTCGCGGCCAGCAGCGCGCGCACGGCCGCCGGGTCGAAGGCGTCGGCGCCGATGCCGTAGACGGTGTCGGTGGGCAGCACGACCAGCTCGCCGCGGCGCACGGCGAGGGTGGCGGCCTCGACCGCCGCCTCGCGCTCCTCGTCGGTGCCGGTGGGGTAGCGCTCGCTCATGGGGCTCATCGTGCCAGCCGCGCCGTCGTGAAGCGCGGACGCCCGGCGAGGTCGCGGTGGTCGCGCACCTCGGCCCACCGCCCGGTGGCGGTGAGCACCGCGGGGGCGGACGCGCCCTGCACGTCGGCGTGCTCGAAGCCCAGCCGGCCGCCGGGTCGCAGCAGCGCGGCCGCGCGCACCTCGAGCGCGCGGATCGCGTCGAGGCCGTCGTCACCGGAGAAGAGCGCGAGGTGGGGGTCGTGCTCGCGGGCCTCGGTCGCCACGGACTCCCACGCCTCGAGCGGGACGTACGGCGGGTTGCTGACGACGACGTCGACCCCGCCGTCGAGCTCGGGGAAGGCCGCGGCCAGGTCGGCCAGCTCCAGCACGACCCCGGTGCCGGCGAGGTTGCGCTCCGCCCAGGCGTGGGCGCCCGGGTCCAGCTCGGCGGCGTGCACCCGCGCCTGCGGCACCTCGTCGGCGAGCGCGCGGGCGATCGCGCCCGACCCGGTGCACAGGTCCACCACCACGGGCTCCTCCCCCGCTGCCACCCGCGCGCGCAGCTGCTCCACCGCCCACCCCGCGAGCAGCTCGGTCTCGGGGCGCGGCACGAAGACCCCCGGGCCCACCGCCAGCTCGACGTGGCGGAAGGCCGCGGTGCCGGTGAGATGCTGCACCGGCACCCGGGCGGCGCGGCGGGCGACGAGCGCGGCGTACTGCTCCTGGTGGTCGGCGTCGACCGCCTCGACCAGCGGGAGCCGGCCGAGCGGCACGGCGAGGACGTGGGCGAGGAGCAGCCGCGCGTCGGCCTCCGGCGAGGCGACCCCGGCCTCGGCGAGCTGCACCGCCGCGGCGGCGAGCAGCCCGCGCGGCGTCACGACGAGGTCTCCAGCGCGGCGAGCCGCGCCTCGGTGTCGGCGCGCACGCACGACTCGACGACCGGCCCGAGGTCGCCGTCGAGCACCTGGTCGAGGTTGTGCGCCTTGTAGCCGGTGCGGTGGTCGGAGATGCGGTTCTCCGGGTAGTGGTAGGTGCGGATCCGCTCGGAGCGGTCGACCGTGCGCACCTGGCTGCGGCGCACGTCGGAGGCCGCGGCGGCGGCCTGCTCCTCGGCGGCCGCCAGCAGCCGCGAGCGCAGGATGCGCAGCGCCTGCTCCTTGTTCTGCAGCTGGCTCTTCTCGTTCTGGCAGCTGACGACGATGCCGGACGGCAGGTGCGTGATGCGCACGGCCGAGTCGGTGGTGTTCACGCTCTGACCACCGGGGCCGGAGGAGCGGAAGACGTCGATGCGCAGGTCGGCGTCGTCGACCTCCACGTCGACCGGCTCGGCCTCGGGCAGCACCAGCACGCCGGCGGCGCTCGTGTGCACCCGCCCCTGCGACTCGGTGACGGGCACCCGCTGCACGCGGTGGACGCCCGCCTCGAACTTCAGCAGGGCGTACGGCGCCTCGCCGGGCCCCGGCGTGCCCGTGGCCTGCACGGCGAGCGTGACCGACTTGTAGCCCCCGAGGTCGGACACGGTGGCGTCGAGGACCTCGGTGCGCCACCCGCGCTGCTCGGCGAAGCGGGTGTACATGCGCAACAGGTCGCCGGCGAACAGCGCGGACTCCTCGCCGCCCTCCCCCGACTTCAGCTCGAGGATCGCGTCCTTGGCGTCGGCGGGGTCGCGCGGGGCCAGCAGCTGGCGCAGCCGCTCGGCGACCTCGCCGTGACGCGCGGCGAGCTCCTCGGCCTCCGCCGCGAAGGCGGGGTCCTCCGCGCCGAGCTCGGCCGCCGCGGCGGCGTCGTCACCGAGCTGCTGCCACTCCTGCCAGGTGCGGACGACCGCCGACAGCTCGGCGTAGCGCTGGTTGAGGCGCTTGGCCAGGCGCGGGTCGGCGTGGACGGCCGGGTCGGCGAGCCGCTCCTCGAGGGTGGCGTGCTCCTCCACGAGGGCGTGGACGGCCTCGAACACGGGCGGTCTCCTCCAACGGACGGGCGAGCAGGGCCGGACGCACGAGCGCCGGCCACCGCAGGGGCGGTGACCGGCGCTCGTGGAGGTGCTACTTCTGGGCCTGCTTGGCCTTCGCGTAGCGCGCCTCGAAGCGGGCGACGCGACCACCGGTGTCGAGGATCTTCTGCTTGCCGGTGTAGAACGGGTGGCACTGCGAGCAGACGTCGGCGTGCATCGTGCCGCTCGTCGCGGTGCTGCGGGTGGTGAACGACGCGCCGCAGGTGCAGGTCACCTGGGTCGGCACGTAGTCGGGGTGGATGTCCTTCTGCACGGGGTGTCCTCTCAGTCGCCGGGTCACCGTGCGCCGGGCGCGCGCGGTGTGAGCCGGAACCAGCACGCAAGTGTGCCACTGGTGCGAACACCGACGCGAATCACGGTGTTCCCGGCTGCGGCTCCGGCTCTGGCTGCGGCTCCGGCTCCGACTGCGGCTGCGGTCCCTGCAGCTCCGCCCCCTGCTCCCGCGCCTGCGCGGGCAGCCGCACGGTGGCGGTCGTGCCCTCCCCCACCACCGACGCCAGGTGGAGCCGGCCGCCGTGGTGCTCGAGGATCGTCTGCACGATGCGCAGCCCCAGGCCGGTGCCGGGGATCGACTGGTCGACGGCGTTGGAGGCGCGGAAGAAGCGGGTGCCGAGCTGCGCCAGCTCGGCCGCGGGGATGCCGATGCCGTGGTCGGCGACGGTCAGCACCAGCGCCTCGCCCTCCCGGCGGCTGGTCACCTCGACGCTGCCGCCCTCCGGGCTGAACTTCACCGCGTTGCTCAGCAGGTTGAGCACGGCGCGGGAGAGCTGACCGGGGTCGGCGAGCACGAGCAGCGGGTCGCGACGGTCCTGGGCGAGCGCGAGGTCGACCCCGCGACCGCTCGCCGTCATGCGCAGGTCGACGACGCAGTCGGCGACCACGTCGCGCAGCGACACCGTCTGCAGGTCGGTGCTCGGGCTCTCGGCGCGCGAGAGGGTGAGGATGTCGTCGATGAGGCTGCGCAGCCGCTCGACGTTGCGGCGGCCGGCGTCGAGCATCCGCTCGTGGCGCGGCGAGAGCTCGCCCTCGAACTCGTCGGCGACCATCTCGACGTAGCCCGCGATGGTGGTGAGCGGGGTGCGCAGCTCGTGGGAGACGTTGGAGACGAAGTCGGTGCGTGCCGCGTCGAGGCGGCGCAGCTCGTCGCGCACCTGCTCCTCGACGGCGCGGGCCCGCTCCTGCGCCTCGGCGAGCTCGTTGAGGGCGACGGCGACCGAGCGCACCTCGCGGCGTCCGGCCTCGGGCGCCCGGGCGCCCTGCCGGGCCTGGGTGAGGGCGTGCACGGTGTCCTCGAGCCGGGCGAGCGGCACCACCACCTCGCGGTCGAGGCGGCGCGTGCCGACCAGGGCACCGGCGAGGAGGGCGGCGAGGACGAGCCCCGTGCCGATGACCAGGGCGACCAGGCGGCGCCGGGTGTCCTCCTCGATCGCCACGACCCGGTCGGTCAAGGCCTCGCTCACCGCCGCGTGCCGCGTGCGCAACGCGTCGAAGCGGGCCCTCCCGGTCGCGAAGAGCTCCGCGTCGAAGGCCCCCGGCCCTCCCGGCCCGGCGAGCTTGGGCGCGGCGTAGCCGTCGAGCCACGCCTGGGCGGCGTCCTCCTGCGCCGCGACCAGCTCGGCGAGCTCGGCGTCGCCCTCCGCGTACTGGCGCAGGACGCGCTCGTGGCCGGGCAGCTCGGCGATGCCGGCGAAGTAGGGTCCCAAGGTCGTCCGGAGCCCGGTCAGGCTGTAGGCCCGCACGCCCGTCTCCGCGTCGGTGAGTGCCTGCAGGACGGAGTCGTTGGCCGACTGCACGGGCATGAGCTCGTCGGTCAGCGTGGAGGTGGCGCGCAGCGACAGCACGGCGCCCGCGAGACCGAGGACGCCCAGCAGCAGCACACCGACCAGCGCCAGCGCCTGCACGCGCCGCAGCAGGCCCGCGACCGTGCCGGTCGACCCGCCCGCGGGCGCGGGTCGGGGCCGACGTCCGGACCGGGTGCTAGTCACCGGTCTGGAAGCCCTTGCGCTGCATGTCGCCCCAGTCGTGCGCGGAGCGGCGGAGCACCTCGACGATGCCGCCGAGGCGCCAGAAGGCGTTGAGCTGGCGGTAGCCGAAGTTCTCCTCGACCGCCGCGAGCACGGCGCGCAGCAGGTCGGGCACGCCGCGGTAGCGGCGGAAGGAGACCTCCTCGGCCAGGAGGGCCACCAGCGTCACGAAGATCGCGAAGAGGATCGAGGCGGTCAGCAGCAGCGAGGCGAAGGGCACGTTCAGGGTCTGCAGCTCGTAGGCCACGAACGGGTCGAGGAGCAGCGCGACCAGCAGCAGGGCGAAGTAGACCAGGCCGAGCACCTCGACGACCGGCGCCAGGAGCTCGAAGAAGAAGAACCAGGGCATCGTCACGGTGCCGATGACGCCGTAGCGGGGCCGGAAGAGCATGCCGCGGTGGCGCACGAAGATCTCGGCCAGCCCGCGGTGCCACCGGCGCCGCTGCTTGCGCAGCACGCCGCGGTCCTCCGGCACCTCGGTCCACGCGACCGGCTCGGGCACGAAGACGACGTCGCCCTCGAGGTCCTCGTCGCCGAGGCGCCGGTGCAGCCGCACGACGAGCTCGGCGTCCTCGCCGATGCAGTCGGTGGCCATCCCGCCGACCTCGAGCAGCACGTCCTTGCGGAAGACGCCGAAGGCGCCGGAGATGATGAGCAGCCCGCCGGCGCGCGACCAGCCGGCGCGGCCCACGAGGAAGGCGCGGAGGTACTCGACGACCTGGATGCGGGCCAGCCAGCGACGCGGCATGCGGGGGTTGGACACACGGCCCCGCTCCACGCGCGAGCCGTTGGCCACGCGCACCACGCCGCCGGCCGCGATCACCCGGCCGGGGTCGTCGGCGAAGGGCCGCGCGACGTTGAGCAGGGCGGAGGGGTCGAGCAGGGAGTCGGCGTCGACCATGCACACCAGCTCCTTGCGGGAGTGGTTGATGCCGGCGTTGAGCGCGTCGGCCTTGCCGCCGTTGCCCTTCACCACCAGCGCGAGGTTGTGCGCGCCGCGCCGGCTCACCCAGGTGCTGAGCACCTCGCCCTTCGTCGGGATCGAGCCGCCGGGCACCAGCGGCACCTCGACCATGTCGAACTCGCGCACCAGGATCTCGACCGTGTCGTCCTTCGACCCGTCGTCGACCACCACGACCTCGAAGTCGGGGTAGCGCAGCGCGGTCATCGCCTGCACCGACTGCACGATCGTCGCGGCCTCGTTGTAGGCCGGCATCAGGACCGAGACGCCGCGGGAGTTCGGGTCGAGGAACCACTCGTCGTACGCCGCGAAGTCGAGGCGGCGACGGTAGCCCGACAGGTCGACGAGGGCCAGGGCCGTGAGGACCAGGAAGCTGCTGTTGATGAGCACGGAGTAGACCGCGAAGGCGATGCCGAGCGCGACCATCACGGCCTCGAAGCCCTCCACCACGCCGGTCACCGCAGGGCCGTGCCGAGCGCGGCGAGGGCGACCGTCTCGCGGGCCACCGGGGCGGTCGACTCCTCGAGCGCGGCGGCGCCGGCCGGGCCGCTGCGACCCAGGGCCTGCGCGGCCGCGCGGGCCACCTCGACCGCGGGGTCCTCGAGCACCGGGGTGAGCGCCGGTACGGCCCGGGGGCCACCGAGCAGGCCGAGGGCCTGCGCGGCCGTGCGGCGCACCTCGGCGACCGGGTGCCCGAGCCCCGCCTCGAGCGCGGTCGAGCCGGCGGGCGAGCCGAGGCGCCCGAGCGCGTCGAGGCAGGCGGTCTGCAGCGGCACGTCGTCGACCTCGAGCGCCGCGCGTGCGAGCACGGGGGCGGCCCCGACGGCGTCGACCAGGCCGAGCCCCTCGGCGGAGAGCTGGGCGCGCCGGCGGGCGCGCGCCTCCTCGGGCCGCAGCTCGTCGGACGCACCGGCCTCGGCCGTCGGACCGGCGCCGGTGACGCTCGCCCCGCCCACGCCGGCGAGGGCCTCGACCAGCTCCTGCTCCAGCACCGGGGCCGAGGCGGCGCCGATGCGGGAGAGCGCGGCGAGGAGGTCGCGGCGCAGCACGGGCTCGCCGGCGACCAGGTCGAGCGCCGGTCGCACCGCGCTGGCGTCGCCCAGCGAGCCGAGCGCCTGGACCGCGACCCGGCGCACAGCGAAGTCGCGGTCGCCGAGGCGGTCGAGCACCAGCGGCAGGGAGGCGGGGTCGGCGAGCATGCCGAGGCGGTAGAGGCCGCGGCACCGGCGGACCGCCGACCACGAGCCGACGAGCGCCTCGGCCCGGGCAGCGCTCCCCCAGTGGCGCAGCAGCTGGCGCAGCCGCTCCTGCGAGGCGCCGCGGAGCTTGGGGAGCAGCCCGAACGCGTCGGCCTCGACCACGGCGACCTCGGAGCGCGAGGCGCGCTCGAGCCCGGCCAGTGCCTCGTCGACCTCGTCGTCCTCACCCGTCGTCATGGTGAGCACGAGCCGCCAGACCGGGGTGCGCAGCTCGGCGCGGCGACGCTCGGCACGGCCGGTGCCGAGCCGCACCGCCACGAGCGCGAGCACCAGCCCCACGCACAGGAGCGCCAGCAGCACCCCCGCGACGAGGGCGAAGAAGCCGAGGTCCACGGCGCAGGATCAGCGGGCGCGGGCGAGGAGGGCCTGCACCCGGGAGGCGAGCTCGCGCGGACTGAAGGGCTTGGTGATGTAGTCGTCAGCGCCGGAGCTGAAGCCGGTCTCCACGTCGGCCTCCTGGGCGCGCGCGGTGAGCAGGATGACCGGGATGTCCTTGAGCGCCTCGTCGTCGCGGATCGCGCGCATCGCGTCGAGGCCGGACATGCCCGGCATCATGATGTCGAGGATCGCGAGGTCGGGGCGCTCGGCCTGGCAGGCGTCCACCGCCGCCGCGCCGTCGCCGACCGCGACGATGTCGTGCCCGAGGGTGGAGAGCTTGAACTCCACCAGCTCCCGGATGTCGACGTCGTCGTCAGCGACGAGGATGCGCGCCACGCGTGGTCTCCCTGTGTCTCGGCCGTGCCCCCAGCGATCGCCGGCCAGCCGCCTCAGCGTAGCGGTCGGCACCCGCCCGGGCACCCGACCCTCACAAGGGGGGCCGTTGGTCCCGGCCCGGTGCCCGGGCGGGGTCTCAGGCCCCGCTGCGCTGCACCGCCGTGAGCAGCTCGACGTTGCTCTGGGTGCCGCGCACCCGCCCGAGCAACGCGTCGAGCGCCTCACGCGGCGCGAGGTCGCCCAGCGAGTGGCGCAGCGCGCGGACGAGGGCCACCTCCTGCTCGCTCGAGAGCAGCTCCTCGCGGCGCGTGCCGGAACGCAGCACGTCGACCGCGGGGAAGGCCCGCTGGTCGGCCAGGTCGCGGCGCAGCCGCAGCTCGAGGTTGCTCGTGCCCTCGAGCTCCTCGAAGACGACCTCGTCCATCGCCGACCCGCTCTCGACCAGCGCGGTGGCCACGATCGTGAGCGAGCCGCCGTTCTCCACGTTGCGGGCGGCACCGAAGAAGCGCTTGGGCGGGTGCAGCGCCACCGCGTCGACGCCGCCGGGCAGCACCCGGCCGCTCGCCGGGGCCGCGAGGTTGTAGGCGCGGCCGAGGCGGGTGAGCCCGTCGACCAGCAGCACGACGTCGTGGCCCAGCTCCACCAGGCGCTTGGCGCGCTCGACCGCGAGCTCGGCGAGCGTCGTGTGGTCGACCGGCGGTCGGTCGAAGGTGGAGGCGATGACCTCGCCCTTGACCGACCGCTCGAAGTCGGTGACCTCCTCGGGGCGCTGGTCGACGAGCACCACCATGAGGTGGCACTCGGGGTTGTTGCGGGTCACGGACGCAGCCACGGCCTGCAAGGTGGAGGTGCCGCCCGACTTCGACGGCGAGACCACCAGGGCGCGCTGACCCTTGCCGAGCGGGGCGAGCAGGTCGACCACGCGGCCGACCACGTCCTCCGGGCCCGTCTCCAGGCGCAGCCGCTCGGTCGGGTGCAGCGGGGTCAGCGCGGCGAAGTCGGGGCGGGTGCGGGCCGAGTCGGGCTCGGCGCCGTTGACCGAGTCGATGCGCACCATCGGGTTGAACTTCTCGCGACGCTCGCCCTCGCGGGGCTGGCGCACCTGGCCCACCACGGCGTCGCCGCGGCGCAGGCCGTACTTGCGGACGATCGACAGCGAGACGTAGACGTCGTCGGCACCCGGCAGGTAGCCGCTGGTGCGGACGAAGGCGTAGTTGTCGAGCACGTCGAGGATGCCGGCCGCCGGCACCAGCACGTCGTCCTCGAGCACGGTCGTGTCGGGCTCGCCGCGCCCCGGCGCGCGGCCGGCGCGCTCCACCGGGCGGTCGCGGTCGCGGTCGCGACCGCGGCGACGGCGGTTGCGGCGGCTCGTGCCGTCGTCGTCGAGGTCCTGCTCGCCCTGCTGGCCCTGCTGGCCCTGCTGGTTCTGCTGGTTCTGCTGTCCCTGCTGTCCCTGCTGGCCCTGCTGGTTCTGCTGTCCCTGCTGGTCCTTGCCCTGCTTGCCGCCCTGGCCCTCCTGGCCCTGCTGGCCCTTGCCCTGCTGGCCCTTGCCCTGCTGCTGGCCCTCCTGGGCCGTGCCCTGGGCCGCACGGTCGCGACGCTCGCGCTGCCGCCCGCCGGGCTGCTCCTGCTCCGCGCGCGCCGGTTGGTCCGTCGAGGGCGCCTGCCCGGCCTCCGCCGCCTGCTCCGCCGGCTCCCCCTGCTCGGCACCACCCGCCCCACCGGCACGGCGACGGCTGCGACCCGTGCGTGCCGGCCGGTCCTGCTCGCCCGCGACGTCCTGGGCACCCGCGACGTCCTGGGCACCCGCGGCTGCGGCGGCGCCCGTGCGGGCCTCCGCCTGTCCGGTGCCCGCGTCGCGGCGCTGCTCGGCGACCCGCTCGGCGCCCGCACCGGGGCGCTGCTCGGCGCGCTGCTCGGTGCGCGGGGGGCCGGACTGCGCCTCGCGGATCGCGGTGACCAGCTGCGCCTTCTTCATCGCGCCGGCGCCGGCGATGCCCATGCCCGCGGCCATCGACTTCAGGTCGGCCAGCAGCATCGTGCTGAGTCCGCCGCGCTTCTTGGGGGCAGCGGTGCCGTCGGCTCCCGCGTCGGGCGCACCAGCGCCGGTCGTCTCGCTCACGTGGGTCCTTCGCACGTCGTGCACGCCCCGGTCGCGACCGGTGGGCGTGGTGGTGAGGTGGGGTGGAGCTCCGGGGCGGGCCGGACGAGAAGGTCCGGGCCACGGCCGAGCAGGAGTCGGCGTCGCGGGCGACGCGCGCGGCTCAGCCTAGCACCGGCAGGGCCCACCGGCCCGGGAGCAGCCTCAGACCAGGCGGGCGCCGTCGAGGTCGACGGCGAGGTGGTGGGCGCGCCACCCCTCCGGGCAGCGCGCCTCGAGGCCGGGCCCGTCGACGAAGGCCAGCACGGTCGGCCCGGCGCCGGAGACGACCGCGGGCACGCCGTCGGCGCGCAGCGCGTCGACGAGCTCCAGCGAGGCCGGCATCGCGGGGCGGCGGTAGTCCTGGTGCAGCCGGTCGCGGGTCGCGACCAGCAGGTGCTCGGGGTGGGCGGCGAGCGCGCTGACGAGCAGGGCGGCGGAGGCGGCGTTGGCCGCGGCGTCGCGGTGCGGCACGGTCGGGGGCAGCAGCCCGCGCGCCAGCTCGGTCGACAACCCGGTCGGGGGCACGAAGACGACCGCGGAGACCCGCGGGTCGACCGCGGCGCGCACGGCGAGGAAGCCGTCGCCGTCGGCCGCCGAGACCACGAAGCCGCCGAAGAAGGCGGGGGCGACGTTGTCGGGGTGCCCCTCCATCCGGGCCGCGAGCTGGAAGAGCTCGTCGTCGCTGACGAGCAGCTCGCCCCCCGCGACCAGGCCGCGTGCGAGCACGACGCCGGCGACGATCGCCGCGGAGCTCGACCCCAGGCCGCGGCTGTGCGGCAGCACGTTGTCGCAGCGCAGCGCGAGCCCGGGCGGCTGCACGCCCAGCAGCGTGAACGCCTCTCGCATGGCGCGGACGACGAGGTGGCGCTCGTCGCGCGGCACGTCGGCCGCGCCCGACCCGGACACCTCGACCTGCAGCCCACCGTCGGTCACCTCGGCCTCGAGGTGGTCGTGCAGGTCGAGCGCGAGGCCGAGGGCGTCGTAGCCGGGGCCCAGGTTGGCCGAGGTGGCGGGCACCCGGACCCGCACCGGCCCCTCGACGAAGCTCACCGCGCCGCCCGGTCCGGCGCTCAGGCCAGGCCCGCGGCGCCCGCCGCGGCCTCGACGTCGGCGTCCACGACCGTGTCGACGATCTCGCCGAACGCCTCGAGCGCGGTGACCGTGTCCTTGAGGCCGTGGCCGGTGACGGTCACGACGACCGTCGCACCGGCGTACGACTCCCCCGCCTCGAGCTCGGCGAGCATGCCGGCGACGCCCACCGCGGAGGCGGGCTCGACGAAGACGCCGTCGCGGGAGGCGAGCAGCCGCTGCGCCGCGAGGATGGCCTCGTCGCTGAGCGCGGCGAAGCGC
Source organism: Nocardioides perillae (assembly GCF_013409425.1). Lineage (NCBI taxonomy): Bacteria > Bacillati > Actinomycetota > Actinomycetes > Propionibacteriales > Nocardioidaceae > Nocardioides > Nocardioides perillae. Next base: position 1,880,894 of record NZ_JACCAC010000001.1, on the reverse strand, counting down.
CCGCCGGACTCCTCGGCCGCGGCGACGGCGAGGTGCCACGAGGCCGGGTTGCCGATGCGGATGGCGGTCGCCTTGGTCTCGGGGTGGGGGAAGGGCTCGCCGGTGACCAGCGGCGCCGCCCCCTCGGCCTGGAAGGCGCGCATGACCGGCTTCTTGGTGGCGCGGCCGAGGTCGGCGTACTGGCGGTAGCCCAGCCAGTAGGCCGAGATGTTGCCCGCGTTGCCGACCGGCAGCAGGTGGAAGTCGGGCGCGTCGCCGAGCCGGTCGACGACCTCGAAGGACGCGGTCTTCTGCCCCTCGAGCCGGACCGGGTTGACCGAGTTGACCAAGGCGACCGGGTAGCGCTCGGCGAGGCCGCGCGAGAGGTCGAGGCAGTCGTCGAAGTTGCCGCGCACCATGATCACCTGGCCGCCGTGCATGATCGCCTGCGCCATCTTGCCCGCGGCGATCTTGCCTTCGGGCACGAGCACGAGCGGCTTGAGGCCGGCCTTCGCGGCGTAGGCCGCCATCGAGGCCGAGGTGTTGCCCGTGGAGGCGCAGACCACGGCCTGCGCGCCTTCGTGCTTGGCGACGGAGATGGCGGTGGTCATGCCGCGGTCCTTGAAGGACCCGGTCGGGTTGTCGCCCTCGACCTTGAGCCACACCTCGGCGCCGGTGAGGCCGGAGAGCCAGCCGCTGCGCACCAGCGGGGTGCCGCCCTCGCCGAGCGTGACGGCCGGGACGCCCTCAGGGATGTCGAGGAGGGGGCGGTACTCCTCGATGACGCCCTGCCACTGGTGACGGGCGCCTTCCGGGGCCTGGGTGCTCACGGTGCTCACTGCTCCGACTCTCCCTCGACGCGCATCACCGAGGTGACCTCGCGGACGGTGTCCATGGTGCTCAGGTGGTCGACGGTGGCGCGCAGCTGTGCGTCGGTCGCGCGGTGGGAGACGACGACGAGCTGGGCGTCGGCGCCGCGGCCCTCCTGGCGCACCGTCTGGATGGAGACGCCGTGCTCGGCGAAGGCCAGCGCGACCGAGGCCAGCACGCCCGCGCGGTCCTCGACGTCGATGGCCACGTGGTAGCGGGTGAGCGTCTCGCCCATCGGCAGCACGGGCCGGTCGGCGTACGCCGACTCGCCGGCGCCGCGGGTCGCCGCGAGGCGGTTGCGCGCCACCGTGACCAGGTCGCCCAGCACGGCGGAGGCCGTCGGGGCGCCGCCGGCCCCGGGGCCGTAGAACATCAGCTGGCCGGCAGCCTCGGACTCGACGAAGACCGCGTTGTAGGCCTCGCGGACGGAGGCGAGCGGGTGGCTGCGCGGGATCATCGCGGGGTGCACGCGCACCGACACGGCTTCCTCGCCGTCGGGCCCCCGGCGCAGCTCGCAGATCGCGAGCAGCTTGACCACGGCGCCCATGTCGGCGGCCGAGGCGACGTCGGCGGCGGTGACCTCGGAGATGCCCTCGCGGTGCACGTCGCTCGCCGTGACCCGGGAGTGGAAGGCCAGCGAGGCCAGGATCGCGGCCTTGGCGGCGGCGTCGAAGCCCTCGACGTCGGCCGTCGGGTCGGCCTCGGCGTAGCCGAGCGCCTGGGCCTCCTCGAGCGCCTCGGCGAAGCCGGCGCCGGAGGTGTCCATCTTGTCGAGCACGAAGTTGGTGGTGCCGTTGACGATGCCGAGCACCCGGGTGACGCGGTCTCCGGCCAACGACTCGCGCAGCGGCCGCAGGATCGGGATCGCGCCGGCGACGGCGGCCTCGTAGTAGAGGTCGCGCCCCGCCCGCTCGGCCGCCTCGAAGAGGGTGGGGCCGTCCTCGGCGAGCAGCGCCTTGTTGGCCGTGACGACGCTCGCGCCGGACTCGAGCGCGCCGAGGATCAGCGAGCGGGCCGGCTCGATGCCGCCGATCACCTCGACCACGAGGTCGACGTCGTCGCGGGCCACGAGGCCCGTGGCGTCGGTGGTCAGCAGGTCGGCGGGCACCTCGACCTCGCGCGCGGCCTCGAGGCGGCGCACGGCCACGCCGCGCAGCTCGACCGGCGCGCCCACGCGGGCGGCGAGGTCGTCGGCCTGCTCGGCCAGCAGCCGCACGACCTGCGAGCCCACCGACCCGCAGCCCAGCACGGCCACCCCGAGGGGTCGCTGGTCGGGCGCGCTCACGACTGGTCCCCCACGTCGGTGGCCAAGAGGTCGTCCTCCGTCTCTCGTCGCACGACGACGCGGGACGCGCCGTCGCGCACCGCGACCACCGGGGGCCGCAGCAGGTGGTTGTAGTTCGACGACATGGAGCGGCAGTAGGCGCCGGTGCCCGGGACCGCCAGCAGGTCGCCCGGGGCGAGGTCCGCGGGCACGAACTCGTCCTTGACCACCACGTCGCCGGCCTCGCAGTGCTTGCCGACGACGCGCCCGAGGACGGGCGCCGCGTCGCTGCGGCGCGAGGCGAGGGTGCAGGAGTAGTCGGCGTCGTAGAGGGCGGTGCGGATGTTGTCGCTCATCCCGCCGTCGACCGAGACGTAGGTGCGCCGCGCCCCGCCGTCGAGCGCGACCTCCTTGACCGTGCCGACCTCGTAGACGGTGCAGGTCGAGGGGCCGACGATGGCCCGGCCCGGCTCGATCGACAGGTGGGGCACCGCGACTCCCAGGACCCGGCACTCCTGCTCGACGATCCCGGTCATCTCGGTGGCCAGCTGCGCGGGGTCGGCGGGGTCGTCCTGGGTGGTGTAGGCGATGCCGAAACCGCCCCCGAGGTCCATCGCCGGCATCTCCACACCCAGCTCGGCGGCCACGGTCGCGTGCAGCGCCAGCACCCGGCGGGCGGCCACCTCGAAGCCGGAGGTGTCGAAGATCTGGCTGCCGATGTGGCAGTGCAGCCCCTGCAGCTCCAACCCCGGTGCGGCGAGCACCCGGCGCACGGCCTCGAGCGCGTCGCCGGCGGTGATGGAGAAGCCGAACTTCTGGTCCTCGTGGGCGGTCGCGATGTACTCGTGGGTGTGCGCCTCGACGCCGGGGGTGACGCGCACCATGACGCCGACGGCCGTGCCGGTCTCGGCGACCACCCGGGTCAGCCGCGCGACCTCGTCGAAGGAGTCGACGACCACCCGCCCGACACCGGCCTCGACGGCGCGTCGCAGCTCGGCGACCGACTTGTTGTTGCCGTGGAACTCCACGCGCGCCATGTCGAAGCCGGCGCGCTGGGCGACCGCGAGCTCGCCGCCGGTGCAGACGTCGAGGCTGAGGCCCTCCTCGGCCACCCAGCGCGCGACCGAAGTGCACAAGAAGGCCTTGCCGGCGTAGAAGACGTCGTAGTCGGCGAAGGCCTCGCGGAAGGCGCGGGCCCGGGCACGGAAGTCGGCCTCGTCCAGGACGTACGCCGGGGTGCCGTGCTCGGCGACGAGCTCGGACACCGAGACGCCCCCGACCTCGAGGACGCCGTCGACCTTGCGCGCGGTGCGCGACCACAGCGTGGGCACGAGGGCGTTGGGGTCGGTGGGCGGGCGGAGCCAGGACGGGCCCCTCAGGGCGCCGTCGGCGTGGGCCCAGCCGGCCGCGTGCGTGGGCACCGTCGCCTCACATCCGCTCGGGGGCGGATACCCCGAGCAGGCCGAGGCCGTTGGCGAGCACGGTGCGGGTGGCGGCGACGAGGAGCAGGCGGGCGCGGTGCAGGTCGCCGGGCTCCTCCTCCCCCATCGGCAGCACGCGGCAGCTGTCGTAGAAGCGGTGGTAGACCCCGGCGGTCTCCTCGAGGTAGCGCGCGACGCGGTGCGGCTCGCGCAGCTGCGCGGCCGAGGCGACCACGCGGGGGAACTCCGCGAGGGCGCGCAGCAGGTCGCCCTCCTTCTCGTGCGCGAGCAGCGCGGGGTCGACCTCGTCGACCAGCTTCCCCGGGTCGCCGTCGGGCACGAGGCCCAGGTCGGCGGCGTTGCGCAGGATGGAGGAGACCCGGGCGTGGGCGTACTGCACGTAGAAGACGGGGTTGTCGCTGCTGGCCTTCGTCATTTCGGCGACGTCGAGCGTCAGCGGTGAGTCGGCCGGGTAGCGCGCGAGGGTGTAGCGCAGCGCGTCGACGCCGATGAGGTCCATCAGCTCCTCGAGCGTGACCAGCGTGCCCGCGCGCTTGGAGAGCTTGAGCTCGACGCCGTCCTGCAGGATCTTGACCAGCTGCCCGATCAGCACCTCGATGTTGCGGTCGGGGTCGTCGCCGGCGCAGGCCGCCATCGCCCGCAGCCGGTTGACGTAGCCGTGGTGGTCGGCGCCGAGCAGGTAGACGCAGCGGTCGAAGCCGCGTTGCCGCTTGTCGACGTAGTAGGCGGTGTCGCTGGCGAAGTAGGTCAGCTCGCCGTTGGAGCGGATGAGCACCCGGTCCTTGTCGTCGTCGAAGTCCGAGGTGCGCATCCACAGCGCGCCGTCGGCGTCGTAGAGGTGGCCCTGGGCGCGCAGCCGCTCGAGCGAGGCGGCGACGTCGTCGGCCTCGTGCAGCGAGCGCTCGGAGAACCACACGTCGAAGCGGGTCTGGAAGCGCTCGAGCTGCTGCTGCTGCTGGCGCAGCTGCAGGGCGTAGCCGGCCTCGCGGAACGCCACCGTGCGCTCGGCGCCCTCGAGGTCGAGGATGTCCGGGCGGTCGGCGACGATCTCGCGGGCGAGGTCGGCGACGTAGCCGCCGTGGTAGCCGTTCTCCGGCGTCGGCTGCCCGAGGGCGGCCGCCTCGAGCGAGGCGCCGAAGAGGTCCATCTGGTTGCCGCGGTCGTTGATGTAGAACTCGCGCGTCACGTCGGCCCCGGCGGCCTCCAGCACCCGCGCGAGGGCGTCGCCGACGACCGCCCACCGGGTGTGGCCCAGGTGGAGCGGGCCGGTGGGGTTCGCGGAGATGAACTCCACGTCGACCCGCTCGCCGGCGAAGGTGTCCGTGCGGCCGTACGCCGCACCCTCCGCGACCACGCGGGCGGCGACGGCGCCCTGGGCGCCGGCGGCGACGGTGAGGTTGAGGAAGCCCGGACCGGCGATCTCGACGGCGGCGACGCCGTCGACGCCCTCGAGGCGGGTCGCCAGCAGCTGGGCGAGGTCGCGCGGAGCCATGCCGGCACGCTTGCCGAGCTGCAGCGCGACGTTGGTGGCGTAGTCGCCGTGCCCCTTCTGCCGGGGTCGCTCCACCGTCACCGTGGTCGGGACGCCGTCGGGGAGGGTCAGGGCGCCCTCGTCGGACAGCGTCGTCAGCACGTCGACGATCGCGGTGGAGAGCTGCTCGGGGGTCACCCCACCAGCCTAAGGGCGGGCCAGGCCGCGCTCCGAACCCGTCGCCCGGCGCGGACGGACCGGTGCGGTTGCACGCGGCGCGAGCCGTGGTTGTACGGTGGTCGCACCCGAGCCCCCGTAGCTCAGGGGATAGAGCACCGCCCTCCGGAGGCGGGAGCGTAGGTTCGAATCCTACCGGGGGTACCCACCGCCCGACCCGCCTCTGCGCGCGGGTCGCCGTGCTCCACCGCACCACCGGCACCACGAGTCACTCCCGTGTCGGCAGCGCCGCCACGACCCCGGGGTCTCGGCAGGTGTGACCTGGGCCATGAAGTGGTCTGGACCGCCGGTCCGTTTCGCCACGTCGGGCGTGACCCGGTTGTCATCCTGCCGTTGCCCGCACGAGAGGCCGTGGGAGGGATCCCACCGATTCGTGCGGCCTGCGGACCATTCCACCCCGGGAGACAACATCGTGAAGACCACCCTGCGGCGCACCCTCGCCGCCACGGCCGCGTCCGCCGTCGCGGCCGCCGGCACGCTGGCCATGACCGCCAGCCCCGTCGCTGCCGCGGCTGCCGACGGGGGCGCCAAGCCCGTGCGCACCCCCTTCGCCTTCCAGGCGAACACCTCGGCCAGCCGGCTGGTCGTCGACGGCATCGAGCCGCTCGCGCTGCGCCTCGGCGCCACCACGCTGCGCTGCACCCAGGTCGCGAACGCGCCCGCGCAGGAGCGCGGCATCCTGACTGAGCAGTTCGAAGCGGCACTGCCCGAGGAAGTCCGCGAGATCATCAACTCTGGTCCTCTCTCGACGTCGAGCCGGTCCTACACCGCGAATGGCGGCCGGCTCCACGTGAGCGAGTCGGTGTCCCGCCTCGCCGGACTCGAGCTGGGCGGTATCCCGATCGACGGCTTCGGCACGCTGCCGCGCCTCGAGCTCGGCACCGTCGTCTCGAAGGCCATAGCCCAACACAGCAAGAGCGGGGGCTACTCCGCTCGCACCGACTTCAGCCTGCTCGACTTCGACCTGGACCTCGGGGACAACCCGGTGACCCCGCAGCTCCAGCCGATCCTCGACCTGCTTGAGCAGGTAGAAGCGGGCGCCGCTCCTGTCTCCGCCCTCCTCGCCGAGGTGGAGAAAGCCCTTCTCAGCGCGGGCGGGCTGGTCATCCCAAACCTGGGAGCTCTCCAGCTCCGCGGCTTCGTCGAGCGCGATGACAACCGTGGCGCGCTAGCTGCTGCGCGTCCGCTTACCTTTGTCGTCGACCCCGATGGTCCCATCACCAAGGACGCCCAGGGCAACGTCACCGGGGGTGACGACTGGGCGCAGACCGCGGTGGAGCTCGGCCGCGCCCGCGCCGCCATCGGCGGCCCGGTCTACGGCACTGTCTTCCGCTCGCACAGCGTGCCGCTCTCGGTCTCGCTGCTCGGCCTGGAGCCGCTCACCTTCCAGAGCGACACCCCGGCGGTCCTGCCCTGCCAGGGCACCGGCGGCCAGTGGGTCACCCGCAACCACGCCATCGGCAGCCTGCTGACCCAGCTCGGCGTCATCTCCGTCGGCGGCGCGAAGTCGATGTACAAGGGCGAGCACTTCGCCCGCGGCCGCGTGGTCAAGGGCCGCGTCACCAACCAGCCGTGGAGCCGCGGCGTCATGCGCACCGACGTCGGCGAGATCTCGATCCCCTTCGCCGGCCTCACGCTGACCGACCTCACCACCGAGGTCGCGGTCAACACCCGCAAGCTGATCAAGGTCAAGAACCAGCCGCTGCGCACCTACGTGCAGCGCGCCACGGTGGCGGGCAAGGTCAAGCTGGGTGACCAGGTGCTGCCGCTGCCCGTGGTCGGCAAGCCGCTCGAGTTCACCTTCGGCAACGGCGGCGAGGGCATCCTCGCGGCGCTGCCGTCGGGCACGGGCCGCCTCGGCCGCGCCTACAAGCCGCTCGTGCTCAAGCTCATCGCGCCCGGCTTCGACGTGCTCACCATGCGCATCGGCGAGGCGAACATCTTCGCCAAGCAGAAGGGCTGACGCCCGACAGCGCCACCCGGCGTCACCACGACGTCCGCCACGAGGCGGTCCTCCTGCGGGAGGGCCGCCCCGTCGGCGTTCCCACGACCGCCACCACCCGGCGTACGCCGTGCGCGCCGCGGCCCGCGTGACCTCCGGGCGCCCGGGTCGTTGAGGCAGACGGAGAGGGCGGCACGCCCATGGGGGTCGCCCTCTCCGACGTCCTCCCCCGGCCCCCGGCCCCCGGCCCCCGGCCCCCGGCCCCTGGCCCCCGGCCGACCGCTCAGCAGCGGCGCAGCGCGGCGTCCTGCGCGGCGGCGGCGCCCCACCGGCGGGCGCGGGCGACGTCGGGAAAGACCACGCTGGCCGGCCCCGCCCGGCCGATGCGGCCCGGCAGCACGCAGGTGCGCACCCGCGCGGGGTCGACCTGGGCGACCGCCTGCGCGAGGCGGTAGAGCGCCGCGGGCGACAGGTCGGTGTCGGTGTGGCGCAGCACCGTGAGCACGCCGCGCTCGACGAAGCCGGGGCGGTCGGCGCGGGCCCGGATGGCGCGGTGGATGCCGCGCAGCGCGCGCTGCTGGTTGGCCGAGCGGTCGAAGTCGCCGCCCGCGAGCGACTTGCGGATGCGGGAGAACGCCATCGCGCCGTAGCCGTCGAGTCGGATGCGTCCCTTCCGGAACCCCTGCGGCTTGAGGTCGTCGTCGGCGAAGGCGCGCGGGTTGTCGACCGTGATGCCGCCGATGTCGTCGACCATCTGCTCGAAGAAGGGGAAGCGGGTCACGAGGACGTGGTCGGGCTCGATCCCCGTCAGCCGCTGCACGGTGCGGGCCAGCAGTGCGGGCCCGCCGTAGGTGAGGGCGGAGTTGATGCGCCCCTTGCCGTAGCCCGGCACCTCCACCCAGGAGTCGCGCGGGAAGCCGAAGGCCACCGCCCGGCCCCGGCGGGTGTCGACGCCGACGAGCTGCAGCGCGTCGGCGCGGGTGCGGGTCATCCGCTGGCCGGGCCGCGCGTCGGAGCCGACCGCCAGCACCCAGACCACCCGCGGCGTGAGGTCGACGCCCTGCGCCCGCGCCACGTCGACGAGCACGACGTCGGCGGGTCGGACCGCGGCGTCGGGCACCGCCACGGCGACGGCGGCGAGCACGCTCACCAGGGCGACCCCCCGCCGTGCGGCCCGGGGCAGGAGTCGGGACGACAGTCGGGGCACCAGACGGGGCAGCACGCGGGGCAGCACGCGGGGCAGCACGCGGGACGGGGCGGTCACGGCCGGCCCTCCTTCACCAGGTCGTAGCCGAAGACCCGCCACCCACCGGGCGACAGGGTCAGGAAGAGGCGGCCACGCACGCGGACGGTGCGCTCCACCTCGCCGCGGGTGCGGAAGGCCAGGCGCACGCGGGCGGTCGCCGCCTGGACGCGGCGGTCGCGGGCGAGCAGGTCGACGACGACGCGCCGCTGGGTGGCCTGCACGGCCTCCACGCGAGGGCCGATGCCGACGTTGCTCAGCAGGCGCGCGTCGCGGTAGGCCTGCTGCCGCGCGCCGCGGGTGAACCGGGGGAAGGCCCGCGAGAAGTCGCGACGCGGCCAGGGCCCCGCGACGTACGCCGCGTCGACCCACCCGTCGACGGCCTCCCGCACCCCGCGCAGGGCCGCCCGCCGGGCCCGCACCGGCAGCCGGCCGACGACCTCGCCGGGACGGACCGTCGTCGTGAGCGCCGGGCGGCCGGCCGCCCGGTCGGCGGTCGCGGGGTCGTCGCCGGAGCCGCGCTCCGGCGCGGGGCCGTCGGTGCAGCCGGCGAGCAGGGCGACGAGGACGGCGAGCACGGCGAGGAGCGGGGTCGAGCGGGGTGGCACGAGACCTCCGGGGGCAGGTCGGCAGAACGCGGCAGGGTACGTCGCGGCGCCCGCTCGCCGCGCACCGACCCCGTGGGTGTGGCTCGGGTCATACGGTGCCCGAAACATGGCCCCGGACCCTGCATTCGGCGCGGCGTGGGACTAGCCTGGGACGTCGCAGCACCCCACACCCGCGCGCAGATCCGGAAGAGGCGAACGCAGCCGTGCCGCAGTCCCCTGGCAACCAGTCTCCCAGCGACACGACGCCGGCGGACGCCGCCGGTTTCGGAGCCAACGAGTGGCTCGTCGAGGAGATGCAGGAGCAGTACCGCAAGGACCCCGCGAGCGTGGACCCGGCGTGGCGCGCGTTCTTCGAGGGCACCGCCGCCCCGGCCGCGGCCGACGGCGTCTCCCACGGTGCGTCGAACGGCGCGTCGAACGGCTCCGGTGCGCCCGCGGCGTCGGGTGGCCCCCGCACCTCCGCCGGTCCGGCGAAGGCGCCGGCCCGCTCCTCTGCTCCCGCGAAGGCCCCTGAGAAGGCCCCCGAGAAGGCCCCCCAGAAGGCCCCCCAGAAGGCTCCCGAGAAGGCCCCCGCCGCCCAGGCGAACCCCGTGCCCAAGGCGACCAAGCGCCCGGAGGTCGCGGCCGCCGAGCCCGCGCGGGGCGAGGGCACGCCCGTCGCGAAGGACCCCCGCCCGCCGGCCCCCTCCGAGGCCAGCGACGCGCCGACGGTGACGGTGCTGCGCGGCGCCCCGGCGCGCACCGCGAAGAACATGGACGAGTCGTTGAGCGTGCCCACCGCGACCTCGGTGCGCTCGGTGCCGGTCAAGCTGCTGTGGGACAACCGCGTCGTCATCAACAACCACCTGGCCCGCGCCCGCGGCGGCAAGGTCTCCTTCACCCACCTCATCGGCTTCGCGCTGGTCAAGGCGCTGCGCTCGATGCCGGAGATGAACGTCGGCTACGACGTCGTCGACGGCAAGCCGCACCTGATCACCCCGGCCCACGTCAACCTCGGCCTCGCCATCGACGTGCCGAAGCCCGACGGCACCCGCCAGCTGCTCGTGCCGTCGATCAAGGCCGCCGAGACGATGGACTTCGCCGCCTTCTGGACCGCCTACGAGGACGTCGTGCGCAAGGCGCGCGACGGCAAGCTCACCGTCGGCGACTTCCAGGGCACGACCATCTCGCTGACCAACCCCGGCACGATCGGCACCAACCACTCGGTGCCGCGCCTGATGAAGGGCCAGGGCGCGATCATCGGCGTCGGCGCGATGGAGTACCCGCCCGGCTGGCAGGGTGCGTCGGAGGACGCGCTGACGCGCAACGCGATCAGCCGCATCATGACGATCACCTCGACCTACGACCACCGCGTCATCCAGGGCGCGCAGTCGGGTGAGTTCCTGCGCCGCGTGCACCAGCTGCTGCTGGGCGCGGAGGACTTCTACGACGAGATCTTCCGCTCGCTGCGCATCCCCTACGAGCCGATCCGCTGGGCGCAGGACATCGCCACCTCGCACGACGACGAGATCGGCAAGCAGGCCCGGATCCTCGAGCTGATCCACGCCTTCCGCGTGCGCGGCCACATGATGGCCGACACCGACCCGCTCGAGTACCGCCAGCGCAGCCACCCCGACCTGGAGATCGAGAGCCACGGCCTCACGCTGTGGGACCTCGACCGCGAGTTCGCGACCGGCTCGTTCGGCGGCGAGGGCCGCCGCTTCATGAAGCTGCGCCAGATCCTCGGCATCCTGCGCGACTCCTACGTGCGCACCACCGGCATCGAGTACATGCACATCCAGGACCCCGAGCAGCGCCGGTGGCTCCAGCAGCGGGTGGAGCAGCCGCACACCAAGCCGCCCCGCGAGGAGCAGCTGCGCATCCTGCTCAAGCTCAACCAGGCCGAGGCGTTCGAGACCTTCCTGCAGACGAAGTTCGTCGGGCAGAAGCGCTTCAGCCTCGAGGGCGGCGAGACGACGGTCGCGGTGCTCGACGAGATCTGCGAGGCGGCCGCCGAGGCGGGTCTCGACGAGGTGGCGATGGGCATGGCCCACCGCGGTCGCCTCAACGTGCTGGCCAACATCGTCGGCAAGAAGTACTCCCAGATCTTCCGCGAGTTCGAGGGCAACATCGACCCGCGCACGGTCCAGGGCTCCGGCGACGTGAAGTACCACCTCGGCGCCGAGGGCGAGTTCGAGGCCGGCACCGGCGACCGGATCAAGGTCTCGGTGGCCGCGAACCCCTCGCACCTCGAGGCGGTCGACCCGGTGCTCGAGGGCATCGCGCGCGCCAAGCAGGACGTGCTGGACCGCGGCACCGACTACCCCGTCCTGCCGCTGCTGGTCCACGGCGACGCGGCCTTCGCGGGCCAGGGCGTCGTGGCCGAGACCCTCAACCTCAGCCAGCTGCGCGGCTACCGCACCGGCGGCACGATCCACGTCATCGTCAACAACCAGGTCGGCTTCACGACCTCGCCGGGCGCGTCGCGCTCCTCGCTCTACTGCACCGACGTCGCGCGGATGGTGCAGGCCCCGATCTTCCACGTCAACGGCGACGACCCCGAGGCGTGCATCCGGGTGGCGCGGCTGGCCTTCGAGTACCGCCAGGCCTTCAACAAGGACGTCGTCATCGACCTGGTGTGCTACCGCCGCCGCGGGCACAACGAGGGCGACGACCCGTCGTACACCCAGCCGCTGATGTACGACCTGATCGAGCAGAAGCGCTCGGTGCGCAAGCTCTACACCGAGTCGCTGATCGGTCGCGGCGACATCACCGTCGAGGAGGCCGAGCAGGTCCTGCGCGACTACCAGCAGCAGCTCGAGCGGGTCTTCACCGAGGTCCGCGAGGCCACCGCTCAGCCCTCGGAGTGGACCACCGTCCCCGACTACCCCGAGAAGCCCGCCGGGGAGACCGCGACCGCGATCGGCCCCGAGGTTCTCAAGCGCATCTCCGACGCCTACGTCACCCCGCCCGAGGGCTTCACGGTGCACCCCAAGGTGATGCCGCAGCTGCAGCGACGCGCCACCGCGATCACCGAGGGCCCGATCGACTGGGGCACCGGCGAGATCCTGGCCTTCGGCTCGCTGCTGATGGACGGTCGCCCCGTGCGCCTGGCCGGTCAGGACTCGCGCCGCGGCACCTTCGTGCAGCGCTTCGCCACCATCATCGACCGCCAGAACGCCGACGAGTGGACCCCGCTGTCCAACCTCACCGAGGACCAGGCGAAGTTCCACGTCTACGACTCGCTGCTCAGCGAGTACGCCGCCCTCGGGTTCGAGTACGGCTACTCCGTCGCGCGTCCCGAGGCGCTCGTGCTGTGGGAGGCGCAGTTCGGCGACTTCGTCAACGGCGCGCAGACGATCATCGACGAGTTCATCTCCTCGGGCGAGACCAAGTGGCGCCAGCAGTCCGGCGTCGTGCTCCTCCTCCCCCACGGCTACGAGGGCCAGGGCCCCGACCACTCCTCGGCGCGCATCGAGCGGTTCATGACGATGACCGCCGAGGACGCCTTCGTGGTCGCGCAGCCGAGCACCCCGGCGTCGTACTTCCACCTGCTGCGCCGCCACTCGCTCGGCGAGGAGCACCGCCCGCTGGTGGTCTTCACGCCGAAGTCGATGCTCAAGCGCAAGGAGGCCGCCTCGCAGCCCGAGGACTTCACCTCCGGCACCTTCCGCCCGTTCATCGGCGACGAGGGCGCCGACAAGGAGGCCGTCGACACCGTGCTGCTCTGCTCGGGTCGCGTCACCTGGGACCTCGTGGTGGAGCGCAGCAAGCGCGAGGACGGCCAGCGCTTCGCGATCGGCCGCGTCGAGCAGCTCTACCCCCGCCCGGTCGAGGACATCGCGGCCGAGCTGGCGTCGTACCCGAACCTGAAGGCCGTGCGCTGGGTGCAGGACGAGCCGGTCAACATGGGCCCGTGGCCCAACTACGCCCTCAACGTCTGGCCGCAGCTGGACCACGAGGTCGAGCCGGTCACGCGTCCCGCGAGCTCCTCGCCGTCGGTGGGCACCATGAAGCGCCACGTCGAGGAGCAGAAGCGGCTGCTCGACGCGGCGTTCGCGCCGGTGCGCCCCGCGGCCGGCGACGACTACTGAGGGGCGGCGGTGTACTTCACCGACCGCGGTCTCGAGGAGCTCGAGCGGCGCCGGGGTGAGGAGGAGGTGACCCTGGCGTGGCTCGCCGAGCGGCTGCAGGAGTTCACCGACGCCCACCCCGAGCACGAGGTGGCCGTGGAGCGGTTCGCGACCTGGCTCGCGCGGCTCGACGACCCCGACGACTGAGCAGCCAGGGCTGACCGCAGCCCGCACGCGACGACGCCCCGGAGGACCAGGTCCTCCGGGGCGTCGTGCGTGGTGCTGGGTCGGGCGGGCTCAGTCCTGCGCGTCGACCGGACCCCGGGGGTCGTGCTCGGCACGCGCCCGGCGCACCGACTCGCGGATCTCGAAGACCTCGGTGGCGAAGCCGCCCACCGCGCCCGCGACGTCCTTCACCGCGGTCGTCAGGATCGTCGCGACCTGGCCGACCGTGCCCGCCGCGGCCTCGACGGTGCCCTGCAGGGCGTCCTTGCGGATCTCGAGCGGGCTGAGGCGCTCGCGGTCGGGGCGGTCGAGGCGGTCGTCGCGGGAGGGCACGGGCACCATCATCAGGCCGCCGCAGCCTCGCGACCAGCCCCGGACGCCTGGCGGGACGAGCGGCCCACGAACGGCACGGCCTTCGGGAGCCGGTCGGGCAGCGCCATCCGGCAGATCTTGCCGAAGACCGAGCCGAGCTGCTTGTGCAGCGGGCCGGTGTTGTAGGGCAGGCCGAGCTCCTCGCAGACCTCGCGGACCTCCTCGGCGATCTGCGGGTAGCGGCGCGCCGGGATGTCCGGGAAGAGGTGGTGCTCGATCTGGTGCGACAGGTTGCCCGACATGAGGTGCAGGAGCTTGCCGCCGGAGATGTTGGCCGAGCCGAGCAGCTGGCGGTAGTACCAGTGGCCGCGCGACTCGTCCTCGCACTCCTCGGCGGTGAAGGTGGCGACGCCGGCCGGGAAGTGGCCGCAGAAGATGATGTTGAAGGCCCACACGTTGCGCACCAGGTTGGCCGTCGCGTTGCCGGCCAGCGTGAGCGGGAAGAGCGGGCCGGTCAGCGCCGGGAAGAGCAGGTAGTCCTTGAGCGCCTGGCGCTTCACCTTGCGCATGATGCCGGCGTGCAGGGCCGTGTTCTCCTCGATCCTGCGCTTGCCCGCGACGAGGTTCTCCACCTCGAGGTCGTGCATCGCGACGCCCCACTCGAAGAAGACCATGAGCAGGAAGGCGTAGACCGGGTTGCCGAGGTAGTAGGGGTGCCACGGCTGGTCCTCGTCCATGCGCAGGATGCCGTAGCCGATGTCGCGGTCCTTGCCGAGCACGTTGGTGAACGTGTGGTGCACGTAGTTGTGGCTGTACTTCCACTGGTCGCTCGGGCAGACGTTGTCCCACTCGAACATGCGGGAGTTCAGACCGGGGTCGCCCATCCAGTCGTACTGGCCGTGCATGACGTTGTGCCCGATCTCCATGTTGTCGAGGATCTTCGACACCGAGAGCGCGGCGACGGCCAGCGGCCAGGCCGGGGGCAGGTAGAACAGTGCGCGGCCGGCGACCTCGAAGGCGCGCTGGGCCTTGACGACGTCGCGGATGTACGCCGCGTCGTCCTCGCCGAGGTCGGCGAGGACGCGCTGGCGGATGTCGTCCATGCGGCGGCCGAGCTCGTCGACCTGCTCGGGGGTGAGCGTGACGGTGGGGCTGGTCATGGTGGTGGCTCCTTCGGCTCGGGGGCTCACAGGTCGACGACGCAGTCGCCGACGGGCTGGGACACGCAGATCTGGACGTCCTCGTCGGGGGCCGAGCTCTCGACCCCGGTGACGACGTTGCGGACGGTGCCGCTGGTCTTGCGGGAGGTGCAGGAGAAGCAGATGCCCATCCGGCAGCCGCTCTCGGGCCGCAGGCCGAGGGCCTCGGCCTGGGCGAGCAGCGTCTCGCCGGTGTTGGCGGCGGAGGCGCCGCTGCGGGCGAAGGCGACGTCGCCCTCGGTCGCCCCGCTCGGGGTGCCGATCGTGGCCGGCTTGAAGAACTCGATGCGCAGGCGCGGCGAGTCGCCGTAGGCCTCGCGGACCTTCTCGACCAGACCGGCGGGGCCGCAGACCCACGCGTCGGTCTCGCGGAAGTCGGGCACGAGGCGTTCCAAGGACTCGACGCTGAAGGGCTCGCCGCCCGCCTGGTCGTGCACGAGGTGGACGTCGACGCCGTTGTCGGCGCGGTCGACGAAGCGCAGCTCGTCGGCGAAGATCTGGTCGGCCGGGGTGCGGGCGTAGTGCAGGAAGGTGACGCGGCGGCCGGCGTGACCGTCGTAGCCGTCGCGCAGCAGCGTCCGCAGCTGCGACATCAGCGGGGTGATGCCCGACCCGCCGCTGATCATCAGCACCGGCGCGGCGCCGTGCGGGGTCGCGGGGCTGCCGGGCAGCGTGAAGTCGCCCTCCGCCTGCGAGAGGTGCACGGTGAGGCCCGGCGTGGCGCGGGTGGCGAGGAAGCGCGAGACGCTCGGGCGCCCCGGCAGGTCGTCCTGGGCACGCACGGTGATCGTGAACGGCTCACCCGGCAGCGAGGCGGCCGAGGAGATCGAGAAGCAGCGGGTCGTGCGGCGGGCACCGTCGACCTCGACGCCCACCTGGACGTACTGCCCGGCGCGGTGGCCACGCCAGGTGCTGGTCGGCTGCAGGGTGAGGGTGGCGACGGGGTGGTCTCCCCCGGTCTCCTGCACGACACCGACCACCTGCGCACGCACGTCGTGGGCCGCCCACATGGGGTTGACCAGCTCGAGGTAGCGGTCCACGCCGTGGGGCGAGGCCAGCGCCGCGACGGCGCGGGAGCGGAGCAGCGTGCCTGCGAGGCCCATGGTGACTCCTGGTCGGTTCGGTGAACGTGCGTACACCCAACATGGTGCCGAGCAGGCCCCCGCTCGGTCAACGGGCCGTCGACGTGACACCGCCCACGGGTGGTCAGTCCACTGCCCCGCGGGCGAGGTGCCGCGCTTCCCGGTGACTCCGTGTGCACCGGATCACGATGGCCGCCGCGGGCTAGGATGCCGCCCATGCCTGGCTCGGCGCCCGATGCGGCCTCTCCTGCGCGCAGCGAGGACGTGCGCGCCGAGTCGCGGGGCGAGCGCAAGGAGCGCACCCGCACAGCCATCGTGGCCGCGGCACTGCGGCTCGCGGCCGAGGGCACGCTCTCCACGGTCTCCCTGCGCCAGGTGACCCGCGAGGTCGGCATCGTGCCGACCGCGTTCTACCGGCACTTCGCCTCGCTCGACGACGTGGGGCTGCAGCTGGTCGACGAGTCGCTCGTGTCGCTGCGGGCGATGCTGCGCGACGTACGCCGCCCGGAGGAGGCCGACCCCACCTTCTGGGACATGATCGACCGCTCCGTGGACGTGCTGGTCGACCACGTCCACCGCCGCCGCGACCACTTCGGCTTCATCGCCCGCGAGCGCATCGCCGGTCCCCCGCCGGTGCGCGAGGCCATCCGCCACGGCATCGAGCTCATCGAGCGCGAGCTCGCCACCGACATCGCGCGCCTGCCCGGCACCGAGGACTGGTCGGCCGAGGACCTGCGCATCCTGGCCAACCTCATCGTGACCTCGATGGTCTCCCGCGCGGAGCAGATCGTCGCGGCCGCAGGCCGGCGGGCGGCCGAGGAGCAGCTGGCCGCCACCGCGCGCACCCAGCTGCGCATGGTGCTCGTCGGCGCGCTGCACTGGCGCTCGCGCGACACCTGAGCCGCCTCGACGTCACCGTCCTCCCCCGGTGAGCGCCGGGGGAGGACGGTGGCGGGCCGGCGGGGGTAGCGTCACCGGGATGGACACCCGCGACGACGACCCCACCCCCGCCGGCACACCCGACGGCCCCTACCGCACGTTGCCGCCGTCGCCCCGCCTCGACGACGCGCTCGCCGCCGTCGACCCGGGTCCTCCTCCCGACCCCTTCGCGGGGCGCAACGTCGACCAGCACGCCGCGCTGCGCGACCACTGAGGCGTCGGCCGCCCCGCTCAGCCCCGCGAGGGCAGGAGCCGCACCTCAGCCGCGGACGACCCGGTGCGCGATGGCCTCGAGCGTCTCGGCCAACGCGTCGCGGTCGTCCGGCGCCGCGCCCGGACCGAGCACACGCATCTCCCGCTCGTGAGCGTCGACCCACCGCAGCACCTCGACGAGCTGCCGACCGTCCCAGGCGCAGGAGGCCGCGCCCAGCACCCGGTGCGTGTCGCGCCGGCGGGTCGCGCGGAGCTCCACCTGCACGCTGCTGCGAGGCTCCCGGCCCGGCAGCCACCGCACCACGTCGCGGTGCTCGATCACCAGGGGGGCGAACAGGCCGGCCACCTCGACCCTGCCGGCACCCAAGGTCAGCCGCGGCCGGCCCCGGAGCGCCGCCACCGTCAGCCACGCCGCGCCCACCGTGACGACGGGCGCGAGGAGGACGAGGTTCGCCGGCCCTCGCGGTTCGTCACCGTCGAGGCCCTCCACGAACAGTTCGTGCGCGCCGAAGCCCGCGGTCGCCACCGCGGCTCCGAGCGCCCCCGCCACGACGGCTACCCGGTGCCAGGGACGCCGCGGCACCACCAGCACCCACGCACCGCCGGCCACCGCCTGCTCCAGGCCCAGGCGGGCCGAGCGGTCCCGGGGGCCGAGCAGGGCCCACGCGGACCCGACGACCATCACCACCGCGCCCACGCCCGCGCCGCGCTGCCACCAGGACCCGCCAGCCAGGGCGGCGACGACGCCCGTGGAGGCGAAGAGCACGGCGACTGCGGCGAGCACCGCGCAGGCGGCGAGCAACCGGCCCCGACCCATCGGCGTGAGAGGGCGGTCAGCCCCGCGGGCGCAGGGTCAGGTCGGTCAGGGTGGCGTCGGCGGGCAGGTCGAGCACGTGCACGATCGCGTCGACCACGGTGCCGGGGTCGACCCACTGCCCGGCGTCGTACTCCTTGCCCTCCTGGCGGTGCACCTCCTCCTGCATCGGCGTCGCGACGCGGCCGGGGAAGACCGAGGTCACGCGCACGCCGCTGCCGGCCTCCTCGACGCGCAGCGCGTCGGCGAGGGCGCGCAGGCCGTGCTTGGAGGCGGCGTAGGCCGACCAGCCGGGGTTGGCCCGCAGCCCCGCGCCGGAGTTGACCATGACGACGGTGCCGCCGGCGCGCCGCAGCGGCGGCAGCGCGCGGCGGGTGAGTGCCGCGGGCGCGACCAGGTTGACCCGCAGCTGCTCCGCCCAGGCGGCGACCGAGAGCTCCTCGACGGTGCCGAGCGTGACGACGCCGGCCGCGTGCACGACCGAGTCGAGCCGCTCGGGCAGGCCCAGCGCCTCGACCGACTCGGGGTGGGCGAGGTCGGCGACCAGCACCTCGGCTCCCGGCAGGTCGCGCCGCAGGTCGTCGGCCCGCGACGCCGAGCGTGCCACCGCCAGCACCCCGTCGCCGCGGTCGAGCAGGCGCCGCGCGAGCAGCGCGCCGATGCCCGAGCCGGCGCCGGTGACCAGGTGGGTGCGGGCCCCCGAGGTCACCGCCGTCACCGGGTGAAGACGACCTTGCCGAACAGGTCGCCCGCGGCCATCGCGGCGAACCCGTCGCGGGCGTCGGTCATCGGCAGCGTCCGGTCGAGCAGCGGCCGGGCGCCGGTGGCGTCGAGCATCGTGACCAGCGAGGCCAGCTCGTCGCGGGTGCCCATCGTCGAGCCGATGACGCGCAGCTGCAGGAAGAAGATGCGGGTGAGCTCGGCGTCGTCGAGCTGCGGGCCCGAGGTGGTGCCGCTGATGACGATGGCGCCGCCGGGACGCAGCGAGCGCACCGAGTGCGACCAGGTGGCGCGGCCGACCGTCTCCATCACGGCGTCGACCTTGACCGGCAGCCGGGCGCCGGACTCGAAGACCTCGTGCGCGCCGATCTCGAGCGCGCGGGCGCGCTTGCCCTCGTCGCGGCTGGTGGCGAGCACCTTCAGCCCCGCCGCCCGCGCCAGGATGATCAGCGCGGTCGCGACGCCGCCGCCGGCGCCCTGCACCAGCACGGTGTCGCCGGCCTTCAGCCCGCCCTGCGTGAAGAGCATGCGGTAGGCGGTCAGCCACGCCGTCGGCAGGCACGCCGCCTCCTCGAACGACAGCGACGCGGGCTTCGGCACGACGTTGCCGCGCGGCACGACCACCTGGTCGGCGAAGGTGCCCTGGTGCCGCTCGCTGAGCAGCGAGCGCCTCGGGTCGAGCGTCTCGTCGCCGCGCCACGTCGGGTCGCTGACGACCGCGTGCACGACGACCTCGTTGCCGTCCTCGTCGAGGCCGGCCGCGTCGCAGCCCAGGATCATCGGCAGCGCCTCCTGCCGCAGGCCCACGCCCCGCAGCGACCACACGTCGTGGTGGTTGAGCGAGGCGGCCTTGACCGTGACGGTGGTCCAGCCGTCGGGCGCGACCGGGTCGGGGCGCTCGCCCACCACCAGGCCGCTCAGCGGGTCGTCGGAGGAGAAGGACTCGGCGTAGACGGCGAACATGCTGAGAGGCTAGCGCCCAGTCAGGCGCCGCAGTGCCCACAGCCCGAGCAGGTCCACGCTGCGGGCGTCGCTCGAGAGCACCACGACCGCGGTGCGGTGCTCCGGCACGAACGTCGCGAAGCAGCGGTAGCCACCGGTGCCGCCGTTGTGCCACCACGCCGCGTGCGGCCCCTCCAGCCGCATCCAGCCGAGCCCGGTCCCCCCGCGCCGCCCGCGCACCCGGGGCACCTGCGTGAGGGCGACCGCCTCGGACAACGGCCCCTCGTGCGGGTCGAGCTGCACCGCCAGCCAGGACAGCACGTCCTCCGCGGTCGACAGCAGCGCACCGGCGGCGGGGATCGCCGTCATCGGCCAGGACGGGGCGGGCCGTCCGGACCGCCGGTGCCCCGGACGCACCCGGGCCCTCTGCTCCGCGTGGAGGAGGTCGGGCGTCGTGGTGTCGTGCAGGCCGAGCGGCGCCGTGACCCGCCGCGCCAGCAGCTCGCCGTACGAGGTGCCGCAGGCGTGGGCGAGGGCGAGGCCGAGCAGCCCGACGCCCGTGTTGCTGTAGCCGACCCCGCCGGTGCCGGGGGTGCGGCGCAGCCGGGTCGCAGCCAGCTGCTCCAGCAGCAGCTCGGTCGTGAGCGGAGCGTAGGGGTCGCGGTTGCGCAGCATCTGCCACGACCCGCGCACGGTGGGCAGCGGCACCCGCGGCAGTCCGGACCGGTGCGTGGCGAGGTGCTCCAAGGTGATCTCGACGCCCCCGCGCGACGGGACCACCGTGCCGGCCGGCAGCAGCTCGCGCACCGGGGTGTCGAGGCGCCAGTCCCCCCGCACCACACCGTCGGCCAGCAGCAGGGACGTGTAGGTCTTGGTCAGCGACCCGACCTCGAGCAGCGAGCGGCCGTCGGGCGGCGCCCCGCCCGCGCGCCCGCCGCCGCCGCGCACCCAGCGCCCACCGCCGCGCAGCACGCCGGCCACCAGGCCCGTGCGACGGCGCGCGCCGCGGGCCACCAGGTCCGCGAGCAGCCCTTCCGGATCCGCCTCCCCCGCCACGTGCGGGAGGCTAGCGCCTGCGCGCGGGTCAGCGGCGGGCGACGCCGTCCCGGCGCGCGGCCTCCGCGACGGCGGTCGCGACGGCCGGGCCGACCCGGGGGTCGAAGGGCGAGGGGATGATGAAGTCCTCGGCGAGGTCGTCGCCCACCAGGTCGGCGAGCGCGTCGGCCGCGGCCAGCTTCATGCCCTCGGTGATCGCGGTGGCCCGGGTGTCGAAGGCGCCGCGGAAGATGCCGGGGAAGGCCAGCACGTTGTTGATCTGGTTGGGGAAGTCGCTGCGGCCGGTCGCCACCACCCGCGCGTAGCGGTGCGCCACCTCGGGCAGCACCTCCGGCGTCGGGTTCGCCAGCCCGAAGATCACGCAGCCCTCGGCCATCCGGGCGACGTCCTCCTCGGGCACGGTGCCGCCGGAGACGCCGATGTAGACGTCGGCGCCGTCGAGCACCTCGGCGAGCGACCCCTGCCGCCCCGTCAGGTCGGCCGTGACCTCGGCGACCGCGCGCTTGACCGGCGTGAGGTCGGAGCGGGAGGAGTGCAGCACGCCCTTGCGGTCGGTGATGGCGAGGTCGCGCACGCCCGCCTCGAGCAGGATCTTGCCGACCGCGACGCCCGCGGCGCCAGCGCCCGAGATGACCACGCGGATCGAGCCGATGTCGCGGCCGGTGAGGCGCAGCGCGCCCTTCAGCGCGGCCAGCGCCACCACGGCGGTGCCGTGCTGGTCGTCGTGGAAGACCGGGATGTCGAGCATCTCCTTGAGCCGGTCCTCGATCTCGAAGCACCGGGGCGCGGAGATGTCCTCGAGGTTGACGCCGCCGAAGCTCGGCGCCAGCCGGGCGACGGTCTCGATGATCTCCTCGGTGTCGGTCGTGTCGAGGCAGATCGGCACGGCGTCGACGCCGCCGAACTGCTTGAACAGCACCGCCTTGCCCTCCATCACCGGCATGGCGGCGGCCGGGCCGATGTCGCCGAGGCCGAGGACCGCGGTGCCGTCGGTGACGACGGCGACGGTGTTGGGCACCCAGGTGTAGTGCTGCGTCATGGCGGGGTCGGCGGCGATCGCCTCGCAGACCCGGGCCACGCCGGGCGTGTAGGCCTTCGACAGGTCGTCGCGGCCGACGAGCGCGACGGTCGAGACCGTCTCGAGCTTGCCACCGACGTGCAGGTCGAAGACCGGGTCGCCCTCGTGCGGGTGGGGGCCCACCGGACGGGGCTCCAGGCGCGGCTCGGGACGGGACTCGGTGGCAGCCATCAGGCGTCTTCCTCGCAGAGGCATCGGGGGCGGGACCAGGGGCGGGGCGTGTGCCGCCGGGGGCCGCGGCGGAGGGCGGGCACCACGGGGTGGGCGGTGACGGCCGACGGCGGCCCAGGGGGGTCTCCCCGGGGCGGCCAGTCTGGCACAGCGCGTGCCCGCGCCGGGTGTGGGGAACGCGACACCGCGGCGGTGCCGGAGGTGGCGGGAGGTGCCGGAGGTGCCGGAGGTGCCGGAGGTGCCGGGGCGGCTAGCGCAGCAGGCGGGGTGCGGGCCACACGCGGGCCACGGCGACGGCGAGCACGTCGTCGTCGGGCACGGGCCCGCGGTGACGGGAGTCGACGCCGACGGCCGGGTCCTCGCTCAGCAGCCACCACCCCGGGGCGCCGCCCCGCGTCGTACGCCGCTCGACGGCCCGCTTGACCACGACCGTGCCGTCGGCGAACCGGGCGACCGTCACCGCGCCGGCGCGCGGGCGGCGCCCGTGGACCACCAGCAACCGGTCACCGGGGCGCAACAGCGGCTGCATCGAGGCGCCGGAGACGACGGCGAAGCCCAGCCGGCGACGACGGGCGACCGGGTCCCCGGACGGGTGGGCACTCCCCCGCTGTCGCCCTCGCACGCGGAGTAGTGTCGCAGCCGAGGGCCGCCGCCCGCCCGCGGGCGAGCGCGGCCGACCGCGAAAACCCAGTCAGAGAGGTCACGCATGCTCCGCGAGCTGTTCGCCCCCACCCTCGAGGTCTCCGCCCACTGCGACCTGCCCTGCGGCGTCTACGACCCCGCCCAGGCCCGCATCGAGGCCGAGTCGATCAAGGGCATCATCGCCAAGGTCGCCGACAACGACGACCCCGACTTCCGCACCCGCGCGATCCTCATCAAGGAGCAGCGCGCCGAGCTGGTCAAGCACCACCTGTGGGTGCTGTGGACCGACTACTTCAAGCCGCCCCACTTCGAGAAGTACCCCCAGCTGCACCAGCTGGTCAACGAGGCCACCAAGCTCGCCGGCGCCTCGGGCGCCAAGGGTGCCCTCGATGCCGACGTGGCCGACCAGCTGCTGGCGAAGATCGACGAGATCGCCGAGATCTTCTGGGAGACCAAGAAGGCCTGAGCGGTCCCTTCGCAGACCTTGTCCGGACGCCCGGTCCGCGCCTCGCGCGGCCGGGCGTCCGGCATCTGTAGGGTTGGCCGCGGCGGTGCCGCTGCACCGCCGCGAGGCGAGCCGGACGAGGAGCCATGACGTCGATGACGGTCAACGGGCAGGTGCCCGGCCACGGGGACGAACGCGCGGACGTCGAGCTCAAGGTGCCGGCCGACAGCGCCTACGTCTCGGTGCTCCGCACGACCACCGCGGGCCTCGCGGCCCGCCTCGACTTCACCATCGACGACATCGAGGACCTCCGGATCGCCGTGGGCGAGGCCTGCGCCATGGTCCTGCCCGAGGCCGCCCCCGACGCCGACCTGTGGTGCCGCTTCGGCCTCGGCGACGGCGTGATGGTGGTGCGCGTCTCGGTCGACACCGCGGGCCAGCCCGCCGTCGACGAGGACAGCTTCGCCTGGCAGGTGCTCGCCACCTTGGCCAGCGAGGCCAGCGCCGAGGCCACCGCCGGGTCGCTGGAGGTCCGGCTGGTGATGCGCACCGAGGTCGCGAGCGGGGCCGGCTCGACCCGGTGAGCGTGGACGTCGAGGGGGAGGACGTCGGACGCTCCGAGCGCACCGAGGAGGTGCGGCGCCGCAGCGCCGCGCTGTTCGCCACGCTGCGCGACCCCGCCAGCACCGATGAGGAGCGGCAGTCCGCCCGCGATGCGCTGGTGCACCTGCACCTGCCGCTCGTCGAGCACTGCGCACGCCGCTTCCGCAACCGCGGCGAGCCCTTCGAGGACCTCGTCCAGGTCGGCACGATCGGCCTCATCAAGTCCGTCGACCGCTTCGATGAGGACCGCGGCGTCGAGTTCTCGACCTACGCCACGCCGACCATCCTCGGCGAGGTCAAGCGCCACTTCCGCGACAAGGGGTGGGCCATCCGGGTGCCGCGGCGCCTGCAGGAGCTGCGGCTGCAACTCACCGCCGCGACGGCCGACCTCACCCAGCAGCTCGGCCGCTCCCCCACGCCGCGCGAGCTCGCCGAGCGGGTGGGCTGCACCGTCGAGGAGGTCGTCGAGGGCCTCGAGTCGGCCAACGCCTACGCCACGCTCAGCCTCGACGCCGGCGAGCAGGGCGAGGACGGGCCCGCGAGCATGCTCGACGCGATCGGCGTCGACGACGCGGGCCTCGCCCACGTCGAGGTGCGCGAGTCGCTCAAGCCGCTGCTCGAGGCGCTGCCGTCGCGCGAGCGCACGATCCTGCTGCTGCGCTTCTTCCGCGGCATGACGCAGTCGCAGATCGCCGCCGAGGTCGGGGTGTCGCAGATGCACGTCTCCCGGTTGCTGGCGCGCACGCTCGAGCAGCTGCGCGCCTCGCTCGAGCGCGACTGAGCCGCGCTGCTACCGCTCCCGGTCGACGTCGTCGGGCTCGTCGTGGAGCCGGCTCCCCTCGAGCAGCGCGATGCTGGCGGGGTGCAGCACGCCCACGGCGACGACGACCGCCACGACGAGCAGCAGCAGCGAGACCAGCAGGTAGGTCGAGCGCACCGACCAGGCCCCCGCCAGCGCCATCACCTGCGCCAGCAGGACGGGCCCGCGGCCCCACGCGCGTCCCTGCGCCAGGGCCCAGCCGCACGCCACGAGGCCGCCGCCCGCGGCGAGGAAGAACACTGCGGTCGTCAGACCCATCGTGAGCCTGCCGCCGGTCAGCGAGGCCACCTCCGCCACCCCGACGAGCACCAGCAGCAGCCCCTCGACGGCGGCCAGCGAGGCCGCGGTGACCAGGGGGGCGGGGACGTCGGGGGCGCGCACGACGGCGAGCGTACCGAGGGTCTGTGACGGACGAGACCACCGACGGGGGTTGTGCGGGGCCGCGCGAGTTGGGAGGCTGTACGACGCGCTGGCCTGCGGGCGTGCCCTCGAGCACGTGTTCGGCACCTGCCTGCGGCGCGCCGACCGCAGGGTCACCCTGCCACCAGACGTCCGACGAAAGAGGTCACCCCAGCCATGGATTGGCGCCACCGTTCCGCGTGCCTCGACGAGGACCCGGAGCTGTTCTTCCCGATCGGCAACACCGGTCCGGCCATCCTCCAGATCGAGGAGGCCAAGCAGGTGTGCCGTCGCTGCGAGGTGCGCGAGCAGTGTCTCGCGTGGGCGCTGGAGGCGGGCCAGGACCACGGCGTGTGGGGCGGGCTCAGCGAGGACGAGCGCCGGGCGCTCAAGCGTCGCAACGCCCGGGCCCGGGTGCGCACCGCCTGACACCGTGACCGCGGCCTCCCGGGCGACCTAGTCGGCCGGGAGGTCGAGCCGCGCCCGGGTGCCGCGTCCGCCGGCTCCACGGCCGAGCGCGAGCTCGCCGCCCACCTCCGACTCCACGAGCGTGCGCGCGATCGAGAGCCCCAGGCTGCTCGACGAGGCGAGGTCGAAGGCCTCCGGCAGCCCCCGCCCGTCGTCCTCCACCGCGACGTGGAGGCGACCGGCCGCGCGGTGCGCGGTGACGGTGATGCGCCCGGAGACCTCCGCCGGGGACCCGGCGTACCCGTGCTCGACGGCGTTCTGCAGCAGCTCGGTGAGCACGGTCGCCAGCGCGGTGGCGGTGTCGGAGCGGAGCACGCCGAAGGAGCCCGCCCGCTCGACGGCGACGCGGCCGGCCAGCCCGCCGACGTCGGCGACCATGCGGCCGAGCCGGTCGGCGACGTCGTCGAAGTCGACCTGCTCGGCCTCGGCCTGGCTCAGCGTCTCGTGCACGATCGCGATGGTGCCCACGCGGCGCACGGCCTCCTCCAGCGCCGCGCGCGCGTCGGGGGCGTCCGTGCGGCGTGCCTGCAGGCGCAGCAGCGCGGCCACGGTCTGCAGGTTGTTCTTCACCCGGTGGTGGATCTCGCGGATCGTGGCGTCCTTGGTCACCAGCTCGCGGTCGCGCCGGCGCAGGTCGGAGACGTCGCGCACGAGCACGAGGCCGCCGAGGTGCTCGCCGCCCGGTCGCAGCGGGATCGCCCGCACGATGAGCGCCACGTCGTCCACGGCGATCTCCGTGTCGCGGTGCACCCGCCCGCCCAGCACGGCCGACAGGGTCTCCTCGTCGGGCCGGCGCCGCGGGGGCACCAGGTCGCGGGTGACCTCCGCCAGCACCGTGCCGGCGAGGTCGCCGGTCAGGCCGAGGCGTCGGTAGACCGAGAGCGCGTTCGGGCTGGCGTAGGCGACCCGGCCGGACGCGTCGACGCGGAGGAAGCCGTCGCCCACGCGGGGGGAGTCGGCGTGGTCGCTGCGCTGCCCCGGCGAGGGGAAGTGGCCGGAGGCGATCATCTGGGTGAGGTCGGCCGCCGTCTGCAGGTAGGACAGCTCCAGCCGGCTCGGGGTGCGCACACCGTGCAGGTTGGTGTTGCGGGCGACCACGCCGAGCAGCCGGTCACCGCGCCGCACCGGGATCACCTCGACGCGCACCGGCACGTCGTCGCGCCACTCCGGGTCGCCCTCGCGCACCGTGCGCTGCTGCCCCCAGGCGAGGTCGAGCAGCGGGCGGCGCCCCACCGGCACGAAGGTGCCGACGACGTCGTCGACGTACGCCGTGGGGCCGGTCGTGGGCCGCATCTGCGCGCCCGCCCACCACCCCACGTCCTCGCGGTCGCGCAGCCACAGCACCAGGTCGGCGAATGACAGGTCGGCGAGGATCTGCCAGTCGGCGAGGAGCAGGTGCAGCCACGCCACGTCGTCCTCGGTGAGGTCGGTGTGGGCACGCACGAGCTCGTTCAGCGTGGGCACGCCGACAGCCTAGGGCCGGGCCCCGGGCCGGTCCGGAGCGCCGCCGGGGGCTGGCAGGATGGCCCCCATGCCCAGCACCTCGGCCTACTGGAAGCAGGTCCTCTCCGGAGGGCTCGCGGTCCCGACGGACCGACCGCTGGACGACCTGACGGCGGAGCTGACGCGCATGCTCGGCAGTCCCGACCCGCAGGAGCGCGACGGCACCGCCTACCCCACGCTCGCCACGTGGCTCGGGCGCGGCGTCTACGACGAGCTGCTCGCCGGACTGGGCGACGGCATGGCCGCCGGTCTCGGCGTCGGCCTCGGGGAGGAGCCGGGCGGCGACGGCGTCTTCCGCCGCAGCTTCTCCGCGCTCGTCCTCGCCGAGTGCCTGCAGCGCGACCAGCAGCTCGGCCTGTTGGGCGCCGGCACCGTGCTCGACTGGGGCGACCGGCTCGCCACCTGGTTCCTGCGCGAGCGCGACCTGCGCGGCTTCGTGCCGGGCAAGGGGTGGGCCCACGCCCTCGCCCACGGGGCCGACGCGCTCGGCGCGCTGGCCGGCTCGCGCCACCTGGGCGCGCCGGAGCTGACCGTGGTGCTCGACGTGCTCGCCGACCGCCTCCTCTCCTCCCCCGGCACGCTGCTGGTCGCCGGCGAGCCCGACCGCATGGCGATGGCGACGATGGCGGTGCTGCGCCGCGAGCTCGTGCCGCTCACCGTGCTGGAGCCGTGGGTCGCGCGCATCGCCGCGGCCGCCACCGCGCCGCCGCTCGGCGACCGCGACCCCTTCCTCTCGACCGGCGACCCCGAGGCCTTCCTGCGGGCGCTGCACCTGCAGCTCGCGCTCGCGCCGCGACCGCCCGAGGTGCGCGCCGACCTGCTGCTCGTCGTCGTCGACGCGCTGCGCCGCAGCAACCCGCACGCACTGTCCTGAGGGTGCCTGACGTCGAGGTGACCCACGGGTAGCCTGCGGCGCATGACCACCACCGAGGGCTCCGGCGCGGCCCCGACCAGCGACCCCGGCACCTCGAGCACCCCCGGCGCTCCCGGCGCTCCCGGCGCGCCCGGCACTCCCGGCGTTCTGGCGGGCCACGCCGGCGACGCCGTCGTGGCGGTCGCCCGCGCCCACGGTGTCGAGACCGTCTTCACCCTCTCCGGCGCCCACGTGTTCCCGGTCTACGACGGCGCGGTCAAGGCCGACCCGCCGATGCGGCTGCTGGACGTCCGCCACGAGCAGACGGCCGCCTTCGCCGCCGAGGCCACGGGCAAGCTCACGCGCGTGCCCGGCCTGGCCGTGCTGACCGCCGGACCCGGCGTGACCAACGGCGTCAGCGCCATCGCCCAGGCGCAGTTCGCGGGCTCGCCGATGGTCGTCCTGGGCGGCCGCGCCCCGCAGAACCGGTGGGGCTCCGGCAGCCTGCAGGAGCTCGACCAGCCGCCCATCGTCGCCTCGGTCTCCAAGCTCGCCCGCACCCTGCCGACCGCCGGCGACGTGCTCCCCGGCGTGCACGAGGCCTTCACCGCCGCGGGCTCCTCGCACCGCGGCCCGGTCTTCGTCGACGTGCCGATGGACGAGCTGTTCGCCCCCGCGTCCGGTGACGTGCCGGTGGTGGGCGACCTGCGCGGCGCCGACCCCGACCCTGACGCCGTCGCCCGCGTGGCCGCGCTGCTGCGCGCCGCCGAGCGCCCCGTGCTCGTGCTCGGCACCGACGTGTGGGCCGACCGCGCCGAGGAGGCCGCGCTGCGCCTGGTCGAGCAGGCGGGCATCCCCGCCCTCACCAACGGCATGGGCCGCGGCGTGGTCCCCGGCGGTCACCCGCTGCTCGTCACCAAGGCGCGCAGCACGGCCCTCGGCTCGGCCGACCTCGTGGTCGTGGTCGGCACGCCGCTCGACTTCCGGCTCGGCTACGGCGTCTTCGGCGGCAAGGAGGGGGCGGCGCCCGCCCGCGTCGTGCACGTCGCCGACTCCCCCGGCCAGGTGGCCCAGCACGCCGACCTCGCCGCCTCCGTCAGCGGTGACCTCTCCGCCGTGCTCGACGGCGTCCTCACCGCGCTCGACCGCGACCGGCCCGACTGGAGCGGCTGGGCGCAGACGCTGCGAGACGGCGTCCGCGCGGCGGTCGAGCGCGACCGCGGTCTGCTCGCGGCCGAGGCCGACCCGGTGCACCCGGCCCGCATCTACGGCGAGCTCGTGCCGCGGCTGGCCGACGACGCCGTCGTCATCGGCGACGGCGGCGACTTCGTCTCCTTCGCCGGGAAGTTCGTCGAGCCGAAGCGACCGGGCGGCTGGCTCGACCCCGGCCCCTACGGCTGCCTCGGCGCCGGCCTCGGCGCCGCGATCGCGGCGCGGATCGCCCGGCCGTCCTCCCAGGTCGTGCTGCTGCTGGGCGACGGCGCCGCCGGCTTCTCGCTCATGGACGTCGACACCCTGGTCCGCCACGGCCTCCCGGTCGTGATGGTGATGGGCAACAACTCGGCGTGGGGCCTGGAGAAGGGCCCGATGCAGATGCTCTACGGCTACGACGTCGTGGCCGACCTCGCCCCGCGCACCGCCTACGACGAGGTGGTCAAGGCCCTGGGCGGCGCCGGCGAGACCGTGACCGACCCCCGCCAGGTCGGCCCGGCCCTGGACCGCGCCTTCGCCTCCGGTGTGCCCTACCTGGTCAACGTGATCACCGACGTCGACGCGGCCTACCCCCGCGCGACCTTCGGCATCTAGACCCACGTGGTCGACCTGGCGCTGGGCCTCGCCCGCCCCGACGAGCTCTCGGCGGTGGGCGAGGCGACGGTCGCGGCCTACGCGCCCTTCCTGCTGGGGCCCGACGACCCGTACGCCGCGCGGTTGCGCGACGCGCCCGCACGCGCCCGCGAGGCGGAGCTCTGGGTGGCCCGCAGCGACGACGGCCGCGTGCTGGGCAGCGTCACCGCCTGTCCACCCGGCTCCCCGTGGCGCGAGCTCGCCGACGCCGACGACCCCGAGCAGGGCGAGTTCCGGATGCTCGCGGTCGACCCCGCCGCGCAGGGCCGCGGTGTCGGCGAGGCACTGGTGCAGCACGCCGTCGCACGCGCCGTCGACCACGGCGCCCGCCGCGTGCTGCTGTCGACCCTGCCGGACATGGCCGGGGCGCACCGGCTCTACGAGCGGCTCGGCTTCACCCGCGCGCCCGCCCTCGACTGGACGCCCGTGCCGCACGTGCGGCTGCTCGCCTACCGCCTCGACCTGCAGGAGCCCCGATGACCGAGACCCCGCGCACACCCGCCCGTTCGAGCCGGCCTGGCAGCTCCGGCACGCCCAGCGCGACGCTCACCTTCACGGTCGGCGAGGACGACACCGCGGTGGCGGTCGGCTCGGGCAGCTTGCCGGTCCTCGGCACGCCGCGGGTGCTCGCGTGGTGCGAGGCCGCGACCTGCGCGGCGCTCGAGCCGACCCTGCCGGAGGGCAGCACGTCGGTCGGCACGCGGGTCGAGCTCGAGCACCGCGGCGCGAGCCCGGTCGGGCGCGAGGTGGAGGTGAGCGCGTCGGTCAGCCACGTCGACGGGCGGCTGCACCGCTTCACCGTCGCGGTGCGCCACGCCGGCGACGCACCCGACGCCGGCAAGGTGGTCGCGACGGGCGAGGTCACCCGGGTCGTCGTCGACGTCGCACGGTTCCTCGCCCGCCTCGGCTGACGGCGCGCCAGCGGGCGGCCGGTCACCGGCCACCCGAGCCGGTCCCGGCTGCCCGACGGGGGCCCGGGACGCAGCGAGCCCCCGGCCCGCAGCCGTGGCTGGGGTGCTCGGGGGCTCAGTGCTGAGTGGTGCGCTCAGGCGTTGGGGCGCTTGCCGTGGTTCGCGCCCTTCTTCTTGCGAGCGCGGCGCTTGCGGCCGGTCTTGCCCATGGTGTCCTCCTGGTAGGTCGCGGCCGGGTGGCCGTCGGTCATCATCGCAGCCGCCCGCGGTGCGGGGCCAATCGGCCGGGTGCGGACGCCTCAGCCCTCGGTGATGCGGACCTGGACCTCGCGGATCTGCAGCAGCACCCGGGCGCGCAGCGCCTCAGGGGCCGCCTCGGAGCACGAGCGGGCCACGACAGTCTTGACCGTGCGCTGCAGGTCGTACTTCTCCAGGCAGGGGCCGCACTCGTCGAGGTGGGCCTGCACCGCGGAGCAGTCGGCCTCGTCGAGCTCGTTGTCGAGGAAGTAGACGATCCGCTCGAGGTAGTCGGCGCAGCCCTCGGATTCGGCGGGCCCGTGGGCGTGGACGTGCTGGCTCACGACTCGCTCCCCTCGCGCTGCCCGACCGGCAGCAGGTCGTTGACCCGGGCGTACTCGGCGAGCATGTCGCGCAGCTGCCGGCGCCCGCGGTGCAGCCGCGACATGACGGTGCCGATCGGGGTCTGCATGATCTCGGCGATCTCCTTGTAGGGGAAGCCCTCGACGTCGGCGAGGTAGACCGCGAGGCGGAACTCCTCGGGCAGCCGCTGCAGGGCGTCCTTCACCTGCGAGTCGGGGAGGTGTTCGAGCGCCTCGGTCTCGGCCGACTTCAAGCCGCTGGAGGTGTGCGACTCGGCGCGGGCGAGCTGCCAGTCCTCGACGTCCTCGGACATCGACTGCTGCGGCTGGCGCTGCTTCTTGCGGTAGGTGTTGATGAAGGTGTTGGTGAGGATGCGGTAGAGCCAGGCCTTCAGGTTGGTGCCGGGCCGGAACTGATGGAAGGAGGAGTAGGCCTTCGCGAAGGTCTCCTGCACCAGGTCCTCGGCGTCCTGCGGGTTGCGGGTCATCCGCATCGCGGCGCTGTAGAGCTGGTCGAGGAACGGCAGCGCGTCGCGCTCGAAGCGGGCGGTGCGCTCGGCGTCGGTCTCGCGGGCCAGCAGCTCGGCGGGGTCGACCTCGGCGCCGTCGGCAGGGGTGCCGGCAGCGGCCACGTCGGTGGGTGCGGGGGTGTCGGTCATCGCGGACCAGCCTAGCCGCGGGGCGGCGGACGTGGGCCCGGGACCGGCGTCGGGGGTGAGCACGAGCATGGGAGGTGAACACCTCAGGGGCGGGAGGTGTTCCCGACGACCTCGCGCACCAGCCACTCCAGCGTGGCCTCCACCAGCACGTCGGCCACGTCGGCGGGGCCGAGCCCCGAGGTGCGCGGCGTCGCGAGCGCGTGGTCGGCGGCCGGCACGACTGCGACGTCGACGTGGTACAGGCCCTCGGGCAGCTCCTCGGGGCGGCCGAAGGGGTCGCGCTCCCCCTGCAGCACCAGGGTCGGGACGCCCGCCCCGGCGAGCTCGTCGGCGCGGCTGCGCTCGGGCCGGCCGGGCGGGTGCAGCGGGAAGGCGAGGCACAGGACCCCGGCCGCGGCGAGGGTGCGCGCCGTGCGACAGCTCGCGCGGGCGCCGGCGGACCGGCCGCCGAGCACGAGGGGCGAGCGGGTGCGCAGCTGGGAGACCGCCGCGACCGTCGCCTCGTCGAGGGTGCGCGGCGGCCCGGCGAGCCGGCGCCCGGCGACGCGCCACGGCTGCTCGAGCAGCGTCACGGTCACGCCGTGGCGCGGCAGGTGCGTCGCCAGCGCCTGCAGGTCGTGGCTCTCGACGCCGCCACCGGCGCCGTGCTGCAGCACGAGCGTCACCACCGGCTTGCGCGCACGCCGCGTCAGCAACCGGGCGGGGCCCTGCGGGGTCTCGACGAGCCGCTCCTCCACCTCAGGCGTCCTCGGCCCCGGTGACGACGGCGTCCTCGAGTTCGGAGGGCACCTCGTCGAGCGGGAGCGGCGCCACCAGCTCGGGGCCGTTGTTGCGCACGTTGCTCACGGTGGTCGCGACCGGGAAGGCCTCGAGGCGCCCGGGGGCGGCAGGGGCCAGCAGGTCGAGCAGGTCGGCCTCCGCGTCGGTGCGCGGGTCGAGCCAGCGCGACCACCGGTCGCGCTCGACCATCAGCGGCATCCGGTCGTGGATGCGGCCGAGGGCGTCCTCGGCCTCGGTGGTGAGCACGGTGCAGGTCCAGCGGAAGCGCTCGGGGTCGTCCTCGGCCCGCGAGGGGTCGCGCCAGATCTCGTAGAGGCCCGCCATCGCGAGGACCCCGCCGTCGCGCGGGCGGATGAAGAACGGCTGCTTGCGCGGCTTGCCGGCCTTCGTCGTCTGCGACGTGGGGTACCACTCGAAGTAGCCGTCGGCGGGCACCAGGCAGCGGCGCGCCGCGAAGGCCCTGCGGAAGGCCGGCTTCTCGGCGACGGTCTCGCGGCGCGCGTTGATCATCCGGTTGCCGATCGAGGGGTCCTTCGCCCAGCTCGGCACGAGCCCCCAGCGCAGCACGCGCAGCTGGCGCTCGGGCTCCGGCCCGGCACCGTCGCTGGCACCGTCGCCGCCACCGTCCTCGGGGCGCGGCGGGCGCTCGAGCACGGCGTACACCTCCTTGGTGGGGGCGACGTTCCAGTCGGGGGCGAGCGGGGCGGCCACGCGGGGCGCGACGACGTCGAACTCCGCGACCAGGTCGTCGGTGCTCCGGCTCGAGGCGTAGCGGCCGCACATGCCGCTCAGCCTAGGGGGCGGCGGCGACGCGGGCCCAGCGCCGCTCAGGCCCGGACGAGCTCCTCGACCAGCGCCCCGAGCGCCGGGTCGGCGGCGGGCAGCGGCTCGACCCACACGCGCGGCGGCGCGCCCGCAGGGGCGAGCGTGGCGAGCATGCGGCGCAGCAGCGCCACGCGCCGCTCGAGCAGGTCGTCGCGGGCCGCGAGCACGGCGAGCCGCCGGGGGCCGAGCGCGGCGACGGTCTCGACCGCGAAGACGTCGCGGACCTGCTCGCCGAGGCGGGCCTGCGCCAGCCCCCCGGCCAGGGGGTCGGCGCCACGGGCGGCGTACGCCGGGTCGCGCGGCTCGACGACCACCAACGCGTGGTCGCGGGCCGGCGAGGCGCCCGCCGGCCGCGCGAGCTCGGTGAGCCGGGTGCGCAGGTGCGCGGGGGCGGCCAGCCCCGTGAGCGGGTCCTCGCAGCCCAGGCGGTGCACGTAGGCCAGCGCCGCCTCGCTCCAGGCGACCGCCAGCGACTCCGCCGCGCCGACCTGGAGACCGCCCCCCACGAGCGGTCCCCAGGTCGCGCGCAGGCGCTGCAGGGCCTCGGCGAGCGGGACTCCCTCCCCCGCCAGCCGTCGGCCCGCCTCCGCGGCGGCGTCGAGCACCCGGTCCTCGTCGGGCAGGGCGTCGGCCACCTCGTCCAGCAGGGGCACCGCAGGCCCGGGGAGCGCGGTCGTGCCGCGCCGCCCTGCCGCTGCGAAGAGCCTCACGGTGCCTCCTGCCGGGACGTCCTCCACCGCCGAGCCGGTGGCGTCCAGCCGCTCCCTCCGCGGCTGGCACCGGTGGGACGGTGGCGGCAGCGGGGCGTGACGCGGTTCCGCAGGACTTTCTCCGAGGCCGTCCTCGACGAGCCCGTGGCCAGCCCCGGCGGCGATCCCGCGGGCCCCACCCCTGACCTCGCGGCGACTCGCTCGTTGAGACCGCGTGACCACCGCCCCGGGGCCCCTCGCCCTCGTCGACGAGCGCAGCGACGCCGAGCTGCTCTCGGCTGTGCGCGGCGGCGACCTCGAGGCGTACGGCGCGCTCTTCGCCGCCACGTCGCCAGCGCGCGACGCCTGGCGCGCCAGCTCTCCCCCAGCGACGCCGACGACCTGGTCTCCGACGCCTTCGGCAAGGTGCTGGGCGTGCTGCAGCGTGGTGGCGGCCCCGACCTGGCCTTCCGTGCCTACCTCCTCACGGCCGTGCGGCGGCTGCACGTCGACCGGGTGCGCGCGGGCCGGCGCACCCAGCCCACCGACGACCTCGAGCCCTTCGACCCGGGCACGCCCTTCCGCGACACGGCGGTCGAGGGGTTCGAGGGGTCGGCGGCCGCGCGCGCCTTCGCCTCGCTGCCCGAGCGCTGGCAGCTGGTCCTGTGGCACACCGAGGTCGAGGGCCAGAAGCCCGCCGAGGTCGCGCCGCTGCTCGGCATGAGCCCGAACTCCGTCGCCGCGCTCGCCTACCGGGCGCGCGAGGGCCTGCGCCAGGCCTACCTGGGTGAGCACGCCGCGGAGGTCGACGACGACACCTGCCGCTGGACCCACGCCCACCTCGGCGGCTTCGTGCGCGGTGCGCTGTCGCGCCGCGACACCACCAAGGTCGAGGACCACCTGCACGGCTGCCGGCCCTGCACGGCCGTGCACCTCGAGCTCGCCGAGGTCAACAGCGGCCTGGGTGCCCTGCTCGCCCCGCTGCTGCTGGGCGGGGCCGGGCTCGCGTACGCCGCGGGCGCGGCCGGCGGGGCCGGCACCCTCGGCGTCGGGACCGCGCTGCTGGCAGCGCTGGGGCGCGCGCGCGACGCGGTCGTC
This sequence comes from Nocardioides perillae, assembly GCF_013409425.1. NCBI lineage: Bacteria > Bacillati > Actinomycetota > Actinomycetes > Propionibacteriales > Nocardioidaceae > Nocardioides > Nocardioides perillae. The sequence goes on along the minus strand of NZ_JACCAC010000001.1, from coordinate 1,845,896 downwards.
GCGCAGGTCGGCGCCGCCACCTCGGCGACCGGCAGCGCCGTCTCGGGCGCGGCCTCGAGCGCCGCGGCCGGTGTCTCGTCGGCGGCCTCCTCGGTCTCGGCCGGCGTCGCGGCCGGCGCCGGCGCGGTCGCCTCGGGTGCCGCGAGCACCGTCGGCGGCCTGGGCGCGGCCGTCGCCGCGGCCGGGGGCACCGCCACCGCGACCGCCGCGGGAGCCGTGGCCGCGACCGCGGTCGTCGCCGGTGGCACGGTGCTGGTGGTGCAGCAGGCCGGGGCGGACGACGCCGCGCGCGAGCGGCCGGCAGCCGTCGCGCCGCTCGTGCCCGGCGCCGCGACGGCCTCCGACACCCCCACCGACGGCGCAGGCCAGCCTGCGGCGGGCCCCTCGGACGGCGCTTCCACCCCCGCCGAGGACCCCTCCGCCGCCCCCTCTGCCGGCCCCTCTACCGACCCAGGCGCCGACCCCACCGCCGAGGCCGGGAGCGACCCGTCGGCCGCCGGCGGTGAGGGTGGCGCCGCAGAGCCCGGGGCCGCGGACGACGGCGCGGACGACGGCGCGGGCGACGGCGCGGGCGACGGCGCGGACGGCGGCGCGGACGACGGTGCGGACGGCGGCGCCGGTGGTGGCAGCGGGAGCACTCCGCCCGCCTCGGACCCCGCCGGGCCGGGCGACCAGCCCGGCACGGGCCCCGGCGGGAGTGCCGGCGGGGGTGCCGGCGGCGGACAGCCCGCCCCGTCGGGACCCGTGGACCCGGAGCCCAGCGCCCCACCGGCGCCCGAGCTGGCGGTCGACGCGTCCGCGGAGCGCGAGGGCCCGCTGTGGCGGGTCGGTGCCGCCGTGACCGGGCTCGCACCAGGCGGCTCGGCGACGCTCGTGGTCCGCGCCGACGGCCCGGTGCTCGCCCGGGTGGCCGACCCCCGGTGCGCCCGCACCGGCCGGTGGGAGGTCACCTGCCGGCTCGCGGACGGGCCGACCAGCCTGTCCTTCCGCGCGCGGCAGCTGCTGGGCCCGCGCACGCTCACGTTCACGATCACCGCCGACCCCGGCACTCCCGACGCGTCCCCGGCCGGCGGGAGCGACGCCGTACGCCTCACCCGTCGCGGCCTCGGCCCCTCGTGACGCGGGGACCGGGCGCACCCGACGCGGGTGAGGCGCCCGGTGCGACTCCTGCGGTAGGAAGGGGCGCATGACCGTCGTGAGGACCGCCGCCCGCCCGCTGCTCGCCTCGATGTTCGTCGTCGGGGGCGTGCACGCCCTGCGCAACAGTGCCCAGCTCGCCCCGGCCGCCGCGCCGGTGACGCAGAAGCTCGAGGCGACCGTCGGCAAGGCAGCCCCCCAGGTGCCGGTGCCCCACGAGCCGCAGCAGTGGGTGCGCCTCAACGGCGTGCTGCAGCTCGGGGCCGGGCTCGCGCTGGCCACCGGCCGAGCCCCGCGACTCTCCTCGCTGCTGCTCGCCGGCAGCACCGTCTTCACCACCGCAGCCGGTCACCGCTTCTGGGAGGAGACCGACCCCGCGGCGAAGGGCGACCAGCAGGTCCACTTCTTCAAGAACGTCTCGATGCTCGGCGGGCTGCTCATCAGCGCCGTCGACACCGAGGGCCGCCCGGGCGTGGCCTGGCGCGCCCGCCGCGCCGCCAAGGACGCGCGCCGCGAGGCCGGTCACCTCGCCACCGCGACGCGCCGCGAGGCCAAGCTCGCCGCCGCCAAGGTCGGCTGAGCGCCCGCCCGGGGCGGGTGCCGCGTCGCCTAGGCTGCCCGCGTGAGCGACACCCCCGGCGCCACCGCGCGCGCGACGCCCGCTGAGCCTTGGCCGGCGCCCCGTGCGCACGAGCCCGTGCGTGCCACGGTGTCGCTGCCGGGCAGCAAGTCGCTGACCAACCGCGCGCTCGTGCTCGCGGCGCTGGCCGACGGGCCGTCCGTCGTGCGCCGCGCGCTGCGCTCGCGCGACACCTCGCTCATGGCCGCGGCCCTGACCGGCCTCGGCGCCCGCGTGGACACCTCCGGCGACGACTGGGAGGTGGTGCCGGGCACCCTCGACCGGGACGCGGAGGTCGACTGCGGCCTGGCCGGCACCGTCATGCGGTTCGTGCCGCCGGTGGCGGGGCTCTCCACGGGCGCGGTCGCCTTCGACGGTGACCCCCACATGCGCAACCGCCCCGTCGGGCCGGTGCTCGAGGCACTGCGAGCACTCGGCGTCGAGGTCGACGACGGCGGGCGCGGCGCGCTGCCCTTCACCGTCCGCGGCCGCGGCGCGGTGCCGGGCGGCACGGTCGTGCTCGACGCGTCGGGCTCCTCGCAGTTCGTCTCCGCGCTGCTGCTGGCGGGCGCCCGCTACGAGCGCGGCGTCGACGTGCGCCACGACGGGAAGCCGGTGCCCTCGCTCCCCCACATCGACATGACGGTCGCGATGCTGCGCGAGCAGGGCGTCGAGGTCGACGACGACGACGCGAACCGCTGGGCCGTCGCCCCCGGGCCCGTCGCTGCGCTCGACCGCACCGTCGAGCCCGACCTGTCCAACGCCGGCCCGTTCCTCGCGCTCGCCGCCGTCTCCGGCGGCACCGTCACCGTGCGCGACTGGCCCCGCAGCACGACCCAGGCCGGCGACGCGCTGCGCGACATCCTCACCGCGATGGGCTGCCGGGTCTCGCTCGGCGACGACGGGCTGGAGGTCACCGGCCCCGACGGCGGCGCCGCGGCGCTGGCCGGGGTCGACCTCGACCTCCACGACGTGGGCGAGCTGACACCGGTCGTCGCCGCCCTCTGCGCACTGGCGGGCAGCCCGTCGCGGTTGCGCGGCGTCGCCCACATCCGCGCGCACGAGACCGACCGGCTCGCCGCGCTCGCCCGCGAGCTCGGCACCCTGGGTGCCGACGTCACCGAGGACCCCGACGGCCTTGACCTGCGGCCCGCGACGCTGCACGGCGGCGTCTTCCGCACCTACGCCGACCACCGGATGGCCCACGCCGGCGTGGTCGTCGGCGCGGCCGTCGACGGCGTCCTGGTCGAGGACGTCGCCACCACGGCGAAGACCTTCCCCGACTTCGCCGAGGCCTGGTCGCGACTGCTGTGAGCCGGCGCTACGACGAGCACGACCACGAGCACTACGAGCGCCCCCGGCGCCGCACGCGGCCGCGCACGAAGGACCGCCCGACCTACGACGACGCGGTCGACGGGGTCGTCGTCACCGTCGACCGCGGCCGGCTCACGGTGCGCGTCGACGGGCGCCTGGTCATGGCGGTCAAGGCCCGGCCGCTGGGCCGCAAGGGGGTCGTCACCGGCGACCGCGTGCGCGTGGTGGGCGACGTCTCCGGCGACGAGGACACCCTCGCCCGGGTCGTCGAGGTGGCCGAGCGGCGCACCGTGCTGCGCCGCACCGCCGACGACGACGACCCCGTCGAGCGGGTCATCGTCGCCAACGCCGAGCAGCTGGTGGTCGTCGCGGCCCTCGCCGACCCCGAGCCCCGCCCGCGGCTCATCGACCGCGCCCTCGTGGCGGCGTACGACGCCGGGATGGCGCCGCTGCTCTGCCTCACCAAGGCCGACCTCGCCTCCCCCGACACGCTGCTGTCGACCTACCGCTCACTGGGCGTGCCGTGGGTGGTGACCGCGCGCGGCGGTGACCTGGGCGAGGTGCGCGCGCGCCTCGCCGGCCGCTCCTCGGTGCTGCTGGGCCACAGCGGCGTCGGCAAGTCGACGCTGGTCAACGCGCTCGTGCCCGGCACCGACCGCCAGATCGGCCACGTCAACGCCGTGACCGGCCGCGGCCGGCACACCTCCACCTCGGCGCTGATGCTGCCGCTCCCGGACGAGTGGGGCGACGGCGGCTGGATCGTCGACACCCCGGGCATCCGCAGCTTCGGGCTCGCCCACGTGCGCCCCGAGGACCTCATCGGCGCCTTCCCCGACCTCGAGGAGCTCACCGAGGAGTGCCCCCGCGGGTGCACCCACGGGGCCGACGAGCCGGAGTGCGGGCTCGACACCGCCCTCGCGGCCGGCGAGGCCGACCCCGACCGCGTCGAGTCCTTCCGCCGCCTGCTCGCCGCCCGCGAGGGCGCGGCCGACTAGCCCCAGACCGCGCGGGCGCCGGCGTCGCCGACCAGCACGACGTAGACCGCCATCAGCACCGACAGCGCCAGCACGCCCGCGACCAGCAAGCGGTCGAGCACCACCCCGCGCGACGCGCGTGCACCGCGACCGGAGGCGAGCGCTGTCGGACCCGGCAGCAGCAGCGCCGCGGCGACCGCCACCACGCCGTACGCCGCGACCACCGCGAGCAGCACGACCGCGCGCTCCTGGTGGGTCGCCACCGCCGGCAGCTGCGCCAGCGCGGGGTTGGCGTCGAGGTGGCTGCTGCCCGAGGTGTAGGCCGCCACGACGGAGACCACGGCCGCGGCCGCGAGCCCGAGGGTGGGCCAGCGCGTGGCCCACCGCCACCGCGGCACCAGCGCGAGCACCACCCCGGCGACGGCCGCGAGGGGGCCGAGCACGACGGCGGCGTGGACGACGAGGGCGTGGAGCGGCAGGCCGTTGACGGTCATGCTGCGCAACGTAGCGGCCGATCCTCGGGAGAACCTGTGAGCGCCGGCCCCGCGGGCCGGTGGCCTAGCCTGTCGCCCATGCCCCCCGGAGCCGCCGACTTCACCGACGACCTGCGCCTGGCCCACGTGCTCGCCGACGACGCCGACTCGCTGACGTCCGCCCGCTTCCGCGCCCTCGACCTGCACGTGATGAGCAAGCCCGACCTCACGCCGGTCACCGACGCCGACCAGGCCGTCGAGGAGGGCATCCGCCGCACGCTGTCGCGCACCCGCTCGCGCGACGCGGTGCTCGGCGAGGAGCAGGGCAGCACCGGCCACAGCCAGCGGCAGTGGATCGTGGACCCCATCGACGGCACGAAGAACTTCGTGCGCGGGGTGCCGGTGTGGGCCACGCTGATCGCGCTGGCGGTCGACGGCGAGGTCGTCGTCGGCGTCGTCTCCGCCCCGCAGCTGCAGCGTCGCTGGTGGGCCAGCAAGGGCGGCGGCGCCTGGACCGGCCGCTCGCTGATGAAGGCCACCGAGTGCCGCGTCTCCGACGTGCGGCGGCTCGAGGACGCCTCGTTCTCCTACTCCTCGCTCACCGGCTGGGAGGAGCGCGGTCAGCTCGACGACGTGCTGTCGCTGTCGCGGCGCTGCTGGCGCACCCGCGCCTACGGCGACTTCTGGTCCTACGTGCTGCTCGCCGAGGGGGCGGTCGACCTGGCCGCCGAGCCCGAGCTCGAGCTCTACGACATGGCCGCGCTCGACGTCGTCGTGCGCGAGGCCGGCGGCACCTTCACCTCCCTCGACGGCACCCCCGGCCCGTGGGGCGGTGCGGCCGTGGCCAGCAACGGCCACCTCCACGAGGCCGCCCTCGCCTTCCTCGGCAGCGCCAGCGGCGACGACCCCGACGACGAGCGCCCGCGCACCGGGCCCGGCTCGGTCTCCGACCTGCGCCGCCACCGCAGCCGCGCCGACCAGGCCGGCCCCGGCGACGTCCCGCTGGGCTGACGCGCCCAGGGCAGGGCTCCCGAGTCTTCCCGGCGGGGCCCGCAGGCCCTAGCGTGGTCGCACGGTGCGGCGCGCGCCCGCCGGCGAGGAGGTCCGCGGTGAAGATCAGCGACGTGCTGCAGGCGAAGACCGACCGCGAGGTCGTGACCGTCAGCCCCGACGCCGGGGTCCGCGACCTGCTCACCCTGCTCGCCGAGCACGACGTCGGCGCGCTCGTCGTCAGCCGCGACGGCCGGCGCGTCGAGGGCATCGTGAGCGAGCGCGACGTGGTGCGCCACCTGCACCGCGACGGGACGGTGGTGCACAACACCGTGGCCGCGATCATGACCGCCGACGTGCACACCTGCCCGCCCGACACCCCCGTCGACGACCTGATGCGCACGATGACCGCGCGTCGCGTGCGGCACGTGCCGGTCGTCGACGACGGTCTCCTCGTCGGCATCGTGAGCATCGGCGACGTGGTGAAGAGCCGCATCGACCAGCTCGAGTTCGAGCGCGACCAGCTCGACTCCTACGTCCACCAGTCCTGAGCCCCGGGGCCCGGCCGCCCTCCCGTCGCGTGCCAGACTCGGGCGCATGGCAACCCCCGAGAAGCCCGAGATCGACTTCCCCGACTTCGACCCGCCCGCCGACCTCGTCGTCACCGACCTGAGCGAGGGCGACGGCCCCGAGGCCGCCGCCGGCCAGACCGTGTCGGTGCACTACGTGGGCGTGGCCCACTCCACCGGCGAGGAGTTCGACGCCAGCTGGAACCGCGGCGAGCCGCTGCGCTTCCGCCTCGGCATCGGCCAGGTCATCTCGGGCTGGGACCAGGGCGTGCAGGGCATGAAGGTCGGCGGCCGCCGCCAGCTCGTCATCCCGCCCCACCTGGGCTACGGCGACCGCGGTGCCGGCGGCGTCATCAAGCCCGGCGAGACCCTCATCTTCGTCGTCGACCTGCTCGGGGTCTCCTGACCCGACCCCTCACCGACCCCGCGGCGGGGGCGGCCGGCTCACCAGGGCAGGCCTTCCCCGCCGTCGTCGTCTCCCCCGGCACCCCCGTCGCGGCCAGCGGGCCCGGCGACCCGCGCCGCCACCCCGCCCAGCTCGACCACGTCGCCCACGACGAGCTGCCGGCCCCGCCGGGTCTCGACCTCGCCGTTGACGCGCACGAGCCCCTCGGCGACCACCGGCTTGGCCTCGGCCCCGGTCTCGACGAGGTCGGCCAGCTTCAGGAACTGCCCGAGGCGGATCGCCTCGTCGCGGATCGACACGTCGACGGGCTGGGGGTCTGCGGCGCTCACGCAGCCCATCCTCCCCCGCCCGACGGCGGGAGCCGGCACGAGGGGCGGGCGCGCCGCAGGCGGCTCAGGCGAGCAGCACGTCGACGGCGTGGATCAGCACGCCGACGAGACCGCCGACGACGGTGCCGTTGATGCGGATGAACTGCAGGTCGCGCCCGACGTGCAGCTCGATGCGCCGGGCCGCCTCGCGGCCGTCCCAGCGCTCGATGGTGCTGGTGATGACGGCGGTGAGCTCCTCGCCGTAGCGGCCGACGACGAAGACGACCGCGTCGGCGACGAGGCCGTCGAGGCGGGCGCGCAGGGCGGGGTCGTCGGCGAGGCGGCGGGCGAGGCCGCGCAGCTCGAGCAGCGCGCGCTCGCGCACGGCGCCGTGCGGGTCCTCGAGCGAGCCGAGGAGGGCGCGGCGCAGGGCGTTCCACAGCGACGTGCCGGTCGCGACGACCTGCGGGTGGTCGAGCACGCGCTCCTTGAGCCGCTCGGTGCGCTCCTGGGTCGCCGGGTCGTGCAGCAGGTCGTCGGCGAGCTGGGCGAGCATCGAGTCGAGCGCGGCGCGGGCCCGGTGCTGCGGCTCGTCGCGGATGTCGGCGACCCAGCGCACCACCTCGACGTGGATGCGGGCGGTGACGGCCTCGTTGACCCGCGGCGGGCTCCACCACGGCGCGCGCTCGCCGAGCACCTCCGCGAAGGTCTCGGGGTTCTCCACCAGCCAGTCGTGCAGCTCGGTGACCGCGAGGTCGACCAGGCCCCGGTGGGTGCCGTCGCGCACGACCTCGGCGAGCAGGCCACCTGCGAGCGGCGCCACGGGCTCCTCGCGGAAGCGCGGCACGAGGGCGTCGGTGACCAGGGCAGCGACGTGCTCGTCGCGCACGCGGCGCAGCCCGGCGGCGACCACCTCGGAGGCCTCGTCGACGACGCGCTGCTGGTGGGCCGGCACGGCGAGCCAGCGCCCCACGCGGGAGGCCACCTGGGCGACGGCGACCCGGTCGCGGACGATGTCCTCCTGCAGGAAGTTCTCCCCCACGAACTCCTGCAGCCCACGCCCCAGCTCGTCCTTGCGCCTCGGGATGAGCGCGGTGTGGGGCACGGGCAGGCCGAGCGGGTGGCGGAAGAGCGCGGTCACGGCGAACCAGTCGGCGATCGCGCCCACCATCGACGCCTCGGCGCCGGCGTTGACGAAGCCCCACACGCCGTCCTGCCCGCGGGTGAGGAGGTAGACCACCGCGGCGAGCACGAGCAGCGAGACCGCCACCGTGCGCATCCGTTGCAGGCCGCGGCGGCGCAGCTCGTCGGCGACGGGGTCGGCGGCGAGGACGGGAGCGGCGGGGGCGCTCACGGCGCACCCGGAGGGCCGCTGACGGCGCGGTCGTCGACGAGCAGCGTCGGCACCAGGCCGGGCCGCACCCGGGCGGTCACCGCGGTGCCGACGGGGTGGCGCACGCCGTGGGGCTGCCAGGAGCGCAGGGTGCGCCCCGACGCCAGGCGGACCGTGTGGAGCAGGAAGGCGCCGTGGTACTCCACGCCGACCACCACCGCGGGCTCGGCCGTGCCGGGCGGCGCGACCTCGAGCGCGACCTCGTGCGGGCGCAGCACCACCTCGACCGCGGTGTCGGCGGCGCCCCAGCCCGGGACGGTGGAGACCACCCCGATCTCGCACGTCAGCAGCGCGTGGTGCACCTGCGCCGGCAGGAAGTCGGCGTCGCCCATGAAGGAGGCCACGAAGCGCGTGGCGGGGCGCTCGAAGACCGCGTCGGGGGTGCCGACCTGCTCGACGACCCCGTCGCGCAGCACCGCCACCCGGTCGCCCACCGAGAGCGCCTCGGTCTGGTCGTGGGTGACGAGGAGCGCCGTCGCGCCGCTCGCGCGGAGCACGCCGACGAGCTCGGCGCGCACCTGCGCGCGCAGGCTCTCGTCGAGGCTCGAGAAGGGCTCGTCGAGCAGCACGACCGCGGGCCGGGGCGCCAGGGCGCGCGCGAGGGCGACCCGCTGCTGCTCGCCGCCGGAGAGCTCGTGGGGGTAGCGGTCGCCCTTGTCGGCGAGCCGGGCCAGCTCGAGCACCTCCGACACCCGGGCCTCGCGCTCGGCGGCCGGACGGCCGTGCAGGCCGAAGGCGACGTTGCGGGCCACCGTCAGGTGCGGGAAGAGCGCGTGGTCCTGGAAGACCATGCCGACCCGGCGGCGCTCCGGCGGGACGGCGCGGCCGCCGCCGACGGCGACCGTCGCTCCCGCGATCAGCACCTCGCCGGCGTCGGGTGACTCGAGCCCGGCCACGAGCCGCAGCACCGTCGACTTGCCGCAGCCCGACGGACCGATGACCGCGAGCACCTCTCCCGGCGTCACCTCGAGGTCGACGGCGCGCACCGCCTCGACCGCTCCGAAGCGCTTCGAGACGCCGCGCAGCACCAGCGCCGGCGGCAGGTCGGCGCCGTCGGGCCCGGGCGCGCTCACCGGCTCGCCTGCTCGCGCCGGTCGGCGCGCCGGACCTGGCCGAAGAGCAGCACGACCGGCACGGTCGCGAGGGCGACGATCACCACGGCCGGGAGCGCGGCGAGGCTCCACAGGTTCTCCGACGCCAGCTCGTGCACCCACACCGACACCGTAGTGAAGCCGAACGGGCGCAGCATCAGCACCACCGGCAGCTCCTTGACCGCGTCGACGGACACGAGCACCAGGGCGACGCCGACACCGGGGCGCACGAGCGGGAGGTGCACCCGGGTCAGCACCCGCCAGGGCCCGGCCCCCAGCGAGAGCGCCGACTGCGTGAGCTGGGGGCGCACCTGCGCGTACGACGCGTCCACGGCCTGGTGGGCGGGCCCGAGGAAGCGCACGACGTAGGCGAGCACGATCGCCACCAGGGAGCCGGTCACCAGCAGGCCGGTGCCGCCGGGGACCCCCAGCGCCTCGAGCAGGTCGTCGACCGCGCCCAGGGCCAGGAGCGTGCCGATGCCGACGACCGCGCCGGGCACGGCGTACCCGACGGTGGTCAGCTGCGCGGCACCGCGCACGACGCGCCCGCCGCCGAGACGGACGGCGTGCCCCACGACGAGCGCGAGGGCCACGCACGCGAGCGCGACGAGCACGGCGACGACGACGGAGTTGAGGAGGTAGCCGCCGAAGCGGGGGTCGACCGGCTGGCCGTCCCCGGCCAGCTGCGCCGCGGCCCACAGCACCAGGCGCAGCAGCGGCACCGCGAAGCCGCCCGCCAGCACCAGGACGCAGACGCCGGTGGCCAGCCACCCGCGCCAGCCCGCGAGCCGGCTCGGCGTCGGGCCGCCGCCGCGGCCGCCGCGCTGGGTGAAGCGGGCCCGCCCGCGCAGCAGCCGCTCGCCCGCGAGCACCGCCACGGCGAAGAGCAGCACGACCCCGGCGAGCTGCACCGCGAGGTCGAAGCGGTAGGTCTGGCGCCACGTCGTGTAGACGCCGACCGACACGGTCCGCACGCCGAAGTACTGCACGGTGGCGAAGTCGGTGAGGACCTCCATCATCACCAGCGCCAGGCCGGCGGCGAGGGAGGGCCGGGCGAGCGGCAGCAGCACGCCCGCGAAGGCGCGGCGCCGGCTCGCGCCGAGCAACCGCGCTGCCTCCCAGGTGGTGGGCGACTGCTGGGCGAAGGCGGCGCGGGCGAGGAGGTAGACGTAGGGGTAGAGCGTGAGGCTCATGACCACCGCGGCGCCGCCGACCCCGCGCACCGGCACCTGCAGCCCGGTGCCGGTGACCTCGCGCAGCCACACCTGCACGTCGCCGGCCACGTCGAAGGTGGAGAGGAAGACGAAGCCGAGGATGTAGGCGGGCATCGCCAGGGGCAGCACGAGCAGCCACACGAGCACGTCGCGCCCGGGGAAGCGGTGCGCGGTCACCAGCCACGCGAGGCCGCAGCCCAGCACCAGCGTGCCGGCGGCGACGCCGAGCAGCAGCAGCGTCGTCTGCTGCACCATCCGCGCCAGGCCGGCGGGCACCTCCCACCCCGCCGTCCGGCCCGAGCCCGCGACCGCGTCGAGGAGCACTGCCGCGACCGGCGCCACCACGAGGGCGGCGGCCAGGACGACGGCGCCCGACCAGGCCGCGCGGCCCCGGCCGGCGCTCACTCCCAGCCGGCGTCGACGAGCAGCTCGGCGGCCCTCGCGTTGAGGCTGCCGTAGACCTCGGCGTCGAGGGTCATCTCGGTGAACGGACCGTAGGCCGCCGCCTCGGCGTCGGGCTCGACGTCGGGGTTCACGGGGAACTCGTGGTTGCCGTCGATCAGGGCGGCCTGCCCCTCCGTGGCCAGCCACTCGAGCAGCCGCTGCGCGTCGGCGGGGTTGTCGCTGGTCTCCACGACACCGGCACCGGAGACGTTGACGTGGGTGCCCGCACCCTCCTGCGAGGCCCAGTAGAGCTCGACGCCCTGCGCCTTGCCCTCCGCCTGCTCACGCGCGAGGTAGTAGTGGTTGACGATGCCGACCTCGCAGGTGCCGGCCTCGACGGCCTCGATCACGAGGACGTCGTTGCCCATGACCTCGACCTCGTTGGCCTGCCAGCCCTCGACGATCTCCCGGGCGCCCTCCTCGCCGTGCAGGTCGATGAGCGAGGCGACGAGCGAGGTCATGTAGGTCTCGTCGAGGTCGCGCATGCACAGCCGACCGCGCCACTGCGGGTCGGTGAGGCCGGTGTAGGTGTCCTCGGCGTCGAAGTCGGCCGGGTCGACCTGGTCGGGGTCGTAGATCACCGTGCGGGCGCGCTTGGCCAGGCCGAACCACGTGCCGTCGTCGGCGCGGTCCGCGGCGGGGACGGCGGCCTCGAGCACCTCGCTGTCGAGGGGCGCGAGGATGCCCTGCTGGTCGGCGTTCCACAGGTTGCCCGCGTCGACGGTCATGTAGACGTCGGCGGGGCTGTCGGCGCCCTCGGTGCGGATGCGCTCGAGCAGGGCCGCGTTGTCGGCGAAGAGGAAGTCGACGGTGATGCCGGTCTCCTCGGTGAACTGCGCGAAGACGTCCTCGGAGCCGTACTTGCGGGCCGAGTAGACCTGCAGGTCCGCCTCCTCCTCGCCGAGGACGCCGCAACCGGAGAGCGCGGTGCAGGCGAGCAGGGCGCTCGCGGTCATCAGGGCAGGTCGACGCATCGGGCACCTCGGGGGCGGCGGGCCGGCATCACCGGCACGGACAGGTGAGGCAAGGCTAACCTGCCCCTGGCGGGGTCGGGCCGGGGCCTGCCCGTCGCGCAGTGGCAGGATGCGCGTCATGCCGCGCACCGTCATCACCTTCGGGACCTTCGACGTCTTCCACGTCGGGCACCTGCGCGTCATCGAGCGGGCCGCGGCGCTCGGCGACCGCCTCGTCGTCGGGGTGTCGGCCGACGCGCTCAACCTGCGCAAGAAGGGCCGCGAGCCGGTCTTCAGCCAGGACGAGCGGCTCGCGATCGTGGCCGCGCTCAAGCCGGTCTCCGCGGTCTTCGTCGAGGAGAGCCTGGAGCAGAAGCGCGACTACATCCTCGAGCACGGCGCCGACGTGCTGGTGATGGGCGACGACTGGGCGGGCCGCTTCGACGAGTTCGAGGACGTGTGCGAGGTCGTCTACCTGCCCCGCACCCCCGCGATCTCGACGACCGCGCTGATCGAGAAGATCGCCGGCTCGGTCTAGACGGCCGCGCTGTGGGAGGATCGGGCGCAGCCCACCCGGACGCCCCAGCGTCCGCCTGACGCGATCCTTCCCCGGGGGAACCTTGCGCCGCTCGGCCCGCACCGTCGCCACCGTCCTGCTCGTCGCCGCCCTCGGCGCGGCCGCGCTGCCCGCCGCGGCGGACCCCGGTCACCCCGGTCACCCCGGTCAGCCCGGCGGGGCCGGCGCGTCACCCGTGCTCCCCGTGTTGCCCGGGTCGGCGGCGCCGGCGGCCGAGGAGGCCCTCGAGACGGCCACCCGGGTGCTCGAGGGCGACGCGCTGCCGGGCGACGCCTCCCCCACCGTCGCGCTGCGCGACCTGGCCCTTGCGCTGCCCGCGCTGCGCGGCACCGACCGCCGCGAGGCCGAGGCGGCCCTGGCCCGCCCCGACGCCCGGCCCACCGACCCTCGCGACCCGGTCGCCCCGGAGGGCTCGGCGCCGTACACCACGAAGCCCGAGGTCAACTGCACGAAGAACGTCTGCGTGCACCACGTGACCTCCGGCAACGACCGCCCGCCGGCCGGCTGGGAGCGCACGACGCTCGACGTGGTGCAGCAGGTGTGGGACCACCACGTGGGGACCCTGGGCTACCGCGCGCCGCTCTTCGACGGCGCCCGCGGCGGCGACCGCAAGTTCGACGTCTACCTGAAGGACCTCGGAAGTCTCGGTGGTCAGGGCTACTACGGCTACTGCGCGCCCGAGATCCCCGGCGGGCGCCGCGCCTCCGCGCCGCGCACCGCCCCGGGCTACTGCGTGCTCGACGACGACTTCGCAAAGGACGAGTTCGGCGGCGTGCCGCTCGACACGCTGCGGGTCACCGCTGCCCACGAGTTCTTCCACGCCGTGCAGTACGCCTACGACTTCGCCGAGGACCGCTGGCTGCTCGAGGCCACCGCCACCTGGATCGAGGAGCAGTTCGCCGACGACGTCGACGACAACCGTCAGTACTTGTTCGCTAGCCAGCTGCGCCGTCCGCGCACGTCGCTGGACTTCTTCGACTATGGCTCCTCCACGCCCTACGGCAACTGGGTCTTCTTCGAGCACCTCTCGCAGCGCTTCGGCCGCGGCGTGGTCAAGGCCGTGTGGCGGCGCGCGGGCGACTTCCGCGGCGCACCCGACCAGCACAGCACCGCCGCCGTGCGCAGCGTGGTCGCCGCGCGCAAGGTCGCCTTCCCGACCCTCTTCGCGCAGTACGCCGCGGCCGGCACCGTCCCCGCGCAGTCCTACAGCGAGGGCGCCGCGTGGCCCCGCACCCCGGTGAAGGGCTCCTGGACGCTGCGTCTTGGCAAGCGCGGGACCGGGCAGGTCGCCACCCGGCTCGCCCACCTGTCCTCGACCAGCTGGGACGTGCGCCGCGGCGCCCTCCCGGGTCGCTGGCGCCTGCTGCTGCGCGTCGACGGTCCCGGTCGCGCGACCAGCCCGGCGGCCCACGCGCTCGTGCACCTGCGCGGCGGCGAGGTGCAGCGGCGCGTGGTGCGCCTGGACCGCTCGGGCGGGGCCCGGGTGCGGCTGCCGTTCCACACCGGCGTGACCAAGGTGACCGTCACGCTGGCCAACGCCTCGACCCGCTACCGCTGCGGCCGCGGCACGGAGTGGTCGTGCCGGGGCGTGCCGCTCGACGACGGTGCCCGCTACCGCTTCAGCGTCTACGCCGTGCGCTGAGGCCCCGGGCGGCGCTCGCGTACCGTCGGCATGCTTGACCGCTGAGCCCCCGCCGGGGTGTCATCTGCACGTGACCTCCGACACTCCCCGTGCCACCCGCGGTCCCTTCGACACCGTCGTGCGCGGCGGGCGCTGGTTCGACGGGTCCGGCGCGCCGAGCAGCGTGCGGCACCTCGGCATCCGCGACGGCGTGGTCGCCGCGGTCTCGGCGAGCCCGCTGCCCGAGGAGGGCGCCCGCCTGGTCGACGCGACCGGCCGGTGGGTGATGCCGGGTATGGTCGACGTCCACACCCACTACGACGTGGAGGTGCTCGACCAGCCGGGGCTGGCCGAGTCGGTGCGGCACGGCACCACGACGGTGCTGCTCGGCTCGTGCTCGCTGTCGACGGTGCACTGCTCCCCCGAGGACGCCGGTGACCTCTTCGGCCGGGTGGAAGCCATCCCGCGCCGCCACGTGGTCGACACCCTGGAGCGCCACCAGAGGTGGACCAGCGCCGCCGAGTACGCCGAGGCGCTCGACGCCCTGCCCCTCGGCCCCAACGTCGCGGCCTTCCTCGGCCACTCCGACATCCGGGCCGCAGGCATGGGCCTCGACCGCGCCACGCGCGACGAGGTGCGCCCCACCGAGGCGGAGCTGGCCACCATGCAGCTGCGGCTGGCCGAGGCCCTCGACGCCGGCTTCGTCGGCATGTCGGCCCAGCAGCTGCTCTTCGACAAGCTCGACGGCGAGCGGTGCCGCTCCCGCACGCTGCCGTCGACCTACGCGAAGGCCCGTGAGCGCCGCCGGCTCGAGTCGGTGCTGCGGGAGCGCGGCCGGGTGCTGCAGGGCGGGCCCGACATCGCCTCGCCGCGCTCGATCGCCTCGATGGTGCTCGGCACGCTGCCCGGGCCGGGCGGGCGCGGCCGCCGGCAGCTGAAGACCAGCCTGCTCTCGGCCGCCGACATCAAGGCCAACCCGGCGCTGGTCTCGATCATGGGCCCGATGGCGGCCGCGGTGAACCGGCTCGGCGGCGACTTCCGCTGGCAGCACCTGCCGGTGCCCTTCGAGGTCTACGCCGACGGCATCGACCTGGTGATCTTCGAGGAGTTCGGCTCGGGCGCGGCCGCGCTGCACCTGGCCGACGAGGTCGAGCGCAACGCGCTGCTGCAGGACGAGGACTACCGCCGCTGGTTCCGCAAGGACTACGACTCCCGCTTCGGGATGCGAGTGTGGCACCGCGACTTCTTCGACGCCCAGGTCGTGGAGTGCCCCGACGACGCCGTCATCGGCAAGACCTTCGGCCAGGTCGGCCAGGAGCGCGGCGGCCTGCACCCGGTCGACGCCTTCCTCGACCTCGTCGTCGAGCACGGCACCAAGGTCCGGTGGCGCACGACCATCTCCAACCACCGCCCGTCGGTGCTGCGCAAGCTGGCCCGCGACCCCGGCGTGCAGCTCGGCTTCTCCGATGCCGGTGCCCACCTGCGCAACATGGCCTTCTACAACTTCGGGCTGCGCTTCCTGCGCCACGTGCACGACGCGGAGCGCGCGGGCACGCCGTTCCTCACCCTCGAGCGGGCCGTGCACCGCCTCACCGGCGAGCTCGCCGACTGGTACTCCCTCGACGCGGGCCACCTGCGCCAGGGCGACCGCGCCGACCTCGTGGTCGTCGACCCCGCCGCGCTCGACGACCGCCTCGACGCCTACGCCGAGGCGCCCGTGCCGGCGTACGACGGGCTGCCGCGCATGGTCAACCGCAACGACGCCGCCGTGCCGTCGGTGCTCGTCGCCGGCGAGCACGTCGTGGTCGACGGCGTGCCCACGGCCCTGCTCGGCGAGCAGCGCACCGGCCGCTTCCTGCGCGCCGGCTGAGGCGGCGGCCCCGTCAGGCGCCGAGGCCGGCGTCGCGGTTCCAGCGCCGCCACTGGGCGGCGACGCGCACGGGGCGGGTGTCGCCGAGCTGCATCTCGGTCATGACCGTGAGGTGGTCGACCAGGTCGTCGCGCCAGGCGTCGCCCAGCGCCAGCGCCTCGTCGGTCGTGGGCGGCGCCGCACCATCGGCTGCTTGCAGGGGCGCACGGCGTGAAGGCGTAACCTGCTCGCCACTGAATCGTTGGGCTCGCATGACTCATTCTCGGGCGAAGCGCTGCAGGCCGGCCTATGCGTATCGATTCTCGCGACGATTCTCGGATTGCTGACGCCGGCATCTTCCGCAAACGCAACCCATACTTCAGACCAGTCTACTCAGACGCTTCCCCGATCAGCATACAGCCTTGAGCCTCCGGCGCAGTCTAGGATTCAGCACGTCGACGGAAGCCCTCAAAGCGGCTGAGGCCACGACAAACGCGTCGCGATCCGAATTTGGAGCAGCATTGACGGACAATGAGCTGAATGAGTTGCGTCGTCGTGAGCAGATCATCGCCGCCGACGTTCCACGTGTTCGCAAGGCAATGCGCTCCTTCCGTGACCCTATCGCCCTAGCAGGGTTGTGGATGGATCACGACGCCGGAGGTGTGCTGACAGTTGCCGTTACTTCTGCCCCAGATGAGGTCGAGCGTTACCTGAAGGGTTTGGTTCAATATCCAGAAGCGCTTCGAGTTGTCAGCGCACGTCATTCACTTCGTGCCCTAAATGACGTAGCGGAAACATTGGTTACCGCACAAGGAGAGAACGCAACGTACTTTGACGGCATCCGTGTTGACGAACGGGCCAATGTCATTGTTGTAGTCACACCCCAGCCGCTAGACCAGGTCCGAGGATGGGTAGAGGCAAAAGTTGGCGGCGAGGCGCCAGTGCAATTCGTGGCAGCAAGCATTGAAGCGGTCGGAACACAGTTCAACAATTCTCCCCCCCTCCGCGGCGGACAGGCCATGAATAGTACAGCGGGCACTTCGTGCACGTCCGGCTTCGCAGTGAGAGGAGCGGAGGGTCTGGCCGTCCTCACTGCGGGCCACTGCGCACAGCGCGGGGATGTGTGGGACCAGATTGGAACATTTGTCGAAATTACGGATTTGTCTGACGTCACCGGGACTGACGCGCTGCGAGTTCCAGTCAAGACAAATTTCCTGACCAACGAAGTCACACTGTGGTTTACACCCACGCTTGCAACTGAAGCGCGCTATCGCACGATCAGTTCCTCCCAGCTTCCGTCGAACGATGTTGTCGGCCAGATTAGCTGCATCACAGGGCAGAACTTTGCAGACCTCCGGTGTGGCGAGATTCTGACCCGGTCCTATGCGGTAGGCATTCCACTGGATGACGGGAGATTCTTGAGTTACAGCACAGGGAGAGAGATCAGGGTGGATTGCAATCCCGGTGACTCCAGAGGCCCAGCTCTATCAGGCACTCAGGCGAGGGGCCTCATCAGCGTCAAGGTAAGGAAAGCGTTCAACGATACGTGCGTCTACGTCCACATTCAGCATGCAATGAATCAGGTTGGCGTCCAGGCCGTGCTCACTGACGGGCCGGTACTGGGAACGTGAACAGCACCCTACTAAGGCTCGAACGCCCCGTGCGGGTAGCCCTCGTCGCGCTCGCACTCCTCTTGACAGTGGGATTCTTGACATGGCGGTTCCTGGAGGGCGCGGAATCCACACAGGTGCGCTCGGTTGCGGGACGTGACGATTCGAAAGTTCTCGAGGTGACCTACCTGGCCCCGCCCGCTTCTTGTGGAGCCGAAAGTCGGATTGAGGTCGAGGAGTCCGCGTCGAGAGTCGTCATCCATGCGCTAGTAGACAAAGGCCCGACAGGCGACTGCCCGGCCTCCGCCCGTCTTGCTACGGCGACTGTCGAGCTCAAGGCCATAGTGGGGGACCGAACCATTGTCGATGGTCGGAACGATTTGGTCCTCCCGCTCAGCGCGCCCTGACGCACGGCGAATGGGATCGAGCTAGCCCGTTAGTTCTCGCGTGGGTTTCAGCTCGCTCACTGCGCGTTAGCGCGGACAAGGCGGGTGCGGGCAAGTCATAGCCTGGCGGCCTTCCTCGACCAGCGGAGTCGGGTGGTCGAGGAGGCCCGCCAGGGCCGTCTCGAGGCCGCCCCGTCAGGCGCCGAGGCCGGCGTCGCGGTTCCAGCGCCGCCACTGGGCGGCGACGCGCACGGGGCGGGTGTCGCCGAGCTGCATCTCGGTCATGACCGTGAGGTGGTCGACGAGGTCGTCGCGCCACGCGTCGCCCAGCGCCAGCGCCTCGTCGGTCGTGGGCGGTGCCGCGCGCCAGTCGGCCTCGAGCCGGTCGCGCACCTGCGTCACGACCGGCAGCGCCCGCTCGGGGTCGCGCAGGGCGAGGCGGTGCAACCGCTCGTGGCGCCACCACAGGTAGCGGCCGTCGTACTCCTGCCCGAGCGGCGGGTCGACGGGGTCGAGGGGGGCGGGGTCGTCGACGCGCAGCGGCACGAAGACCGACGTGCACGGCGTCGAGGTGCCGGTGGCCCAGTGCAGGCCGGCCGGCCCGCGCAGGTCGGAGACCCACGCCGAGACGGTCTGCGTCGACGACAGCAGGCCGCCGGCGTGCATGCAGGCGCCGCCCACCGCGCCGGCGCGGCGGCGGTAGTGCGGGCCGAGGCCGCGCGACTTGGGGCCGTGGTCGCGCAGGGCGGTGGTCAGTCGGCCGACCGGGTCGGCCCCGGCGCCGTCCGCACCCTCGCCGAGCGTGGCGAGGTAGGCCTCGCCGCGCGTGCGGCGCTGGGTGACGAGCAGCCGCCGCTCGGCGCGCCGGTCGGCGTGGGCGGCGGCGAAGTCGGGGATGGTCAGCCCGCCGCTGAGGGCGCGGGTGCCGTCGACCTCGGCGGTGGCGTGGGCACGGCCCGCGGTCTCGACGACGGTCGCGCCCTCCCGGTCGGCCACGACGTACGCCGTGCCGGCCTCGCCGCGTCCGTCTCCCCCCTGCCCGTGCTCCTCGAGCAGCGTCACGAGGTGCTCGGCGGCCTCGCGGCGGTCGGCACCGCGCTCGAGGGCGAGCCGCACGAGGTCGCGCGAGCCGAGCGCGTCGCCCCCGCGCACCCGCGCCTTGACCGCCGCCGGGGTGCGGACGACCACGACGCCGTGCTCGTTGGCGCCCGTCTCGGCACCCCACGACCACCACGGCTGGGAGAGCAGCAGCGCATGCGTGCGCGCCACCTGCGCCACCCGTCCGTCACCCGGCGTGACCGCCCGGTCGGCCGGGTCGGCGAGGTCGTGGTCGAGC
Organism: Nocardioides perillae; assembly: GCF_013409425.1. Classification (NCBI taxonomy): domain Bacteria; kingdom Bacillati; phylum Actinomycetota; class Actinomycetes; order Propionibacteriales; family Nocardioidaceae; genus Nocardioides; species Nocardioides perillae. The sequence goes on along the minus strand of NZ_JACCAC010000001.1, from coordinate 1,826,632 downwards.
GCGGGGTACCACCGCAGCACCTGGGCGTCGTCGGGCGTGCCGGCCACCCCGGCGGCCACCAGCACGCCGTCGTCGCCCACCGACACCAGGCTGTCGCTCATGGCCTCGAACCTACCTGCGGGTGTGGCCCGAGCGGACGACGGCGGGGTAGGGGGTGAGCAGCTGGTCGACCGGCGCGTGGTCGTCGGTGAGGACCTGCGCACCGTCCACCCACGCCTCGAGGGCGTCGCCGCTCAGCACGTCCCAGCCGACGCCCCGCTCATCGAGGCGCCGCGCCAGCGCGGTGGTGTCGAGCGGCGCGTCGGAGGCGACCGCGACGACGTTGCCGCCGGCCTCCGGGGTGTCGCGCCGCGCGAGGGTGTCGGGGTCGCCGAGCAGCGCGACGTGCTCCCACACCGCGCCCAGGGTCGCGAGCTCGGCGCGGGCGAAGGCGAGCGGGCCGTAGTCGATGAGGTTGGCGGCGTAGACGCCGTCGTCGACCAGCACACGCCGCACCTGCACCATCGCCTCGCGGGTGGCGAGGTGGAAGGGCACGCTGACCCCGCCGAAGGCGTCGCCGACGACGAGGTCGACGCTGTCGTCGGCGACCCGCTCGAGGCCGAGCCGGGCGTCCTCCACCCGCACCTCGACGCCGGGCACGTCGCCGAGGTCCAGCCGCTCCTCGTCGACCTGCACCACGCCGGGGTCGATCTCCGAGACGGTGCTGGTGGTGCCGGGACGCACCGCCGCGAGGTAGCGCGGCAGCGTGAGCCCGCCGCCGCCGAGGTGGTGCGCGCGCAGCGCCTCGCCGGCCGGGAACGCGGTGTCGGCGACCGACGCGATGGCCTGCACGTAGGCGAACTCGAGGTGCTCGGGGTCGTCGAGGTCGACGTAGGAGTGGCGGAGCGTGTCGAGCACCAGCACCCGGCCGCCCTCGCGCTCGGGGTCGGCCTCGACCCGCGCGCAGTGGTAGGTCGTCTCGACGTCGCAGCCGCCCGGCGCGACGACGGCGAGCAGCCCGCCGGCCGCCACGACGCCGGCGGTGACCGCGCGGCCGCGCCGGCTCCACCCGCGCACGCCGAGGTCGACGGCGAGGGCGGTGAGCAGCAGCGCGACGCCGAGGCCCACGAGGATGCCGGTGACGGGCACGGTCGAGACCAGCACGAAGCCGGTGACGACCGTGCCGACGATCGCGCCGGCCGTGCCGATCCCCGAGAGCCGTCCCACGACGGTGCCGGTCTCGTCGAGGTCGGTGAGCACCAGCTTGGTGACCATCGGCGTGACGGCCGAGAGCAGCGCCCCCGGCACCAGGATCGTGCCGCCGGCAGCGAGCAGGAGCAGCAGCCCGTCGCCGGTCGCGCCGGCCCCGCGCACGAGGAACGGCGTGACGGCGACCGCCGCGCCCGACACCCCGACCAGCGGCCCCAGCACGAGCCGCGGGGCGACCCGGTCGGCGGCGCGTCCGCCGAGCCACGAGCCGGCGGCGATGGCCGCGAGCGCGGTGCCGATGACGAGGGTGTTGGTCTGCAGCGTCAGGCCGAGGTAGGGCGCGAGCAGGCGCAGCGCGACCAGCTCGACGACGAGCACCGCGGCGTTGGTCCAGAAGACCAGCGCGCCCGCGACGCGTCCGCTCACTTCTTCTGGCGACGGCTGCCGCCGTGCCAGTCCTCGCTCGCGCCGACCTCGCCCTCCTCGACACCGAGGGCACGCAGCTGCGGCAGCTCGCGCAGGCTGCGCTTGAGCTCGGCGAAGCCGGGGAAGCGTGCCAGGCCCAGCACGTGGTCCCACAGCGCCACGGCCCCCTCGGGGTCGGGCAGGCGGCTGATGACGGGGCCGAAGAAGGCGACCCCGTCGGGCGGGTCCACCTGGATGATCGGCGTGCCGACGTCCTTGCCGGTGAGGGCGAGCGCCTCGTCGGTCTCCGCCCGGATCGCCTCGTCGCGCTCGGTGTCCTCGAGCGCGGCCACGAGGTGCTCGGGCAGGCCCGCCTCGGCCAGGGCGGGAGCCAGGAACCCCGCGGTGCCGCGCACGTCGACGCCGTCGCGGACCGGCTCGTCGAGCGGCGGCGCGTCGAAGGTGCGGGCACCCAGCGCGGCGTACAACCTCCCGACGGCGTCGCCGCCGTGCTCCTCGCGCACCCGGTGGCACACCCGCAGCAATCGCAGGCCGGCGGTGTGGCCCGCCTCGTAGTCGGCCGGGAAGTGGCTGTCGTAGTCGACGTGGGCGTTGAGCAGGCGCAGCGAGATCAGCCGCCACTCCACGGTGTCGCCGCGCTGCTCGGCGACCATCCGCAGCCACCGCGAGGTCATCCAGGCGAAGGGGCACACGGGGTCGAACCAGAAGCGCACGTCGGCCGGCGCAGGTGTGGTGCTCGCATCACTCATGCGGAGGAGCCTAGGTGGGGACCTGCAGGCATGATCTCCCACACGCGACGCATCGAGGCCACGCCCGCCCAGGTCTGGGAGGTCCTGGCGGACGGTTGGCTCTACCCGCTGTGGGTCGTCGGCGCGACGCGGATGCGGGCGGTCGACGACCACTGGCCGGCGGTCGGCTCCCGGTTGCACCACTCCGTCGGCGCCTGGCCGCTCGTGATCGACGACCAGACCGTGGTCGAGGAGTCCGAGCCGGACCGGCTGCTGCAGCTGCACGCCAAGGGCTGGCCGCTCGGCACCGCCCGCGTCGTCATGGAGCTCGCCCCCGCCGAGGGGGGCGCCACCGACGTGACCATGTCGGAGGACGCCCACCAGGGCCCGGGCCGCCTCGTGCCGGCCTTCGTGCGGCAGCCGCCGATGCTGTGGCGCAACCACGAGGCGCTGCGCCGCCTCGCCCTCCTCGTGGAGGGTCGGGTCTCCCACCGCCGTGGCACCGTCGAACCCGACTGACCGTCCGGTCGGCCCGACCTCGACCCCGACCTCGACCCTGGGAGAAACGTGTCCGACATCCGCGCCCTCGTCCTCGTCTGCACCCTCAAGCCCAGCCCGTCGGAGTCCAGCTCCGAGCTGATCGGCCGCCGCGTCCTCGAGCGGCTCGAGGCCCACGGCGCCACCGGCGAGGTGGTGCGGGTGGTCGACCACGACGTCCGCTTCGGCGTGAGCACCGACGAGGGCGACGGCGACGAGTGGCCCGCGATCCGCGAGAAGGTGCTCGACGCCGACGTGCTGGTGCTCGCCACGCCGATCTGGATGGGCCAGCCGAGCTCGGTGGCCAAGATGGTGCTCGAGCGCCTCGACGCCGAGATCAGCGAGACCGACGACGAGGGCCGGCCCCTGATGTACGGCAAGGTCGCGATCGTGGCCGTCGTCGGCAACGAGGACGGCGCCCACCACAGCCACGCCGAGTGCTTCCAGGCCCTCAACGACGTCGGCTTCACCGTCCCGGCCAACGGCAGCACCTACTGGGTCGGCGAGGCCATGCAGGGCACCGACTACTCCGAGAAGAGCCCGGAGCCCGAGGCGACCGCCGGCACCAACGACACCGCGGCCGCCAACGCCGTGCACCTCGCCCGCCTGCTGCAGGGCGCGCCGTACCCCGCCCAGGGCTGACCCCCCGGCCCGCGGGCCCGCCCCCGGGACCCCGGCTCAGCGCGGCGGCAGCAGGCCGAGCGCGACGCCCTCCTCCCGCAGCTCCTCGCGGACCTGCGGGTGGGCGGCGTGCTCGACCAGCTGGCGCGCCTGCTCGCCCTGGTCGCGGCCGAAGACCTCGGCGACGCCCTGCTCGGTGACCACCGCGCTCATCTGGAACGACGTCACCGGCTCCTCGACCAGCGGCACGATCGTCGAGACGTCGGCCTTGGGGTGCCACGAGCGCAGCGCGATGACCGCCTGGCCGCCCGCGCTGTGGAGCGCCCCCACGATGAAGTCGGTCTGGCCGCCGAAGCCGGAGTGGATGCGCGCGGCGATCCGTGAGGCGTTGGCCTGGCCGAAGAGGTCGACCTGCAGCGCGGTGTTGACGCTCACCATCCGCGGGTTGCGCGCGATGAGGGCGGGGTCGTTGGTGGTCTCGGTGCGCAGCAGGCGCACGCGCTCGTTGCGGTCGACCCAGTCGTGCATCTCCTCGGAGCCGAAGAGGAACGACGCGGTCACCGGCACGTCGGCGTCGAGCGCGCCCGCCCGCTCGAGCGCGAGCACGGAGTCGGAGAACATCTCGGTCCACACCCGCAGCCCGCGCCGGTCGGCGAGCCCGCGCAGCGCGGCGTCGGGCACGGCACCGATGCCGGCCTGCAGCGTCGAGCCGTCGGCCACCCTCCCGGCCACGAGCTCGCCGATGCGGGCGGCCTCGTCGTCGACCCGGACGAGGGGGGCGTGCACGGGCGGCTCGTCGGCCTCGACCAGCACGTCGACGAGGTCGAGGTCGAGCTCGGCGTCGCCGTAGGTCCACGGGACGTGCGCGTCGACCTGCGCGACCACGAGCCCGCCCCGCGCCCGCACGGCCTCCACGGCGGCCGGGAGCACGTTGACCTCGGTGCCGAGCGAGACCCGGCCGCCCTCGGGCCGCGTGGTGTGCAGCAGCACCGCGTCGGGCGGGAGCGAGGTCGAGAAGAGCGTCGGCACCAGCGAGAGCCGCGACGGCACGTAGGACAGCCGCGGGCTGCGCCGCTGCCCCGGCCCGACGAAGCAGGTCTCGAGCACGACGCCCTCGCGGTCCGGGAGCCCCGGCTGCCCGTTGAGGGTCCACAGGCGGTACGCCGGCAGCGCGGCGTCGACGAGACCCAGGAGGTGCCACGGGGTGGCGTGGTTGCCGGTCACGACGACGCGGGGGTCCTCCGGCAGCCGGCGGAGGGCGGCGGCGAGGGTCAGCGAGGCGTCCACCCCTCCCATGACAGCAGGCCGGTGGGCGACCGCGACCCCCACCCGCTGCTGAACCGGTGCACACTAGCGGCCACACCCCTGCTGCCCCGCCGCCCGGAGCGACGACCGCAGCACGACGCCGCCCGCCGGAGGTCCCGATGAGCACCACCACCCCGCCCGCCGACGTCACGACCGGATCGACGGCCGAGCAGCCCGTCGGCCGCCCGGAGCAGCACGGCTCTCCCACCGAGCACGTCGACGTGCTCGTCGTCGGCGCCGGCATCTCCGGCATCGGCGCGGCGCGCTACCTCGCCGTCGAGCACCCGCACCGCACGGTGGTGGTCCTCGAGGGCCGCGAGCGCCCCGGCGGCACCTGGGACCTCTTCCGCTACCCGGGCATCCGCTCGGACTCCGACCTGCACACCTTCGGCTACGAGTTCAAGCCGTGGCGCGACGAGGAGTCGATCGCCGGGGCGCCGCAGATCCTGCGCTACCTCGAGGAGACGATGGCGGAGAACGGGATCGCCGAGAAGGTGCGCTACCGGCACCGCGTCGTCTCCGCCGACTGGTCGAGCGACGACGCGCGGTGGACCGTGACCGTCGAGCGGGGCGACACCGGTGAGCGGTTCGCGATGACGGCCGGGTGGGTCTTCGCGGGCACCGGCTACTACGACTACGAGCAGGGCTTCTCCCCCGTCTTCGAGGGCCGTGACCGCTTCGCCGGCGAGCTGGTCCACCCGCAGCACTGGCCCGAGGACCTCGAGGTCGCCGGCAAGCGGGTCGTGGTCATCGGCTCCGGCGCGACCGCCGTGACGCTGGTGCCCGCGCTGGCCGACCTCGGCGCCGACGTGACGATGCTGCAGCGCACCCCGACGTACGTCCTGCCGGTGCCGCGGGTCGACGCGATCGCGGTGGCGCTGCAGAAGTGGCTCGGCCCCGCGCGCGGCTACGCGCTGGCCCGGCGCAAGAACATCGCGCAGCAGCGGCTGGTCTGGCAGCTGTGCCAGCGCTTCCCCGGCCCGGCGCGCAAGGTGATCCGGTGGGTCAACACCAAGCAGCTGCCGGACGGCTTCGACGTCGACACCCACTTCAACCCGCCCTACGACCCGTGGGACCAGCGGTTGTGCGCCGTGCCCGACGGCGACCTGTTCAAGGCGATCCGCGCCGGGAAGGCGCACGTCGTCACCGACCGGATCACGACCTTCACCGAGACCGGCCTGCAGCTCGAGGGCGGCGAGCACCTCGACGCCGACGTCGTGGTCACCGCGACCGGGCTGAACCTCCAGCTCTTCGGCGGCATCGAGCTGGCCGTCGACGGCAAGCCGGTCGTGCCCTCCGAGACCGTCGTGCACCGCGGCACGATGCTGACCGGCGTGCCGAACTTCTCGATCGCCATCGGCTACACGAACTCGTCGTGGACGCTCAAGGTCGGCATCCTCTGCGAGTACCTCTGTCAGCTGCTGCGCCACCTCGACGAGCACGGCCTCGACACCGCCTGGGTCGAGGCCGACCCCGACATGGCGCTGCGACCCCTGCTCGACTTCGGCGCGGGCTACGTGCAGCGCTCGCTCGCCGACCTGCCGAAGCAGGGTCCCGAGGCGCCGTGGGTGATGTCGATGGACTACCAGGCCGACCGCAAGCTGCTGAGCGGCCCCCTCGTCTCGGAGGGGCTGCACTTCTCGGGGCCGGCCGACCGCGCCGCGTCGCCCGGTGTTGCTCAGCGGTCGAGCTCGACCGTCTCGTTGGTGGAGGGGAACTTCTCGGGCTGACCGCTGACGGCGGCGCGGACGCCGCCGACCAGCTTCTTCACTCGGCTGTGGGAGGACTCCCAGACCTCCGCGGTCTCGGCGTGCACCTTGAGCAGCGCGAGCCCGGCGGTGTCGAGGCCGTCGGGGAACCACACCTCGAGCGGCGCTGACCAGAGCCGCTCCGCCTGCGCCCGGTCGTGCACGACCTCGGCCGCGCCCGACACCGAGGTCCACGCGTCCTTGCCCTCGAAGGCGACGTTGACCTGCGGGTGGGCACGGACCTGCCGCACCTTGTCGGAGTCGTCGTAGGTGAAGAACCACAGGTCGCCGTCGAACTCCACCTCCTGCAGCGCCATCGGCCGGCTCACGTGGCGGCCGTCGTCGGTCATGGTGGTCAGCAGGCAGGTGCGGGCGTCGTCGACCAGTGCCGCGACCTTCGTCGTGCCGTCGGTGTCCACAGGTGCTCCTCCGGTGCTCGGGTCGGCGACGCCCTCCGCGCCGCCGACCGGCCGGTACCCGCGGCGGGCGGCGGCAGGCGTGGGGCGCTCGCGCCGACCGCGTGAGGGGGCCGCGCAGGGGTACCAGACCTCGTGCTGAGCGCTGTTGAGGTCCTGCCCGAGGAGACGCTGCGCGAGGGCGTCGACCTGCTCGTGCGTCTGGTCGAGGCCGCTGGAGCAGCGGTCATCTTCCTCGGCGCCGTCGTGGCCGTCGTGCAGTTCCTGCGCGTGCTGCCGAGCCGGCGGCCGTCGCGCTTCACCGAGGTCCGGCTCACCCTCGGCCGCTTCCTGGCGCTGGGGCTGGAGTTCCAGCTCGCGTCCGACGTGCTGCGCACCGCGGTCGCGCCGAGCTTCGAGGAGCTCGGCAAGCTGGCCGCCGTCGCCGCCATCCGCACCGCGCTGAACTACTTCCTGGCCCGCGAGATCCGCGAGGAGAGCGAGCAGGTCGCGCGCAGCCGGCACGAGCGCGCGGCCACGAGGGGCGCCGCGCCCGGCCCGGCGGACCCGCCGTGACCGCGCTGCTCGCCGGGCTCGCCGTGCTCGTGACCGGCGCGGCCGTCGTCGTGGCCGCCCTCGTGTACGCCGTCACGCGCGCGTGGTCCCCCGCCGTCCCGGTCCTGCTCGAGCTGCTGCTCGCCGCCGGACTGCTGCGGCTCGCGGCCGACCCGGACTGGCGCGCCGTCGCCGCGGCCGCTGTGCTGGTGCTGGTGCGCCGAGGGGTCACGCTCGTCGAGCGTCGCAGCGGGCGGGCAGAGGAGGCTGCCGGCGCCCCGCCGGTCCGGCTGCTCCCCACCTGAGCCGCGCGGCGTGCACCGGCGCGGCCGTCGACCTACGCCGCCGGGAAGCGGCGCGACCCCGCCACGATCATCACGAAGACGACCGCGCCGAGCGCCGCCGCCAGCAGCACCTCGCGGCCCGTGTGCCGGCGCGACGGCACGGCGAGCAGCACCAGCCCGACGGCCGCCGTGGCAAGCGGGAGGGCGAAGAGCGGCGCGAGCCCCTGCAGGCCTGCCGACAGCACGCCGACCACGCCGCCGAGCACCGCGACCCGCCGCAGCGACACGGGTGGGTCGGCGCGCGGCAGCCCCACCACCGTGACCGGTCCCCCGTCGGCGAGCTGGTCCGGGGCGAGCGCGCGCAGGAGCAGCGTCAGCGTCGCCTGGTCGGCCACGACCACGACGTCGCGGAAGCGGTCGCGCAGCGCATGCTCCCGCACGAGCGCGTCGAGCCGGTCGCCACGGCCGGCGTCGGGGAAGCGCACCGGGGCGAGCGGCACCTCGGGTCGTGCCTCGCCCGCCACCGCCTCGGTGATGCCCCGCGCCACCGCCTTGGCCTCCCCCGTCGGCGCGGTCAGCACCAGGGCGCCGCGGCCCACCTCGCGGCCGAGCACGCGGACGTCGTCGGGTCCGGCGGCGGTGCTCACGACGTGGATGCGCTGGAAGCCGGGCACGCCGCGACGATAGCGCCGGGGCGAAGGCGGGCCCGTCGCCCTCGGCCGGCGAGGACCGGCGTGCAGTGCCCGTCCCCGGAAGCACCGGAGGCGGCCACCGGAATCCGGTGGCCGCCTCTGGTGAGTGGTAGCGGGGGCAGGATTTGAACCTGCGACCTCTGGACTAACTCAGAGGCTTCGCGACTACGTCGGTCTCGGGTCGGAAGCTACCGATTCGCTCGGTTTGGTGAGGGGTTCGCCCTCGCTTCCAAACCTCACGATACCCGAGTGGTGCCGAGAGCATCCGACCGTTTCTGGACAGTAGGTGGTACCGGGTCGAATCCCCACCGCGGAGCATCGGTTCCGATCCGCTCACCATCCCGGGTACCGGTCCGTCCATCTGGTGAACGGGCCGTAGTCGCCATGGAGGCGATCGCCGGATGCGAACTCGAAGACGAAGTCATCGGCCAGGGTGAGGATCGTGTCGCGGCCCTCGACTTCGAAAGCGAGCTGGGGCGGCAACGCCGTCTCGCCGTAAAGTGCTCCGAGGATGTTGCCGCAGATCGCGCCGGTCGAGTCGCTGTCTCCCGAGTGCGTCACGGACAGGGCCAGGGCATCGACCACCTGGCTGGGTTCTGGGTAAACGAGCGAGGCATAGATCGCCATGGCTAGAGCCTCCTCGGCGACCCAGCCTCCCCTGAGCGACTCGATGTGTTCAGGGCTCGGGCCGCGGCGGGCCGTCTCGATCGCCTGCTCAATCGCTTGATAGACCTCCGCGTGGCCGTGACGAGCACGCAGCTGGGTCATCGCCTCACCGATCGCTCGATCGAGATTGTTTCCACGCATCAGCGCGCCAATGAGAACCGCCAGCGCCCCCGAAACCATCTGTCCGGTGGGGTGGCCGTGCGTGTAGCCGGCGGCCTCCGCCGCCGCGTCAAACTGCCATTCCAACGGCCACACCCAGGGAGGTACGAGACCAAACGGAGCGCTGCGCATGACCCCGCCGCACCCCTTGGAGGAGTTGGTCGCCTCCGCGCCAAACTGCTCCAACTTGCGGCGACCGCCCCGCGGGACTTCGAGTGCAGAGATGCAGGTGTTGCCGGGAGCCCTCCGGGAGTACAGCCATCGTTCGTTGATCAGCCAGCCGTCGCGCTCGCCGTCGGGGCCGTCCTGAAGCTGCGTGTCGAGCCACCGGTCGTAAGCGTGATGCAGAACCCCCACGGTGAAGCCGAGACCGCGGTCTTGGCGGACCGAGGCACGAATCATCCCGTCGACGGTGAAGAGGGTCATCTGGGTGTCGTCGGTGATGCGGCCGTAGATGCGGGCGCCGTCGACGCTTTCCGGGAGGTACTCCTTGACTCCGTCCCGTCCGCACTCGGCACGAATCCGATCGAGGCTCCAGAACTCGACCGGGCCCCCGAGGGCGTCCCCGATTGCCCCGCCCAGCAGGCTGCCTCGGACTCGAGAGCGATAGTTCTCGAGTCCGTGTCGCTCGGGCGCCCTACCGGTTGTCATGAATGCAACGCTATGGGGCAGGGCCGACAGATCCGGCGGATTCGAGCGACGAGAAGCCGCTCTGCGCTCACTCGATGGTGAGGTCGTCCGCCGCAGTTGGAAGCTCGACGTTGACCATCTTCTGCGCTTCCTGGGTGGCGAGAATTTCCTCGCGAAGCTCAGGGGCGATGTCGACCACGTGCAGTTCGACACCGAAGACATCAGCGGCCCGCCTGACCCAGCCCGTGATTGAAGAGCGGGCGTCCTCGCTAGCGAAGACGATGATCGGTCGCACGTCGGCATGGTCCGGCTCCTGTCGAAGGAGTGCCAGCTTCAGGACGTCCTGCGCGATCTTCTTCAACTGCCCGCCCTTCAGCGTTCCCTGTCGCGCGTAGGCCTCCACCGCGAATCTCCCGTCCTCGCTGCGGGCGTCGAGCTGGATGCGCACTCCCCCGCTGAGCGACAAGGCTCCGCCGCCGACCAGAACCACTCCGAGTTGGGCGGCGAGGGCGTCGATGATGGCTCGCTCGGCATCCCGCTGGACGGCGGAGTCGCTCTGGTGAGTGGTCATAGACGCCAACCTACGGCGGCCGCGGCCGAAGGACGTTCGACGGCAGCGGCCACTTCTGTCGGCCGCTCGCGGCATGATCGGACCGTGGTTTCGACGTTCGGGTGGCTCGACACAGACAGCGAGCAGCGCAGGAAGATGCTGGAAGTCGTCGACCTCTTCAAAGAAGAGGGCACCGTCGACGAGCTCGGCATCGGCTCCATTCGCGACGCTCTCGCCGACTCACTCTTCCCCGGAACGTCCGTGCTGCACACCCGCCTGCGGTACGTCATGTTCATTCCCTGGTTGATGCAGCAAGCGGCGCACAAGCCCTCCCCCACGGAAATGAGCGCCGAGTTCCGGACACTCGAGTACCGACTCATCGGCAGCCTCATGGCTGGCGGCGAAGAACTGGGAGTCATCGGCAACCGCGCTCGGAACAACCTCAAGCGCATGCCCAGTGGCATGTACTGGGCAGCTCTCGGCTCCTGGCAGATCCGGCAGGGCGACTTCTCTACAGAGGGCTACTTCCGCCGCCAACACGACTACCGCCAACTCTCGACACGAACCGTGAAGGCCGATGACCTCGAGGCGCGCGAGTTGCTCCCCGGCTCGGGCCTCGATCCTCACGTTCCGCCCGCTCCGAACGACTGGTTGAAGGCGGTCGACTTCCAGCTCATGTCCCGCGTCAAGGAGTTGGCAGGTTTTCGGTGGTTTGGAATGTCGGGACGGTCGGGCTGGCCAGGCCGAGGTGCACCTCCTTGGGCCGGTTCCAGGCCAGTGCTTCGTGGGGCCTGATCTGGTTGTACTCGATGCGGTACTCCTCGGCGTGCTTGGCGAGCATGACGGCGTCGTCGATCTCGTCGATGTAGAGCCGCTCGTACTTCAGCGTGCCGAACCCGCGCTCGCGTGACCCGTTCTGGCCGGGCGACTTCACCCGGGTGCGGACGTGGCTCAGCTCGGGGTGGGCGAGGATGAAGGCCTCGAACCTGAAGGACCGGAACGGGCCGCCGTTGTCGGTGACGATCGTGACGACCGGCTTGATCTCACCTGTCTCGGTGTCGATCTCGCAGAGATATGCGAGTGGGTGGCCGAACATGGCTTCGTAGTCGGCCAGCGCGAGTTCGACGGCATCGATCGCGTCGAACTGGTTCGCGGTCGGCGAGACGTGGAACGGATGCTCGTACTTGCTCCAATAGTCCCGACAGCCCGCCAGCCGCCAGGTGCCGCCGGTGGTGGTCTCGAACTCGGAGAAGTCCATCTGCCAGACCTGGTTCGGCCCGGTCGGGTCGTTTGCGAACGCTGCCTTGCGTCGCTCGGCAAGCTTGCGGCGTTCGCGCTGGTAGTGCGCCGGCAGGATCAGCCCCTCGTCGCGCAGGAGCCGTAGCACGGTCGCCTCGCTGACGACGTGCCCGTCGTGGCGGACCATGGCCCAGATCTTGCGGTGGCCCCAGGCCGGGCGCTTGTTGGCGTGGAAGAGCACCCGGTCGCGAGCCGACTCGCGCGCCGGCTGCGGCCACGGTCCCTTGGTCTGGCCACCGGCCCTGGTCTTGGCCTGCCAACGTCGCCATGTCCGCTCGGGCATGGCGATGAGCTGGCAGAACCTCGCGGTCGACATGCCCGCCTCGATGCGGATCACCTCGAGGTCCTCGAAGGGCCCAACCTGCCCTCCGCTGACTTCTTCCACACGCGTAGCTCGACCGCGGCCTCGCCGAGCGCCTGGGTCAGATCAGCGACCTCGGCCTCGAGCTGCTGCTCCCGTGTCGACGGCCCGGACCTGCCGGCCGCCAGCGCCGTCTTCCCGGCTTCGAGGAAGTCGGCCTTCCACCGGCCGATGGACTGCTCGCTGACCTTCTCCCGCCGAGCCGCCTCGGCGAGCGGTCATCTCTCCGGCCAACACGCTCAGCACGATCCGAGTCTTCTGCTCGGCCGGGATCACAGGGGGTCTACCCATGTCGTGGATTCTCCTTCAGGGACTGACTAAACGTCCCTGCCAGAAATCCTGACGCGCGACAGACGGGGCGGGGCGCCGAGGGGTTGAAGGGATGGATCCTGGGGTGTGAAGAATGAGCGGGTGACCTCGCTGGCCGACGCCGTTCTCCCGTTGATCCGGACCCGCTCGGATCTTCACAGCTACAGCGCCGCCTACTCGCACGGCAGGGACATGCACGAGGCGATCGACATCCTGGAGCAGGCGATCCCGACGACGGACCCTGTCGAGATCTATGCCGTGACCCACAAGGCGCTCGCGTCCTCAGTCAGGGTCATCGCTCGCGCGGACGACTCCGCCGGGATCATCGGCGACGCCTGTCGCCGATTGCTGGAACTCCACCCGCAGGCGGCCGCTGCAGCCCGGACGCCGGTCGGCAAGCTGATCGACTGGATGATCAAGTTCCAGTTCGACGACGACGGGGTCGACTACTTCGAACTCGACCCGGTGGCCTACGCGTCGGCGCTCGGCGACGCCGGCATGGCCGCCTATCGGAAGAGCCTGGCGGAGGTCGAGGCGACGCTCGGGCCGCGCCCATCGGAGGGCGAGCGATTGTCGTCAGCTCACTCGCACGCGTGGTTCACACTCGACTGGAACGCGCAGCGGCTCGCCGTCCTCGACCACGACATTGACGCGATCATCCGCACCCATGCGAAGGACCGGAAGGTCGCGGCGTGGCTGCAGGACACGGCGGAGGCGTTCGAGGAGATCGGCGAGATCGATCTGGCCATCGACTGGGCGAAGCAGGCCACGGACCTCGACCGCGGGCACCAGTCGCTCAAGGCCGCGGACTACTGGTGCGGTCTGCTGGAAGCCCACCGACCGAGCGAAGCGCTGGACGCCCGGCTCTCGGTGTTCCGCAAGTGGCCGTCTTCGTCGTCGGCGGCACGGGTGCACAAGGCGGCGGGCAAGTCCTGGCCGGACTATCGCGACGAGGTTGTAGCGACGCTGGCGGCGAGTCCGCGGGACGCGGTCCTGTTCGCGCTCCTCACCCTGAAGGAGCCCGAGTTCGCCTGGAACCTCGCTCACTCGTTGGCCCTCGATAGCGACCACACCTGGAGTGAACTGGTGAAGGCGTACGAGAAGGTCGACCCGATCGCCACGCTGCCGATCCATCAGCGCCTCGTCGAGAACGAGCTGGTCGAGGCCAGCGCCCAGCACTACCGGCTGGCAGCCCGGAGACTGGCCAAGATGCGGAAGCTCAGTGCCGGGTCCGAGAAGTCGGCGGAGGTCAACGACCTGATCGCGGACCTGCGCGAGATCCATCGGCGTCGCCCGCGGTTGCAGCAGGAGTTCGACCGGGCAGGGCTGCCCTGACGGCGCGTCAGTCTCCGTCGGCCCGAGGCGACCTGCCGCGGGTGACCTTGACGTGGGGCGGCAGCGGCTCGTTCGGGTCGCTGGTCGCCTCCGCACGTTCGGCAACCTCGGCTTCCGCAGCGAGCAGCGCGGCTATGTGGCGGCGCGGCGCGACAACGGCTGCAGGTGCCTGGAGCACACCCCCGTAGCCTTCTACGTCGCTCTCCTTCGGTGTCCATGTGCGATGCCGTTCGGCCACCCACTCGGCACCGTCATAGTCGGCGATTCCCCAGTCGACGCCGTCGGGGATGCAGATCACGACGAGCTCGGCGTTGGGGCCGCTCGCGGCCTGGCCGAGGGTCTCCACGACGTCAACGAGGCGAGAATCGTTTCTGCGGAGCGCGTTCTCGCCGATGACTCGGCATGGCTGCATGAACGACGACTTCTCGTCGACTTCCAGTCCGAGCGCAGCGGCGGCTTCGCGGGACAGCCCGAAGCCTCCGGGCTTCGCGTTCACGACGATCTTCTGCACAGCCGGCCCCTCTGCTCCTCTGACTGCCTCCTGGGCGCGATCGACGCTACGGATCGCCTCCGACATGACCAAGCGATTTCCGGTGGCGCGCCGGCGAGACCTTGAGGAGCGATATCTAAGCGGATATCGTGGTGGACATGGCCGGGACGATCATCGCGCGCGCACGCCGCGGCAGTGGACTGTCGCAGCGGGAACTGGCGCGCCGTTCGGGCACCTCGCAGCCAACGCTCTCGACCTACGAGCACGGCACCAAGTCGCCGACGCTCGCTGTGGCCGAGCGGATCGTCAACAGCAGTGGCTTCGATCTCGACCTCGTGCCCCGCGTCGAGTTCACCATCCACTCCGGTGCCCGTGGCGAGCCGTTCGTCGTCCCTGATCGCCTGTGGCGTCTCGACACTGCCACAGCCTTCGCGACGGTGACGCTGCCCCAGCATCTGCACTGGTCCGGCCCGTCGCGTCCCTACAACCTTCGCGACCGGCGCGACCGGGCCAGGGTCTACGAGATCGTTCTTCGCGAAGGTGAGCCGGCCGACCTGCTCGCCTACCTGGACGGGGCCCTGCTCGTCGACCTCTGGGACGACCTCGTCATCCCGCGGACGATCCGCAGCGCCTGGGAGCCGCTCATCGTGTCATTCGGTGCCATCGCGTGAGCGACTCAAGGCTGAGCGACTTCCAGGTCGAACTGGCCAACGTGTTCTTCGCCCTGCCCGAGTCGGCAGGCTTCCTGCTCGCCGGCGGCGGGGCTCTGATCGCCCAGGGGATCGTGCCGAGGCCGACCGAAGACCTCGACTTCTTCACATCGCGTCGCGCGGGCAGCGTCGAGGCGGCAAGCGAAGCGCTCATCGCCGCGGTCACGGCTCGCGGGTGGAGCCACAAGTTGGTGCGGACCGGCGAGGAGTTTCGGCGGTGGTCGATCACCGGCCCGGAGACGGTTCTCGTGGACCTCGCGGTCGACAGTCCCGCCGCCAGCACTCCGACCGTCACGATCGCCGGGCCGAGCTTCGCTCCCGACGAACTCGCGATCCGCAAGACGCTCGCGCTGTTCGGCCGTGCGGAGCCGCGTGACTTCGTCGACGTCTACGTGCTGCACCAGCGGTTCGACCGCGAGGAGACGCTCCGGAAGGCGGCCGAGGCCGATCCGGGCTTCGATCTCGCGATGTTCGCCGCGACGCTGCGGACCCATGGCCGCATCCAGGACCAGGACTTCCCGGACGTCGGCGTACCCATCACCGACATCCGGACCTACTTCGACGCCTGGGCCGACGAAATCGACCCGCGTTAGTCGTCCTCCCGAGCGAACGCTTGGTCGAGCAGCTCGGCGGTCAGCGGGTTCACCTGCTCGTTGCGGCGGACGTAGTGCTCGACGGTCACCTTCGGGTCGGTGTGACCGAGCAGTTCGGAGGCGAGATTGAGACTTGCCTGCTCGTTCACCACGGTGGCGACGGTCCGCCGGAACATGTGGGGCGTGACGCCCTCGATGCCAGCGTCGCCGAGGACCTTGCGGAGCTGCCGGCGCACGTTCGCGGTCGTCAGCGGCGTGCCCTCGCGGCTGCAGAACACCAGGGCGTCGAGCGAGTGGTCCCGCATGATCGCCATCCGCCGACGCAAGGCCTCGGCGGTGAAGCTCGGCAGCGCGATCACCCGGCTCGACGCGTCGGTCTTGGGATGCTCCTGGCGATAGCTCCCCGTGCCACGCTCGGAGATCACCGTTCCGCAGATCCGCAGCGTCGCGGCCGGCGTGGTCAGGTCTAGGTCGCGGCGGCGGATGGCCAGCACCTCGCCGATCCGGGCGGAGGTGCCGAGCATGACCTCGACGATCTGGCCGAGCTGTCCATCGGGGTTCGGGCCGGAGGTGCCCGTTGCGGACTCCCAGGCCTTGATCACCGCGCGGATGGCGTTGACCTCCGCCGCGGTCAGGGCGGTCGGTGTGCGCTTCGGCTTGTGGAGGCGGGAGACGTTGTCGATCGGGTTGCGCGGGAGCACCTCGTGCCTCACCGCGAGTGCGAACGACTGCCGCAGCACGGTCCGAGCGCGCTTGGCCGACGAGTACGAGCTGTTGCCCAACTGCTTCAGCAGGGCATCGCAACGGGCGACCCCGATCTCGCGCAGGGTGAAGCCCTGGAACGCCGGCAGGGCCAGGCGGCGCATGTCGCGCTCGTAGTTGAACCGGGTCGCGGGTGCGATCCGGCCTTCGAGGTCGAGGTCGGCGAGCCAGTAGTCGACGAGCGCCGGGAACGGGCTGTCCGGCGTCAGCGTCGTGTCGACGGGCTGGAAGGCGTTGCGCTGCGTGAGCTTCTTCTTCAGCGCCACCTCTGCCGCCGGCCGTGACGACGCGGTCGCCTGGACGAGACGGGTCCGGCCGTCCCAGTCCCGGAAACGCGTGCGCGCCTCGACCTTGCCCCTGCCGCGCGTGATGAACGCGATCTCGCCGTACCCGCCGATCGGGATCCGCGGCCTACTCATGGTCGGCCTCGTGGTGGTCCTCGAGCCACTGCTGCACGTCTCTGACCGCGAACCGCAGGTGCTTACCGAGCTTGAAGGCCCGCGGCGCCCGACCGGAGAGCCGCCAGTCGTAGATGGTCTGCACGGGGACACCGAGGTAGTCGGCGAGCTCCTCGACCCCGATCAGGGGCTCGAGCCCCAGCTTCGTCGTACTCATGCCGAGTAGGTGGACGACCGCTGCCGAGCGAGCCCGAAGCGACCGGAAGCAACGGCGCTGTTGCCCGCCTGGGCGGCGCTGCGCACCTGTCAATGTGATGGGTAAACGATGGGATCGCATCTCGCCCCCAAAGCGAAAGTCCAGGTCAACCATGGGCTGACCTGGACTTCCTTCGTAGCGGGGGGAGATCGCAGACCTGCGATCTCTCTGTTGCCCCTCGTCCTGATCCCGCGGCGCTGGACGCCTGCCAGGGCAACTGCCACCCGTTCGTCATGACCCGATCGAAGCACAGACCTGCGACACCGCCGCCCCTACGGCCCTGTCGCGCCCGTGTCGCGGGCGGGCAACGAGGGGCCGCGCCCGGGGCATGTCCTTGCGGCCCGCCCGGCTATCGCTTGCGAAGGTCGAAGGCAGACAGCGGCCGGCGCTTGCCCTCTCCGGTGAGCGCACCGAGCTTGGAGAGGAACTCTTCCTCATCGACCGATACCGACAACCCGACTTCAGCGGACGTGAGAATTGTGAGCACTCCAGCATCCTCGGTGGTGGTCGCGCCGGGGGGCACCGAGAGACGGTGCGTGACCGGCCAGCCAACCGCGCGCGAGACGGCGATCCGTACAGCTTCCTTCCTGGTCGCCACGACCCTCTGGTACTTGGCAACGGGATCAGGCAAGAAGGCAGCCTGCGTCGACAGCTCAACACCATCAAGTTTGAGGGAGGTGCCACGGGGGTGGCAGAGAACCGCACCTTCCCTAGGGCATTGGGTCCCCCTCGGGCGACGCGCACAGCCCAATCAGCGGTGAGATCGTCGAGCGCCAACGATCGGAGCGTGGTCGACTCTCGCGCCAGGCCGCGCAGCCGGCCAGCCAGCACAGCTGCAGTTACGCGGGTGAGGTCATCTGCACCTGTCTGTTCGTCCGGCCACACAAGGAGCTCTCTCAACTCGGATCGCAGAAGCACCAGTAGTAGCGCTTTTGCACTCACCAGGGCCCGAGCAGTGGGGCGAAACGGCTCGAAGTCGACCTCGACGTTTACAATAGAGCGCACGCGCTGGAGGTTTGAACCGCACTGGGTTTCCTGGAGGCTCGTGACCTTGGAAACGAGGATGAGCACATGCCCAAGGAGCAGGTGCCCGGGAAGCCGCAGACGCGGCGATACTCCCCGGAGGAGAAGGCAGCGGCGGTCCGGATGGTCCGCACGTTGCGTGCAGAGCTCGGGACCGAGCATGGGACGGTCCAGCGGGTCGCCTCGCAGTTGGGCTACGGCGTGGAGTCGGTGCGTCAGTGGGTCAAGCAGGCCGACGTCGACGACGGCCACACCCCGGGTGTGAGCACGGTGGAGGCGCGGCGGATCCGAGAGCTCGAGCAGGAGAACCGCGAACTCAAGCGAGCCAACGAGATCCTGAAGCGAGCGGCCTCTTTCTTCGGGGCGGAACTCGACCGCCAACACAAGAAGTAGTCGCGTTCATCGACGCCAACCGCGACGACGTCGTGGAGGGTAAGAAGCTCGGAGCCGAGTCCATCTGCACCACGCTCACCAGGGCGGGGCTGCAGGTGGCTCCGAGCACCTACTACGCCGCCAAGACCCGGCCGAACTCAGCAAGGGCGACGCGTGATGCGGTGCTTCGCCCGGCGATCCGCCAGCTGTGGGAGGACAACTACAGGGTCTACGGCGCGAGGAAACTGTGGAAAGCCGCAAGGCGTGGCGGCTGGGAGGTCGGGCGTGACCAGGTCGCACGGCTGATGCGCGCCGAAGATATCGCCGGCGCGATGCGGACCAAGCGGGTCCGCACGACCCGGCGTGACGACACAGCGGCGCGTCATCCGGACCTGGTCAAGCGGGACTTCACCGCCACCGGCCCGAACCAGCTCTGGGTCACCGACCTGACGTTCGTGCCAACGTTCGCCGGGATCGCCTACGTGTGCTTCATCGTCGACGCCTACTCCCGCACGATCGTGGGGTGGCGGGTCGCCTCGCACATGCGCACCGAGATGGTGCTCGATGCCATCGAGATGGCCCGCTGGTCCCGCGGCACCCGGCTGACCGGGCTGCGATGCCACAGCGATGCCGGGTCGCAATTCACGAGCCTGCGCTACGGCGAGCGGCTGGCCGAGATCGGTGCCGTGCCGTCGATCGGGACCGTGGGGGGACTCCTTCGATAACGCGCTCGCCGAGACCGTGAACGGCTACTACAAAGCCGAACTGATCCGCGGGCCTGCCCGGCCGGGGCCGTGGCGCACCATCGAGGACGTCGAGCTCGCGACCCTGGGGTGGGTGCACTGGCACAACCACCAGCGGCTGCACGGCTACCTCGACGACGTACCGCCAGCAGAGTTCGAGGGGAGGTCCTACGCTACCCAGCAGGGCGACCAGGCCCTGGTTGAAATCAAATGACCAGAGCCTCCATCAAACCCAGTGCGGTTCAGCCTGACGTGAGCGGCCCCGCGTGCGACCCTGACCATCTTGGCGGGGTGATTTGAGCGGGTCAGACCGGATTCTGCGGTCGGAACTACGAACTCGAGTCATCTACGCACGTGAAGTTCGGACTCACTGTTCGGAGAGCGAGGGTCTTGGCATCACCGGGGCTCTCGCTGGCGTTCAAGCCGATACTGCGGCAGATCTGGCCACCGCGACTGTGGTTGTTGCAGGGCTGCTCCTAGACTCGTGGCGTGCACTGGTCCGCGTCGAACGCTTCACCTGCCGGGTGGCTTGCGTCCGCTCTGTTGGTGCTCCTTGGGTTGTTTGGCATGCACGGACTGTCCGCGCATGGGTCCCACGCGGACCCGGCGCCGGCTCGAGCCGGCGCGGTGGCACACATCGAACAGGTGATCGTTGGGGGGTCGCACGCCGCCACGCAGTCGGGCCAG